>NZ_BAZW01000028.1 GCF_000974365.1 Geofilum rubicundum JCM 15548
AATTAATCCCGTTTCTCCTACTCGATTTTTTACGTTCCCGCAACCGACAGCGGTTACGGGAGTCTTCACAAAGTATTTGCTATCCTTCGGAAAAGTTATTAATTACTTGCAAACTATTTTTTGCCATTTAGTGCGTTTTTAGCATGGATTTTCTGATCTCGTTGATTCTCTCCAGTCCCCGCGCACAAGGCCAGGAAAAGCGGTGTTCGTCATCATTCTTCGGCAATTTTAGCGCCAGCCCGTACGGCATTGTTTTTTTTACTGTAAATTTCTATTGCAAAAAACAAAGCCGTACGCCCTTTGGGTGCTTCGCAGGCTGTCACAAAAATCGCGCTCATCATTCTTCCTCACGGCTGCTCCTTTGTCTGCTTTGGCCACTTGTTCCATAACTCCGTTCGTGCCTCTCTTCGTTATGTTCCAAGCCGCCACGCATCCAACCGCAGCCTGTGTTGGGCTCGCCTGCGGGTCGCCCCCGGCTTCAGGCCTGTCACGCTTTTTGCAAAAGCCCTGTACCTGCAGTCGTTAAATCCCGGGAGCTCGCTTCGTTCGTTCCTCACTCATTGGTTGCTCCCGGTCTTCAACCACTTCGGTACCGCACGCAAGCGTGCCTGTTTCGGTCCTCTCCACTCCACCTCGCGCACAGGCATTCCGCCTTCCGGAAGCATGAGGTTCCGCAATTTCGCGTTTTTAGCCAGGTCCATATTGCCAGCAGTTACATTTCGTTGCAGCTGTTACTATATTGCTGTGCGGAACCTTCATTGCTCCCGATGCGGCTCCATTTCTTGGCCGACTGGTCGTTACGATGACCTCAAGCGGCACCCTTGCTTTAGCCGCCCGCAGGCAAAAAGCGCGCCAGGCCTTCGGCTGCCGGCAGTTGCCATCCATCGCCCTTCGGGCTTTCTGTCTGGCACCGGGGGCTCCACTCGCAGTCGGCTCGCACTTCGTTCCTTCGCTTCGGTGCAACCCGTTCGTTCCTCACTCATTGCACCTTTCGCCCCACCGCTTGCTCAAGGCTGTTTTTCCTTACCCGCAGTTTCTTCTATCTGCAGATTGCTTACTTCGAAGAAAAAAGCAGAAGTTTTCGTTTCTGAGGTAAACACCTACATTAACCGCTTCGGGCAAGTTAATCCCACCGTCCCACCACACGCAAGGTTATATGAATTTTAAAGGAAAAACAGGGCTTTCCTTCTTGTTTGGTAGGTTGTGTAAAGTTTTTCCTTTAAAAACCTTGCCCTCCCTCGCTGGATTTTGGGGTTGCCTACGCGGTTAAAATAGCTTGTTGCGTAATGATTGGTGTGGCATGCTGCTTAGCAAATGGACTTCTGATAGCGAAATCTTTAGTCAATTTTCTCATCTGAACCCAGTTGGTTTGAAGAAGCTCTTTTTCACTGATACCTTTCCGATGGTTATTAAATTTAAACTAAAGAAGTTATGGCGAATTTTAAACTTGCTATTGAAAAGGTCCTCCGTCATGAAGGAGGTTATGTACACGACCTGGTTGACTTGGGAGGGGAAACCTATAAGGCATTGCCCGGAACATCCATCCCCATTGGGCAGGATGGGTGGATATAGACGATTTTAAACGCTTACCGGGTTTTCCCGGAAACATTGTCAGCGGGAAGGACCTGGACCTAAAGGTGGAGGATTTCTACCGGCATAATTTCTGGGATCCTATTCGGGGGGATCAGATTTGCAATCAGCAGATGGCAGAATCCTTATTTGATTTTTGTGTGAATGCTGGTGTAAGGACTGGAGTGGCTATTGCCCAAGGTGTTTTGGAAGTATCTACCGATGGGGTAGTGGGACCGGTTACCCTGGGACGCTTGAATGCCATTGATGGGGACTTTTTCCTGGCTGCTTTTACATTAGGGAAGATTGCCAGATACATTCACCTGGTGAAGAAACGGCCGGCTAACAGCCGGTTTTTCTACGGATGGGTGCGCAGGGCAATGGGGGATATTTAATGGTTGTTGAATTTAAAAATTTAAGACATGAATTTGATTTCAAAGATTTTTGCTGGTACAAAGGATGGGGGACTGGTATCTTCCACTGGAACTATTGTTGACAGTCTTACTACCACGAAGGGGGAGAAGATGCAGTTGGATTTGGAGCTCAGGAAGGCGGAATGGGGTTACATCAACGAGGCCCGTAGGTTGGAGAATGAGGAGAGAGGTTTGATTCTTCAGGATAAGGATTCTGCCCGGAAGATGCACCGGCAGGTGCAGATGAGTGATAAGGCCAGTCGGCTCAATAAGAATGTGTCTGCTTACCTGGCGCTGATTACTACGGCTCTTTCTTTTGCCTTGTTTTTTGTAATTCTGTTTTTTCCGGAGCAGCTGCAGGAAGGAGGTCAGGACATCATCATTTACATCCTGGGTGTGTTGAGTGCCATCGTTACCCAGGTCTTTAGTTTTTACTTTGGTTCTTCTTTGGGCAAGGAGGAGGGAAGCCCTGGCACGCCCTAACCGATAAAAGGCCCCTTGGTTTCCCAAGGAGCCTTTCTCTCAAACATCAAAACCATCACCCATTGGTGATTTTTCTTTAGTGGCGTTTCGCGATGAGGTGTTTTTGCTAAACACCTTTTGAGCAGCATGGATATCAGAAAGCTCACCAGTGTACCGACTATCGACAGGATAACTGTTACCATCAGATCCGCTACCGAAATATTCACCACAACACTGGTCAATGTTCCTCCCAAAAATCCGGCTTGCTGGCTGCGCTCGATGTGGTACAGTGGGAGCATTACTCTACTGCTACAATCCGCAGAGCATTTCTGGCGCCGTTGTTCAGCTTATACAGCTGACCATTGACTTCCTGCCAGAAGGTCAATCCCAACATGACCAATCCGGTACCACCTTCCACTACCGGCACTTCTACGTTCAGGGTAATACCCTCATGCTCAATTTCGGATAGGTCGAAAGTGTCACTTTGGGCGCTGGCCACAGATGAGGGCAGGTCGTTGAAGTTGAAGTTTCCGGCTACCATGACCAGCTGGGCATGGGTGGCGGACTCTGGTTTGCGGATGCTGGTGGATGGACTGAAAGCTTCCAGTTCTGCATTGGCAATCCCCTCAGCAACCTGGGTGGTATAACGGCCCAGGAAAATTCCATCCAGGTTGGATCCACTGTTGAATTCAAAGCCGGCTAAAATTCCCAGCTCGCCACCCATCACATTGCGTTCGCCCCGGACAGACTCAGGGTCGCTCTTTAACACCTTGGAAAGTGCGGAAGTCAGCCGTCCGCTCATGCCTCGGTCTGCAGTTAAAAAGATGTGCTCGCTGAAAGCATCTCGCAGCAATTTGCCGGCTTTCACAGAACGTTGAAATTCGCGACCGTTTTCCCTGGTGCGCTCAAACCTAGGATCGGTTCTGATGCGTTCGCCATCCACCCCACCTTTGGTTCTGGCGAGATACTCGCCACCACTTTTGTAAAAGGACAGATCACCAACCCGCCCTTTCAACTTGATAAAACTTACTTGCCTTGCCATAATACTAGGTTTAGTGACTTAATTCTGAGCCAAACTAATCGTTTGTTGCAGGTAAATCAAATGACGATGGGTGAAATGTACCAAGGTGAGAAAGAAGGGATAAGTTGGCAGGTACTTCTTTAATTTATAGTTCCGATTGGTAAACAAGAGTTATCCTCGCTGCAACTTCGATGACCTTGTATGGTTTGTGTATATAATACGTATGGATGGTGTAATGTTTAGTTAGCTCAAGTAAGAGAGCTACCAATTCTCGGTTGTAAAACCTTGTTTACCCTTTTTTTATCGAGTTGTAAATGAGGTTAAAAGCCTTTTGGAGGTAGGTCATATGTAGAAGATGATGAAGAAAAGCATCAAAATTATCCCGAAGTTTCGGGGTTGAAAATTTTAATTGTAGAAGACGATGAAATTTCTGATTTGCTCATTTTAAATATGTTGGAAAAGATAAGCCATCGCGTTTTACATTCAGTGACCGGACTTGAAGCCATTGAAACGTGTAGAAATAATCCTGACCTTGACCTTGTTCTGATGGATATTAGAATGTCTGATATGAATGGATTTGAGGCGACTCGTCAAATCCGTCAATTTAACAAGGAAATTGTCATTATAGCTCAGACAGCCTTTGGACTATCTGGCGACAGAGAGAAGGCAATTGAAGCAGGTTGCAACGATTATATTGCAAAACCCATCAACATAGATGAATTATTGACATTAATACAAAAGTATTTCAAGAAATAATTTAAAGTAAACATGTGATTAAACAACAGAGAAAAAAGCTCTTGACAATAATATATAGGAGTCTGAGAGGTCGGCACGGCTTGTCCCGGGAATTGGGAACCCAGCGATGACTCTCGGTTGAATTGCATGCCGGTAGAAATGTAGACCCCAGAGATTGATTAACTTATATTCCTGTACTCATTTGGTGTGAATCCAACTTTCTGCTTAAATAATCGATTAAAATGCTGCGGGTATTTAAAGCCTAATTCATAGGCTACCTCACTAATGGATTTATTGGTGTCAAATACGCGCTCCTTAGCAACTTCAATAACTTTGTTTTGAATGAACTCCTGAGCCGATTTGCCTGTTTGTTTTTTGATAAGGTCACCAAAATAGTTTGCCGACAAATTCAAGTTTTCTGCACAATAAGCCACTGTGGGCAAACCAATAAGCTGAGCAAGGTCGCCCCGGAAATAGTCATTCAAAAGGACTTCGAATTTTTCTAAAATTCCTTTGTTAACGTCTTCACGTGTAATAAATTGCCTGTCGTAAAAACGCTCACAATAGCTTAAGAATAATTCAATATTAGTAGCAATCAACTTTTTACTGTGCTTGTCGACACCAAGCTCCAACTCAGAATTCATTTTAGAAAACATATCCAAAACCAATAATCGTTCTTTATCTGACAGGTGCACTGCTTCATTGGTGCTATAATTAAAAAAATGATAGGATTTAATGGTTTTTCCTAGTGTTGTGCCATGTAATAAATCCGGATGAAATACTAATCCATGACCCATTGGCTGATAGGGTTCAGTTTTATTGGCAACATCAACAACCTGACCGGGTGAAACAAAAACCAATGTTCCTTTTTGATAATCGTAGTAATTTCGTCCGTAAATTAAATCGCCACATTTTACATCTTTAAGAAAAATACAATACAGACCGAAGTACATTTTTTTTCCTGTTCGCACGTCAGCTTTCGAAAAATCAATTACACTTACTAAAGGATGAAGTGTTTCGTGATTGTTAAAATCATTATAATCACTTATGGTTTCAAATGTTATCATATCCTATTGATTTCAAATAAATTATTCATACAAATCTACGTAATAATTCATTGGAAAGAATAGCATAATGGCGATATCAGTAATAATGGTTATAAATACAGTAATTCATATACTGACCTTCTTTCCTTTTAGCCATACCTTTGTTTTGTAAGAAATTAGGCAAATTAAAACCGTTTTTGACTATGAATACAAATCCAAAAAAATTACAATTAACTAAGTTGATATTGCTCGCAATTTCAATTATAGTTTTTACCCAATGTACCACCAAGGATAATTCTATAATTATTCATGAACAAGGAAGTTTTACAGTTGGAGGTTCTGTAATTACAAACCCCGGAACATTTAATCCATATAATCCAACTCCAGAGGGGCAATCTTTACATGGCGACCATGCCTATGTTTTCTATCAAATCCCTACGGATGCCCGCAAATATCCGCTGGTCATGTGGCACGGTTTCGGACAGTTTTCAAAAACGTGGGAAACCACTCCTGATGGACGTGAAGGTTATCAGAACATTTTTTTGCGTAAGCGATTTCCTGTTTATTTAATTGACCAGCCAAGAAGAGGTGATGCAGGACGAAGTACAGTTTCCGCATCAATTAACCCAATTCCTGATGAACAGCAGTGGTTTGGAACATTTCGTATCGGTATATGGCCGGACTATTTTGAAGGTGTCCAATTTGCACGTGACAAACAAACCTTGGAGCAATATTTCCGTAGCATGACCCCTGATATAGGTGCAATTGATGTTAATGTCAATGCCGAAGCCGTATCAGAACTATTCGATAAAATTGGTCAGGGTATTTTGATTACACATTCGCACTCGGGTGGTATGGGCTGGTTAACGGCCATTAAGAATCAAAATATTTCCGCCATTGTTTCTTATGAACCTGGAAGTGGTTTTTTATTTCCCGAAGGGGAAGTGCCTGCACCAATGTCAAGCGCCGGAGGAACTCTTGAAGCTTTTGATATTCCCATGCAGGACTTTATGAAATTAACACAAATTCCAATTGTTATTTACTATGGCGATTTCATCCCAGAAGAACTAAATTCAAATCCCGGACAGGATGGTTGGCGTGTGCGTATGGAAATGGCGAGACTCTGGCGCGATTGTGTAAATAAATATGGGGGCGATGTTACCGTGGTGCATCTGCCGGAATTAGGAGTTAAGGGCAATACCCATTTCCCGTTTTCAGATTTAAACAATGTCGAAATCGCCGATTTAATGTCAGAATGGCTAAGAGATAAAGGATTAGATAACTAAAGGAAAGTATGAAAACAGTAAAATTAAACAACGGAATAGAAATGCCCATCCTCGGTTTTGGGGTGTTTCAAATGGCAGACTTAAAGGAATGCGAAAATAGTGTGCTAACAGCTATTGAGACTGGTTACAGGTTAATTGATACAGCTGCAATTTATTTGAATGAGACAGCTGTTGGAAATGCTATCAAAAGCAGTAGTGTTGCCAGGGAAGACCTCTTTATTACGACCAAAGTTTGGGTACAGGATGCAGGATACGAGAAAACAAAAATGGCTTTCGAAAAATCATTAAACAAATTACAACTCGATTATCTTGATTTGTATTTGATTCATCAGCCTTATGGCGATGTGCATGGTTCGTGGCGTGCAATGGAAGAATTGTATAAAGAGGGGAAAATACGAGCCATTGGCCTAAGTAATTTCCACCCCGATAGGGTGATGGATATGATTGTTCACAACGAAATTGTTCCAACGGTCAACCAAATTGAAACGCACCCTTTTTACCAACAAACGGAAACGCAAAAATTCCTTGCTGACAATGGTGTTCAGCTTCAATCATGGGGCCCGTTTGCTGAAGGTAAAAACAACCTTTTTTCAAATGATTTGCTGGCCGAAATTGGCAAGAAATATAACAAGTCAGTGGCACAGGTTGTCCTTCGGTGGTTAACTCAGCGGGGTATTGTTGCCATTCCTAAATCAGTTCACAAAGAGAGAATTGTGCAAAACTTCAACTGCCTTGATTTTGAGTTGACATTAGAGGATATGGAGGCAATAGCTTCTTTAGATATGAATGCTACAAGCTTTTTCGATCACCGTGACCCTGAAATGGTAAAATGGTTGGGAAACAGTAAAGCTGACCTATAGTCCTGTTTAATGAAAAACTTACTCAGATGAAAATAAGAAATAAAATAGTGACAGTTATGCTTTTGGCAACCAGTATACTTGCATCTGCTCAAACTAAACTTTCCAATCCATACGGACTGGTTTATCGCGATGCAATAACCGAAAATGTACCGGGAAAAATAAATATTCACCCCGTAAAATATAATCTGAATGGGATTGAAATTGCTGCCAATATTTATACTCCGGCCAATTACGACCCTTCAAAAAGTTACCCGGCTGTTGTGGTTGCGCATCCCAACGGTGGCATTAAAGAGCAGGTAGCCGGATTGTATGCACAGCGTTTGGCGGAAACGGGGTTCATCACCATCGCAGCCGATGCAGCTTTTCAGGGTGCTAGCGGCGGAGAACCACGTAATGTGGACAAGCCTGCCTTTCGGATAGAAGACATACGGGGAATGGCAGATTTTATTACTCAATATGACGGCGTAGATGTTGGCCGTCTGGGTTTATTGGGCATTTGCGGAGGCGGTGGCTATTCATTGGCCGCAGCCCAAACCGACAAACGTTTTAAAGTCGTGGCCACCTTGAGCATGTTTAATTCAGGCGTAGTTCGGCGTAATGGTTTTATGAGTTCGCAAGTTGAAACGGTTCAGGAACGCTTAATGCAGGCTTCTGAGGCCCGTGCACAGGAAGCAGCAGGAGGTGAAGTGCTGTATACAGCCAATACTCTGATAACCGATGAGATGGCTGACAAAATGCCTTTTGACTTATATCGTGAAGGACATTATTATTACCACAGAACGCATGCCCATCCCAATTCTACTTTTAGGTACACCACGAGTAGTTTAATCGATTTGATGGCATTCGATGCTGCAACCAACATGTATTTGATTAACCAGCCCTTACTGATGATGGCCGGTAGCAAAGCAGACTCTTTTTACATGACCGACAGGGCATTCAGCCTTGCTACAGGCACTGACGAAAAGGAACTGTTTCTTATTCCGGGAGCTACACACATTCAAACCTATCATGTTCCTGAATATGTTGAACAGGCAATGGACAAACTCAATGATTTCTTTGGGAAGTATTTGTAAATATCACTAACCTATTAATGTTTAGCTCTATGAAAACAATTATAGCCGGATTGATACTTGTGTTTTTCTCTACGCAATTGTCCGTTTCACAAAGCCCTGCTAATGAACAGGAAATAATAAACCTTTCCAAAGAAAAGTGGCAGTGGATGGCCGACAAAAATGTGGATGCTTTGGCCGATCTCTTTCACGAAAAAGCCATGTTCGTGCATATGGGGGGAGCATGGGGTACCGAACAAGAACTCAATATCATCAAAGGTGGGGGTATCTGGTATAAAAAGGCTGAAATCCATGAAGTATCAGTGAATATTATTGATAACACTGCCATACTTTTAAACCGTATTACCTTGTTGGCTGAAGTTGGAGGAAATGAAGTGACCAACCCATTTGAAGTAAGCGAGGTTTATATAAAACAGGATGGAAAATGGAAATTAGGCTCATTATCATTTACACGATTGATGACGCCTTCTGGGCATTAAATATAGTTATTGCACAACAATAACAATTCGCATTATCGAACCAAGAAGGCAATGATTACAAACTCAAAAATAAATTAGGAAAGAATATGAAAACAGTTAAAAATTATTTTCTGCTGGTAGCAGTCCTGTTTTTCGTTAGTATCAATAATACTAACGCACAGGGAAAAGAATATGTGCCATTGTTAAAACTGAACAACGGTTTGGAGATGCCACAATTGGGCATAGGCACTTTTGCCATTTCATACGAACAGGCCAAAGAGGCCTGTCTTGAGGCATTTAGTAAAGGGTTTCGGCATGTGGATTGCGCCACCGCCTACCGTGTGGAGGGAGCTGTTGGAGAAGCTATGAAGGAAAGTGGTATCCCTCGTGAAGAATTTTTTATAACCAGCAAATTATGGGTTTCTGATTATGCAGATGGCAAAACCCTCGCATCAATAGACACAATTTTGAAGCGCTTCCAGACCGATTATATTGACCTGCTTTACATCCATCAACCAATTGGCGACTATGTCAATGCCTGGAAAGAGATGGAAAAGGCGGTTGCGTCAGGAAAAGTTCGTGCGTTAGGCATCAGTAATTTTGATGCCAGTAAGGAACGCTTCCATGCTATTGTTGATCACATGAAAATTAAACCTGTTGCATTGCAAATAGAATGTCATCCCTATGCGCAGCGCAATGACATACGGGAGTGGGTAAAACCTTACGATATTGTTATAGAATGTTGGTATCCACTTGGACATGGGGATGCCGGTTTGTTGTCTGACCCCGCAATTAAAACAATTGCCGATGCACATGGAAAAAGCATTGCTCAAATTATTCTCCGTTGGCATACTCAGGAGGGGTTTTCCGTAATACCCGGAGCAACAAACCCTGTTCACATCAAGGAGAACATCAGTATTTTTGATTTTGAGCTGAGTGATGAAGAAATGACAACCATGCGTTCACTAAATAAGGATAAACGATTTTTCAATGTGACCTTAGAGCAGCTTGATAGCTGGGCTGACAGATAAATGGAAGACGAATATCGTGATGCCCTCAGGAGTTTTGGCTCACAACCTTTCAAAATTTTAATGATGCAGAGTTGATTTTTTGCTGCAATTAACATAAGTTGAAGGCTAGTTATCGCAAAACAATACGACTCATTAAGCAGAAAACTATTAATTATGGGGGAAAATAAATCATTATCATCTCCACTTCAACGAATTTCGGTATTAGATTCTCTTAGGGGCTTTGCCTTATTGGGTGTAATTCTAATGCACATGCTCCAGCATTTCGGGATAGCATCATTACCCTCCCAGTCTGGAATGCTTCAATTCCCGGAGCTTGATGCTGCTTTTCAATGGATTGGCAATAATATCATAATGGGGAGGTTCATTAATGTTTTTGCCTTTCTATTCGGCTTAAGCTTTTTCATTCAAATGGACAGGGCGGCGAAAAAAGGCATTGACTTTCGCAAGAGGTTTGTTTGGAGGATGATTCTATTAATTGCTATGGGTTTATTAAGTCACTCATTTTATAATGTTGAAGTCATTTCTGTGTATGGCTTTTTTGGATTGATATTGATTCTACTGTATCGAGTTAAGAATTGGATTCTATTGACAATGGTTGCTTTCCTTTTGATAGGTGGCCCGCGTATTATACATTCAATAAATCATAACAGTACCTTAACATCAATTCAACCCGCTGAGCAGGGACAAATAACTAGCAGGGAAGCTCCTCGTGTTTTACCTGAACATTTGGCAAATCCTTCTTTCCTAAACTCTGCCAGGCATAACTATGAAGAAAGATTGCAAGGAAAGTTGAATTATCAGTTTGGATTAATGGGGCGGGGATATGTTACATTTGCGCTATTTCTTCTTGGTTTGATAATTGGGCGTATTCGGTTCTTTGAGAAGATTGTAACGCAGAGAAAACGTAATATTTATCTTTTTATTGGTTTTGTATTGGCAACCATCCTGGTTACCTGGCTCCAAAACTTATTCCCCTCGGTTCAAACCCGATTGCTGTTTAGACCAGATGGCCAATATATACCTTTTTCTGTATTACTGGTAAAAGCATTGGATGATATTAGCCTTGTTTTATTTTCAAGTGCCTTAACTGTTGGATTTATACTAATATACCAGTCCGCAAAATTTGGAAAACATCTTGAAGTATTATCACCCTACGGACGAACTGGATTGACCAATTACATTATGCAGGGAGTTTTGGGGAGTCTGATTTTTTCATTGTGGGCATTTGGGCCAGTTTTCAGCAATTGGGGACCTACAGCATTGTTTCTGTTGGGCATCTTAATTTATGCCATACAAGGTTTCTTGAGCAAATACTGGCTAAAATACTATTTGTATGGCCCTTTGGAATGGCTGTGGCGCTCTTTAACTTTTTTAAAACTTCAACCATTTAGAAAAATTAAGCTCTGAAATAAAATGTATTATCGGGCAAAATGGAAGGGTGGGTTGATTATAAAACGTTTGGAAATTTAACAAATACATAGTTGAAATGGAACGATTATTAAAAACTTTGGCCATCATTATGCTTGGTAGTATTATAAATACAATTCTGGCAAACAACCCAAAGGATGAATTTCCAATTATTAAAACTCAAGCTGGAACCGTTCGGGGTCTAATTGAAGGAGAGGTGGAAATTTTCAAAGGAATTCCTTATGCTGCCCCACCCATAGGCGAATTTCGTTGGCGTCCACCACAGCCTGTTAAGCCTTGGGACGGAATTTTCGAAGCAAACAAGTATGCTTCAAATTGCGCACAAGGAGGATGGGGAGCTGCTGCCGGAACCATTCAGGATGGTTCATCGGAAGATTGCCTATATCTCAATTTATGGCGGCCTGTCAATATCAGACCTGATGCAAAACTGCCGGTGATGGTGTGGATACATGGCGGTGCATTTGTTGGAGGCAGCGGTGCTGGGCCGGTTACTTCCGGAGAAGCGTTTGCCAAACAAGGCGTTATCTTAATGACCTTTAATTACAGGCTTGGGCGTTTGGGGCATTTTGCATTTCCTGCATTAACTAAGGAGCATCCTGACGAACACAAAGGGAGCTACGCTTTTATGGATATGATTGCTGCTCTGCAATGGGTTCATGATAATATCGCAGCTTTTGGTGGCGATCCGGGTAATGTTACCATTTTTGGTCAATCTGCTGGTGGGGTAGCTGTTCACTCGTTGTTGACAATACCTGATGCTCGTGGACTTTTTCATAAAGCAATCAGTCAATCAGGAGGTGGACGAGATGGTGTGCTTACAGGCAGGCCAATAAGAAAAGTCAATGGTGATGCTCTTTATCCTGTGTCAGCGGAAGCAATCGGGGTGAATTTTGCCCGTAAACATGGTATTGAAGGTACAGACGAAGCGGCTCTGGCCAAACTGCGTGCCCTAAGTGTCGAGCAAATTGTAGCTGGAGGTCAGGAAAATGATGGTGAGGGTGGACTAAGAATTTATTCAGGCCCGATTCTCGATGGCAAGTTGGTGACAGAAACTGCGGAGAGCGCATATAACGCTGGAAGACAAGCGAAAGTTCCTCTTATAATAGGAAGTTGTAGTGGTGAAGTTGGTAGTGCATTTGTTAATTTGAATGATACAAAGGAGGCTCTGTTTTCTTCGTTTGGTGAATTACAAGAGGAAGCAAAGTCTGTCTATGACCCTGACGGTAACAAAGAATTCGCTGAGGTTGTTACAAAGTTCAATACAGATTGGGTATGGGCTGAACCTGCCCGGTTTACTGCAAGGGCTTTTGTTGGTAACCAAAAACCGGTTTACGTTTACCAATTCGGGTACGTCCCAGAGTCTATGAAGAATTGGATGCGTTATGGTGCCGGACATGGAGCCGAGATTGGGTTTGTATTCAACAACCTGACAAATCGCGATGGATCGCCAGTGGCCAACAAAGACCTAGAGCTGGCCAAAACAATGAATGCGTATTGGGTGAACTTTGCCAAAACAGGAAATCCAAATGGAGAAGGCCTTCCGGATTGGCCACTTTATGATACTCAAAAAGAAGAAATTCTGGACGTTGAATTGGAAGGTAATGCAATAGCGAAACCTGAACCCCGGAAAGAAAGATTGGATGTTATAGAAAAGGCCTTCAAGTTTAGAGACCGGATACAAAATCGTGGTGGAATATAAAAAATAATGATATGAACTTATGTAATTTTCTAAAAATTGGTGTTGCATTATGCTTTCTAAGCTTTCAACTCAATGCTCAAAATGATATGACTACTAGTCGGCAGCTCACATTGAAACAGCAAAACATTGTTGCCATTGCAGCACTCACAGCCCAAGGCGAACTGCAAACTTTAAAACCTGCATTAAACGCTGGTTTGCAGGCTGGCTTGACCATCAATGAAATAAAGGAAATAATGGTGCATCTGTATGCCTATTGCGGATTTCCTCGCAGTATTCGTGGTTTGCAGACATTAATGGAAGTACTTGATGAGCGAAAGGCAAAAGGAATTGAAGATGAATTGGGGGCGGATGCCTCTCCAATAAATGATGAACGAAGTAAATATGACCGAGGGAAAGCAAATTTGGAGGAACTAGTCGGTAGGCAGTTAAACGAGCCACAAACCGGTTATGCCGCCTTTGCTCCGATAATTGAAGTTTTTCTCAAAGAGCATTTGTTTGCCGCTATTTTTGACCGCGATGTTTTGTCCTTTACCGAACGGGAACTAGTAACCATCTCGGTCATAAGCGCAATTGGCGGTGCCGAACCAATGCTTAAAAGTCATTTGGCCATTTGCCTTAATTTAGGTTTAAGCCCACAACAATTGATTGAATTTGTTAGTATTATAAAATCAACTGTGGGTAAAAAAGAGGCAAAGTCGGCTCACCTTGTTTTAAATGAAATTCTTAGCTCCAGATAACTAATAAACCTATTTGATAATGAAGAATATTTTTAAATACAGCTTATTTTTTTTGGTAATTCTTGTTGCATCGTGCAATATGAAAAAAAGCACCAATGAATCCCTTGCGCTAAACGAACTTTGTTTTCCCAAGGGTGAATTATTAAACAGTCCTAATTTTTCCGGCACAGTATGGTTAAACATGATGGGAGCCAAAGACACTACTTTACATGCCAGTTATGGTAATGTAACTTTTGAGCCGGGAGCAAGAACTAACTGGCATTCACATCCGGGAGGTCAAGTCCTTTTTATCACCAAAGGAAAGGGCTATTATCAGGCAAAAGGGCAACCCTCCCAATTGTTGCAAAAGGGCGATTTTGTGGAAATCCAACCCAATATAGTTCATTGGCATGGAGCTGCTCCCGATATCGAATTTGCACATATTGCTGTTAGCCTTAACACTGATTTAGGTGGGGCAGTCTGGTTAAGTACTGTGCTTGAAGAAGAATACAATGAAGCAACAAAGTAAAATGCATTCATAATAATGAACAAGAGAAAGTTAGGAAGTCAAGGTTTAGAAGTCTCTCAAATGGGATTAGGCTGTATGGGCTTAAGTTATGGTTATGGGAAGCCTACAAATAAAAAAGAAGCAATAGAATTACTCAGAAAGGCCTACGAACTAGGAATCACTTTTTTTGATACTGCTGAAATATACGGCCCCTTTCTTAACGAGGAAGTTGTTGGTGAGGCAATAGACCCATTTCGAAATGAAGTAGTAATTGCTACGAAATTTGGATTTAACTATGTTGATGGGCAACCTGCTGGTTTAAACAGTAGACCGGAGTACATTCGACAGAGAGTTGAAGGCTCTTTGAAACGGCTTAATGTAGAAACGATTGATTTGCTTTATCAACACCGTATAGACCCCAATGTTCCTATTGAAGAGGTAGCTGGTACAGTTAAAGATTTAATTCGTGAAGGTAAAGTCAAATACTTTGGCCTATCAGAAGCTGGAGCCTCTAATATTCGCAAGGCTCATGCTGTTCAGCCGGTGTCTGCACTACAAAGCGAATACTCCTTATGGTGGCGTGAACCAGAGATTAAATCATTTAAAACACTGGCGGAATTAGAAATTGGATTTGTACCTTTCAGTCCATTGGGTAAAGGCTTCTTAACAGGTAAGATTGATGTAAATACGGAGTTTTCAAAGAATGACTTTCGTAGGAGTATTCCGCGTTTTAATGAAGAAAATAGAAAAGCTAATTTAGCTTTGGTTGGATTGGTTAAACAGATCGCTCAACAAAAAAATGCAACCCCTGCACAAATAGCATTAGCATGGATCTTTGAACAAAAGCCCTGGATTGTACCTATTCCTGGAACAACCAAAACTCATCGTTTACAGAAAATGCTGGCTCAATTAACGTAAAATTAACTCCTGAGGATATAATTGAAATACAGAATGCAATTGATAAAATTGATATTATTGGTCATCGGTACTCAGAAAGCAGTGAGAAAATGGTAGATAATAGTTAATCTGATTTCATTTTTAAAGCCTTCCGGTAGAGTATTTTTTTGGCAGTAATGCCAAATTTTCATATCTTTAGCACTGGGTTAGGGTTAAGGTTAAACGGGTCGTCAGAATGCTGACGGCCCACCTTTTTTTATAAAGCTTCCTTATTCCACGGTTCTTTTCACCCCTTCATTTTTTGTTTTTTTTTAACAGCGGTAACAAGGCGATCAAAGAGGCATTGCGGCCCCAAAGCGGGCATATTGATAATCCTGTGTCTTAATGTGGTGAGTTATCCAGTCTTTGATAAAATTGGTTATCTCTACACTCATCAGTAACTTTCCACTTTTGTACTTCGAATAAAAATCACTGGTTTTTAATTCAAATGCTCGATGTTCTTGTTTGTGCTTTTCTATACCCGGAAATTTTATTGCTTCCATATGCTTTTCCTCGTTGTCAAAGTGTGTTTTGGCATATTTTATAAGGTCTTCAATCAATTTAAACATTCTCTCTTTGGGTTCACTATTCTGAATTCCAAGATAAAACTGGTTGAGAGCGTGGAAAAGGGCTTGGTGCTCCTGATCAAGTTGTGCATGGTTAACGCTGAAACCTGAGGTCCATTGAATCATCGCCGGTTAGTTTAGTAGTTCACAATTAATCATTGAATTGAGCATATTGCTGATCTTCACCTTTAATGTGGTTCACCAGCCAGGTCTTTAAAAAATTGGTGACTTCTAAAGAAAGAATCATTTTGTCTTCTCTAATACGCTGGTAAAACTCAGTAATCTTAGCTTCATAGGCGCGATGTTTTTCCTGATGCTCGGACAATTTGGGATAGTTAATTGATTTCATGAATTTTTCCTCACTGGCAAAGTGATATTTGGTATAGTCCAGCATGGCAGTTACCAGTTCAATTAGTTTTTCTTTCGGCTTTTTTTCAATCAACCCTTGATAGAAATTGTTCAGGATTTCAATCCATTTTTGGTGTTCTGCATCCAATGCTTCGTTCTTCACCGACAAGTCGGCCGTCCATGTAACAGGCATATTCTTTCTTTTTGTGGTTATTTTATTGCTTTTATGTACGAGGAATGGAGCGTTAGGTTTCCTTGTTTTTTCAACTTTGAAATAAAATTTGACGAAAGTTTGATTACCTGAGTTATTCTTGTTGAAGAATGCTAAACCTTTGCCTAGTCTGTCGCATCTTCCCTGAAATCGAAGATCCAACTTAATTTGCAGATGGTAATTGAAAGTCAATAAAGAAACTGAAACAGTTATTTCCCAGTCCCTTGAAAAAATGCCTCGTAATACACTTGAAAACCAACTATGTACCATTTTCGGCAAATAAGGTTATCTTTAGGTAGAATAATATTCACAGATTCAAATGAAAACAAAACGCATTTGCATTTATGCTAAGGATATCCAACGGATTACGGGTAAAAGTGAAAAGACTGGATATCGAATGTTGGGAGCCATTCGCAAGAAATTGGGCAAGAAACCTCATCAATTTGTTACCATGGAGGAGTTTGCCGATTATACCGGAATCGCCCTGGCGGATGTGAGCCAGTATATTAAGGATTAGTTGATATAATCCATTTGGCTACAAACGATAGTCATTAGTTCGGATTTTTTTCATACGTTTTGTAATTGTTTGATTGTATTTGATTTCAAAACTTTATAGATTTGCTTTATCGTAATACGTTCCGATGTTTATCAAACTTACACGATTGATTTCAAAATAAATGAGAACCAAACCGTGACCTCTATTTTTTAGCGACGCACATGTGACTGGTTTTTAACGATATGCAGCCTGGGTGACGAATCCTGGTACCCCGACAAAAGGGGAAGCAACCCCAATCAAAAGCCTGCAAATCTTAAGATTTGCAGGCTTTTGTGTTGTGGGCGAAGCTGAGAGCCAAATCAAATACGATAGGTGGTTCTCAAATTTAATTGGAACTGCATAGAATATGAATGGCCCTTAATTATTAGCCTGATCCCAATTAATGCCGTTAATTCTTTGTTTTAATTCTTTAATTCTTTCGATGAGTTGTTCAAATGGTAATGATTCTCCGAAAATCATTGCTTCCTGCATGGCTTTATAGTCCTTTTCCCAATCTCCCAATATCTTTTTGGGTGGAATTGGATTCAGGGTTTTAGGCTGGTGCAGTTTGTAATTGACAGCAGCAATTTTTGTGTAAATATTTCGATGGTTGATTATTTCATTGTACAACGACTGATTGCCAAGAGCTAAATCTAAGAATTCGGTGTGCATTAATTTTTCTACATCGTACAAATGGCGGCTTAATCTGTTTATTCTTATATCTTCGGCAGGTTTCTGAAATTCCTCATGTAGTAAAAAGAGTTTTTCCAGCAGTGTTTTTTCCGGGTTAACACTTGGTACGGTTACAGGAGCATCGGCAAACAGTTTATCGGGGTAGTGTTCGCCTACCAATGAAGAAAACTCCCGGTTTGTGAATGGTTCACGCAATGAACGGCTTCCTATTTCAATTTTCACACTTGGATTTGTGTAATTCGACTCTTTAGCAAAACTTTTATAAAAAACCGATATTTGTACGGGCTCAAGGTTTTTTCCTTCCTCTTCGTTAAGTTCAACTTTTACATCAGTATATCCTGCATTATTAAGCTTCTCCTGCAACTGAGGAATAAATGTTTGATATATGTACTTCCGGGTAACAGAACGTAATTTTTTGACTTGTTTTACTGTTTTGCATTCATCAACGCCAAGGAATTTCTTGTCGATAGCAAGGTCAATATCCTCCGAGAACCGTTCAATTATGTTCCATGCTTTACTAAGGGAAGTGCCTCCCTTAAAAACGGTATAAGGGGCGACTTCCATACTTTGTAACAGGCTAAGTATTTGCACTACCCACCAATCCTTTTCAACCGCTGCCGGATGAACATTAAGCTTGATACCAACTTGTACAAAAATGGTTTGTTTTTCTTCCGATGATAACTGATAAAAATCTTTCGCTGCCATATTACAATGCTTTTCTCATTATGACCCTTATCCATTCCGGAGCCATTTTTAGGTCATGTTTTAGTTTTGATTGATCTTCCTTTTTAAGTAATTGGATGATTTTCTTCTCTTCCCATAATTCAACCTTGCCTTTTTCTATCTCTTTTAAGGCTTGTATGGCCAAGCCACTTATTTTGCCTATTGTTGCCAAATTCTTTGGGGTAGTTCTCTTAAAAGTAATCATACCGGTATTGAGTTTTATCTTACGTGCTGCTCCATCAGTTAGAAACACTGCGTTCAAAGGTACTTGGGTTGATAACCCCAGCATATTTAAAGCATAACTTCCGGTAGGTATTATTCTGGCTTTATCCCTTTTAGCAATAGCTTTTGCAACTTCTTCTTTAGACGGTATCACCTCACCAATAAGCTTACTTGTTTTTGGTCTGGCATAAATCCCTCTTGATACCCTTTTTATTTCACCCTTGTCAACCAGCCTTTCCAAAGCCTTACTTACTGCTTTTGAGTTACCGATTGCAATAAAATCATTTGTAAAAAAAAGCGTCCCCCTTCCGGCTTTTTTAATTTTTTTAATAACCTTATCTTCAATAGTTAAATGCATTATTAAGAATTTATGTTGTCGCAAATATAGCAAACTTTTGCGACAAACATAAGCTCTTTATATTTATTTTGACAGCTCGTCTATAATTGAATTATTCCCGAATAAATCTATTGCTCCATAAGTGATTGGCTTTTGGTAATTCGCTGTATAAGATATTCCTGCGGCACTTGTGTTAAATTTGAAGGGTGGTTCTCGAAGAAAATGCTTTTGATTATTGGGAGTTGCTTTTTGTTTTTCTTTCTCTCCATTTTGTCCTGGCTGTGGCACAATCCTTATTATTCCCTTTCGTCTTAATTGTATGAGCAAAGGAATGGTCATTGACATCCATCTCTGAATACGATAAAATTGTGTCACCATAAAGAGCTTCTGCGATAAAGCGCCCATCGATATAACTTAAATCATAATTATCAGTGATATCCTTTGGCATAGACTCTATCATCCATTGCAAATACCTAATATTGTTGACATGCAGATTCGTATCAACATCGAATCGATTTATTTGAAATTCTTTGGCGTATGCTCCTGAATCAATGGTCTCAATTTTCGTCGAAATATCGTGGTTAATGCATTCTTCCTCAAAAGTGCCCCATTTTTCAATAATGTCATCGAATATTTGAACAGGCCTTTTCCTTTTAATGTCAAAGAATACCCATAGTCCTTTGGCTTTTCCAATGATGCAGCCTTTTGCATCATAGATGAGATTTTCCCTGATTCCCCTTATTCAGGAGTAGCTTGACAACCATGTTCTGATGGTTATTTTTTCTTTGTAAACAGGATAGCGATCCATTTCAATTACACCGGAAAGTAATACCCATCCAACATTTTGTTTTTCCAGATCGTACAAGCTGTGGTTGATCGAGTAACAATGATCTGCAGCGGTTTCCTCAAGAAGAGTTAAGATAGTAGTTGGAGATGCTGCTCCGAATTTGTTCATCTCAAAATATCTTAGCTCAAATTGGTTTTCATAATAGTTTGGCATGGTCGGTCATTTTTCATCGATGTTGGTTTTTAAGGATCGACTTCGTATATGGCAAAGATATGGAAAAAACCATAAAAAGACATAACTGTCTTTTTATAAAGACGGAATCGTTCTATTCACTTCCGCATGTATAACTCAAACTCCAGAAAGAGGTAAATCAAATACAGTTATCCCTGTGAGTTTTTTGAGCTGGCGATGCCCACCCCAGATTATTATCTGCCCCTGTTGTATGAAATGGGATTAAAGGCCGGTTAATTATCATGTTTTAATATTCGGCGCCAAACCATGACAAGGGGACTGGTAAGTCTGCTGTGTGTAGGGTATTTTCGATGCGCAGTAATGTTATTGAAGACCAATGCTACCAAAAGTAAAATAATTGCGCCGGAGAGAACCGGACTTAAGGCGTACCAATAGCCAGGGACTTTACTTTTTCTGAACCAATGGTGGCAATCATGGAAGTTGCTCCGCCTGGAGGATGTAGTGTCCGAGTGAACTGCATTCCAATAATGGAGAAAGCTACAGCCAAGGGAGGGGCAAACCAGCAACCATCAGGGGTCAGTTTGGCAATAGTTACTCCGATAAGAGCCGAAACTAAATGTCCTCCAACAAGGCAGCGAGGTTGGGCCAGTGGACTGTGAATGGCTCCGTAAACCAAGACGCATGAGGCGCCGAAGGAACCTATAAGAAAAAGGTTTTCAGTTGAATTAAACGACTGTTTTTGAAGAAGGCTAATGATGCCTAAACCAATGAAAGCCCCCAGGAAGGACCATCCCTTTTCTTTGTAATCTACAAGTGTTTCCCTGTAGATGACGACACGGGTGAATTTTATTCCGTTCTTTATTTTTTTTATAACCATTTAATTTGAGCTGTTTGAGTAGAGGTAGCAGCTTGATCTATAGAGTTTATGGCCTAATGGTGTTCGCCGCCACGCATCATTTTAAACAGGTGAAGGACTGGCGGGAATACGGCATCCATGGATTCAGAAGCGCCTTTGGTGGAGCCGGGCAGTGCCAGCACAAGGGTGTTGCCAATGAGGCCGGCTACCGACCTTGACAACATGGAATAAGGGGTGCGCTGTTGCCCGTAGGCACGGATGGCCTCTTCAATGCCCGGAATACGGCGTTCAATAATTGGTTCCAGGGCCTCGGGCGTCACATCCCGGTTGGAGAGTCCCGTTCCACCTGTTATGATGACCAGTTGGATGCCCGCCTTTTGGTAGCTTAAAACGCGCTGACGAATGATTTCTGCCTCGTCGGGTATGATCAGATAATCATCGACGATTACCTCGCAGGCCTCCAGTTTTTCTACGATGGCTTTTCCCGAGCGGTCTTCCTTTTGGCCGGCGCTGATGGTGTCAGAGCAGACTATGACCGCTGCATGCATGGTTTCTGATCCATTCTTTTTGTTGAACTGACTCTTGCCGCCTTTTTTCTCCTTAAGGGCTATTTTTTCGATGCTCAGGTTTTTGTCAATGGGTTTCAGCATGTCGTAAATGGTCAATGCCGCGACTGAAGCGGCATGCATGGCTTCAACTTCCACGCCGGTTTTGTATATGGTGTGGACTTCCACTTCAATGTCAATCTGTTCATTTTGCAACTCAAAGCGCACATCGGTGTATTCAATGGGCAGGGGGTGGCAATCTGGTATCATATCAGAGGTTCGCTTGGCGGCAAAAAGGGCAGCCGTTCTGGCAGCTGCCAGTACATCCCCTTTGGGCACACGACCTTCCTTTACCGCATCAATTGTTGTTTGACTGCCTGCTTTTACAGTGGCGCAGGCGATGGCCGTGCGCAGGGTGTAATTCTTATGAGTAATATTTATCATTGTTCAGAGCTATAATTGTTGTATAATCTTTTATCCCAGTTTTCCACCTGGCCTGTTTCCAATCTGGTCATAATGGTTTGTTTCCAGCTTTGTGCTAACGGTTCCAACTGGGTCATTTCTTCAAGTAAAGAGAAATTTAAAGGCTCGTGGTATAAAACATGCAGCAAGCGATCCAGTGGCCAGTCCGGTAAAGGACGTTCGAGTAAGATAATGGAATCGCCCGTGGTTACTTGTCCTTCCTGCAGCACACGATAATACCAACCTGTTTTCTTGTGATCCTGAGTCAGCTTCGAAATTTGGGGGTGACCAAAACGAAGGTTGAGCTTCCAACATGGTTGGCGGGCCTGACTGACTTCCACAATGGCGGTTCCCATTTGGTAGCGATCGCCCAGGCATACATTGGTTTCATTCATTTGGCTGCAAGAAATGTTTTCTCCAAAACCACCCGGAACAAATTTCTTTCTGTAAGTCTCATCCAGCCATCTGATCCAGAAAGCGTAGTGGTCTGCACAGTAATGATGGAGCTTTTATCAATGCCGCCATGGTGAATTTGGTCGGCCTGGCTGTCACCGGACAAACCTTTGAAAGTAAGGGTAATTGGACCAGTTATCGAGGTTTTATGGATGGCACTTTTATGAGAAGTGCCGGCCAGTGATTGAATCTTGCCGATAAAAAGTTGATCTATGGTCATGGTGTGTGATTATGGGGTGTTAGGTGTTGGTCTTCCAAATAGACGTGTTGTTTTCAAGAATTTCTTTGCCCCAAACAGGCAGTTCGGATTTGATTCGTTCCACGGCTTCATGACAAGCAGCTGTGGCTGCCTGTCGGTGTGCGGCAGAAACAAATACAAACAAACAGATTTCTCCGGTCTTAATCAAGCCCAGGCTGTGATAAATATGCAGGCATTTTATAGGATATTTCGAAAACAAGTCTTCACGAATTAGGGCAGCCGCATCCAATGCCATGGTTTCGTAGGTGGTGTATTCAATGGCAGTAACGCTACCTTGTGGCTGTTCGTCCTGGCGTATTTGTCCCAGAAAAATACTATGGGCACCAATTTCCGTCTTGCTGCTGTGTGAAGCAATTGAAGCAGCAATGGTTTCCGGTGAAATGGGTCCTTGGACAAATATGTTTTTTGCTTGTGACATAGGGTTCTTATTTTCTGGTGTTTAAAAGCGTTTCGTGTCCCCCGGAGATGGAGAAACTGTTTAGATGGTTGTAATTCTGACGCAGGCTTTGGGCGACTGGCCGACTGCTAATACCGTGATAGCAAAAAACGAAAAGATATCGATATTGGTTGAGCTTGTCCAGATGCCCGTTTAAATCACTGACAGTAACACATGCATAAGCCTCAGGTATTTCCGGTTGATCGGGTTGTGGATGGCGCAGATCGATGAATAAACTGGGGAAGGCATCAGCCAGTTTAAAGGCAGATGTCCAGTCTATTTCCAAATTATTTTGACAGTTGAGTTGGTAATTTTGATTTTGCATTTCAGTTACATTAGTGGGCCTGTTTTGTTCTGCTTTGGGATGATGGCTTAGTTTCAGGAGGCGGGTTGAATGGTCTTTTAGATTGTAGTAAAGCAATTGTCCGATTAAGGGAGTTCCGATTTTGCAGATAAATTTAATGGCTTCGGCTGCCTGCATGCTGCCAATAATGCCCGGCAGAACCCCTAAAACGCCTGCACTGGCGCAGGAGGGGATTTCATCGGGTGACGGCATCATCGGATACATATCCCGGTAGGTGATGGAGTCGGGTTTGTTTTCAAAAACTGTTAGTTGGCCTTCATATTGGTAAATGGCGCCGTAAACCAGTGGGCGACCAAGTAAAAAGCAGGCATCACTCAACAGGTACCGGGTACCGATGTTGTCTGAACCATCGATGATTAAATCGTAGTCTCCCAGCAGTTGAGCGGCATTGTGGTTGTCCAGAAACAGGGGATGTGCTTTCACTAACAGGTCCGGGTATTGGTGACGAATATGCTCTGCAGCCGCCATGGCTTTATTTTGGCCCAGATTGGCCTGGCCAAAAAGTGTTTGGCGGTTCAGGTTGGAGACACTCACCTTGTCGCCATCCACAATGCCCAGGCGCCCCACTCCGGCTGCTGCCAGGTAGCTGATAGCCGGACACCCCAGACCGCCCGCTCCAATGATTAAAATACTGGATTGATGCAATCGGTCTTGTCCTTCCTGACCCATTTCGGGTAGTATTTGCTGACGCTCAAATCGGTTCATTTCTTTTTTTTTTAGTCATCCTCCCGAAAAAGGTGGTAGCAGGGCAATCTCATCACCCGCTTCCAGTGGATGGAGGCCATGGTTGACCACTTGCTCATTGACGGCCAGTGTAAAGTTTTGAGTTTTGAGCAGAGGGAATTTTTCTAATAGTGTTTTTTGTAAATCCCCGGTGGTGGGCAGACAGTCGGTCTGCAACTCCCGACAGCCTGAAGCCTCAGCAGTCATTCCAAAAAACAGGATTTTCAATTTTTGCGTTTTCATATTATATCCTTTGTTTTATCAGGGTTTTCCTTCAGTTTATGCTGTTTGTGACCTAAATGACGAAGATCGTCGGGGGTATTGATATTAATGAATTGATCTCCCAATTCGTCAGAGTCGGTGGCTCTGATCCGGTATGGCTTCATTCCTAAAGTTACCACCACAGGGTTTTGTTCAGATAGCCACTGGGACATCTTTAGTTTTTGTGCTAAAATAAGAGACTTGATCTTTTCTTTCAGCCTAATTGGATAGATGGCTGGCATTGGATTCAGCCGGTCGTTTACTTTTGCAGCCACAATTCGGCCAGGCTGAATAGCATCCAGGAGGCTTTTAAGGGCCTCTTCACTAACAAAGGGCATATCACAACTCACAAGCAATACATTGGCCGCCCTTGTCCATCTCATAGTCGTATATAGTCCCCCCAGAGGTCCTTGATCTTTAATAATATCCGGTATTACCGGAAGTCCAAACTGCTCATAGGCTGGATTGTTGCTGATAATACCTGGAGTCATTCCCAGATTCTTCAGGGTGTCAATCAGGTGCGCCGTCATGGGACGTCCATCGATTTCAATCAGGCCTTTATCACGCCCCATCCGGGAGCTCTTGCCACCGGCCAGAATAAAGGCTTCGGTTTTCAATATGGGTGTCATAAGCCAATTAATTTTACGGCTGCAATAAGTAAAACAGTGGCCAGCAAGTATTTTAGTTTTTGAGGCCGGGTCCGGAAGGCGCCATACCATGCCCCCAAGATACCGCCTGCTATGGCCAAGGGAAGTAAATACCACAGTTCGCGACTAACTGCCAGTCCTTCACTGGCTACGCCGGCCAAACCTGCCACCGAATTGAGCAAAATAAACAGGGCACTGATGGTCGCCGTTTGTCTGGCTTCCGCCCATCCTGCCAAAAGTAATAAAGGCGAAAGCAGTATTCCACCGCCAATGCCAATGATGCCCGACAAGAAACCGATGCTCAAACCGGCCAATGGGGCCATCCACCAGGTTCGTATGATGGGAGCTTTATTGCCGGCTGGCAATAGGTTAAAAAACCGCAGTGCCGGAAAAATAAGCAGAAAGCCTAAAATACGCTTGTACCATAGCGGATCTGCTTCCATTAATCCGCCCAGCCACGCGGCCGGCATGCTAAAAAGGATGAGGGATAAGAATAGCGGTTTGTTTAAAGGTGCTGTTTTTCGAAAAGTAATAAACGCCAGCCCCGAAATAACAATGTTAAGCACAAGAGCAGTTGGTCTTATTTCATTAATGGGGAAGCTTAGCAAGGTCATCAGCATTAGGTAACTGCTGGCCCCGCCATGTCCCACTGAGGCATAGAAAAAAGCTGCCAAAGGCAATGCCAGTATCAGAAGTAAAGCAATATGGTAGTCCAGCGTCATAGATATAAAAAATGGGTAGCCACTTGCGTTCCGGCATTCAGTCGTTCCACCTCTTCGGGCAGTTCTATAAAACAATTGGCCTCTGAAAAGGCGATGAGGTTAAAGGATTGTTGGCCCTGAAGCACCTCCACCTGGCCATTTTGGTATTTTCCTTTTAAAAAGAAAGTGAAGCCCTTTTTCTTTTCTACAGCGGTAGTGAGCGTCGCTAAGTTGTCTGGTTGCCAGACCCGTTGTTTCCCCATCATCTTTTTAATGACCGGTTTAACGTAGTGATTGAAACAACTCAAAACAGAGGCTGGATTTCCGGGTAAGGCAAAAACCATTTTGTTTTGGCAGAGGCCCGCATAAAAGGGTTTTCCGGGCCGTTGTTTAAGTTTGTAGATGAGGGTTTTGGCGCCAAGACTGTCAAGGGCACTCTTTACAAAGTCGTAGTCGCCCACGGAAATGCCGCCGCTGATGATGACCAGGTCATGATGGTCAATGAAATCGGCAATCATTTGCCGGGTGGCAGCGTAATGGTCGCTTACCTGAGCAGTTGAAATGCGACATACACCAAGTTGCTGCAGCGATGCTTCAAGCATGGGCGCATTGCTATTGTAAATTTTCCCTGGCTTTAAGGCCTTTCCTGGAGGGATAAGTTCATTGCCGGTTACAATAATACCTACCAGAGGTGGTGTGTAGATGGGAACCTGACTTTTTCCAGTGGATGCCAGAAGTCCTATGGCCCCGGGTGTTATGGTGCTGCCGGCAACCATTAACAATTGTCCTTGACGGATTTGACTTCCTGTGGTACGTACATTGGCTCCTTTTTGAATGCCCTGTTTGGTGCAGATCAATTGGTCGCCCTCTATGGTAACGTCTTCCTGTGGAATGACGGTGTTGGTATCAGCGGGCATGGGAGAACCTGTGAAAATCCGTACGGCTTCCCCTTTTTTCACAGTCAGGGCTACACCGGAACCTGCCGGGATTTCGCCCCGGATGGTCCACTGGGTTTGTCCCGCCACATAATTCATGGCATAACCATCCATGGCAGAATTGTCAAAGGGTGGCACACTGATACCGGTAAAGATATCCTCCGCCAGTATCAAGCCATTGGCCTCGGTAAGCGGAAGGCTGTAACTTCTCCCTTCCGGGGTGTTGGCTTCCAGAATCTGCCTTGCTTCGTCAACTGAAATCATTGATGTGTCTTGTTTTGTTTAACCTCCGATGCTGATCATGCTACGGTTTTTAAGGGCCTCCGGATTTAATAGCTTGTAATTTTGGTCGAACTGGCCCCCCAGTGCCCGGTGTTTGGAATACAGTCCTTTATGAATGAGCGGTTCAATGGCCTGGCCTTTTCGAAGCGCCGTTAGCAAATCGGTTTCCTCACTACTAAAGATACAATTTTTTAGTTTGCCGTCAGCCGTCAATCGAATGCGGTTGCATTCTTCACAAAAATGATCACTCATGGTTGTGATAAAGGCAATGGTTCCTTTGTGGTCGGGTATTTTGTATTTTTTGGCAGTGGCATGGGGCTCATCTTTCAATTTTACAATTTTGTAGCGACTTTGCGTCTGCTGAAGCAAATGATCAGCCGTGATCACTTTGCTGCTTTTCCAGTCGTTCAAATTGAAGGGCATAAATTCGATAAAGCGTACATGCAGGGGTAAGTCACGCGTCAGTTCAATAAAATCGAATAATTCGTGTTCAATTAATCCAGCCATGGCTACCGTATTGATTTTTACCCGGATATTGTTTTGCAACAATAGCATGATATTGTCCCATACCATTTGAAAATGATTGCGTTGGGTGACTGCAGCAAAGCGCTTGGGATCAAGGGCATCCAGACTCACATTAATGCTTTTTACCCCGGCATCCAGCAAATTTGGCAAATAGCGTTTAAGAAGAAAGCCGTTGGTGGTGATGGTTAGCTCAACGGGTAGCTGAGCGAGTTCATCCAAAATCTGGCCAAAGCCGTTACGTACCAAAGGTTCTCCGCCTGTCAGCCTGATTTTGTTGACGCCCAGATTCACAAATGTTTCAGCCAGTTTGAGAATCTCATGGGGTTGCATAATCTGGCTCCCCGGCAGGCAGCTTATTTTCTCATTGGGCATGCAATACAGGCAACGGAAATTGCAATCATCCGTCAATGAAATACGCAGGTAATTATGAATTCTTCCAAACTGGTCTTTAAGCATGCGTTTATTTTTTGGACTCGCTTTTTTGCGGGTCGGGTAGATAATTCAGAATCCAGAACGAAAATACCGCCATAACAATGGAGCCTATCGCTGTATATATAGCAAACTCAAGGTTCTCCTGCAAGGCATTGTTCAAGGCTCCGAATAAAAACCACAATTGAAAGGTGATGTTAAGAATTAATAAAACAATAATGGCCGAAAGCAGCAAGTTGGATTTGCTGCGATGGGCATTGTCCTGTGAGTATCTAAAATTGGCCATAATGAAAGGATTTAAACGTTTTTAAAGGCACGCACATAAAGGCCGTCGTTTTTACGAATCACCTCCAGCTTAGGCAATGGCCGCGGTGGCGGGCCTTGCAAAACACGGCCGGTGTCAGGGTCAAAATGCCCTTTGTGACAGGGACATTCGATGATGTTTTTCTCCGGTAAATATCTTACTGCACAAGCCAGGTGGGTACACTTTTGTTCATAAGCCCTGTATTGGTTTCCGGGCAGATGCAACAGAATGTAGGGAACCGTTTTACTTCCTTCAATTTCAAATTGAAACATGCCTGTTTCAGGAAGTTGATCAATTCTGCAAACAAAGTGTTCACCTTCGAGTTCTTTGTGCGGAAAAGCCAGAGATTTTATCACAATGGCTGTGCTGGCCAAGGCCAGACCTCCGGAAAAGAGGCCTAGGAATTTGGCAAATTCACGTCTTGATACGTGTGTGGCCTCTTCGCGGCGCAGGGGGAAGTCGCGCTTCCATGCAGGGGTTTTGTTCTCTTTGTTATCGCTCATGGGTTGCTTACTTAACTTTTAAGAATGAATATCCCTTTGGCATCATGATATTGACCTTGGTCTTGACATTTTCATTGCCAAAACCAAAATGGTTAACCGGAATGCTATTGGGACGTTTTTCTGCTATCTCTGTGCGGGTGCCAAAATAGAGCGCCTGACTGGGGCATACCGTTGCACACATGGGCTTTTTACCCACACTTGTCCGGTCATAGCACATGTTGCACTTCATCATCAATTCCTTGGTGTCGCTTTTTTTAGGAACGCCAAAGGGACAGGCCAATACGCAATTGGAACAGCCGATGCAATGGGAAGTTTTAGCCGTATGTACGATGCCATCTGCGCCAAGAGTAATGGCGTCAGCGGGGCAGACATTGGCACAGGCCGGTTCTTCGCAATGCATGCAAACCTGCACGGTGGTTTGTACCGAGAATGGCCTGTCCACATAATGAATGTGTATCATACTCTCCTGTCCGTTGGTCTCGCATTCTGCACACGCCATTTCACAGGCATTGCAACCGATGCAACGTTGCATGTCTATGAAGAACTCCATTGGTTCTCCGCTTGTATTATCTGGCATAATCACTTTTGTTTCCGGTTAATAACTCTGATATGCTTTTTGCAGGTATTCTTCGGTCGCCTTTTTACCCGTAGGAATCAGCTGACAAGTGGCGGCTTTAAATTCGGGAATTTTGGAAATGGGGTCGAGCGCACCGTTGGTGAGCTGGTTAGCCGCCATTTTTCCGCCCCAGTGATAGGGTATGAATACGGTGTCGGGACGAATGGTTTCCACAACCAAAGCCGGGAATTCAGCCTCGGCCTGCGGGTATGTACCCTCACTAGATCGCCGGTAGTAATACCATATTTGGCCGCCAATTCGGGGTGAATTTCGAGCTGGGGATAGGGACTTTGATCGACCAGCTTACCAATGCGCCTGGTTTGTGTGCCACTTAGATATTGTGAAACTACGCGGCCGGTCGTTAACCGCACAGGAAATTGTTCGTCAGGGACTTCTGCTGATTCGCGGTAAGGAACCGGATTAAAATGGGCTTTCCCATCGGGCGTTTTAAATTGGAAGTCTTCCCATAAACGGGGAGTTCCTGGGTGATCTTCGGTGGGACAGGGCCAGAAAATACCCATATTGTCCTCTATTTTTTTGTAGGTAATACCATAATAGTCGGCCGTTCCGCCTTTGGATGCCACGCGTAATTCGTTAAATACCGCTTCGCTGTCAGCGTAGGTGAATTTATCCTCAGCTCCGAGTCGTTTGGCCAACTCCATAATGATATCACTGTCTTTTCGTGCTTTTCCCGGAGGGGTGACCGCCGCCCGGATTCGAACGACACGCCCTTCTGCGGTAGTAACAGTTCCCTCTTCCTCCTCGTGCAGTGATCCAGCCATTACAATGTCTGCATGGTGAGCTGTTTCGCTTAAAAAGAAATCGATGGCCACAAAGTATTCGAGTTTTTCCAATGCCGCCCGTACGTAATTGCTATTGGGTAATGATACGAGGGGGTTAAAGCAGATGGATATCAATCCTTTAATTTCATCCCGGTGGATGGCATCAATGATCTCAAAGGCCGAGAGTCCCTTTCCCGGGATTTCTTTTTCTTCTACGCCCCAGACTTTAGCGATGTACTGCCGGTGTTCCGGGTTGGTAATATCGCGGTTGCCAGGCAGTTGGTCGCACTTATGACCATGCTCACGACCGCCCTGTCCGTTACCCTGCCCGGTAATGGTCCCGTAACCGCAATAGGGTTTGCCAATTCGGCCAGTGGCCAGTACCAGATTGATGCATCCCAGTACATTGTCCACTCCCTTGGTATGGTGTTCAATGCCCCTGGCATGCATTAAAAAGCTCGTGGCTGCCTTGCCCCAAAGGGTGGCGGCTTCCAAAATGCGGTGGGCCGGTACGCCGGTAATTTCTTCAGCCCATTCAAGGGTATAATCCTTAACCGCATCCAAGGTATCCTCAAACCCCGAAGTGTGTTTTTCGATGAATTCATGGTCCAGCCAGTCATTGTCGGCCAGCACCTTAAGCATTGCTCCAAACAAGGCAGAGTCGGTTCCCGGCCGCACCGGTAAAAAGATATCTGCCGTGCGGGCAATGGGGGTTACTCTGGGATCGACCACAATCAATTTGGCCCCGTGGTCACGCGCTTCCCAAATATAATGAATAAGCGTGGGGAAAGTCTCACTGACATTGGCCCCAGCAATTAGTATGACCTCTGCATGCTTTAAATCTTCCCAGCTGTTCGAACTTCGATCGAGTCCGAAGGCTTTTTTATTGCCTGCTCCGGCACTCACCATGCAAAGTCTGCCGTTGTAATCAAGATTGGCCGTTTTCAATGCCAGGCGAGCAAACTTACCCACCATGTAACTCTTCTCATTGGTTAGAGAAACGCCTGAGAGCATGGCCATGGCATCATGGCCATATTCTTTCTGGATGCGTTTAATTTCTGCAACCGTCCGCTCCATGGCTGTGTCCCATTCGACCGGCTCAAAGCCTTTACCTTCAGCCTCTGTAAGGGTTGAAGCAGGCGGTCAGGGTGGTTGTTTTGCAGGTAGCGCTCCACTCCTTTTGGGCAGAGACGGCCCTCGTTAAACGGAAATTCCATCCAGGGTTCAAACCCTACCACGGAGTTATTCTTAACCTTGAGTTGGATGCCACATTGCATACCACAGAAGCAGCAATGGGTTTTTACCAGCTTGTCGGGTTCATGTGCCCCAAAAAAGCCCTCTTTAGGCGTGTATTGTTTGTGAGGACCATATTTTTTTATCAAATCTTCTTTAGAAACCGGAAGTTTTGTCATGATTGAAAAGTTTTTGCAGATTAAATAACAAACAGACTAACCGAAGAAGCCACCACCTTCTTCACGCACTTTCATGTGTGCTTTGGCAAGCGTTGAACGCTTACCTTCCGGACTCAAATCAAGGTAGTTGCTTCCGTCTTCAAGGGTGAAATCAAAACCCATATCTCTGCTTACCTGTTTAAGGTCGTCGATGTGTAATTGGGAAGCAAAGGGTTCCTTTGTATGTGGGCAGATGGCCATTCCTCTTTTTTGTCCCTCGGTCCGATACAAAATGGCGCCCAGCTGTGCCAGCCGCTGAAATATATGAAAGAATTTCCCATAGGGCAGGTAGAGGAGGAACAGGATAACGGTCATGGCATGAAAAATGGCCATGAATTGATAGGTTCGACCTTGAAGGTAGGTGTAGTCGAATGCTATGCCGATGCCGGTTAAAGCTATGCCTAAAAGCAAGAATAGGGGAATCCAGTCGAATTCAAACGTCTGGGTGGCAATGAGTCCGCCATCTGTCAATCGCCTGCGAATGATCATAACAACACCAGCCGTCACCATAATGGCGGCAAAAACAAGTCCGTGAAAGGCCATGAAAGCCATTAACGAGCCCAGTTCAAAGCCGCCCATCTCAAAGCCGAAAAAATGCGCATAATAGTTCATTGTATCGCCCGGCTTAAATTCAAAATGTATCCAGCCGAAGGTCAGGGGCAAGGTAATGGCAAAACCCAGCAAACAGCCCATGGCAAAAAGCATATGGCCTATCCAACGAGTGGTACCTCGTTTAAAGATGAATTTCTGAATAAGCAGATTCTGGAACACCAGTTTCAGGCCCAGAAGACTGTAAGTAATAAAGCTTTTACTGAACAGAAATTGCAGACTGCGCTTCCAGTAGAGTTGGGTAGCCGGACGTTGAATCCATACGCTATAGCGGTAGGTTACCCCAAATACGGCAAATACGGTTCCGGCCAGATAGCCTATTAAGGCAGGGTCAAAGTTTTGAAGATTGCGGGACCCGATGAAGACCAGAGCAATTGTTAGAGCTGTAGCTATCAGTCCGTTTACAGCTGCTTTTCGGTTGAGCGAATGGAGATGCTTTAACATAGGCCGATTTTTTTCTTATTTGGTTTTTATTTTTTGAATCTGATGACGGGTAAAACCAGTCATAACTGCCATCCAAATGACAAAAGGGATATAAATGAAATAGATGGGTATTATTTTTAGAAAGGGCAGGTTTAATGCTTCTGAAAGTAAAAAAGTACAAACCGTGTACATTCCCAGGGGGAAGACCATGCCCCAGTATCCCACGTTATAACCTGCGGGGAAATGGGTAGCGGTACTTTTTTAAAAAGGTGACGCCAACTGCCCAGAATCAGCATCAGGGGGATCCACCATGTGCTGGCCGACCAGTAAAAAAAGGTAAAGCCTTTTAGAAAGGGAATGAAGTCGCCCATTGGTGTGTCGATATCAATATTTAAAATCAATCGTGAGCCTGCCAGTGTGGTTATTGCAGCAGCCCCCATGTTAATCCAATAAGGAGCTCCCAATTCATCCGGTTTCAGTGAAAAAAAGGATAAGCGATAAATAATCAGCGACATGATATAAATGTACATTATGGCGCCTACCATATAAAAGGCCATGGCCACAAATATGGAAAACTCCCCAAAGGGTTGGTCGGGCGCAAGGGTGGACATAAGCGTACTAACGGCCTGTGTGGAAACGATGATGACCAGCCAGGCTCCATTGATGCCTTTGTCCAATGTGGGCTTATTTTCTTTAATGGTGATAACGACGAAAAAACTATAGGTTATCAGGACCCATGCCGCCAAAGCTACCCAAAGCAGGATTTTTGCATAAAACAAGGCGTTTTCAATAATGACAAGTTGGTTGCCAACTATAGCTGTTCCCGCTATAAAAGTAAAGTAACCCGGGCCCCGTTGGTAATCCAAAAGGTCGGCTATTATGGCCTTGCCGTGAAAAAAAATGCGCGCTACAAGCATGGCCAGTAAGGCCAGGTAGAAGGCCATGTTGAGGTAATGAAGTATTAGGCTGATGCCTTTAAACTCCAAAAACCATGCTGCAATGGCTACTATACCTGTGGCCATAACCATGGAAAAATAAGCGGGATGCAAGGATTGAACGACTGAGTTTTTCACGGAATAAAGGATGTTTTAGTCTTTTATTACCAGCAAAAATAAAAAGATAATAGACTCTTTAATACATTTTTTCACTATTAAAACTATGGGTTTGGTAGTTTAGATTAATTCCAAACAACAAGTTGCAGTTATTCGGCTTCTTAAGCATATAAAAAAACCAATGCTCCTTGAGGGCTTACAAGCCTGAGGAGCATTGGTTTAAATTCTGTCATCCCAATCCGCTTTGATTTCTTTGTTAGTCCCAGTCGAGCAGGCGCTTTTGGCCTTCCAGTTTTTGAATGTCTGTGACGTCCTGCGACATTTCAATAACACCCCGGTAGTTTTTCTCTTTATCACGGATGGCAAAATAGCGAATGTGAATCATCCGCCCTTTAAAATTAATCCAGAACTCTGCCACATCCTTGGTGCCCGCTTTAAATTCTTCAACTATGCGCAATACCATGTGAACACTCTTGGGTGGATGGCAAAATTTAACTTCCCGACCAATAACCCCTTTGCTTCTTGGAAATACGCGGTCTTCACCCCGGTTGTAAAAAATGACCCGGTCGTTCTCATCCACATAGGTTATGTCAACCGGTAAATAGCGAAGGAGCAAATTTACTTGTTCCGGCGTCATATAACCTTCCTCATAATGACGAATTAATGTACTCAATGGTAATTGGCCCAAAATACGTTTTAAACAATACGCATTTTTCTTCATCAAAGTGATATGAAAACTTCCTTTCCATGAGATTCACATTCAAGCTGCAAAATAGGATTAACTCTTCAATTGCGCAACAATTATTGCCAATCAAGACTATGGCATCGCATTTGATTTGCTATTTTTTGCCTTGTGGAAATAAAAGCATAAGGCCCAAAAGCCGGGGCTTTTGGGCCTTAAAACCTATCGTCTTTCCCGTCGGAACGGCCGCAGCTTTTCCTCGGTCAGTTGGGCTGTATGCAATTCATAGCGTGACAAGGCAAAGAACAGGTCGGATAAGCGATTGATGTATTTCAGAATAAACTCCTCCACAGGATCCTCCCTGTGCAAGGTGAACAATCTCCGCTCCGCCGTCCTTAGTGTGGTGCGCACCACATGGCATAGGGCCGAGACTTCATTGCCTCCGGGAAGAATGAACCAATCATGGGGTTCAGGCATTTCATTCAAGATCTTATCGATCCAATGCTCGCAAAACCCTTCTCCATCCACTGGCCGTGCAACCTTGTTTTCTTCCCTTTTGGAGGAGTGTGTGGCAATGTGCGACATCATGTCCATGATGTCGGTTTGAATTTTAAATAAACCCTTCTGCCATGCATGATTTTCGTCCAGTTTAGAACGCAGCAAGCCGATAAAGGAATTGGCTTCATCTAATTGGCCATTGCTTTCAATTCTTATGTCGTCCTTTTTGCAGGACATATTTCCGAAAATTTTGGTCAATCCCTTATCTCCGGTACGTGTGTAGATTCTCATATTTCTTATCTTTTTAGTGCTGTTATTTAACTGGTTAACGACCCCTGATTTCCAGGGTGAGTGAGTTGTTATGACTTTCCCAACGGTTGCTGCCGATGTTTTCATGTATGGTAACAAACAAAAGAACCAATCCCGGCTTTTCAGGAATAAAAGTGCAGAGACCGTCACCATCGGCGAAGACATTATTTCTTCTTTGGTTCTCCACGTCGTATAAATCGACGGGGTTATCCAGGACATAGTGCTCATTGTCGTAGGCCACCACCATTCGCGCATGGGCAACCGCTTGTCCGTCACGCAAAACCCTGAAGTTAACAGGTTCACCTACTTTAAGGGCATTGGGTGGGGACAAAGGAATAATTTCCACACCATGGTTCAAAGGTGTTGGCGTATAGTCGGGCTTACCTTTACAGACATAGGTGTCGGCGCTGCTGAAATACTGCAGGGTTATCTTCTTTCCTGCCACCCTTAAGGTATCGTCCGAGAAGTATTTTTTCCCATCCTCGGTTTCCACCCCCCGGTATTGGGGACCCTTTCGGGGTGCGGCATGTATCCGGTAGGTTCCCGAATCGGCAATAAGGGGTTCCAAATAAACAGCCGCACTGGTTTTTGCAGCAGGTGCAATTGTTGATTGATCCCCATGGGGATCAATCAGGTAATAAACAGGAGCATGCATGGCAAAATCTGCCTGAAAAGGATCTTCGGTGAAAGAGGACTCAACCTGAAATCGATTGTGCAGAACAACAAATTGATTCGGCTTCAGAAAAGGCACATGGGCGCTAAAAGCGACAAAAGCGAGCAAGGGAAAAAGAAAGAGAATAATAGTTTTAATTTTCATGGTATCAGCATTTAAAAATTTAGAAAGAGTAACTGTAAGAGGCCATTAACATACGCCCGGGCATATTGTAGCCATCTTTTTCAGTGTAGTTTTCGTTAAAGATGTTTGAAACAGTTATACCAAACCGATAATTGTTAACCGAATAGGCTACTGAGTAATCAAATACCAAATATTCGGGGTGTTGTAGAATTTTATCTTTTGCCGTATAACCCCCATTTGTATAATAATGCTCGGCAGTCAGGCCGGGACGTAACTTTGAAAAGTTGTCTTTTTCTAATCTGGAACCAATATATCTGGCGTGCAAGCGCGTTATAAGGCCTTTATAATTATCATACACCACACCGAAATTGGCATTGCTTTTTCTTGCATACAGCAAGTCGCGGGTTACTATACTGTCCTTCCCTCCACTTGAAACAAAGGTTTCATCAACCGTATTATTAAAAATATAAGTCAGATTCCCATAAATCTCCAACTTAAATTCATTGCCGAACAAAGCCCCCAGATTGGTTGAAGAAACCAGTTCCATCCCATTCATGGCCGAATTGTTGGCGTTTTTATAGGAGGTAACATCATAAGCCACCTTGTTCTGATTCACAACGACTGAGTCAAGCGTTGTTTCAATAATCTTGTCACTGTGTTGGGTGGCAAAATAGGTTAAATCAAGAAACAGGAATTTATTGGGCGTTGAATAGCTTACGCCTAAATCGATGGTTGATGAGGATTCGGGTTTTAAGTCGGGATTCCCCATGTAATTTTTGACCCACCAATAATCCCATGCAGCCAGGTATTCTGAGACGGCATAAAAGCCTGCGACTCTAAAAGCATCGGGCACAGAAAAACCGGTACCATAACTACTGTGCAGTTTCACGTTACCTGGAAGTTTATATTGGACGCCCAACGAAGGATTTAAATTATGATAGGTTTCAGAACCACCGGTTCCCTGAAGAGAATCGTTCTTCTCGATATTATAGGAGATGTCGTTGTATCTCAGTCCGCCATTCACATCTAAACCTCCATTGCTGTAGGTCACTTGCGAAAACATGGCAGCCTTGGTGTTTTGGTGATTTGGGGAATAAGGATTTGTTGGGGTGGCCTTGCCTTTAAACCGGTCCGACTCGTAACGGTAAACATCCAGATCTGCACCTGCTACAATTTTAAAATGGCCCAGTGAAAAATTGTCGTGCATCTTAAAACCGTACTCCCGTAGGTTGCTGTTAAAGGAGACAAAGCTTGAATCAGAATTGTCTGTGTAGTTGGCGTTGGCTTCTTGGGTAAAATACGGACTGAAATAGAAATTACTGTTATCGGTCTTTCTCCTCAAAGTTCCATACAGGTTAATTCTGTCAATGTCCTTTTTGCTTTGCCCATAGCTTCCCCAATAATTGCCGGGCGTTTTTATGTCGTTGGCATTGAAATAGATCAAATCAAAACCGGTTGCCCACCGGTCGCTGATATTGAACACATATTGACCATTCACCTGGTTGTACTGCCAGGTGGAATTTTTCATTACATCTCCAAAGGAGGCCTTGTCTAGCATCGACTTCCCCTTCTCTGACATTTTCAACATGTTGCTGTTCCCAATCCTATAATCGAGCCTTTGTTCATTTCGGGTAAATCCTATGCGAAACAGCGATTTTGTACTCAAAATCCCGTTAACGCTGCCGCTCAATTTTAAGTTCCCATAACTACCAAAGCCCACTTCTGCGCTACCGGTATTTTTGGCAACAGGACTTTTGGTAATGATGTTGATTACCCCTCCCATGGCATCAGAACCGTATAATGTGGAATAGGGGCCCTTTATAATCTCAACCCTTTCCACAAGATCTTTATCCAAACAGCTGATGTTGGTGGTGCCCAATGGGTTTCCATTCAAGAGCAAAAGCGTGTAACTTCGGGCGTGCGCACTGGGCGAAAATCCCCTCATGCCAATGGTTGAAGACAATCCCGGATATTGGATGATATCAAGGTTTGCTGAGGTTTTAAGGACATCGGCCATGTTACTTAAAGGCAGGGACTGCAACATGCCCTTATCTATGATTTCCACCTTTTGGGGTATGTTTTTAAGTTGTGTATTGGCGCGGGTGGAAGACACCACCACCTCATCCAGATTGTACTGCCTGACAGAATCCTGTTCTTGTGAAAACACAAGGTTCACTATAAGGCATAGCATGCCCATTAGAAATAGTTTCTTCATTTTTTAAAAGTTTATAGTTTAACAATAAAAAACCATAAACCTTCGGTAGTTCCGGGTTACATCCCGGGCCGCAACATGGAACAGTGGATTGTGATTTATTTTTTATAGAAAAATCACACCGCTTTTATCCCGAAAGCTATGATAAAAATGAATCTGGCAGGTCTTCTGGCTTATCCTGTTTTGAGGCCTTCCCATCCCGAGGCATCGGAACAGTGGCAAGAGTTTCTCAAAACATTCCCGTTTGAACAGGAAAATGGACTTACAGCTGCGGGTACAGCTCCGGAATTTTCATTTTACTGAACCACCGGATTCCCTTTTCATTCCGATCTTGAAAAAGATCGGAACACCAAAATTCATCACAATATTATAATTTAGTTGTTCAATTTGCCAGTATCAACCAACATACTGAATTTTTGGTCTTACATCATTTATTCATTTAATGGTATGAAAATGTGATGGTCCTTCTCGTAAGGTTGTCCCTTCTCATATTTTACCGGATTGGAAAAAAGAGGACCATCATAAACAAAAGTATGATACTCTCCATTTTCGGCACAAGGTCGATGTCTTCCACGGTCGTTATGTCATTAAAAAAGGACCTGTCTAATTCCCGGCCGATCCAGTTTTTATCGAGCTTGTGCGTATTAATAGCTACGGTAAAGGCTTTAAATCCTTCCTCAATAAATTCCTTCAAAAGCGCTTTCGTATCGTTTTCCCAGAGCGGAAAAATGGGGTCCATATCCAGTTCTTTACAAACCCGCTCGATCCATTTTCGGTGTTCTACAAGATAAATATCCCCAAATACACCGGCTGTAACACCTTCTTTTTTTAGGTCAGCTATTACCGCTTTAAAACAGCTTTCATATCCCGTAAAATCAGTAGCTTGCTGTACTATTGGAATGTTCATGGCCTGTGCCTGACTTCGAATGAAGCTTTTGTTTATACCATGTGAACGAGAATGCTCACCGTCGGCATCGCACATGTTTACCAGATACGCCATCTCATGGTCTATGGTTTGAAGGTACCGATATACTGCAAGCATGCAGTCTTTACCTCCACTCCAGGACGCAAATGCTTTCATAATAATGATTTTTCACCTCTGAGAAATAGGATAAACCGATGAAATAAACTCAAAAGAGCCATTTCATTACAGTGATTCAGAACTTTTCTCCCGAAGTTTGAATTAATAATTTACCTTTTGGCAGGTCTTCTGGCTTGTCCTGTCTTGAGGCCTTCCCATCCCTTAACTGAGGGACAGTGGCAAGAGTTTTCTCAAAACATTTCCGTTTACACGGAAAAAAGGACTTACAGCTGCGGGTACAGCTCCGGAATTTTCACTTTACTGAAGCACCGGATTCCCATTTTAAGGTTTTTCCTAAAAGGAAAAATCCACCAAAACGATGCGAAGATAGTTATTTTTTGATAATCCCATCATAATTCCCGGAAAATGGAAGTGATTTGGCGGGTGGGGTTAATGTTCAATGACAACAGCTGAATTTTTAATGTTTTTCTGGCCCCTCCCGGGGCAGGTGAGCCCATAAATTCTTCGCGATAGTGGGGGAGGTATTCAGTTAATGAAACAACATTCACGCATTTTGTTGTAGAAAAAATAATATGATATAGCTGTATTTGCACATTAAGTCGTAATTTACTTGATTTTCTGTGCGTAATTAGCTACATTTGGGTTGTGATATGTATGACTTGAGCAAATATGGCAATATCCCCATTGAATCTTCCGTATTGCAAGAAGCAATGGCCGCGTACAGTTCTCCCAACGACCGCATTAGTCGCTTGGAGAGCGATGGGCAGCTCATTCGCCTAAAAAGGGGGCTGTATGTTGTAGATCCGAACGTTTCAGGTGTATTGCTTTCATCCGAACTTATTGCTAATAGAATTTACGGACCATCTTACGTTTCAATGCAAAGTGCATTGCGCTTCCATGCCCTTATTCCGGAAAGGGTGACAGTAATGGTTTCGGCTACTACAAAAAGAGCCAGAAACTTTCAAAATAGTTTGGGGTTATTTGAGTATGAAAGTGTTCCGCCTAAATATTTTTCAGTGGGCATACAGCAACTTATACACGAAAACAGCTATGCCTTTTTAATTGCCAGCCCTGAAAAAGCCATCTGCGATCTGTTAATAACTACTTCGGGGCTGCGGCTGCAATCAAGGCGGGCAGCATACAATTATCTTGTCGAGGATATGCGCATAGACTTAGACGAAAGGCCAAGTTGGGATACTGAAATATTCCGCCAATGTGCAGAATTCGGAAGAAAAGGAAGAGAGCTGTTGTTTATTGAAAACGTTTTAAGAAATGGCTGATATTATTCATCAAATGTTGTCGAAATACGACAATCAGATTACAAACCTGCAGGACAGGCATAATGCATGGTAGAAATCATGCAACAAGTGTGTTTGTCCGGTCTTAGTCGTGGAGGCTTTTTTCAGAAGGCTGCTTTTTACGGAGGCACCTGCCTGAGGATTTTTCATGGTTTGAACCGTTTTTCTGAAGATCTGGATTTTTCCCTGATCGATAAAAAAAGTTCCTTGTCATTGGAAGATTATTTTGAGGATATTGTTCGTGAATTTCAAGGACTGGGAAGGGAAGTGGAAATTTCAAAAAGAACTAAAAGGAACTTCACCAATGTAGAATCGGCTTTTTTAAAAGACAACACTGATGTTATAAATCTTAAATTTCAAACGGAACCATCTATTAAAATCAAGCTCGAGGTAGATACCACACCTCCAGGTTTGTTTTCTACCGAACATAAATTATTAATGCTACCCTACTCTTTTATGGTTCGGTGCTATACCTTACCAGACCTGTTTGCCGGAAAGATGCATGCTTTATTATTCAGAAAATGGAATAACAGAATTAAAGGGCGTGACTGGTACGATTTTGAGTGGTACCTTAGAAATAACATCCCCTTAAATTTTGCGCATTTTACAGAGCGCGCGGTTCAAAGTGAAGGATTTTCCAAGGACTTTATCACCAGAGAAACATTTAGGGAGTTTCTGAAAGAAAAAATTAACACAACCAATATAAAGGAAGTAAAACAAGATGTTCTTCGTTTTGTAAAAATTCCTAAAGAGTTGGATATATGGTCGAAAGACTATTTTTTGCAGTTAGCCGAGAGGGTTTCGATTGTCGATTGAGCGAATAATTTCTGGCAAATTTAGCGCCATGACTTTCTTAGCCATGGCCCACCAGCATGATTGATTCCAATTATGGGCGTGCTATTAAACATCAGACAGGATGGATAATCAAGAGGCAGATAGCGTTTACTGATCAGACGGTCGTTTATTCTACTGAAGGTTCTGAACTGTTACCATGAAAATTGAAATGATTTGGCAACAAATCGTAAAATGTTGCGTATGAAATTTAGGATAATCGACCTATTGGTTCAATATACGTAATTAGATGCCCTGTTTAAAAATGCTGAAGTTGGCGATACATATATTACCAAGGTAGCGCTTCCCAATCAATCCGTACTATATGGACTGATGTCGGCCAATTTCAAGAATTATAAATTTGAAATTATAGATGTGAAATAGATAGTTGTTTGTACCCATTGTCGAAATAAAACCTTAATCCTATGAAATACTCCATAATTGCTGTTCTAATTCTATTCCTTGCTGTAGCGGGTTGCCAAAAACCGATCGAAGATTCGCAGTTAGTAATTTAGAAACTAAGGTTAATCCCATTTTAATTACCGGAAAATGGAAATGATTTGGCTGGTGGGGATAGGTTATCTTTCTTTGTGCTGAGGGGTCAAATAAAAAAGTTTAACGAACTATTACCTCTAATTTCGCTTCTTTAATTCCAAAAATTTCCTGTATTGTTCCTGGTAGAAGCTGGCGCTATCCTTATTGGGTTCAATTAAAATGGGCGAATAGTCAATATTTGTTCTGGCTGCTTCAGGATTTTTAAAAACACCGGCACCTGAAAAGACGAAGAGGGCAGCACCTAAGACAGTGGTTTCATTTTGTTGAATTAACTGGACCGGTACCTGGCAGACGTCGGCTCTTATTTGGTTCCAGATCCTGTTTTTGGATCCACCACCTACGCAGATGATCCGGTCGGTATTAAATCCACCGGCGCTTTGGAGTATTTCCAGACTTTCCCGCAATCTGAATGCCAGCCTTCGAGCAGCGCCCGGTATATTTCAGCACGGGAGGTTTGCAGGGTTAAGCCTTTGATGACGCCGCCTGATTGGCCGCCGTCGGTCAAGAAGCCGGGATCGATGATTAAGCCGTGTTGATGCGGCAGCACCGCTTCCGCCTCTTCAATCATGGTTTGGTACAATTCATCCCCTTTCAGTCCGGGATAAAAGTGGCGCGAAAACCATTCCAATACGCCCGACCCCAGCCAGTTTTGACCGATGGTGTAGCGACCGGGCCGGGCATCGGCCTCGGTGGTTAAGCCGGCCTTCAGTTCTTCGGATGAGGAGCTGAAATGCGCACTGCGGGCCATCAGTATTTCCCAGGTGCCTGAGCTCAAAACCGGCTGATTTAAGTCGGCACCCGAGCCAAAAATGGCAAATTGGGTGTCGTGGCCGGTCAGAAAAAGAGGGACGCCTTCCGGGATGCCTGTTGCCTCAGCTCCTGTGGCACTTACTGAACCTACACAATCCCCCGGTTCACCGATATTCCCGAAAAGCGCTTTTGGTAAGTCAAAGGCCTTTAAAATATCCTCCGAAATACCTCGGTTTTTCAGATCGGCCATCATGGAAGTGCCCAGCATGGTGCTGTCATTGGTAGGTTCTGCTCCCAGCTGTTTTAAAAATAAGGATGGCATGAACAAAAACTGGCTGGCTTTTTCAATGACTTCCGGATGGTTTTCCTTAAACCAGACCATCTTTGCGATGGTGTTAAAAGCATACGGAAAAACGCCACTGATTCTGTACAATTCCTCCACCGCCATATAGCGGTGGATGTTGGTCATTATGGATTCCAAACGGGGACATTGCCAGGATATGACCGGATAAAGCTGTTTCCCGGCTTCATCCACAAAAGTGCCATCCACGCCAAAAGTAGTAACCGTAACCCCTACAATATCTTCATCATTTATTTGGGCCACGACTTGTTTGCTGGCCTCAGTAAATTTCTGCCACAAATTTTCCACATTCCATATTCTGCCTCCGGTATGATTCGGATCCTCCTCGGTAGCGTTGGGTAGCGACTTCGAAGCGCGTATTTGACCATGGGCATCCATGGCGATGACCCGGATGTTGGTGGCCCCGCAATCAAATACAATGGCGATGTTGTCTTTTTTGTTCATTTTATGCTGAATTCTAACTGTCCTGCTATTACGACAAGACTTTCAAATATTTTGAATCCAAGGAATTAGAACGAAGTGAAATTCCGGTGACAAACACTTATCTGCTTCGGAATAGCTTTCGTAAATGACTGTTTCAAAATTGAGAATGACAGTCTATCCCCATTTTTCGGGACCGTATTAACGACTACTTAAAGCGGTACAAGGGTCCATAAGTGGCACAAGCCCTGTAATCCGATCCTTCCTTGTCCTCTCCAAAAGAAGCCCAGGCGCTGGGTCGGAAAACCTTATCTGTATCCACATTGTGCATGGAAACCGGAATTCTTAGCATGGAAGCAAGGGTGATCAAGTCGGCACCAATATGTCCATAACTGATGGCGCCATGATTGGCGCCCCATTTGGCCATGACCTCATAGACGTCCTTAAAGGCGCCTGAACCTGAGGTTCTGGGCACAAACCAGGTGGTTGGCCAGGTGGGATTGGTGCGCTGGTCCAATACCGCATGGATATCTTCCGGCACATCTACTGTCCAGCCTTCTGCAATCTGCAATACCGGGCCCAGGCCTTCAACCAGATTGAGTCGGCTCATGGTTACCGGCATTTCTCCGGAGGTCTTAAATTGAGAAGAATAACCGCCCCCTCTGAAATATTCCCGGTCGGCCTGGGGCCAGGAGGTATGCTCCAGACAGCGTTTCATTTCCTCCTCGGTGATCTCCCAGTAGGGCTTCATGACCGGTTTTCCCTCTGCATTTCTTTGTTGGGCCGTGGCGTCCAACGTGGTTGAGCCTGAATTGATGAGGTGAATAATGCCGTTGGCGGCTTTTCCACTTAAGGTTTTTCCGGTCACCCGCTTGACGGCATCGGGACTCCAATACGTCCGCACATCCGAAAATATTTGTGAGGTATTGGTCAGTAAGTGCCCAAAAAGCATGGAAACGCCGTTGAGGCCATCGTTTTCGGTAGCTACCACAAAGGCCTGGCGAATGCCATTCCAGTCGAAGGAAGAATTTAGAATGGCCTCCGAAAAGTCCGCATTGGGCTGATAGTCGGTCCACTGCCGCTGTCCCTGAAAGCCAGAGACAATCGCGTTGCGTCCCAGACCTTCTTCCCGGTGCCCTTTGTCGATCAGCTTTTGATTGCCAATCATCAGGTCCCGGATGATGAGGGTCATTTTGATAACGGTTTCCCATTCATGTTGCTTTCGGTCAGCATCCCTCTGGTTATGGGCCTTGTTGTAATCTTTTCCTTCCTTGCAATTCAGGCGGGTCCACTCCAAGGCCTTCATGAACTCATCCTGGTCATAGATTTCTTCATCTATCCGACGAAGAATTTCGGTGGAATCCACAAACTCTGTCCGCATGCCCAGATAGTCGTTGAAAAATTGCGGGTTGATCATAGATCCGGCAATACCCATGGAGCTGTATCCAATGGATAAATAGGATTTGCCTTGTATTTGTGCGACGACGAGGGCCGATTTTACAAAGCGCAAAATCTTTTCCTGTACATCAAGGGGGATGCTTAGATCGTCGGCATCCTGGACTTCCCGTCCATAAATGCCAAAGGTTGGCAGGCCTCGCTGCGTGTATCCGGCCAAAGCAGCTGCCAGATATACCGCACCCGGTCGCTCCGTGCCATTGAAACCCCATACGGCTTTAGGAATGAGCGGATCCGTATCCATTACCTCGGTACCATAGCACCAACAGGAGGTGACGGTCAAGGAAACCCCGACACCTTCTTTTCTGAACTTCTCGGAACACATGGCCGCTTCGGCCACTCCGCCAATGGTGGTGTCTGCAATGACGCACTCTACTTGTTCGCCACTGGCAAAACGGACCTCGTCTTCAATTAACTTAGCTGCTTTATGGGCCAGAGCCATTACCTGCTCCTCCAAAGATTCGCGCACACCGCGTTCCCGACCGTCTATAACGGGACGGATTCCGATTTTGGGTAAACTACCAATTAACCTGTTGGCCATAGCTATATGATTTTAATTTTTTAAACTTTTGTATCATGCAAAGCTGGGTTTTATTATTGTGCTAAAAAATGTTTAAATTTGATTATTCTATATCTGTTTTAAACATTTAGGTTGATGGAGCATGTTTTCTATAAAAAGCCGGATGCAGGTGATCCTTCGGATGTCTTGCAACTCTTTCCGCGGTATAATCTGCAAATTCTCTGTTGTAGATATTGGTGGCTCAAAAAATGGGAGTTTAAAGAGTTGGCTTTTCCCTATTGGCGCATTTACTACAATAAGATAGCCGGTGCCAGTATCAGGCACAATGGCAGGGTTTACGAACTGAACCCGGACAGTATTGTGCTGATTGCACCGAACACCTCCTTTCAAAGCAGTCTGACAGGAAAGCTGGCTCCGGATAAGGAATACGAGCTGGAGGGTGGGCGTATTGACGATGGAATGAACGAGCAGGAGATCATCGAAAACGGTAGCATTCCCCATCTGTTTATCCATTTCAATCTGGGCATGCCCTACGACCATATTCCACCCGGAGTATTTGTATCTGAATTAAACCAATCGATAGAGCGGCGGGTGAAGACCATTGTCGATCATTTACAAAAGGATTTCCGGCGTTTCAGTTTTTATTCTTCTCTGGATGTACAAGCGCTCATTGCCGAACTGTTGGCGGACATTCCCAAATCAAAGTGGGATCTGATTTCAAAGGATCACCGGATTCTCAACGTGTTGAGTCACATAGAGAGAAATCTGAACAGAGATTTAAACAACCAGGTTCTGGCCCAAACAACCAGCATGGCCACCAATGCCTTTACTCGTCTCTTTACCGCCGAAACGGGTTTATCTCCCCAGAGATACATCAAGAAGAAGCGCATCGAAGAGGCCTGCATCCTTTTGCACCACTCTGATTTTACCATTGACCAGATTGCCGTGAAGTGTGGTTTTGCCGACCGCTTCCATTTTTCCCGGATATTCAAACAAATAACCAATATTCCACCTGCCTGGTATCGAAAGGGCTTTGTCCAATAATGGAAGGGTGTCTGAGCAAGGTGTTTTTCATGAGAAATGTATCGATTGGGATGGGTTCAATGCTTTAAAATGCCCTTTAATAAGAAATTATTGATTTTCGATTAGGCAGTTGTTGAAGCATAAAAATGAAACAAAAATGTGAAGTAAGAGTATTGTTATAAAGCCTTACAGCTTTTTATGGGCATTAATGAAAACATTATGAATAAGTCTTTACTATTCCTGCTGGTATGCTATTTGTTTATAAATCCTGAATTGTATTCTCAAGGGTTTATCCACCCCGGATTGTTGCATAAGGAAGAAGATTTTGAACGAATAAAGTCCCAATTGGCAGAGGGGCATCCGGCTGTTGTTCAAGGCTACGAAAATCTTAAGGCCAACGAATGGTCGCAGTCGAATGTAGGCACCTGGCCCACCGAAACAATAAAGCGGGGTATTGCCGGTGATGAAAATTACATGAATGCCGCCCGGGGAGCAGCGGCAGCTTACCAGAATGCTCTACGCTGGAAAATAAGTGGCGAACAGGCCCATGCCGACAGAGCTGTATATATTTTAAATGCCTGGGCATCCACCTGTACAGGGATTCATGGAAATACCAATATGTCATTGGCAAGTGGGATATACGGTTACGAATTTGCCAATGCGGCCGAGCTGATGCGCGACTATGAAGGTTGGGAGCGTTCAGATTTTAAAAAGTTTCAGGAATTTATGATGCGAGTGTTTTATCCCACGGCCATTGACTTTTTGAAAAGACGTCATGATACTTGGGGGAGGGGATTCCCGGGTCATTACTGGGCCAATTGGGGTTTGTGTAATGCATTGACTGTGATGAGTATTGGTGTTTTGTGTGACGATGTATTTGTTTACAACCAGGGCGTCTCTTTTTACAAATACGATAAAGTGGGAACGTTCACTGAAAATCGTGAATCGCCTGTTGAAAATGATGGCTTGAACGAGTTTTTGGGTAATCTGGTACCCATCCTTTATGCGGATGAAAGGGGACCATTTGGCTTTTTGGGCCAATGTCAGGAATCAGGTCGCGATCAGGGACATTCAACCATGTCCATGGGACTGGCCGTGGATATATCACAAACAGGCTGGAACCAGGGGGACGATCTGTTTGCCCATATGGACAATCGCCTCGTGGCCGGATTGGAATATGTCGCCGCCTACAATTCTGGGGTGGATGAGCTGCCATGGGCTGAGTATAGGTACCGCAGTGTAGGAACCGCGGCTCACCTGGCTTGGATACAAACCTGGAACAATGAACACGCCAGAGGTCAGTTTCGCCCTTATTGGGACAGGGTTATTGGTCACTACTCTGGAATAAAGGGTATTGTCATGCCTTTTTCTGAAGATATGAGTAATTTGGTGGTAGCTGACGCCGGAGGCAGTGGTGGAACAAGCGGGGGATACGATCATCTGGGCTATTCCACCCTCACCAGTACCCGCCCGGCTGTCACTACGGACATGGCTCCCACCACCATACATTCAACCATCAATTATCAGGGTGAAACGGTGGAGCGGGGTGAATTGATGAATGTAGTTCCCGGAAGTGCTTTGAAATTTATTCCTGTTTTGCCTGATGGAGAAGTCGATACCGGAATTTGGGAATGGAACACAGGGGTTACCGGCAAAGATTTGGAAATCACTGCTGACAGTAGTGGCCTTTACAGGGTTTACTATACCAATTCCCGGGGGATAACCAGTACTCAGTTGTTTAGTGTGGCTGTGGATGGAGACGCGTGGCCAGATGCCTATACTACTTTTATAAAAGTGGACGGTGAAATAGTCAATGATAGCACCATAACCGTTCCCCAGTTTTCTCAATTTGAATTGCGGGTGGAGTCGTCGTCCCGGCAATCAACTTATGAATGGAGTACAGGAGAAACATCGCCTGCCATTTTTGTGGAAGTGGATAATACAGACCAGATTATTTCAGTTGTTGGAACAAATCAGGCAGGTGTAGAGGTCCAAATAAACTTTCATATTAAGGTCGGAAACGTTGGGCCAGGTTATACGGTTAATAATGGGCCCATTCAAAACGGTAGTCAAGTGGTTGTTTTAGCCGGACAATCCCTTGAACTTATACCCGTGTTAAAACCCGGGGTGGAAGGTGGGACCTGGACCTGGAGCGACGGGAGTAAGGACGCAACGAAAGGATTGGACAACGTGGAAGCTTCTTCGGAAATTTCGGTTAGTTATGCTTACGAGGGAGAAGTATATACAGTCGATTATCAGATTTTTGTGTTGCCATTTGCCGGTGCCCATGGGTATTGGCCCATGGATGAAGATGAGGGAAACGTTGTTCATGATATCTGGGCCGGTAAAGATGCTCTAATGAACCTGGGAGGATGGACCAATGGAATGGCCAACAGCTGTATTTCATTAATGGGCTACTCCACTTCTTACATTCAGCTACCCACAGGATTTATCAGTTCTTTAGATGATTTTACCATTGCTATTTGGGTGAAACCCGATGCACTGGAGAGCTGGAGCCGTGTGTGGGATTTTGGAAGAGGGACGGATTTCAATATGTTTCTGACGGCCAGTGCTGAAGGGAATAATAATTCTTTTCGCTTTGCCATTAAGGCCGGAGGCGCTGAGGAGCAAATTAACACTTCTCATGTGCTGGAGATGGGAAAATGGAGCCATTTAACCGTGACCAGGACAGGCAATGTGGGGGTGATGTATCTTAATGGTGAAGAAGTCGGACGTAACCCTAATATGACGCTCTTTCCATCGGATTTGGGATTAACGGACCAGAATTATTTGGGTAAATCGCAATGGCCCGATCCCATGTTTAAAGGGGCTGTTGATGAACTTCGCATATACAGCAGGGCTTTGAGTCAGAGTGAAGTCGAGGCAGTTAAGAACCATGCACTTGTAGGCACAAAAACCGAAAAGATGGTTGAGATGGATTGGAAGTTTTTCCCAAATCCGGTGAAAAATAAGTTGATGTTGGAGCTGGGCCATGGACCAGCAGCTGAAGTTGAGATCAATGTTATGGATATAAGTGGATCAACCCGGGTTTTGGAGGTTAAGCAGGAAGCCCAACACCTTATTGTTGATATGCGGGAGCTGCCCGCTGGCATTTACTTTATTGAAATCCTTAGTAACGAAGCACGTCTGGTGAAAAAGGTTGTCAAGAAATAATTTTCCTGACAACCCGATTTTTCCGATTGACCTTACAACGCGCCTTCAATCTTTAACACAACCACGCCTTCTCCTTCAAAATCAACAGACAAACCTTCCTTTTTTTGTTTCCAGGTCGGGGTTTTGGTAGCCCCCAATTGAGAGATTTGTTTGATTTTCCGTCCATTTAATAATGGAGAATCCTTTGCAAGGGAGGCGATGTTTACAGTGGTGGTTCCCTTGGAATCCATTACGATGGCATACAAAACGTCGCCTTTGGTGGTGAAGCGGATGTCCTCATTGGTGTAATGGCCACTGCCGGGCTCGTTAAATCCCTGGCCTTTCATGGCAGAACCTTTAACCGACGGACCTTCACCAAAGACTTTCCAGGGGCGGGTGTCAAAAACACTTTCACTATTAACGGACATCCATTCACCTATTTCCTCTACGATTTTTTCGGCTTTGTCATCGATGGAACCGTTTCCTCGCAAGGGAACACTTAATAATAGATTGCCGTTTTTGCTCACGATGTCCATCAGCAATTGAACAACCAGTTGACTTTTTTTATAGCCATCCCGGTTATACAATCCCCGGTCGTAGTGCCAGCCGCCCAGACAGGTGCAGCATTGCCACGTATAAGGCAGGATCTCGTTGGGGATGCCTTTTTCTATGTCCCAAACAATGGCTTTGCGTTGGTCTTCTGACAAGATTTTACCAAAAACAACGGCGTTCAGCTGCCCGTCGTGCCATATGGCATTTCGGTTGTAGAAGTTGGCCGTGAATTGTAGTCCGGCATCACTGACTGGCCAAAGGGGCAGGCAGTATCGTCAAAGTAGACCAGGTCTGGTTGATACTTGTTGATCATATCCATGGCTCGGTTGTAAAAATTATCACTATAAGCCTGATCAGGTAAACTGGCTCCCTTCCACCAGTTCCACTGACTATGGATGGTTCCCAGATCTTCCCATCCTTCACTGTGGGGATGGCTTTGGGCATAAAGTTCCTGGGGGTCATACCCTTCCCACCAGGTGCCAACACCATCCTCGAGTGTTAAATGACCGTCGTAGGGGATGCCTTCTTTTTCCCCCTTACTGTCGGCTCCGCGAGAGGGCTCATACCAAGTCCAGGCATGGGCCGAGTGTATGCTCAGGCCCAAAGGGAGATCAAACTTTCGGGCCGCTGCTGCCCAACCGGCTATTAAGTCTTTTTTGGGTCCCAGATTAACGGCGTTCCATGCCTGGTATTTACTGTCCCATAAGTCGAAGTTATCATGGTGATTGGCCATGGCAAAGAAGTACTGAGCACCCGCCTTTTTGTATAAGGCCACCAATTTTTCAGGATCCCACTGGTCGGCTTTCCAGTCGTTGATCACATCCTTAAACCCAAATTCTGAGGGATGACCGTACTTTTCTAAGTGGTAATTATATTGCCAGTGCCCTTCAGAATACATGTGTCGCGCGTACCAGTCGCCCGCTTCGGGCTGACTCTGAGGGCCCCAGTGCGCCCATATCCCAAATTTGGCATTTTTATACCACTCGGGCACTTTATATTGCCTTAAAGACTCCCAAGTGGGTTCAAAGACTCCTTCTGCCATGGGTTCCCTGGAAGTGTCCACTTTTACCTCGGGTACTTCATCGGATGAAATAACGACCTGAGCAGGTAAGATGTTTTTAATCAAGAATACACAAATAAGGGACAGCAGGATTGTTTTGGATACTTTCATGTCAATGGTTTTTTATATTAAGTATATCAAATTATCACGGTGAATGGGATGGTTTTTATTAGCCTTCTTCATCAAACACGATGGCTACTTTGCCACATTTGCCTTCATTCATTAGCTGGTAGCTTTATCGGCTTCGTCGAGAGAGAAGCGATGGGTCACCAGATCCTCTGGATGAATGCCCCATCTGACGAGTCTTTCTACGAGTTCTTCCATGCGCCAGACATTGGTCACCCAGGAGCCATAGATGGTGATTTGGTCGTGAATGATGTCGGCACTGGGATTGAATTCCACGGTACCTCCTTCGCCAATCATGACCATCTTGCCCCATTTTCGGGTGGCTCTGATACATAGTTGACGGCCCAGGGTATGACCTGAGCAATCCACGGTCTTTTCAAAGCCCTTTTTTTGGTAGGTGGTGGCCATCACCTGCTCCAGGGTGTCGGTACCCGAAACGAAGGTGTGGTTGGCCAGACCTAATTCTAAAGCCAAATCACATCTTTCCTGGATGGTATCCACCCCAACCAGATGCTGGGCGCCCAAGGCTCTGGCAAGCATAAGCGTGGCCAGTCCAACCGGTCCAAGACCCACCACCAGCACCGCATCGTTGCCGGAAATACCAATTTTCTCCAACCCTTCATAGACTGTTCCAAAGCCACAGGCGATTTGTGCGCCATCGGTATAAGTCAATTCGTCCGGGAGCCATACGCAGTCTTTTTCTTCGGCCACCAGGTAGGGCGCCATGCCGCCATCCCGCTGCCAGCCATAGGCCTGGCGGGTGGGACTGGAACATGAAATCATATAGCCTCTGCGACAATCGTTGCAAACGCCGCAGCCTGAGATGTGGTAAATGACCACCCTGTCGCCTTCTTTGAAGCGCTTGGTGTTGGCGCCGCAGGCGACAATCTGTCCGCAGGGCTCGTGACCGGCAATTTTATTCTGGTAGGCTTCGGGGCCTTTTCCCAGATGCTCTCTGTAAATGGCCCGAATATCGCTGCCACAAATGGTGGAGGCTTTCATTTTTATCAGAACCTCACCCGGACCGGGCTGCGGAACATCTACTTCTCTGAATTCAACAGTGCTGTTGCCCGGTAAATAGGCGGCTTTCATTTTTGTTTCCATTATTTCAGTTTCTTTCGTTTTATTCTGGGATGATGGGGACTTATTGGGTAATGGTTCCATCTAAATCCCACAAATCCTCCAGCCTTTGGCACTCTCCCATAAAAAGACCTGTCCCTTAATGAGTCGGCAGTTTTTATCGATGTCCGCGATTTGCTGCATTTCTTCCGAAGTGATGGGTGCGCCGGTGGTGGCTTTCAGATTGCTGGTGATTTTGGCGGGTGATACCGAGAAAGGAAGCACCACCTGGCCTCTTTGAATGCCCCACTTGATGCAGACTTCAGCCGGATGGATGTTTAACCTTTTGGCTATTTTGACGATGACGGGATCTTCAATGTCCACGGTGTCACTCTCGCTGCGGTCGCGTTCGGGTCGTTTGGGAGAACCAATGGGTGAATATCCGATCGGCTGAATGTCATTCTCAACCATGTAATCCAACAACGCTGGTTGTTGGAAATGGGGATGCAATTCCATTTCATTGACCACCGGCTTTATATGGGCATCTTGAAGCAATAGTTCCATTTTTGGGATGGTCATATTGGAGGTGCCAATGGCTTTCACCCAGCCCCTGGCCACCAACTGTTCCATTTGACGCCATACCGACATGTAGGCTTCGTGCCTGTAGGGGCGGGAAGCCGGATTGCGGGCATCGCCATCGCAGCCCGGGGCATGGTAGTTGGGAAAGGGCCAGTGAACCAGGTACAAATCCAGATAATCCAACTGCAAATCCTTCAGGGATTTTTCACAGGCAGCGACCACTTCGCCTGCGCCATGGGCATCATTCCAAACTTTGGAGGTTATCCAGAGTTCGTCGCGACGCACAACACCCTCTTTAATCAATTGGGCCAGGACACGACCAATCTCTGCTTCATTCATATAAACCGAAGCACAGTCGATGTGCCGGTAACCCTGACGGATGGCAAAATCCACCGCTTCGGCAATTTCCTGCGCATCGTAATTGTCCGAGCCAAAAGTCCCCAAACCAATGGCTGGTATCTGTTGGCCATTGCTTAGCCTTCGTTTGGGAACGCTTTCCGCCAGAGCGGATGCCTTTTGTTCATTTTTCATACTAACGGGATGATTGCTTTTGTAAATGGGCCGTCACCAGACCAAAACGGGCAATGACCACAAAACAGATGAAGGGTAGGATGAATGAAAAATTCACCGCTGGTAAGCCCAACACCGATTCCAAATCAATGATCATACCCTGCAGAGGTGGCATAAGCGCTCCGCCCACAATGGCCATTACCAGACCGGCTGCCCCAAGCGTGGTGTCTTCGCCAATCCCTTCGAGTGAAATGCCGTAAATGGTCGGGAACATCAGCGACATGAAGGCCGATGTGGCGACCAAAGCGTACAAGCCACCCATCCCCTGGATAAAAATGGTCCCGGCGATGGTCATCATACCCCCCATGGCAAAGGCCATCAACAATTTTCGGGCGTTGAAAAAGCGCATCAAAAAGGTGCTGACAAAACGGAACAGGATGAAAAGCCCCATGGCCACCATATTGTAACGCTGTGCTTCCGCTTTCGATAGCCCCAGGTTCTCGGCATAGTGAATGATGAAGGTCCAGCACATAATTTGCACACCCACATAAAATATCTGAGCAATGACGCCTTGTCGGTAAACCACATTTTTGTAAAGTCGCTGAAAGGAGGATTTTACCGACGATTGCGGGTTTTCGCTGCGGGTGTTGGGCATTTTGGCTACCAGAAAGAGAACAATCATTCCGATAACGACAAGGCCCAGGACGACGTAGGGGTTGCGGATAACGGCCAGGTCGTGGGTGCGGATGACCGACTTTTCGGCCAGACTCAGGGTTTCGAAAATTAAATCACCACTACTGTTGCGTAGGTCGGATTGTAAGGAGGCCAGAATGACCTGGGAGGCTATAAACATGCCAAATATGGAGCCCAGGGGATTGAAGGCCTGGGCCAGATTGAGTCTTCGGGTGGAGGTCTCCTCCGCGCCCATCGACAGAATGTAGGGGTTGGCCGTGGTTTCCAGAAAGGCCAGTCCGAAGGTTAAAATGTAGAGCGATGCCAGAAAAAAGCCAAACATTTCGAACTGGGCCGCCGGGATAAAAAGGAGGGCCCCTGTGGCATAGAGTACCAGTCCCAGGATGATGGCTTTTTTATAGCTGTATTTTCGCACAAATAAAGCGGCCGGAATGGCCATGGTGGCGTATCCGCCGTAAAAGGCCATTTGTATCAGCGCGGCTTTGGCATTGGATATCTCCATGATGGTGCGGAAGGCCGCGACCAGGGGATTGGTAATATCATTGGCAAAACCCCACAGGGCAAAGAGACTGGTGACAATGATAAAGGGCACGAGGTACCGTCTTTTCAATTAGTTTTGGTTGAGACATGGTTGAAGTTGGTTTTTTGGGACTGATTAAATGATTTGTCGTTGAAGCC
>NZ_BAZW01000027.1 GCF_000974365.1 Geofilum rubicundum JCM 15548
ATTATTTGGTGAGAGAGACTGAGTTCTTTCTTCAATCCAGCTTTTAAGGGCCCTAATTTGTTGAGATTTTTGAGGGTTTAACTCTTTGGCTTCTTCAAGAATAGTTAAAACAGTATTGGGGTTTTTGAGGTAATTGAAACCTGCCTGTCCCACACGTTTTTTGTCCTCCAGGTAGCCCTTTTCCTTTATGTCATCTATTTTATTGTCCAAAACAAAAGAAAGGTTTTTGCGGGCCACAATGTTAAAGCTTTCAGCATCATTGATGGGTTCCGGCACTTTTAAAAATGATGCCTCGCCGTAAAACCCGACAATCTTACCTTTTGAATAAAAAACCACGATATTGTCACTATCTTTCAGCGACGGGGCAGCATTCCATTGAGAATACCCCAAGATTTTATTCCCTTTGTTGCGTGGGTTGTCAATGTCAAAATTCCAGCTTTCATGGGGAATATTTCCGTCTTTTACCCAGGAATGATTGCTTGGGTCATTGCTTGGAGCTTTCCAGTCGTTACTGTTCCATGTGATGTTGGCAATAATCATTCCCGGTAGCTGGGGGTTGGCATCCATAGTATTGTTGTTATTGCGAATAGACTGTATTCTGTTTAAAGATTTGGCAAACTCTTCATCCGGAATCATCATTTTTTCCTCCAGTCCCATGTCCATTATAAGTTGGTCTATAACCGGCTTTTGATTTTGAATAAAATCATCAAGATTTGAAAAGATGTTCTTCTCGTTGGAATAAGGCCTGGTGTACTTGGTTTCATCCACTTGCTTGAACCCCTGGATTTTTTCAATGCATTGATTATACAAATCCAACAGACCAGAATCTTTTTCACCTTTAAAAACTATTTCGAGATGGGCTGAAGCATTCCCTTGTTCATCGATACCAACAACAAAGCCAATGCTTTTGGTCATATTAACACCCCCATTGGGCTTGTAAAATCCAATGAAAATGTAATTATGATTACCATGGAACCAATGGCCGCCTTTGAGTCTTTCCTTATTATTCTTTTTACGTAAATAAAAAGTAAAATCCGGCTCTTTTGCTCTTATGCTTAAAAGGTGTTCGAGCAATTTGTCGTGCCATTCAATTATAGACTGTGGAGTTTGGAACATTATTTTTTAATTTTCATGATCATTTTTTTTTAAGCAAAATTCAGGGTCAATTACTTATAAGTCGTCATAGGTGAGGTGGTAAAGGCGATAAATTATAGTTTTCATGAGTAGTGATTTAGCAGTGCTTCACCTTTTTTTCTGCGAAAAAGTTTTGGGAGCGAAAAACTTTTTAGGCTTTAAGATCTAATTTGCAAAGAATGTAAATGTCTTTTGTTCTGCAATGTTTTCATTATTAAAGGGTAATGGTTTCTCCTATTTTTTAGGAAAAGTTTTCGTTGGTTAAAAATGTTCAAAATTTCCGCCATTTCAAAATCTCACATTCAAGCTCTTTTAACATTAAACCAAATGCAGGAAGTAAAGGACAATGCTAGTTTAATATCTTAAAAATATGGAGATGCACTTTTCACGGACTTTTGATCTGGGTGTTTTACCTCTACCTGAGGAGATTTCTCCTGTCACGAATGAAAGTATTGCAGGTCTGTAATTGGTGCCACGTGACTTTCTCGATTCAGAAAAAAATGATTAATTCTTTTCACGTACGACACCTTTTGGCATACTGCCACTTACCTTTGCTTTACAAATCGAATGCAAACCTTTAAAACGCCACAAAATGAAAACAGCCAAAAGCCTGGTATTAATAAAGCTATTGATTTTTGCCTCCAGGAAAGCACCGCTCTACAGAAAGCGGCTCTTGGTTTTATAGGATGCGCTTTGATATCATCAATTTTATAGGCATTTTTAAAAACGCAACATTCCCTAACTAGTCAATAAAGCAATTTTCATGCAAACCATTAACGATGTACATGCTCAATTTGCCGGATTTTTTCCTGAGGTGGAATTGAGGCCACTCATTTATTTGTTGTCGAAGAAGTTGAGTGAGGGGCATGTCTGTATTGACCCCATGGCCTTGCTGGATAGCAGTGAGCTGCCGGAGCCTTTGGACCAGGTTGTTGGGGATGTGGCACAGCTACTGGGGGATAGTCAGCTGGTTTCAACGGCATGCGGACCTAAGCGACCGATGGTCTGGCACAGGGAGCGACTGTATTTGCAGCGGTACTTTCACTATGAAACGGTGATTCTTGAACGGATAAAGGACTTTTTGGACAGTGAAAGGGAGCGCTTTCCGGCCATGAAGCAAGCGCTGGAAATGCAGCGGGAACTGATTCGGCGACTGTTTGGTGCGGATGAAAATGCCGGGAGTCGGCCGGACTTCGACTGGCAGATGATGGCGGCGCTGTTGGCGCTTGTTAATCAGTTCACGATTATAACGGGCGGACCCGGGACGGGCAAAACGACCACGGTTGCTAAAATACTGACGATTTTATTTGCTGTGAATCCGGCAGCAAAAGTGGCGCTGGCGGCTCCTACGGGTAAGGCGGCTTTTCGCATGGCGGAATCGTTGAAAAATACCCACATTGAATTAACGGAGGCGGTTAAGGAGCAATTTGGCCGCTTGGAACCGGTGACGCTTCATCGCCTGCTGAAGGCGCATGGTACGTCGTCGAAATTCAGGCACCATGCGGGTAATCCGCTGCGGTATGACCTGGTGATTGTGGATGAGGCTTCGATGGTGGATGTGACCCTATTTGCCAAACTATTGGATGCGGTGGGCAGTAATACTCAACTGATATTGTTGGGCGATAAGAACCAGTTGGCTTCTGTGGAGGCCGGCAGTGTGCTGGGTGATTTGTGTCACACGCAAAGCACCATGAATGTGGTGACGTCGGAAAAGGCGCGGTTTATTCAGCAGTTTTTGGTGGAGGCTGAACCGTCTATTCCTCATCATTTGGTGGTGGAAGCTTGTCCGAACCCATTGGCTGAACATGTGGTGGAGCTCCAAAAAAGTCACCGTTTTTCTGACGAAAAAGGGATTGGTTTGCTCAGTAAAGCCATCATTAACAACGACCAGCCTGTCTTGCAAGCCTTTCTGCTTGAGAATATCGATGATGCCATTACGATTGATAAGGGCTACGACGCGGAAAAATTTCATGCATTTGCAGAGGGTTATCGCGCCTATATTCAGGAGCCTGACACGGCCCTGGCACTCAAAAAGTTGAATGATTTGCGGGTGCTTTGTGCCATTCGGGAGGGGGATCAGGGCGTTTATGCGGTCAACCGTCGCATCGAGGGTTACTTGCAGGAGAAAAAATGGCTACAGCCTCAGAATGAGTTTTATGAAAACAGGCCGGTCATGGTCTTGCAGAATAACCCGGGGTTGCGCTTGTTCAATGGGGATATTGGCATTGTGCGCAAGGATGCGGAGGGTAGTCCCAAAGTGTGGTTCGAAGATGCTTCGGGGGCGCTGCGCGCTTTTATTCCCGGACACATTGGCGCGGTGGAAACGGTTTTTGCCACCACCGTGCATAAAAGTCAGGGGTCGGAGTTTGACCGGGTGCTGGTGCTTTTGCCCAATCAGCCGCAGCTCCCGATTATGACGCGCGAGCTGGTGTACACGGCCATTACCCGTGGCAAAAGCCATGTGCTGCTGCAGTGCACGGATGAGGTTTTAATGGCGGCGGCAGCCCGCAGTGTGGAACGCGCTTCGGGTTTAATGCACCGCATCGATGAAATAACTAATAAGCAATAAAGGCCATGGCTCTGAAAGTTACTGTATCTACTTCCATCGAACAACTCTTCTCGACCCTGAGTGCGCAGCTTGAAGCCGGCGCCCAGTCGGTTTTTACGCCCCACACCTTTGTCACGCAGACCAGCGGGATGGACAACTGGTTAAAGTACCGTTTGGCTGAGCAGTCGGGCGTGGCTGCCAATATCCGCTTTCTGCGACCGGCCGGTATGGTGGCTCAGTTTTATTACCTGACCGGCGGCAGTTATTTAAAGAGCTACTTGTCGGGCAACCTGACATGGCTCATTTACAGTCTGCTCAACGAGTCGGATTTTAAAGACCGCTTTTCAGATATTGCCGCTTATTACGCGGGAAAAGGTCTGGATGGCGATTTGAAGCGGCTGGGATTGGCACGAAGGGTGACCGACTTGTTCGACCAGTACCAGGTGTACCGTTCGGATATGGTGAAGGACTGGAACCGGCAAATCACTTTTGAGGTGGATAACAAAAACTGGCAACAGTTTTTGTGGTGGCGGGTCCGGCAGCTCACGGCCCAGTCCATTCCCGATAAAACGGAAATGGCGGACAGCATCCAAAGGCAGCTTCGGCAGCCGGAACAAAGGGAAAAACTGTTGGCACAACTGCCTGCTGTTCATTTCTTTGGAATATCTGCTTTATCACCCTACCACATGGCCATTTTTGCCGGGGCCTCCCAGGTGATGGATGGGCATTTTTATTTGCTTTTGCCTGCTTTGTCGCAGTTGGCCAGCGGAGGAAAGACGCTGTCTTTTGAAAACAGTCTGCTCGAAAGCTGGGGCGATTTGATGAAAGAGACGAGCGGGATTGTGCTGCAGCATGCGGGGAATGATGGACTGACGGTTCTGCCGCAGGCGCCCAAAACACCGGCTACACTTTTGCAAAAAGTGCAGCACGACCTTCGGCAAAACCTTGCTGAACCGACCCAGATAACTGAGGCTGACTTGTCGGACAACTCCCTCACCATCAATGCCTGCTACACCGCCACACGGGAAGTGGAGTCCTTGTACAACTATTTGGTGCACATGGTGCAAGGGCGTGGTGAAGCGGTATCGACCCGCGATATCGTGGTGCTGGTGAGTCAGGTGGATACGTATGCACCCTATATCAAGGCGGTTTTTGACCACGCGCCCTATAAAATTCCGTATTCCATTGAAGGAGAAAGTTTGGAGCAGTCCGACGGACTGGTGGGGGCGTTGCTGGGACTGTTGGGTATTTCGGAACAGAGTTTTACTTCGGGAAATGTGCTGCGTCTGCTTGATTCGGCTTATATTCGTAAGCGCTTTGGCATACGGGACCTGGCGCTCATTCGAAAAACAATAGCAGCGGCCAATATCCGCTTTGGCATCGACAACCGAAGTGAGGACGACAGTCGTTTTGTTAGCTGGAGGCATGGCCTCAAACGCATTGTTTATGGCATGTGCATGGTGGGGGAGGACCTGTATTCAGATGGTGAAGAAACCTTGATTCCCCTGGATGATTTGGAGGGACGACCCGCCCTGGAGATGGTCGGCTTTCTGCATTTTGTAGAGATGTTGATGGGCTCTGTCCGGGAACGCGACCAAGCCAGGACCTTGTCGGGATGGGTCGAATACACCGAACAAGTGATCCATCATTTGATATGGCTGCCCGATGAGGCAGCCAATGAGGAGTACACCATTGTTTTGGGGCAGCTTAAACGACTCAATGCCATCGACCACCTGGTGAAGGAGGAGATGGCTTATGAGCTGTTTTTGGATCAGTTCAGCCAGCAGTTGGCAGATAATACGTCCACTCACCACCATGGAGGAGGCGTGGTTTTCTGCTCCTTCATTCCCATGCGCAGCCTTCCTTTTAAAATGATTGCCATGCTGGGACTCAACTTTGACAAATTTCCGCGCAGGGACAAGCATTTGAGTTATGATCTCAGATCGGGCCACCATCAACCGGGCGATCGAAGCATCAAGAACAATGATAAGCACCTGTTTCTGGAAACGGTTTTGGCGGCCAAAGAGAAGTTGTACATCAGTTATTTGGGTAGAAGCACCAAGGATAATTCAGAACTACCGCCCTCCTCATTGGTGGAGGAATTGGTGGATTATTTGGAGTCGGCCAGCGAGAGCCCCGCTCTGGTCCGTTCCAAACTCATCACCCTTCAGCCCCTGCACGCTTTCAGCTCCAAATATGGCAGCGGTCCCTACTACAACTATATCAAAGAGCCGGATTTCCGGGCCGAATTGGGTGAGGGGAATAACCGAAATGTGTTAAATCATAGCAGCTTAGATCTGAATCGTTTGGTGGCTTTTCTCAAAAATCCCTTTAAAACCTATTATAAGAATGTGGCCGGAATCAACTACGACGATGGCGGGATGGAGGAACTGGAAGAAAAGGAACTGTTCTCGTTGGATGCCTTGCAAGCGTGGCATTTGAAAAATGCCTTGCTTGAAATGGAGGCGTCGGCCAAAGCCGACTTTATCCAACGTGGCACAATGACCGGTACACTGCCCCTGAAAAACATGGGGCGGGCCCTGGTCGATAGCATCGACGAGGCGGTTCAACCCTTAAAAGTTTTGGTCGATGGAATTACCAAAGGTGGCCCGGCATCGTCCCTGGCCATTGAGGTGGATTTGGGCGCAACGGTCTTAACGGGACAAGTACAGCACGTCTATGCGGATCAAATGGTTTTTGTCTGCTTTTCCTCCGGCGAGTTTAAATATTATCTGGAAGCTGTGGTCTGTTATTTAGCTGTAACAGCGGCTGGCCATCCCGTGCAGCTGAGTTTTGTGTCTGCCAAAACGGGACAAGCCTTTAAAGCCAGCCCCGTAAGCCAGTCAGAGGCCCAAAAATTATTGGCCCGACTCGTAGCGCTTTTTCAAAAAGGGCACGAGACTATTTGGCCCTTCTTTGCCGATTTTGATCTGAAGTGGGATGAAATGGACCGGTGGTCGGTTCAAGAGCTTCACAATAAGATCGCCAATGAATTTAGTAAATTTCATTTTCCGGTGGAAGAACCGCACATCCTTACCGAATACGAGCATGGTTACTTCGAGCGGGAGGATTTTCTGGAAGCTTTTAAGGCAAACAGTCGCTTTATGTGTGATCTGGTTTTGCAATTCTTTCCCCTAACCGAGTTAAAGAGATAATCCGTTATGCTTAATTTTTCCCATTTTGATGCCTTGTCGGTCGACCTTAAAGGCTCCAACCTCATAGAGGCCAGCGCCGGAACCGGCAAGACTTACTCGATTTCTTTGCTGGTGGTCCGCTTAATTCTTGAAAAGCAGCTGCCCGTCAACAGTCTGCTGATGGTCACCTTTACCAAGGCGGCGGTCGCCGAGCTGGAGAGCCGCATCCGCCTGTTTGTCCGCATGGCCTACCGCTCTGCGCGGGGGCTTCCCATACCAGAAAAATCCATCGCGGCCATTGTCGCCCATGCCATTGAAAGCGCGTCCCGACAACAAGTTATCCAGTTGCTCAAGGAGGCTGTTTTGTTGCTGGATGAAACATCGGTGCAAACCATTCATGGTTTTTGTCAGACCACCCTGGAGGAGTTTGCTTTGGAGGCCGACCTGCGCTATGATCCGGAAATTGCTACAGATGCATCTGAAATAGTGGAGCACCTGGTGGATGATTTCTGGCGACTGAATGTCACCACCCTGCCTGCTGAGGCCCTGAAACTTTTGATGGAAGCAGGCAAGCTGAGCAAGGCCGACCTATCCGGTGCTGTAAAAAATGCGCTGGAAGGCAAGTTCTTATATGGTTTTGAGCCGGCTGGTGATTATTCAACAGACGCCAGTTGGATGGCCGAGGTAGAAAATACGATGCGGTCGGGAAGCCCGGAACAAATGGATCAACTCATTCGGGAACTTCCCCGACGATTGATTTTTGGGGCTGTCAGGGAGTTGCTCCCGGCGGTCGCCGCCTTTAAGCAGGAACGTCACTTGCTGACTTACGATGACATGATTGAAAAGCTGCATGCCGCGCTGGTCAAGAACAAAAGCGAACAGTTGATAGACCAGTTACAGAAAAAGTTCAGGGCCGTTTTTATCGATGAGTTTCAGGATACCGATCGGTTGCAGTATGAAATTTTCAGCACGGCTTTTAACCACCCGGCCTCGGTGATTTTTTATATCGGGGATCCCAAGCAATCCATTTATTCCTGGCGTAAGGCCGACATTAACACCTACCTGAAAGCCACCCACCAGGTGGATCGGCTGTACAGCATGAATCATAATTTCAGGTCCTCAGAAAGAATGATTGAGGCCATGAATCAGTTTTTTCTGCCGACAGCCGGGTTCGATACCTTCGCCTTTGGTCGTGCCGCTGAGGGCATTCACTACACACCTGTAGAGTCGCCAAAACCCAACGGCAAAGGCTTGTTCATGAAAGGGCAGTCGGAGGACCAGCCCATCACCATCTTTGAAGTCAGCAGAAAGCCTGAAGTCATTGACCCTTTAGTGGCTCAGGTGACTTTATTACTGAGCAAGGACCATTACAGCATTGAGAAAAAGGACGCCAGCAGATCCCTGACGCCGGGCGATATCGGGATTCTGGTGCGCACCAACACCGAGGCGCTTAACATTAAACAAGCCCTGGCACAGGCAGGCATTCCTGCTGTGACCATTGGTGAAGCCAAAGTCTTTGATTCTCCTGAAGCGGAATATTTACTTTACTTGCTGGAAGCTTTTGAAAGCCTGTCGCAGGGCGCCATTAACAAAGCGTTATTGTCCCCCTTTACCGGCTTGGCTTTAGACGATATTCTTAAGCTGAACATTGAAAAGGCCGCGGAACTGTTTCGAAAGTACAGAGATTTGTGGCGACAATTCGGAGTCTTTCAGGCGGTGAAAGCATTCATGGCCGATTGGAACGTTCAGGGGCTTTTGCTGAGTCGCCACACAGAGATGGGCGAGCGGACCATTGCCAATCTTTATCATCTCACGGAGCTATTGCACAAAGCTGAGAACACCAAAAAACGCTCATCCATTGAGCTGATCGGTTGGCTGCGTTCGGCCATCAAAGGCGCTCAACCGGCCGATGATGAGTTTGAACTTCGTGTGGAGAGTGATGAAGATGCGGTCAACATTGTCACCATTCACAAAAGTAAGGGCTTACAGTACCAAGTGGTCATCGCGCCTTACCTGGACATGATCACCTACAATAAACATGAGGAGGTTAGCTGGCGCGACCCCCAAACCGGGCAATACATGGTGGGCAATAAAAAGGCATTGTCGCCTGCTGAGAAAGTCTTATGGCAGGATCAGTTGGTGCAGGAAAACCGGCGACTGCTGTATGTGGCCATCACCCGGGCTGTGTACAAATGCTTCATATTTAAGGTCAATATGCATAAAGGCCCCTATTCGACTAAAAAATCGGCACTGGCCGCTTTTGTCGATCCCCTGCAGCGTATTTCCGGAGCGCCTATATCGTTTGAGCCTTGCCCAGCGCTCATGTCCGGCTATTTCTGTGCCTCAAGCTCCAACCGAAAACCCACCTATGCAGAGGCCACCCACTTTAAACTGGCGGATCTGAACTGGCGCAAAATGAGCTATTCTTCTTTATCGGTCTTCCACGAAGCATCCCCAAAAATCCACACCGGTGATTACGCTGATGAATACGACCAGTTTGTTTTTTCAGACCTGATAAAAGGCGCCAAGACGGGTGATATGCTGCACTTTATATTTGAGCACATCAGCTTTGTCGATGCTACCCGCTGGGATGCCATTATAGATGAGGCCTTAACGCTGTTCATGCCCCGCTATAAAGAAACTTACAGTGGCCAGTTGCGGCGCTTGATATCGGAGGTTTTGAACAGCCCTATCCACTTGAATGGCGATCGCTTTCAGCTCAGCTCCATTGATGACTCCCGCCGCATCAATGAGTTGGAGTTCGATTTTCCCGTACCCCCGGTACCCGTGGAAACCATCAAAAAATATTCAAGTCCGGACCACCCTTTTGACATTGGTCGCCACGGCGAGTTGGAGGGTATGATGAATGGCAAAATCGACCTCTTTTTTGAGCACAAGGGCAAGTATTATATCCTGGATTGGAAATCCAACTACCTGGGGGATACCCCTGAGTGCTATGCACCTGAAAAGCTGAACCAGGCCATGAATGAGAACAACTACCATTTGCAGCACCTCATTTATACTGCTGCCGTTGACAGGTATCTGAAATTACGCGTTCCCAACTATCGTTTTGAGCAGCATTTTGGCGGAGTTATTTACCTGTTTTTAAGAGGGGTGAGAGCGGGTTCCGACAATGGGGTTTTTGTCTGTAAGCCTGACCAAGCGTTTTTAACGGGATATTTAATACAAAAACCCAAATAGCCACAATGGAATCTTGTGTAAATGGCCGACTTCAATGCCGTCAGCTGCCACAAACGAGTTGGCGAGGTGCTTAATTTGTTTGTTTGTTTTGCCGGATCCTCCTACCTCAAATACGAAATTCTTAAAGGCAAAATCACCTTCCGGCGTATATTTCATAGGCCCAAGCACACCCAGCTGGTTGATGAAAAAACTTTCCCTTACATTTCCGATGTTGGGTTTTTCAGTTGCTAATGCATATTGCAAATTTGGATGATGCATATATATTTTTTCTGGTTTTTGTAACACACCGATACCTTTTGTATCTGCATACAGGCATTTAATCACGTGTATGTCTTCAAGATAGCGAATGAATTGCACCAGACTGTTACGATTAATGCCAATGCGCTCACTTAATTTGGAAATATTTGGCTTAAATGGGACCGATTCCGAAATAATGTGCAGGAGCAACCTAATCTTCTCAACACTTCCAAAACTAATGTCGGCCGATGAAGGTAAATCAATGCTTAAAGCCAATGAAATGGTCTCGGATAATTTTTGGTAATATAGTTTTGGGGCCTCCTTAAAATAGGGATAGTAGCCATGCTCCAGAAATTCAGAAAAATGGGCGATAGGGCGTATTTTTTCGACAATTTCTAAAGCCACGTTGGTGTGATTTTCCAATAATTCCTCAAAAAGGATGGGTTTAAATGCAGTCTCCTGTGTGAAATTCAAGTATTCCCGGAATGATAATCCGGGCAGTTCATACATAACCGCTCGTCGGCTTAAATCTCCTTTTGCCTGATTCAAATGAATCAGCGATGAACCGGTAAAAATGATTTTTAGATCAGGCTGGTCATCATAAATGTTTTTCAATTCCTGGGACCAGTTTTGGTAGCGATGCACTTCGTCCAGAAGAAGATATTTTCCTCCCTGCATAACAAATTGTTCGGCAAAGTCAACCAGAGCGTTTTCTGTGAAATAGAGGTCATCCAGACTCACATAAAGGGTTTGATTATCCTGTGGCAAGTTTTCTTTCGCATATTGTAGCAACAGGGTTGTCTTTCCTGCTCCTCTGGCTCCCTTGATGCCAATTAAACGGCTATTCCAATCTATTATATCTGCCAGATATCTCCTGAACTCCATCGGCACCTGGTACAGTTTCCGATAGGATTTTTGAAAAATCTTTTCCATATTGGTTAATTATTTAAGCAAATATAGTGAAAAATGCTCATTTAAAAGAGCATTTTTTATCAAAACTGCTCTTTTAAAAAAGCAAAATTGAAAATTGGCCGTCTGCCTGGTCGTCTGAAAGGACTCTGTAGCGACTAAAATGGTGGGATGAAACACCAGAATTAGCTTCATAAACATAGAAATGCCATACCCGGCCATTAAACTTTCTTAAATTTTGCCTGTTTAAATTATTGTATCTTTTTTTTGAACAAGAAATAAGAATTGGATGAGATTTACCGAAAAGGCTTTTCTTTATTGGGGCATTCTTCTTGTTTTGGGCGCTTTGGGTTGTTCCCCGAAAATTTCTGAAGTTGTTTCCCCTGCCGAAGAACAGGTGTCGTTTTCTGACGGCGGTGAGGCGGAAATGCCGGACCGGTGGTGGACTGCTTTTGAGGAACCGGTGCTGAATGAGCTTATGGAGGAGGGGCTTGGCGCTAATTTCGACTTGCAAACGGCCTGGTATCGTTTCCGGGAAGCGGAGGCTATAAAAAAGCGGGCTGCTTCTTTGTTGTTTCCTTTTTTGGAGGGTTCTGCCAATGCCGAAATATTCAGTCCTGAGTCTTCTTTAGGCAATAGTGAGCAATTTCAGGCGGGCCTGTTGGCCCATTATGAAATAGACTTGTGGGGCAGGATGCGCTCTTCGGTTGATGCGGAACGTTTCCGTACCCGGGCATCTTTCCTGGATTACCAGACCGCCGCCTTAACGGTGTCGGCCGAGATTGTGAGGACCTGGTTGGGACTGGCAGAAGCCCGGGAGCAGGTTGAAATTACTACAAGTCAGGTTGAAACGAACACAAAGGTTTTGGAACTCATCAAATCCCGTTTTGGCAGCGGTCAGCTGCGTCATGTCGATATGCTTCGTCAGGAGCAACTACTGGAAGCGACGCGCGAACGTCATATTCAGGCGGAAGCGCGGGTGCAGGTGCTGGAGAACCAGCTGGCTGTTTTGTTGGGCAGAGCGCCCCGTGAGGATTTGGCTTTGGCGACCGGGACTTTACCTGAACCACCGCCTTTGCCGGAGACGGGACTGCCGGTTGATTTGGTTCAAAGGCGGCCCGATGTCCAGAGTGCTTTTGAAAGGCTTAGAGCGTCCGACCGGGATTTGGCTTCTGCCATCAGTAACCAATATCCGCGACTAACTTTATCGGCATCACTGTCATCTGCTTCCAACAATGCCGATGCTTTGTTCGATAGCTGGGTGCGGTCGTTTGCCGGGAATTTGCTGGCACCTTTGTTTTATGGGGGACAGTTAAGGGCTGAGGTCAAGCGCAGTGAGGCCATCAAACAACAGCAGGTTTATATTTACGGACAGAGCGTTTTGACGGCCTTCCGGGAGGTGGAAGATGCCTTGATTCGCGAAAGAAAGCAACAGGAAGCCGTTGAGAGTGTAGCGAGACAATTGTCCCTGGCCCATCGGGCCAATGAACAATTGCGGGTGGCCTATTTCAACGGAATGGGGAGTTATCTGGAGGTTTTAACCGCATTGGATGAGGAGCAGCAACTTCAGCGCGATTTACTGACAGAAAAGTTAATACTTCTCGAATACCGTGTGGCGCTTTATCGCGCCCTGGCCGGAGGTTTTGAAACAGGTGAATAACGCTAATGCAACTGAGCTATGAAGAAACGAAAATCGCTTATTATATCTTTGGTAGTGTTGCTGGGTGCCGCACTGGTTGTGGTTCTGATCTTTTTGACGGAACCAACCGCACAGCGCGAGTCGGCCGCCAAGGAAACGGCCATGCTGGTAGAGGTTACTACCGTTTCCCGCGGCACTTACCAGCCCTTGTTTGTAACCACCGGGACGGTGAAACCGGCCCGGGAAATTATCTTAAGTCCCAGAGTTAGCGGTGAGGTCATTGAACGCGCTTCCAGATTTAATCCCGGAGAAACCGTGCCTGAAGGCACTGTGCTCTTAAAAATTGACCCTTCCGATTACATCAATGCGCTTCAGTTAAGGAAGAGTGAACTCCGCCGGGCCGAAGCCAACCTGAGCATTGAAGAAGGACGACAGGAAGTAGCGCGACAGGATTACCAGCAATCCGATCAAACGTTAGATGCGGATAGTGAAGCGCTGGTGCTGCGTCAACCCCAACTGAATACGGCACAGGCGGAGTTAGAGGCTGCGCGTGCATCGGTAGCGCAGGCCACGCTCGATTTGGAGCGAACCACGGTCAAAGCACCCTTTGATGTACACATATTAAGCCGTCAGGTAGATGCCGGCACGCAGGTGGCACCTGGTCAGGAACTGGCCCGGTTGGTGGGGACCAAGGAGTATTGGGTGGAGACCACGGTGCCGCAATCGCACATTAAATGGCTCTCTTTTCCGGATGGCGACCAGGAAGGTGCCGATGTGCGTGTGCATAACCGCTCCGCCTGGGAAGCGGAGGAGTACAGAACCGGTCGGCTCTACCAGATGATTGGGGCCATAAATGATCAGACCCGCCTGGTTCGGGTTTTGGTATCTGTCACCGATCCCTTGCACGAAAAGGAGGAGCCGGGTGCCAGATTGCCGCTGATGATGGGCGCTTTTGTGGAAACGGGCATGGTGGGGCGTGAAGTGAGCGATGTGGTTAAGCTTAACCGCGATTATGTGCGAAAAGGATCTACCGTTTGGGTCATGAAGGATGGTGTACTGAACATAAAGGCGGTCGATATCCTGCTTTCAGATGCCGAGCATGCCTATATCAGCGAAGGTCTGGCCGATGGCGACAGTGTTGTGACAACCAATCTGGCAACGGTGGTGGAGGGTTCACCGCTTCGGGTTGCTGAAAACGGAAGCGACTAAGACATGGAAAAGAATTCATCACAAAATAAAAAGGAAAAGGACCGGGGAATAATGGCCTATATGGCCCGGAACTCCGTGGCAGCTAACCTGCTCATGATTATTCTTTTGGGGGGCGGATTGTGGACCATGTACCATATTCAGAAAGAGGTCTTTCCCGAGTTTCAACTGGACATTGTTGATGTAAGTGTGGTTTACCCGGGTGCTGCGCCGGCAGAGGTGGAGTTTGGTATTTTGATGCCCGTTGAAGAGGCGGTCCGGGGTGTACAGGGAATTAAAGAAATTACTTCCACAGCCCGTGAGGCTCGGGACAGGTTCAAATTGAGCTGGTGCCCGGGACCGAGCGGATGAAGGCTTTTCAGGACATTCAGCAGGCGGTTAACCGCATCCGTACTTTTCCCGATGATATTGAGGAGCCTGAGGTGGTTTTACAGTCGCAACAGCGCGATGTAATGGAAGTTGGGCTGTATGGCGATGTGGATATATGGACTTTGCGGGTGTTGGCCGAGCGCTTGCGCGATCTGTTGCTTAACAGCGAAAACATCACCCAGGTGGAAATCGGGAATATTCCCGATATGGTGACCCATGTGGAAATTCCGCGCCATCGACTGCGGGAGTACAATCTGACTTTATCGGAAGTGGCGGACATTATTTCATCGTCAAGTGAAGATGTACCAGCGGGGGCTTTGGAGACCGGGAGCGGAGAGATTTTATTGCGTATGAAGGAGCGCAAACAGTGGGCCAGGGAATTTGAAAACATTGAAATTATTTCTTCTCCAGGTGGCGGAAGCGTTACGCTGGGTGATATTGCGAAGGTGACAGACGGCTTTGAGGAATCGGGTTTTCATGGAGAATTTAATGAACAACCCACCGTTGATTTGAGTATTTACAGGGTGGGCGACCAGTCGCCCCTCGATATTGCCGCTACGGTGGAAGAAGTTCTGAAGGATTTTGAATCTTCCTTGCCACCGGGGGTGAGTCACCGAATTGACAGCAACAGTGCGGAGGATTATGAGGAGCGTCTGTCTCTCCTGACTGAAAACGGACTGATTGCCGTGGTCATCGTGCTCTTAATACTGGCGCTTTTTCTGGAGTACCGACTGGCGTTCTGGGTGATGATGGGCATGGCCATCTCGTTTATTGGGGGAATCGTGTTTTTGCCGCTTTTCGGATTAAGTATCAATATGATATCCATGTTTGGTTTCCTGGTGGCTCTGGGTATTGTGGTGGATGATGCCATTGTCGTCGGCGAGAACATTTACGAATACCGACAACAAGGTATGAGCCTATGAAAGCGGCCATTAAAGGGAGCAGGGACATTGCCCGACCGGTGGTGTTCAGCATCCTGACCAACATCATTGCTTTTATTCCCCTGTTGTTCATGCCCGGTGAAACCGGAAAGTTCTGGTGGCCTTTGCCGGCCGTGGTGATCATTATTTTGGCCATATCGCTGTTTGAGGCCTTGCTGATACTACCCGCCCACCTCGGTCATTTGAAGGAGCGTTCCCACACCAAAAAAGCAGAGCGTTTTTTGGAACGCATTCGCCAAGGATTTGGGCGGCGGTTCGACCATTTTATTGACCATCGTTATAAGCCTTTTTTGGACATGGCCTTGCGCCACCGCTACATCACACTGAGTATTGCTGTTGGGATATTTCTTATGGTGGGTGGATACGGTTACAGCGACCACATGGGGATCATCATGATGCCTGAAGTGGCGGCCGATGAGATAGAAGCCGGCGTTCGCCTGCCTGTCGGGGTCACCCCCCAACAGGCCGCCAAAGTGGCCCGTGATATAACCGAATCCACCAGGCGGATGTTTGAGGAGCATGACCTTTATGAGGTCGCCGAGGGCATAAAAACCAATGTGCGGGGACAGAGCTTTATAGATGTCGAAATTGTCATGAAGCCCCCGGATGAGCGGGATATGAGGGCCCGGGAATTGATCAATCTCTGGCGCGATGAAATAGGAGATATTGAAGGGGTCGATCAAATTACTTTTCAGGCCGAACGTGGTCCCGGTGGCTGGGCCAAAGATATCAGCGTGGACATCAGTCATGCCGACATCAAAGTGCTTGAAAAAGCCAGCATGGATTTTCTTGAACAGGCCGAATCGTTTGAGGTCACCAGAGATGTGAACGACAATTACGATGCCGGCAAAACGCAGTTTGACTTTAAGCTGCTTCCCGAAGGCCGGCGCTTGGGTCTGACCTCCACAGAAGTCGGACGGCAGGTCCGCGACGCCTTTTATGGCGCCCTGGCCATGCGCCAGTTGCGCGGCGTTAACGAGGTGGAAATGCGTGTGAAACTCCCTTATAGCGAACGCGAAGATTTGCACAACCTGGAAAATTTTGTGATCCGAACCCCCGACGGTCAGGAGGTGCCCTTATTCGATGTCGTGAGGCTGGAAGAGGGAGAGGCCTTCTCGAGTATCAACCGACGCGACGGTCGCCGGATTGTGACCGTCAGCATGGATGTGGAGCCCAAAAGTGCTGTTTCGCAAGTCATGAAATCCCTGAATGAGGAGGTCCTGCCGGAAATCAGGAACAACTACCCGGGGACCACCTGGAGTTTTCAGGGGACGCAGGCAGATATGCGGGAATCGACTCAGGTGTTGTGGAGCGGATTTGCCATGGCCATGATGCTTATTTTTGCCCTTTTGGCCCTGGCTTTTGGGAATTACGTGCAGCCCTTGATTGTGATGTTCGCCATTCCTTTTGGCATTGTGGGGGCCGTGATCGGACATATATTGCTGGGGCACGACTTGTCGCTGGTGAGTCTGATGGGCATCATCGCCTTATCGGGCGTGGTGGTCAACGACTCCTTAATCATGGTGGATTATGCCAACCGCAAACGGGGCGGCAAAACGGCCTATGAAGCCATTCATGAAGCAGGTGTCCGTCGTTTCAGACCAATTATGCTGACGACTTTCACGACCTTTGGCGGACTAACACCCATTATTCTGGAGACATCCCGGCAGGCCTATCACCTGATTCCCATGGCGATATCACTTGGTTTTGGAATTTTGTTTGCCACGGCCATTATTTTGGTCATTGTGCCCTGTTTTTACATGGTTTTGGAGGATTTGAAAGTCCTCTGGTTCACGGCCAGAGGGAAAGACTTGGCGCAAAGCTGACAGGCGTATTGCTTTCTAAGCGGAGATGTGTTAAACTTGTCCCCATATCCCGGTTAATGTCTTATTATGAAGAAAATTTTTAATTATTTCCTGCAGGGCCTGTTGTACATTGCCCCTATTGGAATCACCGCCTACATCATCTATGTGATTTTCAAATTTGCGGATGATTTGCTCAACGGCATTATCAATGAGTATCTGGGGATTGATATTCCCGGACTGGGCTTTGTGGTTATTTTCTTTTTCCTGGTTCTTGTGGGTATTGTAGGTAAAAGCATCATTGCCCAACCCATTAAAATGTTGTTTAACAAGGTCATTGAAAGGGCCCCCTTTCTGAAGTTTATATACTCCGCCTTGAACGACCTTTTTTCTGCCTTCGTTGGTAAGGACAGAAAGTTCACCAAGCCGGTCATTGTCCTGGTCAATCCCATTTCCAATCTGGAGAAACTGGGTTTTATGACCGAAGAAGATCTGAGTAAATTGGATGAAATAGATAAGGTGGCCGTCTATTTTCCGCATTCTTACAACTTTTCAGGAGAGTTGTTCATTGTCCCCAAGACCCAGGTCCGGTCCATTGATATGAATCCGGCCGAGGTCATGAAGTTCATTGTTTCAGGTGGTATTTCAGGGATTTAATTGACCTTTTGTGGACGATACAGGAGGGGGCGATTTTTAATTATTTGTAAGCCAGGTGTATGTGTTTAGTTTCTTTGCTAGGCTGGACTTTATGGGAGGAATTGTTTATATTTTAACCCCACTGCTTAAAATATTTAGCCCTATGAACGAGCCATGAGCATTCTTCTCACAAAGGGGCCTGATTGTCTCAGCGAGTTCCATATGGCCATTGAAGACTAAACTATAATCCTATGAAACGAGCCATGAGAGAATAGCTCTCATAAAGGGGCCTGATTATCCCGGCGAGTTCCATACGACAATTAAAAATCAAATTATATACGTATGAAATACATCTTTTTTTTACTCCTACTCGTGGCCTTGAGTGGCCCGGTTTACAGTCAGATAAGTCTGGATGTATCGGCCGGACTGGCCAGTCAGAGTTACAACGAGGTTAAGATTCCCAACGAAGTGGGGACTGCTTTTGATTTGTATAAGGATTTTAAATCCAGGGACCTGTTATCAACTATAGCTTAAAGCTCGGTTATCGTTTCAAAGAAAAAAATCATTTGTTTGTATTGTATGCCCCACTGAGTGTCAATTATGAGGGCGCTGCACCTTTTGACATCCGATTTGAAAACACCACCTTTCTTCAGGGGCAAAATGTGGACGCCCGTTATCAATTCAACAGTTATAGGGTGACCTATCGGCGAGATGTATATACCTCTGATAAATGGCTGCTGGGTGTTGGCTTTACAGCCAAAATACGGGATGCGGAAATCCGATTAAAAACAGCCGATAACAGTGATAAAAAGGTGGATGTGGCTTTGTGCCCTTGTTGAATTTGCATGCTGAATACGCTTTCAATAGCTGGTCGGCCTATTTTGAAGGGGACGGTCTGGCCGGTGGTCCGGGAAGAGCTTTTGACCTTTATCTGGGAGGCAAAATACCACTCAATGATTATCTGAAAATAAAGGCGGCCTACCGCCTGCTGGAAGGAGGCGCAGATGTCGCCTCTGTTTACAATTTCACCATGGTGCATTTTGCCACTTTGGGAATAATTATTCACTTTTAATCCACTTTCGAAATGAATAATAAAGTAGAAGATATCCAGATGGAGGAAGTGCCGGATAAAAGACCCTTGCTTTTTGGACTGGGTTTTGGCATTCTGTTTGGTTTTTTACTGCACAAAGGCGGTGCCACCAAATACGATGTGATTGTGGGGCAGCTCTTGCTGACCGATTTTACCGTTCTGAAAATCATGCTTTCAGCTGTCGTGAACGGCATGATTGGCATTTATTTCATGAAGCCGATGGGCTGGATCCAGCTGTCGCTCAAGAAGGGCTCTGTAGGCAAGAACGTATTGGGCGCCTTTATATTCGGTTTTGGTTTTGCCGTGCTGAGTTACTGTCCGGGAACCATCTAGTTTTAAACACCAACAGATTCAACAATAGTAGCTTCGATGTCATTGAAACTTGTTGGTTTTCTGAAGTATTTATGAAGGAGATTATCATCCAGTGCCTGAGCTATTCTGTCGCAAATGCCATAGCCTGTATAGATGAAAAAGACCAGATTTGGAAACTCTTTTTTGGCTGCCTCAATAAATTCGAGGCCATCCATCACCGGCATTCGCATGTCGCTTACAACTACCGTAATGCCCGATTCCTTACGAAGAATTTCCAACCCTTCAAATCCTGAAAGGGCCGTATGGATTGTAAAGCGATTCCTCAATCCCAATTCAAAAACCTTTAGATTGATAGGTTCATCGTCCACGTAAAGAACTGAAATATTGTTCGCCATTTGAAAACTGCTTTTTAGATAATTCCTGCAAATATAAATAAGATGTTTAAGAAAGCGGCAGAGTTATTACGATTTGCGTACCCTTACCTGACTCTGACCGGATATCCAATTTTCCCCCATAGCCGTTTATGATATTCTGTGTGATGGAAAGGCCCAGGCCTGTTCCATCATCCGGATCTTTGGTTGTGAAGAAAGGATCGGTAACTCTGGAAATAATTTTTTCATCAATGCCACAACCGGTATCCTCAATATTCAGGTTGAAGGAAGAATCATTGATCTTTGTACGAATGGTGATCCGGCCTTCGTGCCTGATCGACTGAATGGCATTCGTTAAAATGTTGATGATGACCTGATGCATTTCTGCTTCGTTGCATTTTATTCGGAATTCACCTTCGTAATAATCCCGCTCTACCTTAATTCTGTTATCGAGCTGACTCGATAGTATGAGCAAGCAGTTCTCTATAATGTTATGTATGTTGCAGTTTTGGGTTTTGGTATTTCCTTTTTGTGTGTAATGGTCGAGACTCCTTACAATTTTTGCTGCTCTTTCCACACCTGTATTCATCATTTCCAAAAGGGGGCTGACCTCCTGACTATGCTCTTTCAGATTTTCTTTTGTATAGTTGTTCAAGGCGGCAATTCCGCCATTAATAAAATTTAGCGGGTTATTTATTTCATGGGCAATTCCGGCAGCCAGCACACCCAGAGAGGCCATTTTTTCGATGGTAATTAACCGACTTTGAGTGCTTTGTAAGGTGTTCAGGGTAGCCTCCAACTCTTCCCGCTGGGCGTGCAGCTCCTCGTTGGCCGCCGAAAGCTCTTCATTGATGGCCTGCAATTCCTCGGTGCGCTCCACCACAAGGGCTTCAAGATGGTTGCGGTATTTTTCAAGTTGCTCTTCAGCCTTCTTGCGTTCTGTAATATCGCGCATGGTATCCATGAGATATCTGGGGGCACCTGAAGCATCATGGATTATGGTCACATTGAATTCTGCCGTGAAAGTTGTTCCGTCCAACCTACGCACCTCAGCTTCAAGAGCGTCGAAGGAGCCCGCTTGTAGAATTTCCGGCATGATAGCGTTGACTTTGTCAACGCTTTCTGGCGTGAGATGACCAAAAGCATTTTGACCAACCAGATCGCCAGACGCCTTTGCGCCTAACATTTTGGCCTTTTTGCTGTTTAAGAAGATCATCTGACCGCTGAGATCCATGAGCGAAATGCCATCCTGGGAGGTTTCCACGAGTGTCCGGTAGCGCTCTTCGCTGTCCTTAATTCTTTGTTCCATCAACACCCGATCCGAAATGTCCCTGACCACTGCAAGCACCCGTCCTTCTCCGCCAATTTCTGTCTTTTTAAGCGATATCTCTGTATGGAATAATTCGCCATTTATGCGCCTCGACTGCCATTGGAAAACCTGGGCCTCCTTGATCGCTTTACCAATAAGCATGTCGGTCTTTTCTTGTGTTTCCGGATCGTTTTTGGCGCTGAGGTCTTTTACCAATGCATGGAGGGCTTCCTCTTTATTTGAAAAACCATACATCTTAAGCATGGCATCGTTTACATCTAAAATTTGTCCATCAGAAATATGGTGAATGAATATGGCTTCGTTGGTTGAATTGAAAATTTCCCTGTAACTTCTTTCGTTTTGAGAAATAATTTGGTTTTGGTGCTTAAGTTCCCGAATAAACCCAGAAAATGAGAAGAAGAATTTGTGGGTTATAAACAGAACGATCAATCCAACGGTTGTAATATGGATCGCATTAATTATCCATGGATAGAATTTAAGCAGGTAAATATTAGGATCGTAACTTTCTGGTAATGATATTGTTTGGTTGCTGTGCAGAAGTCCGATAACTATAAACCCGAGGATGCCAATAGTGTAAATCAGTAAACTCCTTTTTAAGGTGAGGTAGATGATGGAAAACAGGGGTACCAGAACCAGATAAATTCTTGTAGAAGATAAGAGGCCATAAAAGAAGGCATCAGACAGAGATAGAAAAAAAATTAAGGAAACAAGCAGGTAGGCCTTTATGCTAATGTGGAAATGCTTTCTGCGGATGGTGACCAACAAAAGGACAAGAAGCGCCAAAGCTTCAAACGCAATGGATAAATTGAAACCCGTAGTGGTCACGCGTGAAAGCAGAGCAGAGATAAATGCCAGACTTCCAATAACCGATGCTACTATTATTGAAGTGTTTAGTACCTGGTTTTTGATGTCTTCAAGGCTATATGTTTCGGGTGTTTTATTCATTAATACAGGAAATGTTGGTTTGAACTTGACAGTTTAAGAAAGAATATACACCAGAAATAATTCACTTGCAACTTTTTTTGTAAAGAGGCTCTTTCATTTTTTTATTGACAGCCTCCAGATCTTTTTTTTGTATTGTTGACAATGGCTTATTAATTAAAAATCTTATCGACCATCAGGGGGGCTTTAAGATGGCTTTAGTGGATAAAAAGAGATATATTTATTAGATTGTTGTAGAACATTTCATGCTAATTAGAAAAAATATTCACCCATGAATAATCAAAAACTGGTTGTAATAGGCGGTGATGCTGCCGGGATGTCAGCAGCATCTAAAGTCAGACGGGCGCAGCCTGAACGTGAAATTGTTGTGTTTGAGCAGGGAAATCACACGTCTTACTCTGCCTGTGGAATGCCCTATTATATCGGTGGACTGGTAGAATCTGAAGATGAGCTGATTGCCCGAAAACCTGAGGTTTTCAGGCAGAAACAAAACATGGACGTACGTATACGTCACGAGGTGATGGAAATTGACGTGCAAAATAAGCGCGTAAGGGTCAGGAATCTGGACGAAGGAAATGAATTTTGGGAGACCTGGGATGATTTACTGATAGCCACAGGCGCTTCACCAATAGCCCCCAAAATGGAGGGGATCAATGCCGATGGTGTCTTTACGCTTTCATTGCTGCAAAGTGGGATCGATGTATTTGACTTTATTGAGAAGGCAAAACCGGCCAAAGCGGTGGTGGTTGGCGGAGGCTACATCGGGATAGAGATGGCCGAAGCCTTTATCGAACGCTCCATAGAGGTTTCGCTGATCGACATGGCCCCGCAAATGATGACCACCCTCGATCCGGATATGGCTGACCTGATTTTAGACTATATGAAGGAGCAGCAAGTGGCGGTCTTTCTGGAAGAGAAATTGGTAAAGATTGAAACAAAGGCCGATGGCAGCGTAAAATCGGTCACCACGGATAAGCAAAGCCTTCCCGCCGATATCGTCATTTTGGGCATGGGGGTGAAGCCCAATTCGGAACTGGCCGCCAAGGCAGGCATAAAATTGGGTGCCAATGATGCCATTGGCGTCAACAAGCGCCTTGAAACCTCTGCACCCCATGTCTGGGCAGCAGGCGACTGTGCCGAATCCTTTCACCTGGTTACCCAAAAACAGGTACACATTGCCCTGGGCACTGTGGCCAACAAGCACGGTCTGGCGGCAGGCATCAATATCAGCGGCGGTAACACGGAGTTTCCGGGCGTTTTGGGAACCGCCATCACCAAATTCAAAGAGATGGAGATTTCGCGCACGGGTTTATCCGAAAAAGAAGCCAAAGCATTGAAAATGGACTACCAGGCGGAGACCATCACCTCTGTTTCACCGTCCGGCTACTATCCCGGGGCTGAGAAAATCACCGTGAAACTGGTAGTTGATAAACAAAGTAAGCGCTTAATTGGTGGACAAATAGTGGGATTCAAAGGCTCTGCCAAGCGCATTGATACCATTGCCACCGCCATCACTGCCGGACTAACCGCCCAACAGGTGGTTGATCTTGACCTGGCCTATGCTCCGCCCTTTTCTACTGTTTGGGACCCGGTACAAATGGCTGCCCGGCAATTGGTTTAATTGATCTTGTGACATTCGATAAATAAATGTTTAGTCACGAAAGAAATTTGATGAAATAGAATTCAAAGAGGATGTTGTCCTGGAGCCAAGTTCACTGAGCGAGTATACCTTTACGCCAAGCCGATGATTACAGCCTTTTGCATTGGCAGTTCAAGCAACTGAGCAAGAAAGTGAAAAAACAGGTGGCGAAATATCATCCGTAGAAATAATATCCTTTGAGATAGAAAATAGTTAACTTTGTAAAATGACAAGAATGATGCAAGACATATTAAAACTAAGTGTTTCAGAGCGTATATTAATGGTAGAAGCCATTTGGGACAGTATTGCAGAAAACGATGAAAAGCTTGAATTAACCGATGAAGTAAAAGAGCTTTTAGATGATCGAATTGAAGCACATAAAAACAATCCAAGTGAAGGCTCCAGTTGGACTGATGTAAAGGCAAGAATTAAAAATCAGTTCTAATGTATAAACTTATCATCAAGCCATTTGCTGAAGAAGATGCAAAAGATGCAGCAAATTGGTACAATGAAAAAAGAGAAGGTTTAGGGAATGAATTTTTACTTGCTTTAGAAGCTGCTTTATAGGCCTGAAAAAGGCTTATACTGTTCGTTTTCCTTACGGAATATTTTTCACAGTTGAAGAAGATACCATATATGTTTTGGCCATCGTTCATACAAGCAGAAGTCCAAAAGTCTGGAAGAAAAGGAAATAACCCATGCAAAATCTTGATGATTTATATTGGAACAGATAATGAAAAATGAAAGACTCCTAGACAGAGTTCAGTTTACAGTCTCCCCACAAACCTCCACGTCCCACAGCAAAAAAAATCATTTCAACCAACGCTCAAAATTATGCCTGTTGATCACTTCAAAAGAGGCATTGGGATAATTGTTTTGCCACTGGGAAGGGATTTTGACTTTGGATTCATTCCATTTAAATTCATAACCAAATAGTGAGCCACCCCGTTCTTCAACCCAATCGATTTCTTGTTGCTCATATGTCCTCCAAAAATAGTTGTTGGATGACAGTCTTTTGTATTCCTGATATTTCAGTCGTTCACTGATCATGTAGTTTTCCCAAAGAGCACCAATGTCATTACGGGATTCAATGGGATTAAAATTGGCGATAACGGCATTTCTTATGCCATTGTCCAGAAAATACCATCTGGCATTTTTAGTTATTTCTTTTCTTAAATTCCTGCTATATCCTTCAACCTTATGAAGTATAAAAACCTTGCTTAATAAATCCAGGTATTTTTCTACTGTATTCTTACTTATTCCTAATTGATTACCTAATTCCTGAAGGGAAACTTCGCCACCAATTTGGAAGGCTATCAAGCGTAACAGGTTGAATATTTTTTGGGAATTCCTGATGTGCTCATATACCAGAATGTCTTTTAGTAAGTATGAACTTACCATCTCATTCAAATAATCGATTTTATCCTCTTTATCAGGTATATGGAGCAATTCCGGATAATTACCAAAGATCATTCTCTCCCTTATCTTATCAACTTTAGAGATGCTATTTTCGATTTGACTATACTCATTTTCAGACAGGGCAAATAAATTGAATGAATATTTCCGGCCTGTTAAGGGTTCTCCGGCATCCTTGTAAATATCAAATGAGGATGATCCTGAAATGATAATTTTTAATCCTTCAATCTCATCAACCATCAGTTTTAGTTTCAAGCCAATTTCAGGTATCTTCTGTGCTTCATCAATATAGAGAAGCTTATAAGAACCTAAAATCTGCCTGTAATTTTCGACGCTCCTGATAGCAAGCTTGTCATGCACATTAATATCCTCACCGTTTAATGTGAGTACAGGCTCTTCAATTCGTTCAAGTATTTCTTTAACGAGTACGGTTTTCCCAACCCTGCGTGCACCAAAAACTATTACAACCTTGTTTGGTTGTAATTTCTTTATAATGTTTTTCGAAATGTCCCTGACTAAATATTCCATAATTGCGTCATGTGTTTGACGCAATTTATAATTAATTGTTTATAATAGCAAATTTGATCAAGAAAATAGAAAGCCATTTTGTGCAAAACAAAAGCCCTTTCATTTCCGCTTCCCGGCCCACTATTTGATCAGCATGGTAGGGAGATACAGTCAATCAAATAATCCAACACTAAAACCAACTTCGCAGCAAGTGGTTGAACTTGACCTGGCCTACGGACCGCCCTTTTTCTCTGTTTGGGACTCGGTGCAAATGGTTGCACGGTATTTGGTTTAAATATGTCGCTGGAATAAGGTAATTGATTTTTTTTAAGTCTGAACCTGACTCGCCACATTGACATAAATTAACATTTATTAAATAATTTTACCCCCCCCCCCTGGATTTGGATATTGTATTTATTGTTAATATGTTTGTAAAAGTGTTTCGTACTTTTAAATATTGAAAATTACCCTAACCCCCAATGAGAGTAATATTTAAACATACTTTAACCATATTCCAAGTACTCTTGATCGCTGCCATGCTTTCTACTTCATTCATGGCAACTCAAGGTTTCTTCAATGACTTGGTAACTTCCAAACAGTATGGCCTCGAAATAATATCTCTATTATCAGGTGTCCTGTTTGTTGCCGTTTTATTATTTCAGAGAGAGGTTATCGTCACAAAAACAGATTTATTGGTACTTCTTTTTGCTGCATGGTATGTAATAAGTGAACTTATTACCAGTGGTAACTTTTCTTCAATTAGGCTCATCCTGTTTGAATTGTTTTTGTGGGGATTGGTTTATATGATTGTCAGACAATTTTCTGGAAATTCTGTATTTGTGTGGGGGGTAGCCATTGTTTGGATGGCAGTAGTATTTCTGCAGTCTGGTTTGGGTTTGATGCAATTGTACGGATTGGAAAGGTCGTATCATGGACTGTTTAGAATTACCGGGACCTTTCACAACCCCGGCCCATTTTCAGGTTTTGTGGTGAGCACTTTGCCATTGGCGTTGGGAGTGATTTGTTTCATTGATGTTCGCAGGGAAGTCATGGACAGTAATAGAGACATATTTTTGAAATGGTTGAATGTCGATATTCCGTTCTTTTTTATTTTTAGATATTTAATCTTAACCTTGGCCTGGATAACCCTTGTTTCCATCCTCTTGGTACTTCCTCCGGCTCAATCGCGGGCAGCTTGGATAGCAGGCATTGCCGGTTGCTTATATGTACTTACCGGCCACCCTGCGCTGTTGGCTTTTAAGAAGAATTTGATAAAGAAGTTTTTATCTTTTAGAAAGTCTCTAAGAGTCCTGCTAATAATCGTCATCATGTTACCCTTACTGACTGGAGGTTTTGGCCTCTATGGAATGAAAAAAGGCTCAGCTGATGGACGTTTGCTCATATGGCAGGTAACCAGCCAGCTCATAAAGCAAAACCCTGTAACTGGTCACGGAACAGGCGCTTTCAAATCCCTATATATGGACGAGCAGGCCAACTGGTTCGCATCCGGCAAAGGCACAGAAGCACAAGCTATGGTTGCCGGCAGCCCCGAAGCCCCTTTTAATGAGCCACTCAAGCTCTGGCTTGAAAAAGGCCTTATTGCGATATTATTAGCGGGAGGGTTTCTTTATCTTATTTTCGTTACCAAAAGTAAAGCAGCAACCCCAAGCCATAAACTACACCGGATTCTGAAAGGCGCACTAATATCCATAATCGTTTTTAGTCTGTTTTCTTATCCCTTTGACATCAGTTCATTTCTCCTTCAATTAGTTATTATTGTTGCATTGTTGGCCGAATTCAACAAGCCTTTGTTTCAGATGTCAGGCAAAAAAGTTCTGTTTTTCACTTTGCCCTTTGCTATAGTATTAATTGTAGCAACTACCAATTATATCCCACAACGGAAAGCTCATTATCAGGCCATGCAAACTTGGCAAGAGGCCGACAGGTTCTATAGTTATCGAAGTTATAATATTGCAGTGGAAGCTTATGAAGAGGTTTTTTCTATATTAAAAACTGACGGTCTGTTTCTTCAAATGTATGGCAAAGCTCTCAATATGAACGAGCAATACCAAAGAAGCAATAAAATTCTGGCCATGGCACAACAACGCTATTGTAGCCAAATAATACAAAACACGCTTGGCGAGAATCACAAAGTTCTGGGCAATTATCCCGCAGCCGAAGCTGCATATATCAATAGCTCTCAGATGATACCGTCATCACTATTACCAAAATACTTGTTGGCCAAACTTTACGCCGAAAGCGGCCAAGAAGATAAAGCCAAACAAACCGCCGAAGAAATCCTCAACAGCCCGGTAAAAGTTGAGTCTTCTGCGACTAGGGAAATAATGAATGAAATGGAAATGTTAATATCACAGAGAAAATAGAGTAATCGGGGAGACAAAGAGTTTTTTGATTAGCTCAGCATCTAAACCATGCTCCCCGTTTAAAAATTGGGAAAAGAAGAGGAAGCCAAACGCCGACCAAGCACCCGCTTCCTCTTCCGACTCCCTCCAAACTTAAAAAAGAAAGGAGGTTAACATGACGTAAAGGTAATGAATTTCGAACACACGGTGTTTCATATACACGTGGTTTCGAAAAATGAACCTGCAAGGTAGTTCTACATTTTGTTTCACAGTTAGTTTAACATTTTCATAAATGTAAACAACTTAAATTTAAATCATTAATCTTGATAAATATGAAGAAGAAGTTATTTTTTGCGATAGCAACTGGTTTTTTCGCAGTAGCCACGATGTTTAACATCAATATGGTACACACTAATAGAACCAGCGATGTGTCCTTGGAGAGTATTGCGGTGATGGCTCGTGCAAATGGAGGGGAAACGAGAAAAATTACTTGTAGTTTTCCTTGGAATGACATTTGTTTTAGTGGACAAACTTCCGAGGGTTATGTGACATGGGATGGTACAAAAACCTCTGATACCTATGAGTAAGGTTGATGAGTATTAAGTGGTATTTGTAGGGCTCAAATACATTAGAGCCCTACTTTTTAAAAATTTAAAAATGGAAGGTTAAAACATAATACATGAAAAAAATAATTTTACTCATATTTGCCTTGTTGGTATTGTTATCGTGTAAAAAAACACAAAGCCAGGTGTTTAATGAAAGTGAAAAAAAACTACCTGCCTTTAATTCGCAGGGCGAATTAATATTTGAGGTTATACGAGAGTATCTAGGACCTTATCCAAGAGCAATACACCTAATGGACTCCCTTTTAGTATTACACCACGAAAGGCCAGTTGAGTATTGGATAAGTATTTTTAATACAAATGGAAAGCATAAAAAGTCTCTTTACAGAAAAGGCCGGGGACCTGAAGAATTTGTCGGCGTATCTTCATCTGGTTTTGTAGATGGGAAGTTTTGGATGTATGATTTTCAAAATAATATAATCGTAATTATTCCTGATTTATTTAGCAACCCATTATCGATGTTTAAATATGATGTTGAAATTCCAGGTCTGGTTATTAAGCTTATTGATGAATCTTCTTTTGTAGTTCTTGGATTTGGAACCGGAACGCGTAGTCGGTTCGATAGGTACAATTTTAAAGAAAATAAAGTTACAACGGGATACGGAGATATTAACACATTAAAGAATTTTATTAGAATAACATCGGGCGAACATAATTATCCGCTAATGATGGAAAAGACTACTTTTAGTAGTTTTTTTTCGGTTAAGCCGGATAGAACCAAACTTGTTGCCGCATATTATTATTTTGACGCTTTAGAAATATATAATGCAACTGGTGAGTTAAAAGTGTGTTTGCGCGGGCCAACAGATAAATATCCAAAACTTGAAGTGTATCACGAAGGTAGTGGCTCTGGTAAAATAACCCCTCGTAACACAAAAGTAGGATATGGTCAAGTTGTAAGTACAGATAATTATATATATGCACTTTATTCCGGTCAAAATATTTTTGAACATGGATTCAGTGCAAAGAATCTATTTGTATTTGATTGGAACGGTAACCCTATAAAAAAGTTTAAATTGAGCCATCCAATAGAAACATTTTGCGTTGATGAAAAGAACAATATAATTTATTCCTTAACCAGTGATACAGGTCAATTGGTTAAAGTGAATTTTGATTTGGAATAGAAATTTTTCTGACTTAGTGCAGTTTAGTATTATATATATCCAGTTGGCTAGAAACAAAGTTATGCATGGTCAATTCTTTGTTAATCAACATGTAGTAGGTTTAATATGAGGGATAGCCTTACGGCGATTCGTGCCACAGGTAACTATTTCATTGACAAAGTTTGGACTTATAGTCAATTAAATTAAATTATTCAACACTTAAACCAAATGAAAAAAATCCCATTTTTCGTTATTTTTATAATACTGTCCTACTCCTGTTCCCAAACCTCCCAAACAGAAAAGGAGTTGGCGGAGGTCCTTGGCACAAGACTCAACATTGAGATGTTCGATACCATCCAGTATCGGGATTCGCTTATCTCGATGGAACAGTTACGAAAAAAACATTCACATCTTTCGGTAGTATATTTGCAGGATAATTGCACCCCCTGCTATCCAAAATATGTGGAGTGGCACCAAAAAATGGAGGAGATAGATGATTTTTCGAGGCATACTGTACTGTTTGTAATTCAAACATTTGAATATGAGTATTTCAAGAGAAATGTAATGAAATTAGAAGAAGAAATTGATGAAAAATATTACATCATCATCGACCCCAAACAGGAATTCTTTATCAGCAACAAAGACCTTCCCAACTGGATTATGAATAGTTCAATGCTCATAGATTCCGAAAACAAAATAAAAATGGTGGGTTCACCTTGGATAAATGAAGATATGGCGAATCTGTTTCATGAAATTATATCTCAATAAAAAATGGATAATTTTCACCATACACAAATACCTACTAGGTCTCACAAGCTGGTTGTATTTTATTGTTTATTAATTTTTTACTCCTGTAATTCTCATCAACAAAAGGAAGACCATTATGGTTGGACAAACATGAAAATACCTACCGAACAAGAACCGTATTTTACCAAAATTGCAAAATCAGACTTACATAAACGAAAAACTTTTGCAGGTTTAAATCCGCTGATAACACAACGGTATCTTGCAGAATTGGATTCTGTAAAAGCTTCTGCTCCTTCGTTATCTAATTTAGAGCTGCAGCAAAAATCTGATTCCATTGCCAATGCCTTGGAGATTAGACTTCAGGGACAGTTGCAGTTGTTCGATGACTCGTTATTCATAGCCACTGACTTCTTGCAACAAAACTTTGAACTGTCTATAGAAGCTTTAAATAGTGCAACGTGGCGAGACTCGATATCTTTAGATGTGTTTGAAGAATTTATTCTTCCTTACAAGTTGGCTTATGAGGTTGCTGATACTTGGCGCGATACCCTATTTCGTTTTCACTGCGATCTCACTGACGGAAACCCTGAATTGAGGAATCTGGATTCATTGTACGCTTACCACATGGACAATACTTATTACGGGTTAAAATCGGGGGGAGAATTAAACAGAAACTACCCTTCTGAGCCTAATTTTTCTTGGCTGGCATTCTCAAAGGAGGGAGACTGTGGTAATAGGTGTCGCTATATGATGTATCATCTGCGTGCGGCTGGCGCCCCTGCGACTTATGATTACATACCGGGCTGGGGAAACCGTCCGGTTGCCAGACATGCATACGTGGGGTTGGCGCACCGGGACCAACAGCTCTCCACCTTATTACAGAATGACAATAACCCGAATAATTTGGTGAATGATCTAAATGCGGCCATGTTTACGGGCTATCAATATGTTTTTAATGATGAGGACCTGCCTCTTGGCTTATATGTGCAATATGAAAAAACAATTCCCAAAATTTATCGGGAGACATGGACTGACCAAGATGAGATTGTTGAGATTTATAAGACTGTACCACATGATCAGATTGACAGGACTCTAATCAGGCCCAATATGGTGGATGTTACAACTCAATACCTGAAAACAACGGATATTGAAGTTGGTAAGCCTCTTTTTTGTGTGGGCAAAATGGCGTATTTGGCCACTTTTGATTTGAAGGGCTGGACTCCTGTTGCCTATTCTAAATTCAATTTTTTGGGAAGGGCGCAGTTCAAAGACATGGGTAAAAATATTCTCTATATGCCTATGCTTAAAAATCAACAAAATCTTGAGCCTGTTGGCGACCCATTCATTGTTGAAAATAGTGGTGATAAGCGAATCGTAAAACCCAATTACAATGATGTTGTGGATTTGCATCTAATCAGAAAATTTCCCTTCTTTTCATACGCGGCAGCTCATGCCAGGGATTTTAAAGGCTGTATCATAGAAGGAGCTAATAAGCCTGACTTTAGCGATGCCAGCGCAATTCATACCGTAGATTATTATCCTTTCTTTATGCACCGGGCAACAATTGAAACAGAGGACTCATTCAGGTACATTCGGTTCAGATCTCCAAGCAATAAACCATTCCGTATGGCACAGATGGAATGTTATTCAGGTGAACCTGATAATCTGCAAAAAATTGACAATGTATTATATACCCAAGGAACTCTTACTGGAAACGATGTAAAAGCTTTTGATGGGGATTTAAGTACTTATATGGTTAGAACTGAAGCCGTGTTTGATTTTGGAACACCGAAAACGGTGACAGAGATCCGGTTTTGTCCTCGTAATGACACAAACGGCATCATCCCCGGAAGCGAGTATGAACTATTCTACTGGGATGACGAATGGATTTCAGCTGGTCGTCAGCTTGCCACAGACTATCATCTGAATTATAATAATATGCCTTCTGGAACCATGTATTGGTTAAGATGCCATACCGAAGGCCGCGAAGAAAGAATCTTTACTTACGAAAATGACATCCAAATTTGGTGGTAGCTATGAAAAATCTAAGTTTAACAATCCTTTTGATTACCCTTTATGCCTGTTCCACTTCTCAGGCCGATAACGCTGGTTCGGAAGAAATAGCGCGCATTTCGCATGCAGAGGCAGACATAACTAAAGTTGGTACAGTCACAGTTAATTACGGGAGTTTTGATCTGGAACTCATTAGTAACGGAAGATTGGAAGCCCGTCGAAGGGCATTGGTCCCTTTTAGGGTACAGGAGCAGATTGTTAATGTTGTAGTACTGGAGGGTCAATCGGTCACGGCCGGGCAAATTTTGGGAAGATTGGAACCCTTCACCTACCAAAAACGGCTCGATGATGCCACCAACAGCTACGAACAGGCCCTGATTGATCTGGAAGATCGTTTATTGGGATTTGGCTACTCATTGAGTGATACGGCATCAGTACCTGACAATATTCTAAAAATGGCCAGGATACGCAGTGGATATAACAATGCCCAGTCTGCACTAACTGAAGCCCGGCGTAATCTGTCTCACACCACCATTACAGCTCCCATTAGTGGCGTGATCAGCAATTTGGAAGCGCATGAACAAAATCCTTCTTCCGCTTTTCCCCATTTCTGCGAAGTGCTGGACATCAACACCATGCACTTGGTTTTTCATCTTTTAGAAACAGAAATTGGTCAGGTGAAAACCGAACAACAGGTTGAAATTTTCCCATTTGCCCTTACTGGTGAGACTTTTAAAGGAACAGTAACCAGTATCAACCCTGCTGTGGACGACAAAGGAATGGTACGCATAACTGTCATGGTTCCCAATCCCGGTCGCCGCCTGATGGATGGATGAACGCTCGCGTGCTTCTTAAAAACAAAATCTCAAACACATTAATCGTGCCCAAAGAAGCGGTTTTGTATCGCCAAAACAGACAAGTTGCCTTCATCTACGAAGAAGGAAAAGCCATCTGGAAATATGTTGAAACCAGTCATGAAAACTCTACCCATGTGGCCATAATCGACGGACTGGAAGAGGGAATGGAGGTGATTGTGGAGAATAATTTGAATTTGGCGCATGAAAGCCTTGTTTCAGTTGTCAATCAACAGTAAATAATGATAGTAAAGAGTCATCAATGACCTGCCACAGGGCTTGATGACTGCTAACTGATAACCGAACCATGAAAAACGCCTTCTCCATCAACATCCTGTTTTTGCTATTTACTATCATAGGCCTGGCGCTGGTTTCCCGTTTGCCTGTACAGTTGCATCCACACGTTCAGGGAGATGTCATTAATGTAAACTTTTCGTGGCCGGGTATGGGTGCTGAGGTGTTGGAGCGTGAGGTGACCTCTCCGATTGAAGGTTCCCTTTCGGCTCTTCGGGGTATTCGAAGCATTACATCGAGATCGTATAAGGATAGAGGGGAGGTAACTTTAACTTTCAAGAAAGGAACCGATATGGATGCTGCACGCTTTGAGGTGGCTTCTCTTATGCGGAGCATCCATTCGCGGTTGCCGCAGGGCGTGCAATTGCCGCAGGTTAGTTACCGGGGCGGTGGTGGAGATGATGATCCGCTGTTAATGGTCTATACCATTAATGGCGAAGGCAGCAGTTACGCATTGCAGGAATACGTTTCGCGCTATGTGGTACCTCGAATCAGTCATCTGAAAGAGATAAGCAGCGTAAATGTTACAGGTGCCACCCCCATGGAGTGGGAGTTGGCTTACGACAAAGAACGTCTCCGCCTGGCAGGGCTGTCGGTCCGTGATCTTCAAAATGGCGTGGGCAACTATCTCTCTCGCAAAGAACTGGGGATGACATCCATTCAAGAGGGAAAGGAGGAGGAGACCATCCACCTAACCTTTACCGGCATGGCGGCCGATTCATTAATATGGGACGATGTAGTGGTGGGTAAATCGGACAAGCGCATTCTCCATCTCGCCGATGTGGCAACCCCAAAGCTCAAGGAAACTCTTCCGCGCTCCTACTTCCGGGTGAACGGATTAAACACGGTCTATTTGGTAATTCACTCCGTACAAGGAGCCAATCAGGTGACACTGGCCGGCAATGTGCAGACGGCAATTCAAGAGTTATCGCACGCATTCCCGCCCAACTTCTCTATGCTGGTGAATTATGATGCTTCGGAACACATCAATACCGAAGTCCAAAAAATAACTTCCCGCGCCTTGCTGGCCATCATTATTTTGTTGTTGTTTGTTTTGTTCATAAGCAGACGATGGCGCTATCTCTTCATCATTGCCCTGAGTCTTGTGGCTAACCTCAGCATAGCGGTCATATTCTACTACTTTCTTGGCATAGAAATTCATCTTTACAGTCTGGCAGGAATTACCGTATCATTGGGAATGATTATTGATAATACCATTGTGATGGCCGACCACCTCCGTCACTCCGGTAACCGTAGCGCTTTCCTTGCTATTTTGGCGGCCACACTCACCACCATGGGGGCCATGACTGTTATTTTCTTTCTTAAAGAGGAACAACGTCTTAATTTAGTCGATTTTGCCATAGTCATGCTTGTGAATTTGAGCGTGTCCCTTGCTGTGGCGCTCTTTTTTGTACCGGCACTAATGGATCAATTGCCCATTAAAACCGTCCGAAAAGCCAGACTGATTCGTCGCAAGCGCAGGGTCGTGAAAACTACGCTTTTGTATGGCCGGTTTCTTAGTTTTGCCTTTCGCCGGCGATGGGCACTTATCCTGATATTTGTTTGGGGGTTCGGACTTCCGGTATTCTTTTTACCCGATAAAATTGAAACCAAAGGGGATGAGGAACCGGCCTGGTATGTAGAGTTGTATAATAAATCGCTGGGCAACCAAACCTATGTCAATAATGTAAAACCTTGGGTTAACAAGATTCTAGGCGGCAGTTGGTACTATTTTTCCAATTACTACTCGGGTAGTAATTTTAACTGGGACGATTCCCGTACAAGGCTTTGGGCACGTGGAAGCATGCCCGATGGTTCTACGATTCACCAAATGAATGAGGTTTTTATTGGGTTGGAGAATTACCTCGCCGGATTTGATGAGGTGGAAATGTTTACTTCCAACATTCACAGCATCGACCATGCCACCATTGAAATCTCCTTTAAGGAAGACCATGAGCGGGGTACATTTCCGCACCAGTTAAAAAATGAACTAATTCGGCAGGCTATAGGAATTGGGAGTGCAGACTTTTCTGTCTATGGAGTGGGACAAGGCTTTAGCAATGCCTCTTACGATGGAATGCGAAATAACCGTCTGCAATTGAGGGGCTATAATTATGATTTATTGTTGCAACAAGCCGATCAGTTCAGGGATACGTTGTTACAAAATCCCAGAATTCAGGAAGTCATAGTTCAAACCGGCGTTTCCTGGCGCGGAAAGCCGCGCTACGAATTTGTAATGGGGCTTAACCGGGATAGGCTGGAAGAGGCAGGTAGCTCACTCAGAAATCTGTTTGCCAATTTATTGTACGTCACGCTCAACGACCAGAATGCCGGTTACATCCCAGGTAAGGATGGGATGACGGCCATCAGGCTTAGGGAAACCAACAAGGGTACCACATCTGTATGGGACATGGAAAATAGTTTGCTGCAATCTTCTGAAGCCAATTTTAGATTAAAAGATGTGGGATGGCTCACCCGGGAGAGGACCGGGAGTGTCATTCGTAAACACAACCAACAATATGAACTGAATGTGGAATATGATTTTATCGGACCCTGGGAACTTAACCGCAGGGTAAGGGAGAGGTATCTGGATCAGATCCAAGAGGAACTGCCTATGGGCTTTTCAATTCATGATGTTAGTGGCGGGGGAGGCTGGAACAGGGATGAAAAATCACAGTACTGGCTGTTGCTTCTGGTATTGGCCGTCATTTTTGTTTTGTGTGCCATTCTGTTTGAATCTCTTTTGCAACCTTTGGCTGTTGTTGCTTCCATCCCAGTTGCCTTTATAGGTCTGTTTCTTACATTCGCCATTTTTAAAATCAATTTTGATCAGGGGGGATATGCAGCTATGATACTTTTGTGTGGACTTACTGTGAACGCCGTGCTATATATCATCAACGATTATAATAATTTAAAAAAACGAAGGAGTAATCAATCAAAATTGCCACTGTTTTTAAAAGCTTTTAATCACAAAATCATCCCTATTTTGCTTACCACACTTTCTACCATCTTGGGATTATTGCCTTTCCTGATGGCAGGAAAAGAGGAAGGTTTCTGGTTTTCATTGGCCGCCGGGGCAACTGGAGGTTTAATGTTTTCAGTGTTGGCGGTGGTGGTTTGGCTGCCCTTGATTTTGATAAAGAAGAGAAGTGTCGTTAAACAGGGTTAGGTTCGCAGAGATAACTTAGCTTTTTACAGAGAGATACTATGATAAAATTCTTAATTCACAGACCCATTGCCGTCATCATGACCTTTGTTGCCATCCTCACATTGGGGCTGGTTGCTTCCGGACTGTTACCGGTGTCCCTTATGCCGGATATCGACATTCCTGAAATTACCATTCAGGTCAATCGTCCCGGAGAATCGGCCCGTCAGGTGGAGGAGGGCATTGTTGCCCCCATGCGCTACCATCTGATGCAAGTTCCCCATTTAGATGATGTGGTCAGTGAAAGTCGGGATGGACGTGCACTCATCCGCCTCAGATTCAGTTTTGGAGCAGATATCAACTATGCCTTTATTGATGTCAATGAAAAGGTAGATGCTGCTATGCGAAATCTGCCACCGGAAATGGAGCGACCAGCCATAATAAAAGCCTCGGCCTCCGATCTGCCGGTATTTTACATCAATCTTTGGAAGGAAGGTGCGGATGAAACTGAATTCATGGAATTGAGCGATTTGGCACGTTCGGTTATGATCAAACGATTGGAACAGCTGCCTGAAGTGGCCATGGTAGATGTTACTGGTCATCTGGAACCGGAACTCTACATTGAGCCCAATGAACCCCTGCTTAAATCCCTTGGACTAACGCATCGGCACATTACTCATGCCTTAGAAGAAAACAATTTGTCGCTGGGCTCACTTCAGGTGGCTGATGGGCAGTATCTGTTCAATATACGCTTTTCCAACGCATTACGGACTGTTGAAGATGTAAAGAATATTCGGCTCAGAGTTGGCCCAAGGTTAATGAAACTACAAGAACTGGCAACCATTGGGATACGCTCACGCCAACAGGAGGGTGCTTTCCTTACCGGGGCAGAACCCGCTCTTTCTATGGCAGTCATTAAGCAATCCGATGCCCGTATGGACGACTTGAAAAACAGTGTACACGAGATGCTAAACCGTTTTGAAAGAGATTATGCCGGTGTTAAATATCAGATCATTCGCGACCAAACCGCGCTTCTTGACCACTCCATAAGTAATTTAAAAGTCAATTTAATTTTTGGAGGAGCACTGGCCTTTCTAATTCTTTTTTTCTTTTTAAAGGATGCCCGGGCTCCGTGGCTCATTGGAATTTCCATCCCGGCTGCATTGATTATCAGTCTTCTTTTTTTTCATCTTGTAGGCATCTCTATTAATATTATTTCGCTCTCCGGTTTGATTTTAGGCGTGGGCATGATGATTGATAACTCCATTATTGTCATCGACAACATTACGCAACATACAGAGCGGGGTGAATCATTGGCTCGGGCCTGCATCAAAGGGACGAATGAGATCTTTCGTCCCCTGATATCATCTGTTTTAACCACTTGTGCGGTTTTTATTCCATTGATATTCCTCAGCGGAATATCAGGAGCCCTCTTCTACGATCAGGCCTTGTCGGTAGCCATTGGTCTTGTGTCATCACTTATCGTTTCCATTACCCTGATACCTGTTTTATATCATCTTTTTAGTGTAAGAGCTGAGAAGCGAGGCAAACTGGTATAGGAAAAGTAAGCAGAGCTCTTCAAAAACTTAATTTGTTCAAAACAGAAAACTTATATGAAAAAGGTTTCAATTGGGTTTTCAAGTTCCGAAAAATAGTCATCGCGGCTTTTCTTGTATTAATAATACCTGGTTTTTTGTTAGGGTGGAAGATGCCCAAAGAAAGATTCCCCTCGTTTAATCAAAGTGATGTGTTTGTTAAAATCGATTGGAATGAACGCATCAATTTGGATGAAAATATTTTACGTTTAGAAATCATCAATTCAGGCGTTTCGAACTTGTCACAAATTGGGAATAGTTATGTGGGTACCCAAAAGTATATGCTCCATAAAGACATGGACCAGTCCGTATCCGAGGCATTGCTTTATTTTTCGGGCAAAACACCGGAGGATATTACCAACATCCAAAAGGTAATCACAGATATAATCAATACAAACTGGACATCTGCCATTGTATCCTATCAAATGCCTGAAACCATATTTGAAAAACTCTTTCAGCAAGAAGAGGCCTTTCTGGTTTTAAAAATCAGTAATAATCAGGAAAGAGGTATTCCGGATTTAGACCGGATGAACCATATCACTGCTGATCTCAGTGAAAAATTTCCTGATGCAGGAATTATGCCTCGGGCTTCCGAAAGTTATATAGAAGTAAGCGTATTGCCCGAAATGCTGGCCCTTTACGATGTTGAGCACAGAGCCTTGTATGAAAGGCTTCGTGCGGCACTTAATGCTTGGCAAGTAGGTGTTCTGCACACCGGCTCTCAATACGTTCCTATGGTTATTGGGAATTCTCCGCTCCCTGTTAACCAAATGCTAAACGAATTAATGGTGGTCAACAGGTACCAATTGGAAATTCCTGTGAAAACCCTGGTCAATACCCGGATTAAAGACGATTACAAAACCCTTTTTGGAAGTAATGAGGGGGCTTTTGTCCCCATTGATGTCCACTCCATACCCGGAAATAACGCACCGCTTTGGATGGCCCAAATCACAGAGCAACTGAAGAGTGCCTACGATATAGACCCAAGCTTTGCCGGAAGTTGGTTCTCATCGCGACAATTAATTCGTGAATTGGTAATTGTCATGCTCATCTCCTTGTCTTTGCTCTATTTTATTTTGGCAGCCCAGTTCGAATCACTGCGCCAGCCATTGATACTGCTTTTGGAGGTTCCCATTGACATCGCGGGAGCCCTTTTCCTTTTATGGATTTTTGGGGGTACCATCAACATCATGTCCATGATTGGAATTGTGGTCATGAGTGGAATCATAGTCAACGACTCCATTCTAAAAATTGATACCATTAACAGGTTGCAACGTGAAGGAACGCCCATGCTCGAAGCAATAAAAGAGGGTGGACACCGACGTCTTAAACCGATTATTATGACAAGCATAACAACCATTCTGGCGCTGATGCCGGTGATTTGGGGCAGTGGAATGGGCAGCGAACTGCAAAAGCCATTGGCCCTGACAGTTATTGGCGGCATGTTTCTCGGTACCATTGTGAGTTTGTATTTTATTCCCTTGTGTTATTATTATTTAATGAACTTCAAACCCCATATTTCAAAATAGTATGAAACTGAAATCAATACTTATAATTATTTTTTTTCTTCATCAACTTGCTTGTTTTTCACAGGGAACCATTCGTCTGACCTTAGATGACGCCTTGGAACTGGCTGGACAGCAATCATTACAATCATTTCTCAACACCCATTATTATATGGCTGATTATTGGGCATATCGCAGCTACCGGGCAGATTATCTGCCTTCGGTCACTTTGCGAGCCAATCCGCTGACCTATTCTAACGCGTCCCAATTGCGTTACAATTCCCTTAAACAAACCGATGAGTTTATCCGTACCGAGAATTTGAGTTCAGATCTGAATCTTATTATTTCTCAGAAATTGTCTGCAACAGGAGGAACGTTCTTTGTTCGGTCAGAACTGGGCCGAATAGAAAACTATGGAGATAATCCCTACACCCAGTATGCTTCTGTGCCTTTCAGAATTGGTTATTCGCAGCAACTATTCGGATTTAACTCCATGAAATGGCAACGTCAAATAGAGCCTTTGAAGTTTGAAAAAGCCAAACTTGAATATCTGCAATCTGTAGAAGAGATGAACCTCTCAACTGTTCGATATTTTTTTGCCATGATACAGGTTTCAATTCAAAAGGAAATCGCCCTGTCTAATATGGAAAATACCAAAAATCTCTTACAGGTAGCATACAGGCGTTTTGAACTGGGAACTGTTTCCCGGGAAGAATTACTGGATTTACGTTTGTCGGAGAACAACGCAGCCATCGTTCTGCAAGAAGCTCACCTCCACTACCGTGAAGCTAAAGAAAACCTACTTAACTTTTTGATGTTGCCGATTGATATTGATTTAGAAATTGATTTGCCTTTAGATATACCGGTCAATGAAGTAAACGTTCGACTTGTTTTGGAAAAGGCATTAAACAATAACCCGGAAATATTGAAAATGGAACAAGATGCTTTGGAAAACCGGCGAAATGTTGAGCAGGCAAAAACAGCACGCCACTTTCAGGCAGATGTTAACATGTCCTATGGTTTGAGTAAGAATGACGGAACATTGAGTAATGTTTACAGTCCCGAATTTGACAATTACCAACAACTTTCGGTGGGGGTGAATATTCCTATTTTAGATTGGGGTCGTAGCAAAGGACAATACCAAATGGCCCGGTCGCGTCAACAAGTGGCTGAAATAGCCAACCAACAATCTCTTCAGCAAATCGAACAAAATTCCATCACCCGCGCTATTGCTTTTAATATCCAAAAATCACGTGTAGAATCGGCTGCCTTATCCGACACGCTGGCAACTGAGAGTTATGAATTAACCATGACCCGTTTTCAAACCGGACAAGCCGATGTGCTTAGGCTTACTTCTTCTCAAAATGCCAAGGACAATGCCCGTTTACAATACATTAATGCGATTGCTGATTATTGGCAAAGCTATTATTATCTGAGAAGATTGACCTTGTATGATTTTGAAAGAGGGGTGGAAATTGTGTTTGATGAGGATGGATTGTTGAAAGGGGAGTAAGGTTTGGGATGGAGCGTATCTAATTAAATTAAACAACTGTGAAAACAATAATTAGAAGTCTTATCATTGTTCTTTTCGTTTTGCACCTGATTCTCAGCATTTGGTGGATGGCCATTTTTTTGGCGTTTGTGTGGTTTGTTTTTTGGCTGTCCTCCTCATCAGCCAAGATCTCCCAAAAATTCAGGAAGCAAACGGTCGTTGTTTATTCTCTGATTTTGACAGGTGCCATACTAGCCGCCATATTGTTTCGGGTTCTGTTTTTTTCAGTGTTCATGATTCCTTCGGGCTCAATGGAACGAACCATCATACCGGGGGATAAAATCTGGGTCAATAAGTTGGTTTACGGACCAAGATTACCATACTCGCCCTACGAGATTCCATGGGTAAACATATTATTTTGGCTGGCAGAAGATAAAAAGCCGGATGTTGAGAAAGGATGGTGGGGGTACAAAAGGTTGAAAGGGTATCGCCAACCAGACCGGGGGGATGTGGCAGTTTTTAACCATCCTAAAAGCAAGGATATTTTTATTAAGCGCATAACTGCAATCCCCGGAGATACGCTAAGTATTAATAATGGTAGAGTTGTTGTTAATCAGGTGGTTCAAAAGGATGCCCCGTATGTAACATATTTTGCTCGTGTGGAACATGATAATTACAACTTGGTTAGACACTTGTTAGACAGTCTGAATATAAAAACACATAAGAGGATGCATTCAGACCACTTGAATGGTTACATGACCAGAAAAGAAATGGAGCTATTATCTAATTGTAGATCAGTTATATCAGCTGAAATTGAACCTTTACGTCCAGACACTGCCTGGCGCGTTTATCCAAAGCGAAAACAAATATTATGGAATATAGATAATTACGGACCTTTTGTGATTCCTCAAAAAGGAATGCAAATCACGCTCAATAGACATACGGTATTGCTTTACCAACAAATAATTAAACAATTTGAAGGTGTAGAGATAAAAGAATCAGGAAATCATTTTGCCGTAAATGATATTCCTTTCGAAACTTACACATTTACCCGAAATTACTATTTTGTGATGGGCGACAATCGCCACGACAGTCAAGACTCCAGGTATTTTGGTCCTGTTCCGGAGTCCGAACTTATAGGCAAAGCTCCTTCATTATTTTTTCTTCAGATCATGGAAGATTTGATGCATCCCGAATATTCAAAACACTTAATCATTAAGGTGGAATGGTGGTTATTTCAGCCAACTTTCGAAATTATGACTGTTGATCACTTCAAAAGAGGCATTGGGATAATTGGTTAAAGGCAGGTGAATCTGGAAGGCCTGGTAGATGGATTCGTCTAAAAAATTAAATTGCTACATGGTTACCAAATAGGGTAACTTTTTCTATCTTTGTAAAGTATGAGAATAATAAAAGAATCAACTTTAACCGAATATTGCAAACAAAGCAAATTTCAGCAAGCTGAAGCGTCTTTAAAAGCTTGGGTTTACGAGGTTCGGTTCTCAACATGGAACAATGCAAATGAACTGAAAGCAAAATACGGCAATGCAGTATTCTCAGTTCAAAAAGAGTAGTGTTCAACCTAAAAGGCAACGATTACCGCTTGATTGTTGACATAGAATATAAGTTGAAAATAGTCTTTGTTGTCTGGTTCGGAACACATAAAGAATACGACAAAATAGACGCAAAAACAGTAAGCTATGCAAATTAAAATATTGAAAACAGAACAAGAATACAACGAAGCATGTGAACGCATTTACACTTTGATTAATAGCAAAGAAAATGCAATAGAACCCGAGAGTCCGGAAGGTGAAGAAATGGAGCTTTTATCTTTACTTGTTGAAAAGTATGAGCAAGAGCATTATCCGGTTGAAGCACCAAATCCGATAGAAGCCATCAAATTTAGAATGGAACAGATGAATTTAAAACAAGCTGATATTGCGCCATTGTTTGGAGGAAAAACCAGAGTGTCGGAAGTTTTGCATGGAAAACGTCCATTGACTTTGAAAATGATAACTCTATTAAACAGATACTTAGGTGTACCTTTAGAATCATTGGTTGCCGGCAATAAAGAAGTGAAACTGGAGCCAGAAAAAAGAGATAAGCTTTTAAGTATCGAATCTGTTAAAGAATACGTTTCAGGTTCAAGAGCAGCAATGATTTAAACCCCACAAACCTGCACGTCCCACAACAAATAAATTCATTTCAGCCAACGCTCAAAATTATGCCTGTTGATCACTTCAAAAGAGGCATGGGGATAAGTGATAAGTCCTCCAAAATGGTTGTTGTATGATAGTCTTTTGTATTCCTGTCATTTCCTTTTCCCGGCCCAGAGTATGCCGCCTTGAAGGTGTTTGACGAAAAAGGGATGCTTGTATAAGTGGTGTTCATGCCCCAGAGCCGTTTGAAAAACGCGGCCTTGGCCCATGGTGTTGGTCCGGACAAGGGGATGATCGCCCATTCGGTGTTGAGTGCGGAAACCTACGGATGCCCAATGCTTTTGCCTCTGCGATGTCGGCCTCTACTTTAGCGACAAAGGTTTGCCGATCAAGGGAGGACTGCGACCCATACGAATAACCTCAGAAGGGGTGATATGTTTAAACGTCTATTGGCGGGGATGTCCATGCAGGATCTTTTTTTTCGGCTCGTTTTAATCGTATCTTTGATGAAAGCCTTTTCAATCAGGGGGCGTCATCTATCTGGATAAAGCGTCTCCTGTGGGCGTAATATAAAGCACGTTGATTATGAACAATGAAAAATTGATAAGGACGGCATTTTGGTTAGCGTGGTAACCATTATTTACAATATCGTTGAAGGCGTTTTTTCTGTTTTTTTTGGTATCACTGACGAAACCTTGGCACTGCTCGGGTTTGGCGTGGATAGTTTTGTGGAGGTATTGTCGGGGATAGGTATTTTGCACATGATTTTACGGATGAAGCGCGCAGGGATAAATGATGTCGCTTCGAGAGACCGGTTTGAGCGTCAGGCGCTAAGAATTACGGGTACCGCCTTCTACTTGCTGGCAGGGGGCTTAATAGTGGGCTCTGCATTGAATCTGATTACCGGTGCTAAGCCGGAAACGACTACTGTCGGGATTGTGATCTCGGTCTTATCCATATTGACCATGTATGTCTTGATGACCTGGAAAATGCGCATTGGCAAGAAACTGAAGTCGGATGCCATCATGGCGGATGCCAATTGTACGAAAACCTGTTTTTACCTGTCGTTTATTCTTTTGGCATCCAGTGGATTGTACGAGTTGCTGGAAATCGGGTGGTTGGATGTGTTGGGTTCATTGGGTGTTACCTGGTTTGCATTTTCTGAAGGAAGGGAAGCTTTTGAAAAAGCCAGAAGTAACGAATTGAGCTGCTCTTGCCATTAATTTGCGAGGCTGGATACGATCATGGCATATTCAATTTGTTGAATTCTTTGCTCAGCTTTTACTTGCGCACACAGTGTTACATTTAGTATTTATGCATGATTGGTTAAAATAGCAAATTTGATCAAGAAAGTTGAAAGCCATTTTGTGCCAAACAAAGGCCCTGTCATTTCCGCTTCCCGGCCCATAAAATGCCGCCTTCGAGGTGTTTGACGAAAAAGGGATGCTTGTATAAGTGGTGTTCATGTCCCAGAGCCGTTTGAAATACGCGGCCTTGGCCCACTACGGAATTATGCCGTGACGGAATCCTTCCGTTTTTGAAAAAGCCAGGACCCGCAAGGTTCCGGGTTTTGGGATAGGCAGACGACAGAGGTTACGAGTAGAAAAATGGCAGTGATTAAAAGCGATTTTTTCATAGGTTGTTGGTGTTTAAATGGCGAGGAGGTTCTTTGCCGCGAGGGACCAGCTTGTGCGCTTAGTCACAGTTGCCATCGAGATCGCAACTATCGCCTTGGGTGAATTCGATGTTGATAGGGATGGGGCTTTGTTGTTCTTCGTTATAGGCCTTTGTCAGCATGTCTGTAAAGGTCTGACTGTCATAGCTGCCTGAAATGACGTACTGGCGGTTAACCAAAAAGTGTGGAATCATCCGGATGCCCAATGCCTTTGCCTCTGCAATGTCGGCCTTTACATCAGGGACATAGGTTTGCCGATCCAGAGCGCCTTTAAATGTTTCGGTACTCAAGCCCAGTTCTTCCACCAGCTGCAAAAGCGTGGCGTCCTTGTCTATATCCTGGCCATCTATAAAATAGGAGCGGAAAAGGAGTTCTTCGGCCTGGCTCTGTAAGCCATGTTTTTTGGCAAAATGGGCCAGTTGATGGGCCTTCAGGGTGTTGGACGGAATGACTTTGTCCAGATTGTAGTGCAATCCCACCATGGCGGCCTTCTGTGTGGCCCCCTCACTCATGGTGGCTGCTTCTTCCAGACTGACAGATTTACGTCGTGCCATATAGGCGGTAAGATTTAAGGTGCCATCGTTTTTCAGCTCGGGATCGAGCTGAAAACTCTTCCAGATAACTTCCACTTCATCCTTATGGGCAAATTTTGCGAGTCCCGCCTCAAACTTCCGCTTACCAATGTAACAGAAGGGGCACATGACATCTGTCCATATCTCAACCTTCACTTTTTTGTTATTCATAACTTATTATGGCTTCTTATTTTTATTTAGTTTTTTTAGGTCTGCGACCCATACGAATAACATCAGAAGGGGTGATATGTTTAGAGGGGATGAATGTTAAGAAGTGCTTCAACTGTTAAAATAATGTCAATATGTGTATAAGAAAGAACAGTTTGTACACCTTAATTTGACGGCGGAAGGGGTATTTTTGAAGATGAGGAAATGGATCTGTCTGATCCATTTTCAAGTCTAACTTTATACCGTTTCAATGAGATATTTATTACTAAAGGCTGTTATTGTTTATCTGCTCTTTTTTGGCATGAAGCTGAGGCACAGCCGAGATTGGAGACCCTGGACAGGGGGGTGGTGTCTGTCAGAAAAACACCGACGTCGGTGTTTTTAAGTTGGCGCTTTCTGGGGACCGATCCCGATGGCGTGACATTCAATGTTTACCGTGATGATGTCAAGGTCAATGACCTTCCGCTCGACGGGGCCACTAATTATGTGGATGAGGTATCCGGTGATTTTTCCTATACTGTAAAAGCTGTTATAGATGGTGTTGAACAGTCGGCCGACGCTGCTGTCCCGGTGTGGGCGAACAATTGGCTGGACATTCCGCTGTCGTTGCCGGCTGGCGGACAAACGCCTGACGGGGTGAATTATACCTATAGTCCCAACGATTTAAGTGTGGGGGATATTGATGGCGATGGCCAGTATGAAATCATTGTCAAGTGGGACCCTTCTAATTCGAAAGACAATTCGCAAAGCGGACATACCGGAAATGTTTACCTGGATGCCTATAAAATGGACGGGAGGCATTTTTGGCGGATCGATTTGGGGGTGAACATACGTGCCGGGGCACATTATACGCAATTTTTGGTGTGCGATTTTGACGGTGACGGTATGGCCGAGGTAGTTTGTAAAACGGCACCGGGAACCATTGACGGAACGGGTACTGCGCTGACGATGGGGCCTGCGGCTTCTGCCGATCATGGGGCCGACTACCGCAATGATGGTGGTTATATCTTGTCGGGACCGGAATATCTGACGGTTTTTAACGGACTAACAGGGGCTGAAATGGCTACGGTGGATTATGTTCCGGGACGTGGGAATGTGAGTTCCTGGGGCGATGGCTATGGCAACCGGGTGGATCGCTTTTTGGCGGGAGTGGCTTATTTGGATGGTGAGCATCCCAGCATTGTGATGACGCGCGGCTATTATACGCGGGCGGTTTTGGGGGCGTGGGACTGGAAAGACGGGGCTTTGACGCAGCGTTGGGTATTCGACAGCAATGATGCCGGCAACAATTCTTATGCCGGTCAGGGCAACCACCAACTGAGTGTGGCCGATGTAGATGAGGATGGCATGGATGAGATTATTTTTGGTTCCTGTGCCATTGACAACGATGGTACTGGGCTGTATTCTACCGGACTGGGACATGGGGATGCTTTGCATGTGTCTGATTTACTACCTGCGCGGGAGGGTCTCGAGGTATTTATGCCCCACGAAAGCTGGGGTAACGGGGTTACCTTGCGCGATGCAGCAACGGGAGAAATTATATGGCAGAAGAAAATGGAGGGGGCCGATATTGGTCGGGGCCTCTCTGCCGATATTATGGCGGAACATCCGGGCAATGAGTTTTGGGCGTCCAGCGGCATGGGGGTATACGATGTTCATGGTAATACAGTCGGTTCTATTCCCTCTATTAACCACGCTATTTGGTGGGATGGCGATTTGCTGCGCGAGCTGCTGGATGGAAATACCATTTCAAAGTACGGGGCGGGGACTTTATTGTCCGCTACCGGGTGTTCGTCCAACAACTCGACTAAAAAGAATCCCGGTATTCAGGCGGATCTATTGGGCGACTGGCGTGAGGAGGTTATTCTAAGAACCAACGACAATACCAAACTGAGGATTTTTACGACGGACATTCCTACCATCTATCGATTGCCTACCCTGATGCACGATGCGCAATACCGGACAGCCATTGCCTGGCAGAATGTGGCTTACAACCAACCACCCCACGTGAGTTATTTTTTGGGAGATGGGATGGAACTTAAGTATCGCCAGTCTTTTCTCCGTTATCCGGTATCCATAGCGGCGGAAAATATAGAGGTCCATGCCCTGTCTTTGAAATGGCAGAATCTGGAGGATGCGGCCGATGAAATTGTGATCGAAATGAGCGATAACAAGGTTGATTTTGAGGAAGTGGCAAGGGTGGATGCCCAATTGACTTCGGCTCATTTTGAGGATTTATTGGGTGGGACGACTTACTATTTTAGGCTAAAAACGGAAACGGCCGACAGACAATCGGACTATTCAGCTGTATTGACGGTTCGCACCGTGGAGGAGCCTATGGCGCCTTTGGCTTCAACCCTTCTGTTACCAGCCAATGGTGGCGCGGGGGTCAATTATTCCAATGTGCTTTTCAGTTGGGAGAACAGTACCAATTCAACGGCGGGTACGGTTTATTACTCGTTGTATGTGGGGACTTCTGCCGAATCCATGGCACTGGTGCAAGAGGAGCTGACCGATCCTTCATGGACCGTCTCTAAGTTGGCGTCGGGAAGCAATTACTTTTGGCAGGTGAAGGCTGAGAATCCCCTGGGCACATCCCTAAGCGAAGTGGGACAGTTTAGCACCGCTCAGCTGATGGACAGAACCTTGCTTTTACACATTCCCTTTGATGAAACATCGGGTGCTGAAGCAGTGGATGTGGTCAGCCTTACCAAGGCACAGGCTTCAGGATTTACGCCCCAGTGGCAGAGTGGAAGGTGGAATAACTCGGTCTTTTTTCCGGCCACACCCACCACTTCCCATATCTATTTTCCGCACCATGAAGGCATCCAACTGGATGATCAATCGTTTACCATTTCATTGTGGTACAAGTCGCCAGGCACCATCGCAGACTCTTACCTGCTGCACAAAGGCATGCACGATGGGGCCAACGGTGGAAATGGAAAATGGATCGGACTACAGTATAAGGGTACTAAGCTGACTTTTGCCGTGGACGACAATGTCAATAAAACGAACATCGATATTGCGGATGCCGATCAGTGGTTTGATAACCAGTGGCACCACTTGGTGGCCATCAGAAATCGCGAAGATGGGAAGCTACTGGTTTACGTGGATGGTGACCTGAAAGGGGAGCGCAATGATATAACGACCAATGGCATTGGTGTGTCCACGGATTTAATTCTGGGTAATTGCGACGGCTATTTTAACACGCCTTTCCCGGGACATATGGATGAACTGCGTATATACAATGAGGCCCTTACGCCAGGGGAAGTAGAGGATTTATATCTGGATGCGGCGACCTCTTTAAATGAAGTCGGTGCCATGTTCCATCAGAACGATGTGGTCGTCTCTCCCAACCCGTTTAAGGACCGTCTTAGCTTTAGATTGTCGGAGCGCTGGCTGGCCAATGAGGTAAGGGTTTCTGTTTACGATTTGGCTGGCAGACTGGTTAAGCGGGAGACTTGCGAGGTGCGGGCCGGTCAATTTGAGATGAAAGGCTTAGAATATTTGGCCAAGGGCATGTACACTTTTGTGATTCAGGATGACCAAAGAATGGTGGCAGTGAAAATGATGCATTAGACCTTTTGGATAAGATCAGAAGCCCCTGTACTGCCAAAGCAATACAGGGGCTTCTTTTTAAAATGATAAAAGGTCGTCATTGAGCCGTATTGGTCGCTTACTCCGATTGAATGGTAACAGTGGCTCCTTTCAGCCAGGGGGCTGTTAGCTCAATGGTGCCTTCACCCGCTTCGCCGTTGGCTTGTATGTAAACAATCATACGTCCGTTAAAGGCCCTGAGCCGGTTGTTTTTGTAGTTGCCCATGTCTTGTGGATTACTGGCTTCCATTCCCAGCAGGGAGAAGGGGCCGCGGACGCGAACGGAAATTTCATTATCTGCCAAAACAACGTGTTTTCCTTCTGCGTCTAAAATCTCCACTTCTATCTGAGCCACGCCAAAATCTTTGTCGATGGCCTGTTTATTGTCCCAGATTTGGGCAGAGATGCTTTCGGGACGCCCACTGGTCTGTATCTGATACCTGGCTGTTTCCCGGCCATTGGTGTAGCCAATGGCTTCCAGCGTTCCGCCTTCAAAGGGGAGGTCCCAGTGAATGATGCCTGTTTCGTCATTTTGGGCCACTGGCTCACCTATTTTTTCGCCATTCAACAGCAACTGGACAGTTTCGCAATTGGTGTAGCTCACCACGCGGATGGTTTGATCTTCCTGGTAGTTCCATACCGGGTCGGCATCTGAAGACAGATGGTTGCGGCCGCGTCCGTTGGGGTAGGTGCCCAGATAAACCATGGGCTCATTGCTCCACAAGCTTTGACGGAAATAGGCACGTGGCTTTTTGTAGCCGGCCAAATCCAAGAGTCCGGAGGTGAAGCCACGGGATGGCCATCTGTGTGCTTCTCCCAGGTAATCAATACCGGTCCATAAAAATTGGCCAAAAATATAGTCTTTGTCGCGTACATGCTTCCACTCACTCAGGCCATGCCTGTTTTCACTGCCATAAAAGATCCTGTCGGGATATTTTTTATGGTCGCTTTCATACCGGTTCTCTGTGTAATTATAACCCACCACATCCAGTGCTCCGGGGTAGTCCGTTTCGTTGGACATAACCGGTCCTGCCAGTCCTGCCGTTACCGGTCGTGTGGGATCGTACTTGCGGACGATGGCGGCGAAGCGCTCTGCAATGGCACCCAGGCGGTCGGCATGCGGCTGGTCGGGCTGATAGCCACGAACGTGTTGCTGACCAATGCCTTCCTGATCCAGAACAGGGTGGGAGTAGGGATCGTTGGGGTAATCGACCTCATTACCAATGCTCCACATGATGATAGAGGGGTGGTTGCGGTCGCGCAAAATCATATCTTTAAGGTCGGTGGCTGCCCACTCTTCAAAAAAGGCGGCGTGCCCCTGAAATCCGGGCTCTCCCTGGTTCCAGCCTTCGATCCACTTCTTTTTGGGGTATTCCCATTCGTCGAAGGCCTCATTGAGTACCAAAAGTCCCAGTTCATCACACAATTCATACAAGTCCGGGGCTTGTGGGTTGTGACTGGTACGGATGGCATTGGTGCCCAGTTCTTTTAAGGCCAAGAGGCGGCGCTTCCAGACTTCACGGGGCACGGCGGCTCCCAGACTGCCGGCATCGTGGTGGAGACAAACGCCTTTGAGGTTCATGGATACGCCGTTCAAAGCAAAACCTTTATCCGGGTCAAAATCCAGGGTTCTTACACCCACCTTTATATCACTTTGGTCAATCACTTCGTTGTTGGCATATACCTTGGTAACAAGGGTGTATAAGTAGGGGGTGTCGAGCGACCATAAATGGGGATTCGAAAGGTCCATTTTTTGGGTGACACTGCCTTGTTCTCCTCCTTCCAGAGAAAGTCTGGAGGAAGTGCTGGCCACCTGTATTTGGTTTTTGTCGCGTAGTTCCTGAGTCACCGTCAAAGGTGTTGGGGTTCCGCTGTGATTGGTAAGGCTGGTGGCCACCTGCACTTCTGCTTTGCGGCTGGTCACCTTAGGGGTGGTAAAATGAATGCCCCACTGATCGATGTGAATGGGATGGGCCGTTACCAAATAGACATCCCGGTAAATGCCCGATCCGGTGTACCATCTTGAATCGGCCGACTCGCTGTGGTCCACCCTTACGGCAATGGTGTTTTTACCGCCAAAATTAAGATGGGGCGTTAAATCGTGCATGTATGAAATGTAGCCATTGGGCCGCATGCCCAATGAGTGGCCGTTTATAAAAACCTCTCCGTTGCGGTAAACCCCTTCGAGGTAGAGGTAGATTTTTTGGTTCGCTTGTGAAGTAGGGATGTCGATTTGTTTCCGGTACCAGCCGATACCTCCGGGCAGATATCCGGTAGCACTGGCGTGGTGCGGACTATAAGTGCCTTCTACGCTCCAGTCGTGCGGCAGGTTCAGGCTGCGCCAGCGCGAGTCGTCAAAATCCGGCGCAGCCGCCTCTTGCGGGTCGCCCAGTTGAAATTTCCAGTCCCTGTTCAGCAGTTCTGCATCGCCAAATGCTACTTGTCCCTTTACAGGCAGCATCATTAATACCAAAATAGCAATCAGTAGTTGTCGTTTTACCATGGTCAAATGTTATTGTTGGTTTAATACAATTAAATCACTTGACCAATTTAATATTTTGCCTGAGCCTGAGCAAGGAGGGGTTTATTTCAGGATAGAGATTGTCGAATAATTGCTATAGATTTTTAGTGGGCCACATTTGTTTGCGGGCCTTTCCCCAAGTCAGTAATCAGGTAGAGATAATGGATTGGGATTTTACCGCGACTTTTTCCGCCAATGGGTTACAAAGCGTTTTAGTTCCACCAGACCGACCGGTCCGGCATATATGCCGCCGCCACCCATGGCATCGTATACACGGACAGCAATCGTGTTGACCCGACCGGGAATGATGTCGCCGGCGTTCAGATAATAATAGCGTTCCTGCCGGTGCTGCCAGCCTACCTGCATTTGCGAATAGTTGGGGTGCATTTCTCCGGTCTTTCCTACCAGCTTCCCATTGATGTAAACTTCGTCCAGGTCGTCCACTTTACCCAACATCAACACATATCTTTTGTTTTGTTCGGATGGGGGTGCCTGGAATTGCTTCCGGTACCAGCCAAAGCCATCGTAATTGCCCCGGATTTGATCTTCCCAGAAGCCGGGAACGGTGATCGACTGCCAATCATCATCGTTGTGGCCGGATAAGCGCCACGCCAGATCATCGCCGGTTTTAAATTTCCAATAACCTTCCAGATCTACGTCGGGCGGAAGTTCTCGGTACCGGATGTAAATGCCTACCGGACCGTGGATGATGCCACCATCCAGCTGGGCATCGTAAACCCTTACAGCAATGGTATTGGGTGCATTGTAGTTAATGAGTTCTGAAGGAAGGGGGTATCTGCGTTCGTTTTTATAGGCGGTTGAGAAGCGGGGCGGAAAAGCGCCCTTGTGACCTATTTTTACTCCATTAAAATAGACTTCATCCACATCATCAATATAGCCCATGAACAATACGTGAGCGGCGCCCTTGTGAGATGGGGGCATGGACACTTGCCGACGGTACCATGCATAACCGTCATAGCCGGGAAAACCCTGGTTTTCCCAGGTTGAGGGCACCTTTATGGATTCCCAATCGCCATCGTCGAACTCGCGCTCAGCTCTTTGCAGGTCATCCCCGATCATGAATTTCCACTGACCGTGCAGATTTAGGATCTCGTCGTATCTGTCTCCTTCAGCACTCAACCTGAAGGCCAGTAGCAGACAAACGCCTATATATAGCAGTGCTTTCATGAGTCATTAATTTAGTGGAAACCAAAAGGGTAGAATTTGCGATAAAACACCGTATTTCGATGCTCCTTGATATAGGTCAGGCAGTTTTCTTCCGTCATCAGTCCCACCGGCCCTTCGTAAATGCCTCCGTTGCCTTCAAAATCTTCCACTACTACCACCAGGGTGTTGGGACCGTCTGTACGGAGGAGATTCTCAGGAATCGGGTAGGTGCGTCTGATCTGCCAGTCCCCTCTGTTCCTGTTGTCCAAGGCGGTTTTGTACATGTCTTCGGTTTCGCCAATCAATTGGCCGTTTAAATACACCTGATCCTGGTCGTCTATTTTTCCCAGAATGAGAAAGAGTGGTTGATGGGCCAGATGCGGGGGCGTTTCAAAAGTTTTTCGGTAGGTGGCGGTGCGTTATAATTGGTGAAACCCTGACTTTCCCAGGTAGCCGGCACGTATATGGGGTGCCATTCATCATCTTTGTAATCGTCGTTCAGATACGCTCTGTTAAAGTCGAAGGCGATTTTCCAGTCGCCCGCCAGGTTGTGGCTTAAAAGGCGTTCGTCTTCATAATACCCTATGCTTAGTGGACCCCGGATGATGCCGCCTTCTTCTCCTTCATCAAAAACGCGAACAGCGATGGTGTTGGGGGCATTGAATTGAATCAGCTCTTTGGGAAGGGGATAGACCACAGGAATGTTGTAGGCTGTTTCGTATTCCGGAGGAAAACTGCCTGTCTGGCCGATCAGTACCCCGTTAAAAAAGACTTCATTGACATCATCAATGTAGCCCAGTTGAAGCTGCAAATGATCGCTGGAGCTGGTGGTGGGGATGGTAATGCTGCGCCTGTACCAGGCGTAGCCGTTGTAGCCAATATAACCCTGATCCTGCCATTTTCCGGGCACACGCAGGGAATCCCAGTGGGAATCGTCAAAATCCTTCCCGGCCCAGGCCGCATCGTCCCCGATGTTGAATCTCCAGCTCCCATCGAGGGTCAGTAGCGGTTCAATGGTAGGAGACGATGCTTCGCTACTCATGCGGATGGTGCAACTGCCATGACTGGTAATTATAAGCAGGGTGACAAGGACTAGTAAAGAAGCTTTCATAATGGTTGTTTGTTATGGATCATTTCTCGTGCGTCAAATAAACATGCAGCTTTGCGACGCCTCTCATATTATTTTCAAATTTACAACAATGGCTGGTTGATATTGTCGCCAGGATGTTAGGAGATGTCACGAATTGTCACCGATCACAGAATGAGTTTATAGCCAATGCCATGCACCGTGAGAATGATTTTGGGATCGTTGGAGTCGGCTTCAATTTTTTGACGCAGTTTGAGAATAAAATTGTCGATGGTCCGCGATGTTGGCTGGTAGTCGGTTCCCCAAACAGCATCCAACAAATTGTCGCGGTCAACGGTTTCATTTTTATGGGCATACAGGTAATGAAGAATTTCAAACTCCTTGTGCGAGAGTTTGACCTCTTGTCCATCCACACTGGCTGTGTAACCCGCAAAGTTGACCGACAAGCGGCCAATTTTTTGTATCTGATGATCTTCGGTCAACGCTTCAATGCCGGTGCGTCTTAAAATGGCACGGATGCGTGCCAGGAGTTCGCGCAGACTGAAGGGTTTGGTGATGTAGTCATCGGCTCCAAATTCGAGTCCCAGCACCTTATCAATTTCTTCTGCCTTGGCCGTGAGCATAATAATGGGTGTTTTAATGCCTCTGGTGCGGGCCGATTTGCACACGTCAAAGCCCGACATCTCGGGCATCATGACGTCCAATAATACCAGATGGTATTTGTTGGCCAGAAGTTTTTTCAGACCCTCTGCTCCATTGTCGGCCGTGTCCACCTGATAGCCTTCAAACTCCAGGTTGTCCTGCAAGCCTTTGAGCATCGAAATTTCATCTTCAACAATCAGGATATGAATCATTGGTTTGTCTTTTTGGGTTTATGGATGATGGGAAAATACAGGCGGAAGGTCGAACCAGCCTCCGGCTTACTTGTCAGCGTAATTTTTCCTTTGTGGGCCTTGACAATTTCTTGTACAATAGACAGGCCCAGTCCGGTCCCCTTTACTTCGTTGGCCAGATTTTGGTTGGTGACCCTGAAAAACTTGTCAAAGACCAGTTTTTGGTCTTTTTTGGCAATGCCTCTGCCGTAATCTTTAACTTCAATAAAAACTTTTCGTTTCTCGATCCCGGTGCTTATATCGATTTTTTTAATGTCCCGACTGTATTTGATGCCATTGTCAATCAGGTTGATGATGGCATCTGCAATGGCTTCTTTATCACCCAGAATATTGGGCAAGGGCTGTTCGGGACTGAATTGGAGATGAAAATTTTTGTTGTTGAGATGGAAATGGTAAGTCTCCAGAATTTGCTCAGTAACCAGATTGAGGTTACAAATCTCCGATTTGTAAATCCGCTTGCCGCTTTCAATCTTGGAGAAACTCAGGATTTTATCCACCATGCTGGTCAGTCGATGGGTTTCCGTTCCTATGATTTTATAGTACTCCTGGACTTTTTCCACTGTTTTTACCCGACCCATTTCCAGGGTTTCTATGTACATGCTGATGAGGGCCAGAGGGGTGCGAATTTCGTGGGAAACATTGGAGATGAATTCTGACTTTATTTGTGCCAGCTGAATTTCTTTTTTGACACTTGAATACAAAAACCAGACACCGGCTATGAGGACGACCAGAACCACCCCAATGAGCATGAGGCCTTCTTTGACCCTCGAGGAGGCGAGGTCTGAGATGGTTTGCTGTTGGAGACTGATGCCAATCTTGATTTGGGGAAAGAGCCACATGTCGCCTTCCTGATCAAAACGGATGTTTTGGTCGGGGGTCCCTTCGCTGGTCAACAGAATATTTCCGGATGGTTGATGACGCAAGGCGATGATGAAATTGTCCTGGGCAATGGATTGCATCCGGGGACTGACATGGTTTTGCAGAAATAGCTGAAGGTCGAGTTCAATGAAACACACTACCGGCTCATTTTCTCTGTCCTTACCAATAAATAAAAGAAAAAAGGCATTTTCTTGCTGGGCGTGGGAGAGGAATTTGCGGTAGTTGTTGTCGTAATAAGTCAATAATTGTTGGATGGCGGCTGCCTCCTGTTGCTGGATTTTAGCTATTAGTGGTGACTTGTTTTCGTGATTGGGGGCAGTGTAGAGGGTCTGGATTTGTTGGCTGTCAGTACTGGTGTACAGGCCCAGTATGGATGGGTTTTCATCCCCCAGACGCTGAAGCAGGGCTTCATCGGATGGATACATCAGCCATAAATCGATGCGTGAGGACCAATTGCCTGCCACATCCTGTGCATAAGTGTTAATAGACGATACAATGGTTTCGAGTTGGTTTTGATAAACAGTGCTGATGAGTTCCTCGTTGTCATTGATCCTGGTGTATTCATAAAAGGTGGCAATGGCAACCGGGAACAGCAACAGCACTGTGAGGCCTATTAAAATTTTATGCAGTGTCTGGTTCATATTCTGTAATGGGAAAATTCAAGGAATAAAACTAAAAAACTATTTTGTTTTTAGCTATTTACGGACCATAAATCCTGAGATTCTTTTTATAGCGGATCCGAATGCTTTCCCGGCTCATTATTTTTTCGTCAGTTGCTGGTCGGCCACCTGAATGTCATCTTTGTTCCAATTCATCACAAATTCTTTGATGTCATCGAGTTGTGGATTCTTTTGAATTTCGATGCAGTCGCCATGCACATAGAAGTAGAAATTCACATCCGGATGATCGGAGCTGCCATTGTAAAACTCATGTTTGTAAACGGCTACCTGGTTTCGGTAATCGATTAGTTCCATCATGTCCTGGCGTTTGGTTTTTTGATTGTACACATAAACCGGCATTCTTTGCATGAGCTTGCCATCTTTGGCGTATCTGAGTACGTCTTTGTTGGCCATTTTAATGGTTTCGCCATCCAGTCGGGTACAGGTGGTCTTAAAGGCACCTACTGTAATGTCCTGACAAATGAGGGTGTCGTTGTGGGTCACCACATAATTGGAAGTTACTTTTTGGGCATTGACAAAAATTCCCATAAGGGCCATCGCGGTAATTAATAACATTGCTTTCATCGTTTCAGAAATTTTAGTTAAACATGGATTGATTAATTATTCTGATACAAATGTAGGGCAGCGGATATGTTTAGGTGTCATGGTGTTTTCATGTGTTGTCATGAGATGTCATGGGAGAGGGGTGGGAAGGGTATGATGGGTTGATAGGGTTGGTGGGGGCATTAGGTTG
>NZ_BAZW01000026.1 GCF_000974365.1 Geofilum rubicundum JCM 15548
CGGAGCGAAGCGGGATGGGTTGATGGGGTGTGAAGGGCATTAAGGGTTGGATGGGTCGATGGGGTTGAGCGGGTGCGGAGGGTTGGCGGGTGCGGAGGGGTAGCGGGGGTGGGTGTTGTTGGAAACGATGACGGGGATTTTTGACAACCGGGATTGGGGGATGCTGAAAAAATCATGGGGACTTCGGTCTGCCGCACGGCCAAAATTGCTACATTTGAGGCAAATTTTTTGGCCATGACTGAGTTTAATTTTATGGAAATGCTGTCGGCATTTATTGTGCTTTTTGCCGTGATAGATATTTTGGGTTCCATACCCATTGTTCTGGATATTCGAAACAAAGGCGGACAAATCAATGGATTTCAGGCCGCATCCATTTCTTTTGTTATTCTCATCGTCTTCCTGTTTGTGGGGGAAGCCTTGCTGGGGCTCTTTGGGGTGGATCTCTCGTCCTTTGCCATTGCCGGCTCCTTCATTCTCATGATCATGGCCATTGAAATGATACTGGGTGTCCAACTCTTCAAACATGACTCTCCGGCCGGCGCATCCATTGTACCCATTGCATTTCCGCTGGTGGCCGGTGCCGGTTCGTTTACCACCCTTCTGGCACTTAGGGCCGAATTTGCATTGTCGACTATCATTACCGCCCTGTTTCTAAACATTGTCATCGTCTTTTTCGTCCTTCATTACACCAATCGAATTGAAAAAATCATAGGCGGTGGCGGTGTTTATGTGATGAAAAAGTTCTTCGGCATCATTCTGATGGCCATGGCCATTCGACTGTTCATGTCTAACTTTGCCACACTATTGTCGGACTTCCTCTCAAAACTTTAAACCCCCTCCACCGAAAAGCGACATCGCTCATGAGTCAAAAGTATAGCAAAAAAGCCTACTATGTGGTCTGGACAGGCCGAAAACCGGGCATCTATAAAACCTGGGACGATTGTAAAGCCCAGGTGTTCGGTTTCGAAAAAGCGTCGTATAAGAAATTCAACTCCCCGGAGGAAGCCGATGCGGCTCTGAAAAATGGACCTTCTTTCAGCAGAAAACCCTCGAAAATCAGGCCCACAACCAGCGTCTCCATGGGACAGCCCATCACCAACAGCCTGTCGGTAGATGCCGCCTGCAGCGGAAATCCGGGTGTCATGGAATACAGAGGCGTGCATGTCCAAACAGGACAGGAATGGTTTATTCAAAAGTTTCCCCTGGGCACCAACAACATTGGTGAATTTTTGGCCATTGTACATGGATTGGCAGAACTACAACGCAGAAAAATAAACATCCCGGTTTATACCGATTCCATGACGGCCCTCAGCTGGGTAAAAAAGAAGAAATGCGGGTCGAAACTCCCGATCGATGCCACGACAAAACCTCTTTTTGAACTGGTGCGTCGGGCAGAAAAATGGTTGCAGAGCAACACCTGGGAACAAGCACTTCTAAAATGGGACACCGCGAAATGGGGCGAAATCCCGGCCGATTTCGGTCGGAAATAAGCCAGATGATCCTAATTGATCATTAAAGGCAGACTAAAACGGACACGATGGCCCTCTTTTTTGTCGCCATCAAAACGCTCCTCGGTCATAAAACAACCAAAACCATTGACGCCATTCCTGTTTCGTTTCCGACTTCTCAGTTGGTCCAAAGTAACGGCCAGCCCCATAGTCCTGTGTCGTTGTTCCAGCTCAACATTCTTATAGCTGTCCATTCCGACACCATTGTCCTCAATAATCACATCCAGCACATTGCCCCGTCGCACAAAAGCCAGATTCAATTTGGTTTCAGTGGCGCAAGCCAAATGGTCCCCATGGCTCAAAGCATGCTCAAGAAAGGGCTGAGTCATCATCGAAGGCACCATAATCTCTTCAGTATTATGGGCCATGTTGCATTCCACCCTAAAATGAATGGCCTTCTTCATCTGCTGTTCATGAACGGCTATGAAAGATTTACAGTACTCGATTTCCTGACTGAGGGGAATGAGCTCCTCACATGAATGCTCCAGCATCTTTTTAATGAGGGCCGACACATTATCCACCTGCCTTAAGGCATCTTCGCTTTTATGTTCAGAAATGCTGTTTTTTAAAGAGTTCAGCACATTAAAAACGAAAAGCGGATTGACCTTTTGCATCATCAATTGCTTCTTCAGGACATCCATCTCCTTTTGGTCTGTCAGTCGCTTTCGTCGCACAGAAGACATCCAAAAACCCAAAAGTGCCAACAAGCTCACCACCACAATGATTCCCCAAAAAATACGCTCCCTGATTTGAGCCTTATATATGAGATAATCCCGATCGGCCATGCGCTGCTCCATTTCCATGCTTAGGGTTCCGCTTCTAAAATCCGGATTCTCAAGCATCATCTCTTCCTTAATTTCAGAATAAAGTTCGTAGGTATGCAAAGCATCCTGCCATAACTCAATATTCTTATACGCAGCGTAGAGGGACAACAAATTCCTGATGCGGACATCCTTCATCCCCATTTCTTCCGCCAACTCTTCCGCTCTTTGGTACAAAAAAACCGCCTGGTGGTAATCCCGCTTACTGCTATACAAATCCCCCAGCATACTATAGGCATTCACCTCCCCCAACTTATCCCCTTCTGCTTTCAACAAAAACAAGGCCCGCTCAATTAAATGGCTGGCTTCTTCATAATTCTCCTGGCGCATTTCCATGGCCCCCATATTGCACAGCACTCTGGCTTCGTTTTGGCCGTTACGCAAGCGCTGATATATCCCAATGGCCTGATTGTAATAAACTTCCGCCTTATCAAAAACCCCATCCTCCGAGTAAATAGCCGCCATATTGTTATAAACACCAGCGGCATCCTCCAAGGCCTCTTCATCCATATAGACATTCAAAGCATTGTTATAGAATTCAAGGGCCTTTCCGTCCTGATCACCAGCCGCAAATACAATGGCCATGTTCTGGTAACATTGAGCGATTCCAACGGCATTCTCCAGTCCCATCTCAACCTCAAGCGAGGCCGAATACGCGGCCAATGCTTGGTCGTAATTGCCCTGAAATGATTGCACCAATCCAAGATTGTTGTAAGCTGCGGCCAATTTAAGGGAGTCTTCAATCAACAAAAAAGAATCAATGGACTTTTGATAGTGTTCACCCGCTTCCGGCCACTGTCCCAGCGAATAACTCAGTTCCCCTCTATAGTAGGCCATCATCCCACCTACCAAATCCGGATGATAGTCCTCCAACAGCACAAGCGAATCAATAAGGTGCACGGCCTCTTGAGGATTCACCTCAATGGCTTCAATGATTATATCTTCAGCGAGGGAAAGCGCATTACTTTTTGATTCCTCCGGGACAATGGATGCCGCGGCGCCTGAAGCCAAACAAGCAGCAAGGAGAAAAAGAGCAAATCGGATAAAATTCATAATTCTTTGGGTAGATCAGTAACTTAGCTTGGTAAAATTAAACAATTTGTAATTAAAATTCCATTAAACATGACAAACAAAAAGAATAAAGCCATTATCGGTTATATCCGATAATGGCTTCATTCTTTAAACCTCTATAGGCGTATCCTCCTTCGGCTACTCCGTATAGTTAAATTTCGCGCTTAATTCAGCCACATGTACCTCAAATTCTCCCGACTCAGTAACCCTTGAATTCCCTTCATTGATAAAGGAAATATCCGCAGGTGTCAATGAAAAAGTCAATGTTTTTTCCTCACCCGGCTTCAGATTAATTTTATCAAAAGCCCTGAGTCGACGAACATCGGGTGTTATGGAAGCATACATATCAGAAGTATACAACTGAACCACTTCTTTTCCTTCCAGCTCACCGGTGTTGGTCACCGTTACACTTACATCGATCTTGCCATCTTTGCCCAGCTCTGTGTTACTCAACGACAAATTACTGTATTCAAAAGTCGTATAACTCAAGCCATGTCCAAAGGCATATTGAATGGCAAAATCCGATTCATAGTCGTACACACCCGACATACGCGCCTGGTGCTCAGAAGGCTTATGATCATAAGTCACCAGGGAATTGGCATACAAAGGATAGGTAAAAGGCAGTTTCCCGCTGGGATTAACATCACCAAACAGAACATCAGCCACCGCCAGACCGCCATAGTTACCGGGCAAATAGGCATTGATCACACCTTTCATGAGTGGCTCAATGGAGCGGATGATGCGCGGACGTCCCTGATTCAACACCAAAATCATGGGCTTTCTGGTTCTGGCCAAAGCTTGCGCCAAGGCCAACTGATTTTCTGAAAGCGTCAAATCGTGCAAATCACCCGGTTTTTCGGTATAGGTATTTTCGCCCAGCGCCAAAACAATATAGTCCACGCTGGCAGCCGCCCTGACAGCTCCTGCAATATCATAAGCCTCATCAACCCAGTAACTGGCAGCGTTATCGTAGCGCACGCCTTCCCTGAACACCACTCTGTTAGCACCTACTTTGGCTGTAATGGCATCCAAAATGGTTGAATAATCCGCCGTAAAATCATCGATGTTATTACCTTGCCAGGTATAAGACCAACCGCCGTTGAGGGCACGCATCGAGTTGGCGTTGGGACCGGTCACCAAAATACGGGCGTCCTTCGGAAGCGGCAAAACCTGGTCCTCATTTTTCAATAGCGTCATCGACTCCTGCGCCATTTTATGGGCGTCATCGGTAAAGGCCTCACTGCCAAACAACGGATAGTCCTCATAATGGGTAACCGGTGTCTCAAACAATCCCAGTTTATGCTTGGTATTTAAAATCCTGCGGACGGCATCGTCAATGCGGGCCATGGGGACTTCCCCATCGTTTACCAACTCCACCAGATAATCACAGAAGTCGAGTGAATAAGGAATCATCGACATGTCAATACCGGCATTAATGGCCATCTTAACAGCCTCTTTGGCATCTTTGGCCACCCGGTCGCGGTTGTGAAGATTATTGATATCGTTCCAGTCGGTCACCACCAATCCCGTGAAGCCCAGCTCGTCTTTCAGCAGTTCCGTCAACATTTGGTAACTGGCATGCACAGGCACGCCATTGATCAATCCGGAATTTACCATAATGGTGTGCGCGCCGGCTTCAATAGCCGCCTCAAAAGCCGGCAAATGACGTTCCCTCAGTTCAATTTCAGGAATCAGGGCAGGCGTGCGGTCCTTACCCGACAGCGGCGTACCATAGCCCAGATAGTGCTTCAAACAAGCAGCCACCCTTGTGGGATCACTGACATCATTATCATCACCTTCATAGCCTTTCACAATTTCAATCCCCAACTGAGAAGCCAGATAAACATCCTCCCCAAAAGTCTCCCACATCCTTGGAAAACGTGGGTCGCGCCCCATATCCAATACGGGTGAAAAATTCCAGGGAATGCCGGATGCTCTCGTTTCGTAGGCCGTTACTTCACCACCTCGACGCACCAATTCACGATTCCAGCTGGCCGCCTGTCCAATTTGCTGTGGAAAGAAAGTAGCACCGGCCGTGTAGGTCGTTCCATGAATGGCATCCACCCCATATAAAACGGGTATGCCCAGGCGCGATTCATTCATGGCCACATCCTGCAACTGGCTGATAATGGTGTGCCACTCTTCCAGCGTACGGGCACGGTTTCCGGCGGTATTCAAAACAGAACCCACCCCGTATTCAACCAATGCCTTGCGGGTCATTTCTTCATCGAGTCTCAAAGGCTCGGTGGTGCTAAAAGCATCCTCACCAACGGTCAATACATCCACCGTTAGCTGAGCCATTTGGCCCACTTTTTCCTCCACAGTCATCTGTGCAAGGAGTTCTTCAACCTCCGGGATGCGCTCAACCTTAGCTGACGCTTCATCCCCCTGTGCCGACGAACACCCCATCATTAAGCCTGCAACAGCCAGGCTTACCATCCAATTCTTCTTCATTGTGATATAAATTTTAGGTGTGAACATTATTTTCTTTTATGGTAAGTGTAAAAAATACACATTAAAAAACGACGTAAATTAACAATCATTTGAATTAATTTCCAAGTTCAAAAATATACTATTTTGATCCACACGCCTAGAATAAAACCTCACATAAACCTCATCCCAAAAATTGTCGACTACAAAAATAAATCATCTCCTGATATAAACCGGGACCAAAATGTCGTCCATTAGGGCACGGATCGTCTTTTATATTTTGAGAATCAGCCAAGGCTCCTATCTTTGTAAATCAACAAAACACCACCCAGATGCATACATTAATATCCGTACCCGAAAACCTGTGTAGCTCCTTCACCGCACTTTTTCCTGAGAAAAGAGCGACCCACTTTGCCTTGTCAGATCCGGCAGGCGCCAGAATTGGCTCCGGCGGCGGAACCGCCTGGTTGTTGGCGAAGCATTTCAGACAAATGGGCACAACAGACTTCAGCTCCTACCTCCGAGCGAGCCAAAAAATCATCATTCATGCGGGTGGACAAAGCCGTCGATTGCCGGCCTATGCCCCCTCCGGAAAAGTTTTGAGCCCCATTCCGGTCTTCCGCTGGAGCCGCGGTCAAAACCTGCAGCAAAACCTGCTCGATTTACAAGAGCCTTTTTACAAAGAACTTTTAGAAGTGGCGCCAAAAAACAACCATACCCTTATCGCCAGTGGCGATATCCTGATCCTTCCCGGTGAGCACTTCAACCATTTGCCCGAGGCCGATATCATTTGTCTGGGTATCTGGGCCGATCCGCACCTAGCCTCCCGGCACGGCGTGTTTTTCACACCCAGAACCAGGCAGAACGAACTGGCCTTTATGTTGCAAAAACCCAATCACCGTCAGATAGAGGAACTTTCGGCCACCCACCTGTTTTTGATGGATGCGGGTGTCTGGATATTGAGCGACAAGGCCATTGAGCGTCTCATGGTAAAATGTCAGTGGGACGACCGTAAATTCAAAAACGAAATTCCTGCCCCTTACGATCTGTACAGCGAATTTGGTCTGGCCCTGGGCACTGCCCCCTCCGTTTCTGATGCCGAACTTTCCGATTTATCCGTGGCCATTGTCCCCCTTGAGAAAGGAGAATTTTATCACTACGGCACCAATCTGGAACTCATCACCTCCACCGAAAAAATTCAAAACAGGATAAAAGATCAGCGCGCCATTTGGCACAACAGAGTAAAACCGCACCCCTCCCTGTTTGTGCAAAATGCCGTTACCGAAAAGCCCTTCACCCAACAAAACCACCACATTTGGGTCGAGAACAGTCACATCGCCAGTGGATGGCAACTCCAACATCACCATATCCTGACAGGCATCCCTCCAAACGACTGGTCGCTGCATCTGCCAGCGGGTATTTGTCTGGATGTGGTTCCTCTGAATGATGCACAGGTGGCCATCCGCCCCTATGGCATGGATGACACTTTCAGCGGAGAAGCAAAGGCGGCCCTGTGGATGGGGCAGGCGCTTCAACTGTGGTTGAGTGCCAGAGGCCTGACCCTTGAGGAGGCCGGCATTTCACCGGCTGACGACATTCAGGATGCACCGCTTTTTCCGATCACTGAAAAATCCCGGCTCAGACCGGAACTCATTGGCTGGATGACCGGGGAGAATAGCAACGAGGAGATGAAAGCCCTGTGGCTTTCATCCGAAAGAGTTTCGGCCACCGGCCTTAATGAACGGGCCGATTTAGTGACCCTATTCCGACAAAGAGCGATCTTCGCACATTCCACCCTCCCCAAATTGGCCGCCAACTATCAAAAAAGCATCTTTTACCAAAGCGACCTGAAAATACTGGCGCAGACCTATTATCAATCGGGACTCGACCTGCCCGCCTCACCACAACCAACGGAAGATCCTTTGCTGATGGCCCGCGACAGGATGTTCCGGGCAGAGCATGCCCGTGTATCAGGTAAAGCCAGCGTCCCCTTTGAAAACCAGGCCTACCACGCCATTCACGAGGCCTTTCTGAAATCGGTGCAGCACCCCACCGTCCCGAGACTCAGCGTATTTACCGACCAGATCGTCTGGGCCCGCAGTCCGGCCCGCCTCGATCTGGCCGGCGGCTGGAGCGACACGCCGCCCTATTGCCTGCAAAGCGGCGGTTCGGTGGTCAACATCGCGGTGGATCTCAATGGCCAACCCCCTTTGCAAGTATTTATCCGATTGTCAGATAAGCCGGAAATTACCCTGCGAAGCATTGACAACGGCGTTTCAGAAACCATTACCAACTACAATGAGTTGGTGGATTATACCAAGGTGGGATCCGCGTTTTCCATTCCCCGGGCCGCTTTGTGTCTGGCCGGTTTCCATCCCAACTATGGTCCCACCCAATACCCATCGCTGGAAGACCAGCTAAAAGAATTTGGCGGAGGCATTGAAATATCCTTGCTGGTAGCCATTCCCAAAGGCTCTGGTCTGGGCACCAGCTCCATCCTGGCCGCGACCATTCTGGGTGCCTTATCCGATTTCTGCGCTCTGGATTGGCATCACTCCGCCCTTTGTCACAACACCCTGTTGTTAGAGCAGATGCTGACCACCGGCGGCGGGTGGCAGGACCAGTACGGTGGCATATTGCCCGGCATCAAGCTGCTACATTCAACACCCGGCATGCAGAATGAAGTCCGTGCGCATTGGCTGCCCGACCGTCTCTTCAAAGCCCCCGAATACCAAAACAATTGGCTGCTGTACTACACGGGCATCACCCGGGTAGCCAAAAACATACTCTCAGAAATTGTTCAGGGCATGTACCTGAACGATGGAGAAAAATTGCGCATTCTGGACACGATCAAGGACCATGCCCAACAAACCGCCGAAGCCATTCAGAAGTGCGATTACCGGCAAACGGCCCAAATGATTGGGCGGTCGTGGCAACTCAACAATCAACTCGACAAGGGCACCAACACACCTGAGATACAATCCATTCTCAACCGGATAGAACCTTACACCTATGGCTACAAGCTACTGGGCGCCGGAGGTGGCGGCTACCTGCTGATCTGTGCCAAAGACACCGAAGCCGCCCAAAACATCCAACAATTACTCAAGGCCCAGGCCCCCAACAACAAAGCCCGCTTCGTGGATATGCGCATCAGCGAAACGGGCCTGCAAATATCCCGGTCGTGACGACATCGATTACCTTCACAACCACCAATTAAGGAAGATCAACCGGCATGAAATCTCATGTCGGTTGTTTTTTTAAAACGTCTCCTTCAATATCCGCTCAGTGGCCCCACACATACTTTGAACATAGCGATGTGCAGCATCACCGGAAGCCTTCAAAGAAGCTTCAGAGCCCGGCGACCAGAACTGATCCATCACTTTAAGAAAGTCGGCCTTATCCGAAATGGGAAAGCCGGCCCCCTGCTCAATTAAATCCATGGCCTCCTTAAACTTTTTGTGGTTGGGACCAAAAATCACCGGCATGCCATAAGTCGCCGCCTCCAATGTGTTGTGAATGCCCTTGCCAAAACCGCCCCCGATATAGGCCACACTGCCATAACGGTAGATGGATGACAGCAGTCCGATGGTATCAATAACCAATACCCGGGCATCGGCCGGAATGGCCCCACTCAGTTGGGAATAACGGCAAACAGGCACCTTGAAACGCCCCAGCAGCTGCGTGATGTGCGATTCGTGCACTTCGTGCGGCGCCACAATGCATTTCACATTTGGTGCAGCATGGTTGAGAAACTCTGCCAGAATAGCCTCATCCTGCGGCCAGGAACTACCAGCCACCAGCACTTGAGCATCTCTGGCAAAATCGGCGATAACAGGCACCTCCGCCGCACTGGCCGCAATGGCCGCCACCCGGTCAAAACGCGTATCCCCCGCCACCACATGGTTCGAAAGGCCAATGCTTGTGAGCAATCGGGCCGAGGGTTCATCCTGCACATAAAAACGGGTAACGCATGTCAGAATACGCCGAAACCAGGCACCATACCAACGAAAGAAAACCTGCTCTTTCCTGAAAATGGAAGAAACACTGTACAAAGGAATATGGGCACGTTTGAGTTGACTAAAATAGTGGAACCAATATTCATACTTCACGAAATAAACCTGGTCGGGATGAATGGCCCGGATAAAACGCTGCGCGTTTTTTCGGGTGTCTGCCGGCAAATAAACCACCACATCCACCTGATCGTAATTTTTCCGCACCTCGTAACCCGAAGGCGAAAAAAAAGTCAGCACAATTTTGTACTCGGGATGGGCCTCCCGGATGGCCTCAATCAAGGGACGTCCCTGCTCAAACTCCCCAAGGGAGGCACAATGCACCCACACCACCTGTCCGCGCAGATCACTGCCGGCCAGCTGATCCCATACCTGCCGGCGCCCCTTCGTCATCAAAGCCGCTCTGCTGTTAAACGGAGCTACCAGTCGGGCTACCCAACCAAAAAGACCAATACCTATATTATATAAAGTCTGCATGTTAAATATTTTTTTCCACCAATCGAAGATTGACGCAGTCAATAACGCCAATGACACTTATTTAAAAACAACCAAATGTATGAATCAATAATAAGCCTTGGCTACATCCCTCCCCTTCGTGTTCTTTGGCAAAAATATTGGATATCATTTTTACGGCATAAAAATACAACAAGCTGACCGACTGTCTCATCTTTTTGTCTGAAAAAAGCAGTTTGCGGTCAAAATCTTTTACTTTTGTGTTCTGTAATTACAAGACACCAACTATGAGTAACGAAGCATCAAAACCGAGCGTTGAAGAAGTTAAAACCAACTTTATTTTTCAGGAAATAGACAAAGATCTGGCAGCGGGTAAAAACGGAGGGCAAATACTGACCCGTTTCCCACCCGAGCCCAATGGCTATTTACACATCGGACATGCCAAATCCATTTGCCTGAATTTTGGCATTGCCAAGCATTATAAGGCAGGCTGCAACCTGCGCTTCGATGATACCAACCCCACCAAAGAAGAGGTGGAATACGTGGATTCCATTCAGGAAGACATCAAATGGCTGGGTTTTGAATGGGAAGGGGAGCCCAAATATGCCTCCGATTACTTTGAGCAACTCTATGAGTGGGCCGTTCTCTTAATAAAGAAAGGCAAGGCTTACGTCTGTGAGCTCAACGCCGAAGATATTGCTGCCCAAAAGGGCACACCCACCACACCCGGTAAAGAGAGTCCTTATCGCAACCGGTCGGTGGAAGAGAACCTCGATTTATTTGCCCGCATGAGAGCCGGCGAATTTAAAGATGGTGAAAAAATATTGCGCGCTAAAATCGACATGGCCTCACCCAACATGCACATGCGCGACCCCATCATGTACCGCATTTTGCACCGCCATCATCACCGGTCGGGCGACCAGTGGTGCATATACCCGATGTACGACTTTACGCACGGACAGAGCGATTTCCTCGAAGGCATCACCCACTCCATTTGCACCCTCGAGTTTGAAGTCCACCGTCCCCTCTACAACTGGTTTTTAGATCAGATACTGGAGGGAGAAACCCCTTCAGTTCGCCCGCGTCAAATTGAATTTGCACGGCTCAACCTGAACTACACCGTCATGAGTAAGCGCAAGCTGCTCGAGTTGGTGCAAAAGGGCATCGTATCCGGTTGGGACGATCCCCGCATGCCGACCATTTCGGGCTTGCGTCGCAGAGGCTACACACCGGAATCGATTCGCATGTTTGCCGACCGGGTAGGCGTGGCCCGTCGGGACAATGTCATCGACATTGCCCTGCTGGAATATTGCGTGCGCGAAGACCTCAACAAAAAAGCCATGCGCGTCAACGCCGTGCTGAACCCCATCAAACTCATCATCACCAACTACCCCGAGGGACAGGTGGAAATGATGGAGACCGTCAACAACCCCGAAGACGAAAGCATGGGCCAGCGGACCATTCCCTTTAGCCGGGAAATCTACATCGAGCGGGACGATTTCATGGAAGATGCCCCGAAGAAATTTTTCCGTCTGGGCCCGGGCCGTCAGGTCCGCCTCAAAAGCGCCTACATCATTCAGTGTGACGATTTCAAAAAGGAGGCAGACGGGACGATTTCAGAAATCTATTGTTCCTATTTCCCGGATTCACGCAGTGGCTCCGACACCTCCGGACTCAAAGTCAAAGGTACCCTGCACTGGGTATCGGCCCAACATGCCGTAGATGCCGAAGTAAGGTTGTACGACCGTCTGTTTATGGATGAAGAGCCGGACGGGCACAAGGACAAGGACTTTAAGGAATTCCTTAATCCAGAATCCCTGACCATCCTGCCGAACTGCAAACTGGAACCCTTTCTGGCCAATGTTCAGCCATTGGACAACTTCCAGTTTCAGCGCCTCGGCTATTTTGCGGCAGACAAAGCCTCAAAACCCGACCAGCTCGTATTCAACAAAACAGTGGGACTGCGCGACAGCTGGGCCAAAGCCAATAAATAGGCTGTGGCAAAAGCCCTTCGGCAACTGCCTTCAGGAAATAACAGTTAAGCAGCGGCCCTTTTTAGCGCCCCAATTGCAAATGATGCAGAGTCGGTATATCGGTAAATTACCGCCTTCGAGAAATATCGTTAAAAAATGAAGGATGGTTGCCGTAAAGAAGCCCGCGCTGTTTGTCCGGGAGTCGAAGTGAACAGCGTGAACACATACTTTCTGTAAAACCAGAAGTTTTTCCTGCCTCAGATAATTTCCGTAAAGAAAATTGTCGGTAGCAGCGGCCCTTTTTAGCGCCCCAATTGCAAATGATGCAGCGTCGGTATATCGCTAACTTACCGCCTTCGAGAAATATCGTTAAAAAATGAAGGATGGTTGCCGTATAAAAGCCCGCGCTGTTTGTCCGGGAGTCGAAGGAAACTGCGTGAACACATACTTTCTGTAAAACCAGAAGTTTTTCCTGCCTCAGATAATTTCCGTAAAGAAAATTGTCGGTAGCAGCAGCCCTTTTTAGCGCCCCAATTGCAAATGATGCAGCGTCGGTATATCGGTAACTTATCGCCTTCGAGAAATATCGTTAAAAAATGAAGGATGGTTGCCGTAAAGAAGCCCGCGCTGTTTGAGCGCAGCGAGTTCGCGGGGTTTAGGCGAGCAACCTTCATTTTAGATATTCATCGTCAGCGGCGGCCTTTTTTAGCTTCGCTGAATTTTGCTACGTTCGGCATTGATGCAAACAAGTTTGACCACTGCGCTCACTAAACGCAAAATTTGCTTACTTTTTTTGGCTGGAGCTGGAGCGAAGCGGATCATGAATGCCATAAATAGATAAACACAACATGAGTAAAAAAGTAAGATATAAGAATATTGTAACCTTGTAGCGGTTTTATAAGTTTAAACCCTTACAAGGTTTTCATATTTTATCTGTGATGGCATACTTCAAAAATACCGCTCGTTTTTTTCTACTACTGCTTGTTTTTTTTGCAGTCAGCACACCAACAGTCGTATACGGACAGGAAGGCTCGGTGAACCAACTGGACACGCAAGGAAAAAAAACCGGCCTTTGGCAAATCTCTTCAGATGAGGGCTATATTTTAGAAGAAGGATCTTATACCGAAGGACGCAAAAACGGTCTGTGGAAAGGTTACTATCCGGACGGGACCCTCAAACATGAAATCACTTTTGTGGAAGGCGTTGCCAACGGTCCGGCCCGCTTCTACTTCGAAAATGGTCAGGTTTGGGAAGAGGGTGTCTGGCGCGAGGCTTTTTGGGTGGGCGACTACCGCCTGTACCATTCCAACGGACAAGCAGCCTATGAGTTCACCTACAATAAGGTGGGCAAACGAGAGGGCGAGCAGCGTTACTACTACCGCGACGGCAACATCATGTACAAGGGGAAATGGGACAATGGCACGGTGGATGGCCATGTGGAGGTGTACGACTCAACCGGCACCTTGCAGCAAATAAGAAACTACCAGGACGGCAGCTTTGAAACCACTACTGACCTGCGGCAGAACAGGCCGGAGGACAATTCTGCCCGTCCCGACAAAATGATTACTCCTTTCTATGGAACCGGCTACCACACAGCCCGAAAACTCAATGGGAACATTTATCAGAAAGGTTACTACCGGGAGGGTGTACTGCACAACGGAGAAGAATACATTTACGACCACAACGACGCGTTGCGTCAAATCAGGGTCTATGAAAATGGTCGCATCATAAAAATAAAGTCGGGCTCAGAACTCAAAAACCTGCCCGAGTAGAAGGAAAAAAACGGCTTAGTCGCCCCGCACACAGCGCACCGAAAAGCCATATTTTTTTGAAAAACTGCCCCGGTACAAATAGTCATAATCGGGCAGTATATATCTGCTCCAGGCATTCTCCTCATCCCTTGGAGAGGCGGTCCACCAATAAGCATAATCCCCCACACTGTTGAAGTGGCCCTCATGGCTGCGACGCCCGGCTGGAAGCGCCGAGAAGCCAAAAAGATTGGTCCCCTTTTGGCCATTCCATCCCCGCAAGGTCTTCATTTTAAGGGCACCATCCTTACCCCGCCAACCGGTAGCAGAAGTAACATCAATGGCAGGATCCATCACTTTTTCAAGTTCCAGCCAATCCTCATCTGTTGGAAGCCGCCAGCCTTGGGGACAAAGCCCCGCATCTGACACCGCATACCAATTATACAAGGCGCCATACTGGTATCGATGATGATCATTGTTTTGGTACCAGCAATAAGCCGGAAGCGCAAGATCCTGCCAGTCATTATTATCCCGAACCTCCGGTAATTCCTCGCCCGAAACCAAATGGGTTGTGCGTAAATTTTCGGCCATCCAGAACCGTCCCCCAATTTCGACCGTGGCATAAGCATTTTTGTCCCCATCCACACAAGGCATAAATTGAAAAACCACCACAGAATCCTTGGTGGGGACCAGCGTCACATAATGGACCATCTCACCCGCCATCCCTTTCATAAGGAGGCGGTCCCCTGTCGCATACGGCCAGGAAATGGCCATTTTTGTCTGCTCCTGAGGGCTTGCGGCCTGCTTGCTCCAGACCACCAGGACCTTATTCGCAGCTAGGCGAGCGTCCGATCTGATCCAGTGGGTATGTTCGGCATGGGGTGTCATCAAAGACACTTTGTAGGCGCCACTTCTCAACCCTTCTACCCGCAATTGGTGCTGGCCGCGGGGCAGCTCCCGCTCCTCATTGACCACCACCCGCCCCATGGCATCCGAAATGCTTAGGAAAACATAACCCGGCCGGGCCAGCGCAAATGCGATGTCGCAAGCGCCTGCCGCCATATCCGGTGAAACCACCATGTCAGATATGGAATCGTTCTGAAGATCGCCACCGGAACCTCCCAACCATAAATACTCTCCGTTAAAAACCGACACCCTGCTGCCTGAATTCAGGTTCATCACTTCCACCTCATCCAGATAAGCCGCTGCCCCCTCAGCCTCAAAATCCAGAGAAAGCGGCTGGGAAATCGCCCAGCTTCCCGACAAAAAACAAATCAAACCCAAAGCGCATCTCACCATAATTCCTGGTAATTATTCCATTTCACTCAAGATATCCCGAATGGTAAGCCATTCCGCATACATCGATTCCATTAATAATTGTTTGACTTTTAGTTCTCCCCTGGCCTTGTTCTCCATTTCACGTGCCATAGCGGCCAAACGCTCAAAACCCATATTCAGGCTCAAGCCCTTAATGGTGTGACTCACCTCCTTGACCACCCCTTCATCTTCAAGCCCGGATGCCAATTGATCCAGAATACCAGACATCTGAAACGATACGGAATGAATCACTTTTTCCATCAATTCTTCATTGTAACTGATCCGTTCCATCAAATCCTTCACATTGAAATGGGTGGTATCTTCATTCGAACGAATGAGGAATTCAAGCACCTCTTCATCCACCAGTTCGAATCCCTCCAGAAATTTCATCAACACCTCCAACAGCTCACGAGAACTCACCGGTTTCGGTAAAAACTCATCCATACCAGAGGAGAGACAAGCATCCCGCTCCTCTTTATGGGCTCCGGCCGTCAGCGCCACAATGGGGATATGGACGCCGGACCCGCTTTCTAAATCACGAATGGCCATCGTGGCTTCAATTCCGCTCATCACCGGCATCTGCACATCCATTAAAATAAGATGGACCCGATGCTGCTTTAACAGATCCAACACCTCCCGTCCATTGGAGGCCTCGAGGATGCGTGCACCAGGGATCAACCGATGAATCAGAATCAGGATCAACTCCATATTCATAGGAATATCCTCCGCCACAATGAGCGTAGCGACTGCCGGTTAATCATTTTCCCTTTGGTATCCGGAGCCACAAAGCTCTTATCCAGATCCGTTGAAGGTGCCAATGGCGCCTTAATGGTGAACGAGAACACCGACCCCTTACCCGGCTCACTTTCCAGCTCAAAATGGCCACCCATTTTTTCAACAATGCGGTTCGAAATAATCAATCCAAGTCCCGTTCCCCCATACTTTCGCGTTGTGCTGGTATCGGCTTGAGAAAAAGCTTTAAACAAGCGGGTTCTTTGTTCATCGTTGATGCCAATCCCGGTGTCTCTGACAAAAAAAGTAAAAGCCCCCTCATCAGCACCCAGGGGGACATATTTTACAGAAAGCACCACGCCTCCTTTGTCAGTAAATTTCACAGCATTGGCCAGCAAATTTACCAGAACCTGTTTCAGGCGCGTTGGATCAGAGAAAATAAAACGGGGGACCTCCTCATCCATCACCCATTTTGCCGTCAACTTTTTCTTCCTGGCCTGCAAACGCACCATCTCAACAGATTGGTAAACCAATTCATGCAAATCCAACCCAACATTTTCGAGAATCAATTTACCGGCTTCAATCTTCGAAAAATCCAAGATGTCATTCACCACTGCCAGCAGAGCGTGACCGGATGAGCAGGCATTATCCACATAGCGCTTCTGGATGGAAGTCAGCGGGGTACTTTTCAGCACCTCGGTAAAGCCAATAATGGCATTTAAGGGGGTTCGGATTTCATGGCTCATATTAGCCAGAAACTCCGACTTGGCCTGATTGGCCGCCTCTGCCTGCTCTTTGGCCTGAATGAGCTGTCGCTCCACCTCAATTTTCAACAGAGTATCGGCCAGGGAATTGGCCAAAACATGAATGAGCGATATATCATTGGACGTCCATATTTTCGGTGCTTTAACCGCATCAAAACCGAACAATCCAACAATTTTTCCATTTTCAACAATGGGCACCGAAAGCAAGGACTGGATGTTCTGACCAATAAAAAGCGCTTTTTCCAAAGCAGCTTCTTCAGGAATGGCCTCTACACTGGCTATGTGCACCACCTTTTTTTGTAAAATCTGGTTCGACCACCAGGGCAGGGAGCTCAGGGGCAGCCGTTGCATATTGTCCATTTCGTGACTAACCCCTTCAGAACACCACTCATGCGTATTGGTGATACAGCGCTCTTCACTGGAAATTTTAAAGATATAAGCCCGGTCAACCCCAAAGAACTCACCGGTCACCCGCAGCATATGATCGATTTTTTCATCAATATTATCCGCCGAAGAGCTGATAAAATCATAGGAGATATCGGCCACCAACTTCTGAAAGCGCGTTTGATGTTCCAAAGCCTTCTGGGACCTGTAAATCTCGGTAATATCCTCTGCAGCCCCTTCCATCCAACCTTTATCCACCACCAAAGAAGCGGATAAGCGCACCCGGATAAGCTGATTCAACACCGTTCGAAATTCCGTTTCATACTTACTCACTTCCCCGTCCCGCCGCAAAAGATCCACCAACCGGGCTCTGTCCTCCAGGTTCACGTAGCGCTCCGACAAATAAAAGGGTTGCTTCATCAACTCCTCCCGGTTGTTAAATCCGCACATCACCGCAAAGGCTTCGTTCGCATCGAGCAGTCGGCTCGACACCAACTCCGTCCTAAAGAGTCCGATCTGCGAATTCAAAAATATATTTCGGTAGGTCTCCTCCGCCCTGCTAATGGACGCCTGCCTACCCGAATTCAACTCCCCTTTACCCTTCTCCATATTTAAATGAATTAAGTTTATGCCCCCCGGCATCTCACCCCACCAACCCCATCTTCCCATTTTACCTATTCTTCCCTATTTACCTCTCGACCTAATGACCCTTCCTACCCCATCATCCCTATCGACCCATCCTACCCCATCATCCCTATCGACCCATCCTACCCCATCAACCCTTTCTTCCCTATCTTCCCCTATTTACCTAATGACCTATCGACCTATCAACCTAATAACCTACCCAATAAACAACCAACCCCCCACAAAGGATTATTACCCATACGCACATTTACCAACAAAGTAGGCATTTTTTATCAATTTCTTTAATAGGGCTCATTTCCGTCTAATTTTGTAAATTAGCCGTTTCAAACAAATCACCAAACATCATGAAGTCAGAATTAAAGATTTTTAACACCCTTTCGAGGAAAAAAGAAATATTTACCCCTATTAAACCGCCCCATGTAGGATTGTACGTCTGCGGTCCCACCGTCTATGGTGACCCCCATCTGGGCCATGCCCGTCCGGCCATCACCTTCGACATCCTCTTTCGTTACCTGTCCACCCTGGGTTACAAAGTTCGTTATGTGCGCAACATCACCGATGTGGGGCACCTCGAAAACGATGCCGATGAAGGAGAGGACAAAGTGGCTCAAAAAGCACGGCTCGAAGAGCTGGAGCCCATGGAAGTGGTGCAATACTATACCGAGCGCTACCACACCTTCATGAATGCCCTCCATGTCAAGAGTCCCTCCATCGAACCCCGCGCCTCCGGGCACATCATTGAACAACTGGCCATCGTGGAGAAAATCCTGAAAGAAGGCTTTGCCTACGAAAGCAACGGCTCGGTCTATTTTGACGTAGAGCGCTACAACCAGGAACACCAATACGGCACCCTGTCGGGACGCGTCTTAGAGGATCTGCTCAGCACCACCCGACAACTGGAAGGGCAGACAGAAAAGAAGAACAGCTACGACTTTGCCCTGTGGAAAAAGGCCACCCCCTCGCACATCATGCGATGGCCCTCCCGCTTCAGCGACGGCTTTCCCGGCTGGCACCTCGAATGCACCGCCATGAGCGCCCGGTACCTGGGCGAAACCTTTGACATCCACGGGGGCGGGATGGATCTGCTGTTTCCACACCACGAATGTGAAATTGCTCAATCCACCATCGCCCACGGCCATGGGCCCGCCCGTTATTGGATGCACAACAACATGATCACCATCAACGGTCAGAAAATGGGCAAATCACTGGGCAACTTCATCACCTTAGAGGAGTTTTTCACCGGTAACCACGCCCTGATTGAAAAAGCCTACGGTCCCATGACCATCCGATTTTTCATTCTCCAGGCCCACTACCGGAGCACCGTGGACTTCTCCAACGACGCCCTAATGGCGGCAGAAAAAGGCCTGCTGCGCCTGATGGATGGCATGGCCCAATTAGCAAAAATAAAAGCCGGAACGTCCACCACCTTCGATGTAGAAGCTTTTAAAAACAAATGCTTCGAGGCCCTCAACGATGATTTAAACACCCCCATTCTCATCGCCCACCTCTTCGACGCGGTCAGAATCATCAACCAGTCCGTCAGCGGTCAGGCCCATTTCACAGAGAAAGACCTGACCTCCTTTACAGAGTTGCTCCACTTATTGGTCTTTGACATTTTAGGCCTCGCACCGCCGGAAAATTCCGGCAGCAAAAGTTCGGAGACACTGGACGGTGTCATGCATCTGGTACTCGACATGCGTCAGCAAGCCAAAGCCAATAAGGACTGGGGCACGGCCGACCAGATCCGGGATGCTTTATCAGCTCTCGGGATCGTTGTCAAGGACAGCAAAGAAGGCGCCACCTGGGAAATAAAATAACAAAAATGGCATTCATACATACGGTAATATGACACAATTCCTCCTTTCCATCACATTGACGCTGATTTTGTCGGCTTGCGGACAAAAATCGGGTCAGCAACAATCGGCCTCCAAGCCTTTACAGCTAGCCAGGCCCGATTTAGTCACCCCCGATTTCAATGCCGACTCGGCCTGGCACTACATCGACACGCAAGTGGCTTTTGGTCCCCGCGTGCCCAATACCCCCGAACATCTGGCCTGTGCCGCATATCTGTCCAACCAGCTCAGCGCCTTCGGGGCCGAAGTCATCGTACAGGAAGCGCAGGTAACCGCTTTTGACAACACCCGTCTCAACATCCGCAACATCATCGGGCAATTTCAGCCCGAAAAAAACGACCGCATCGTGCTGTATGCCCATTGGGATACGCGGCCGTTTGCCGACTACGACCCGGATCCGGCCAAACGTGACCTGCCCATCGACGGCGCCAATGATGGCGGAAGCGGCGTCGGCGTGTTGCTCGAAATAGCCCGCCACTTGTCGGACCACCCCACCTACCCCGGCATCGATATCATCTTTTTTGATGCGGAAGATTATGGGCAGCCCGACCATCGGCAGCTGGCTTATCAACCCGACACCTGGTGCCTGGGCAGTCAGTACTGGGGCCAAAACCCCCATAAAAAGAATTATTATGCCCGCTTTGGATCTTACTCGACATGGTAGGTGCCAAAGATGCCCAGTTCTACCGCGAACAGTATAGTCTGCAGATGGCCCCCAAACTGGTCGATCACATCTGGGGCATTGCCGGCGAGCTGGGCTATTCGGCCCGCTTCAACTACCAGCGTGGCGGAATGATTACCGACGACCACGTTTACGTATACAAGCACCTGCAAATCCCCAGCGTCAACATCATCCAGTACGAACCCGGAAGTCAGACGAGCTTTGGCCACTACTGGCACACCCACGATGATACCATGGACAACATCGACCGGGAAACCCTCAAGGCAGTGGGACAAACCGTTATGGAAGTCATTTACCGCGAAAAATAAGCACGGAGAAAGTCTGGCAGCATGATAAAAACCCCCTTACAAGCCTGCTTTAAACAGGGAGAAACAGAGGCCGGCTGCGACGAAGCCGGAAGGGGCTGTCTGGCCGGCCCCGTGGTCGCCGCCGCCGTTATATTGCCCGACCACTTCAGCCACCCCTTGCTCAATGATTCCAAGCAACTCACCCACAAGCAGCGAAATTTGCTGCGCACCATTATCCAGGACCAGGCCATCAGCTGGGCGGTGGCCATGGTACACAATCAGGAAATCGATCAAATCAACATCCTCAACGCCTCCATCAAAGCCATGCACCTGGCCATTGAACAACTGAGCACCAAACCCACCCTGCTATTGATAGATGGGAACCGCTTCCACCGCTACCCTGACACCCCCCATCAATGCATCATCAAAGGCGATGCGACCTTCTTAAGCATCGCTGCGGCCTCCGTGCTGGCCAAGACCCACCGCGACGAATACATGGAAGCGGCCCACGCCAGGCATCCCCATTACGGATGGGACAAAAACAAGGGCTACCCCACCAAAGTCCACCGTGCCGGCATCGCCGCCCACGGCATCACCCCCCTTCACCGGAAATCCTTTCGGCTGACCGATCAGCAACTAAGTCTGGAACTCTAAAAAAAGGGCTAAAGAGATGAAAAAGTCCTGATTTTAGGCCAAAAAACTGCCCAAATTAAGCCGCCAAACAATAAAAATGACCTCTGAAACCGATTTTCCACCCAATTAATGAGGCATGTATTCAAAAAAAATATATTTTCGCACATATCTTAATTCCATTAAAAACTAAATTATGAAAAAATTGCTCTTTACGCTGGCCCTGATAACAGGTCTGGCATGTTTTAGCACCGACGCTTCTGCATCGTACACCATTGATGACAATCAGGTAGAAGCTTTATTCAGCAGCGCCAGTGAGGCGTCTTTTTCAATCATGAACGAAGCTCTGGAAATGGCGCCTTCAATGGCCATTGCCTCAGCCAACGGCGGTTCAAAAGATGCTTTAGTGGCCATTTTACTTGACTTTTTCCTGGGTGGTTTGGGTATTCACCGTTTCTACCTTGGAACCAAAACAATGACAGGTATTGGTTACATCCTGACTTGTGGTGGTATTTTTGGACTGGTTCCATTTATTGACCTGATTGTTTTGGCCATCAACTTTGATGACATCAGCGCCTTTGTTGATAATCCGAAATTCTTTATGTGGTAGTCACTCTATCGCTTAAAACACTTTAAGAGGCTTAAAATCATAAAAAACAATCCTGTTTTTTATATCTTTAAGCCTCTTAATATTTTAATCACTCAGCATGCCGATCCGCCACACTATTTCAGCCGCATTCCTGATTCTAATCCTGCCACTGGCCCTGCATGGCCAGTCATACAAAGGAAAGGTTTCCGTGAATGCCACCCATCAGGTGCACAAGAAGGGGCAGCTGTTCACTGTGCATTCCACCACCTTATACGATGGCAGCACAGGGGCCATTACTTGCCACTACACCTCCCCTTCCGAGTTTTACAAAACCATCAACACCCAGGGCGAAACCACCATTTACGTCCCCGAAAAAAACGAGGTATCCTTCACCCAAAACAGTCAGTATGGCAGCGACAGCGAGCTGCTGTATTATTTCGTCAACAACTTCACGCAACATCTGGGACTTGAGAGAGAGGGTTTTATTCGAAACGGTGCCAGAACAGAAGGCGCCTATTACATAACCACCTGGCAGGCCCCTGCCGGACTCAAGCCGGTTCATACCGTAGAGCTGGTCTTTGAAAACTTCCTGCCGGTCTATGCCGAATACCAGAACCTGAGCGGAAAACCCCTCAAGAAAATTTACTATTACGAATACCACCATGCCAATCATTTTTCGCTGCCGCGAAAAATCACAGAAATATCCTACACCTCAGAGCGCGATTCCACAGTCAGAAGAACCACCTTCTCCGATATAAAAACGGGCATGAACATGGAAGATGCCAGGTTTAACTTTCAAATACCGGACGATGCGGTTAAATTGGATTTATAAAGCAATATCGCTCCTGTTATGGGGCATGGTCATGGCGCCTGCTGGCGCCATCTCTCCGGAATTGCTGAATGATTTGGCGTTGATTGAAGCCAGGTCCCATCAGGCGACCGCCAAAGCCCAAAAAGCGCGCAGTCCCCAACGCCACTACCTGGTTGATAAGAACGATCCTTTGAGCGTCAAAATCAACCCGGCCTACCATGTATTTGGTGGCTTGCTATATTTTTACCAGACCTCACTTTCGCGCCAATTTTCGGCCGACTGCCTCTACGAGCCCACCTGCTCCTCCTTTTCCATGGACGTAATTGCCCATTATGGACCGGTAAAGGGTCTGGCCCTGACAGCGGACCGACTGTGCCGGTGTAACAGAATTGCCCAAACCGATCTGCACCCGCTCAGCATCAACGAAAAGACTTTGCGTTCCCGGGACAGTTATCAAATATACCGCCACCTGCATGCTAAACCTGGTCACGAAAACTGTGACCACCAGACTTTCAAACACGAGTAATGATGGCCCCATCGAAGACCATAAAGCATCTGATTTTTGTCCCCCTCCTCCTGTTATTGACCGGCACCGGTCATGCCCAGTCATTGAACCGGCAAATCAAATTCATCAACCACCTGACCAACTCGGGTTATTATGAGGAGAGCCTGGCGGAAAACCTGCGCACGCCCCGTCAGGGGCTCAGCCAACCGGCCAGTGACTCCCTCAACTATCTGGCCGGCTGGGCCGCTTACTATCTCAAAGAATTGGCGACATCCACCTCCTATCTGACCAAAGTGAGCCCGTCATCCGAGCTTTATCCCAAATCACATCTCTTTGCTGCCTACAACCAAATACACCTGAGCCATTACCAGGAAGGGCAGAGCATTCTGTCCGATTTTAAGCCCCAAAACACCCCCGATCAACACTTTGTGCACTACCTGAGCTCGGGGGTCCAACTTTTACAAAGGGACCTGGCAGGATTTGACAGTACCCTTCTTCAACTGCCCAAAGACTACTTTGGCTTTTCAAAAGAACTGGCCAACCTGCAAAGCATCCAAACAGACCTGCTCGCGCGCAAAGACAAATCCGTTTGGTTGTCGGGCCTACTGTCCGCCATCCTACCGGGCAGCGGTAAAATATATGCCGGAAAAACGGGGCAGGGCATCACCACCTTTTTACTCACCACGGGACTGGCCCTGGTCACTTTTGAAAACTATCACAAGAATGGCATAGAATCGGCATCGACCCTCCTGTTTGGATCTGCCTTTACCGTATTCTATGCCGGCAACATATATGGTTCCATGTATTCAGCTAAAACGGCCAACGATGATTTCTACCACTTACAGAATCAGAAAATTCTCTTTAATCTTCATATTCCTCTGCGCAACATTTTTGACTAAGGCCGAATCGCCCTTCATCCTGGCAGATTCGCTTTTTGCCAGCGGTCAGTATTTCAGAAGCGCCATTGAGTATGAAAGAATCCTCTTTGAGCAGGAGGATGCAGGCATGCAACGCCGCGCCTTGCTGCAAAAGGCCCTGTCGCTCAAGCATCAGCAGAGGTATGCCGACGCCATCCAGGAGCTCAACCGCATTGCCATCCGACATGCACAGGACACCCTATTGGCCGAAAAAAGCTATCAACTGGCGTCCTGCCACTACCTCAGCCAAAACTACCAGCAAAGCATCGATGCCATCAGCATGGTAGAGCAGGCATTAAAAGGACACCCGGTGCTCCCCGATCTGCTGACACTTAAAACACTGGCCTACAACCAACTGTTTCAACACGAGGAAGCCAAACAAACCCTGCTAACGCTTTCCCAACAGGCGGACAATGGCCCACTGTACCAACAAATCGCGCAGGATTTGTACCAAAACAAAAAGCCCAAAAAATATAAGAATCCCGAAAAAGCCCACAACCTGTCCATGATCATTCCCGGCACCGGTCACCTCTATTCCGGCGCCATTGGCGAGGGAGCCATCAGCTTTTTGCTGAATGCCTCGGCCCTGGGCTTTGGCGCCTGGCATGTATACACCGGTTACTACTTAACCGGATACGTCATTGGGGTAACTACCCTGGAGCGCTTTCATACCGGTGGTAAAAAGAGGGCCGAAAATCTGGCCATCTGGAAAAACACCGAAAACGCCCATCAACTCAACCTGAGAATCATTTCCTACCTCAACGGCGAGGCACAGTAGGACGAAATACGAATAAATATCATCTATTTCCCAAGCATTTTTCGCTATTTTTGTGTCTTAAAAGCAATTATAAAAAACACGATAATGAGAAAAATTTTAACAGTTTCCCTGATTTTTCTGGTAACACTGACGGCTAAAGTCAAAGCCGATGAAGGCATGTGGTTATTGCCACTGGTGCAGCAACTCAATATGAACACCATGCAGGAAATGGGGCTGGAACTGTCGGCCGAAGACATTTACAGCGTTAACCAGTCGAGCCTCAAAGACGCTGTCGTCATTTTTGGCGGCGGTTGCACCGGAGAAATGATATCCGATCAGGGGCTGCTGCTGACCAACCACCACTGTGGCTATGGACAGATTCAGGAATTAAGCACTTTGGAGAACAACTACCTCGATGATGGCTTCTGGGCCGCCTCCTTTGAAGAAGAATTGCCGGCACCGGGACTCAGCGTCACCTTTCTGAAAAGAATGGAAGACGTCACCGCTCAGGTACTGGCCACCGTTACGCCCGAAATGAGCGCCACCGTAAGAGCCGATTCCATTCGTGCCAGTATCAAAAGAATTACCGACACGCATAGTGCCGACAACGACTATCGGGTGTTGGTGCGCGATTATTTCGCCGGCAACCAGTACTTCCTGGTGGTGTATGAAGTCTTCACCGACGTCCGTTTTGTAGGCGCCCCCCCCAGCTCCATTGGCAAATTTGGTTACGACACCGACAACTGGATGTGGCCCCGCCACACAGGTGATTTCGCCCTCTTCCGTGTATATGCAGATGCCGATGGTAATCCGGCAGATTACTCGGCCGACAATGTGCCTTACCAACCGGCGCACCATTTGCCCGTTTCCCTAAAAGGCTATGAGAAGGGTGACTTTGCCATGACCCTTGGTTACCCGGGCAGTACGCAACGCTACCTGCTCATGGGGGATTGAAGAGCGCATGGATATTTCCAACCAGACCCTGATCACCGTACGTGGCGAAAAGCAGGACATTTGGGCCGAAGACATGGCCGCCAGCGACCAAATCCGCTTACAGTATGCCACCAAATTCTCCCGCAGTTCCAACTACTGGAAAAACAGCATTGGCATGAACCGCGGTCTGGAAGCCCTCGACGTCCTGTCGCAAAAACAATCGCTGGAAGCCGAGTTTGCCCAATGGGTAGCCGCCTCAGAAGCACGCCAGAAAAAATACGGCGATGTCCTATCAACGGTACAAGAGGCCTATACCTCGCGCGCTGCACACTACCTGGCCAGCAACTACCTGCGCGAAACGCTCATCAGAGGCACCGAAATCCTGTCCTTTGCCACCAACGCCAAAGACCTGGAAGAAGCCCTTAAAAAGGATGATCCGGCCAAAACAGACTCGGCCATCACCGAACTTCGGGAAAGGGCCAAGACCTTCTATAAGGATTACAGTGCCGGCACCGACCGCAAGGTCCTCGCCGCCATGCTCAACCGCTATGCACTGGATATTCCCTCAGAATACCATCCCTCCCTTTACAAGGAGATCAACAAAAAATTCAAAGGGAATTTTGTGGCCTATGCCGATAAGCTATTCGACCAATCCATTTTTGCCAGCGAAGCCGCACTGAACGACTTTCTGGACAAGCCCAAACACAAAAAGCTGATCAAGGACCCAGCCTATAAAGCAGGTCTTTCAGCCATGGACCAGTATCGCGAGCTACTCAAAATGAACCGGGAGGCCGGACAGCATATTGACGAGGCTTCCCGTTTGTTCATTGCGGGCTTGATGGAGATGCAACCCGAAAAGGTCTTCTATCCCGATGCCAACTTCACCATGCGTTTGAGCTATGGAAGCGTGGGCGACTACGAGCCACGTGATGCCGTTATATACAAGCACTACACCACTCTGGAAGGCGTCATGGAAAAAGAAGATGCCGAGAACTTCGAATTCCACGTTCCCGAAAAACTCAAAGAGCTGCACGCCAAGAGAGACTACGGACCATATGCCGATGCCGACGGCCGACTGTATGTCAATTTCACCTCCAACAATGACATCACCGGTGGCAACTCGGGCAGTCCCGTCATCAACGGCAAAGGCGAATTAATTGGTCTGGCCTTCGACGGCAACTGGGAAGCCATGAGTGGCGACATCGCCTTTGAAACCCAACTGCAAAAGTGCATCAATGTAGACATCCGCTACGTCCTTTTCATCATCGACAAATTCGCCGGTGCCACTCACCTGATTGATGAGATGACCATCGTTAAATAAAGCATCCACTGCTTTAAGCAGCACAGCCTTTAAACAGACAAAAGCCGGTTTTAACCGGCTTTTGTTATATCCCCGGGTAACACTGTTGCCCGTATAAAAGAGATGCATTATCTTCGCGCCATCAATCAAACAACAGCTCAAATGGAATCCAGTCAAAATATCGCCACCATCGATTTGGAAGAGATGGTCTTTTACGCCTATCACGGCTGCTTTAAAGAAGAACAAATGGTCGGCAACCGCTTCCTGGTCAACATCTCCCTGCAGACCGAAGTCAGCCTTCCCATGCAGTCCGACCGCATTCAGGATGCCCTCAATTACGTCAAAGTCTACGATGCCGTCAAGGAAGAGATGATGATCACCTCCCACTTGCTGGAACACATTACCGGCCGCATCATCGAGCGCCTGATGAATGACTTTCCCGCCATTTTACATGCCCGGGTCAAAGTCTCCAAAATGAATCCCCCCATGGGCGGTCAGATGCAAAACGTCAGCGTCACCCTCGAGCGCTAATATTTTTCATAAAAACCAGCCCAAAGCTATAGCCGTATGGAATAATTTTGTATTTTTGCACACTCTAAACGGTCGGTTGGCCGAGTGGCTAGGCAACGGTCTGCAAAACCGTCTACGGCGGTTCGAATCCGCCACCGACCTCCAATGAAAAGCCTCCTTGTAATTATCAACGATTACAAGGAGGCTTTCTTTTACTATATATCACTACTTAAAAATTGAATGCAACTTCTCCTTAAGTACCAAAATAATAAACTTACTATTACCAATAAGATATCGTTTCCACATTCTATTTGGTTCTTGAATGAACCGATAAAACCATTCTAATCCTGATTTCTGCATCCAGATAGGAGCCCTTCTGGTTTTACCGGCCAATACATCAAAACTTCCGCCAACCCCCATTACAAAGGGTAATTGAATTTTGTTTTTTATCTTATTTACCAGGTATTCTTTTCTCGGAGAACTAATACCAACAAACAGGAGATCAGCCCCACTATTAACTATTTCGTCGGTTATCTCCAGATCCCTTTCTTCATCAAAATAACCATGATGATATCCACCAATCACCTCTTTACCATATCGTTGCCCCACAATAGACACAAGTTTCGCTAAAATATTACTTTCAGCACCTAAAAAGTAGCATTTAAGCTGATTCTCTTTGGCTATCGACAAAAGTCTTAACATCAGATCTATGCCTGGCACCCTTTCTGGAAGAGGTTTTCCTAAAAATTTTGACGCCCAAACAACCGACATACCATCCGCATTAATAATGTCCGCATCAAGGACGGACTCCCGTAAATAAATATCATCCTGTATGGCGACAACCTTTGCCGCATTCAAAGAAATCTGTTGGGTAAAACGACCTTCTTTGATTCTTTCAAGGATTAAGGAGACTGTTTCATCCATTGTTAAAGCATTAATTCGGGTGTTAAAAATTAAGTATTCCTTTTCCATACCTCCTTAATAAAATATTTCATTTTTAGCATTACATTATTCTTATCATAACAAGTGGCAGTTTGCAATGCACAACCCCTCATTCTAATTTTTTCCTCCATACTCAAACCAATATACTTCTCCACAGAATTACATAAGTCTAACGCATTGCCAGCTTCAAACGCAATTCCATTAACCTCATCTTTTAAATAGGAAGAAATCCCATCAATTCGACTTCCTATCACGGGCGTTCCGCACGCCATGGCCTCAAGACCGACCAACCCTAAACTCTCTCTTAAACTTGGAAAGACAAAAATGTCGAAATGATTATAGAAATCAGTAAGCTGAGATCGTGGTTTTTCTCCATAAAAAGTAACATGCTCTTTTAACTTTTTAGAATTGTTCACCTTTGTCCGATAAATTTCCTCAAGACTTCCACATCCAACAACGTGGAGATGAAGCTGCTCATATTTCTCAATTAGCAAGCTAAAACCATTAATCAAGGTATCAAAACCCTTACCGGGATCTAAGCGACCCACAAACCCTATGTGAACAACATCAGATTGAATTTCACCATTAGGTTGAAAAACCAAACTATCAACACCACCCGAAGGAGAAACAAAAATCTGTTCCGAAGATATCCCATAATTTTCTGCAAACGTTCTGCCATAATCTGCAGACGGTACAACAAAAGCCCCAATATGGGAAAAAAAAGTACTTGTAATGCGCAACAAAAACTTTCCAGCCCAACGTCCGGGAAACAAATCACTTCCATGAAAGTTAACTATCACTCTTTTAAGTACTCTTTTTCTATAAAACAATAAGGGCAACAAAGAGTGATTCCCAAAATGGAAATAAAACAAAGCATTAGAATCACCCAATACCCATAATATTCGTAAATAAAAAACAAAGTATTTAGCGAGTTTGGCTATAATATTTGTTCCACGCCCTCTTATAAGGACAGAGCTAATTTTGAACGTACAATCATTTTTTAATTGGTCCAACCATTCTTTCACAAAAATACCATAACGTGGCTGTTTTCCGGTGGGAAACATATTGGATACAACCACAATTTTCAAGTTACTCATTATAAGATAAAAAAACACTCAGAAGATAAGCGTAACGTTGTTCATAACCATTTTCATTAGCTATATTTAAAAACCGATTCGTCAAGAGCCTATACCTCTCTGGATTGTAATTATTACTTAGCATTTGGTGAATATTATTGTAATCAGCCACTGATGCAAACAAAGGGTAATCTACTCCAAGTAACTCAACCAATGGAAGATGCTTCTCTGTCACAAATGGCAGCCCTAAAGCCAAAAAATCCATCACCTTTATTGGAAAAGTTAAATCATCATAATCATTACGTGGCCGACTATGAAATGCATAGGCAATGTTATTCTGGGCCAAAAAATCCGGAATCTGGAGCAAAGGTAATTGAGTCCAGACCACATAAGGCAAATCAGAAAGAACTTCTTTTAAACTATTGTCTCCTGAAAGAACAAAAAAATCATAATACTTCTGATAAAGCTTGGCAAACTCCAAAAACTGTTCGAAGCCAGAATTTTTGTAACCAGTACCTCCCAAATATACTATACCAGGCCTTGCGCCAAAATCGGGCATATCCTGTCTACTAAGCCCAATAGGCACCCCGGGAGGCAGCAGGTAGTACGGCTTTTCAACATAAGTGCCCCTCCTAAAAAAGACAGCTCCCATTTTATTGGTAGGAAAGAAAAAACAATCGGCAATCCAACTAAAGAAAAGGTTTGTAATGTGATTGGCCAAAGTCAATAAGCGCCCTTTTGGAGAACGGTAATTCTCCGGAAAAAAATCAAAATACACATCTCTTATAAAAACGAAGACTCTTTTCGATTTTAAACGTAATATAGACAATGATAAAAGATCTATTAACGCTATCCTGTTCGTTGCGGACTCAACATAAGTAAAATTAACGGATGGGGATTTTATTGCTTTCAATAGCTTCTTTTCACCCACTATGATACTGTCCCCCTTATGCTTAAACACCTGCCCAAGAAGGCTTATCCTATTGCGTGGCCCACCTGAAACCTTTTTCAAATCGGGCACGACGTATAAAACATTTGTATTAGATTCCATTGTATTATGAACCAGATTTCTTAAACACATTTAAGGCGGAAAGCAGTGTCAAAACTTGGGCTTTCTCTGTACCTGTGCCATCAAAATATAATCTTTCACAGTCTCCTTTTAGCTTAGGAAAATTATTTAACAATACGATATGATCACGGAAATAATTTTCTAAAAAGGAATTTAATTGTTCATTGTTATGAATCCAATACCCTAAGGGATTCATATCCTTTTTTGTATTACTTCCATAGGTGTTAATGCCAATCTTTGACAAAAGCTTGGTATAAAGTTGAGAGAGAGGCACGTGCTTTCCGCCAAACGATACCATTAAAGAATAGTTTACTGGAACTTTTTCCTTTTCCCAAATATATTTAGCAGCTTTAGGGTATTTCGTATTAATCCACTTTTTATAAATATGATGCTTGCTCCTTAGCTTTATAGGGATACTTAAAGCGAACTCCATAAAATCGATATCATAAAAGGGCGACCATGTCTCCGTGTATTCTAATGCGGCTAATAATCCTTGATTAGCCCCATTAAAGCCCCTTATGTAAAGTTTAAAATTCTCTTTATCTGGATAAAAGTCTTTAAACGTGAAGTTTTTTAGAACAGGAACAAGCTTTTGCGAGTAGCCTCCATCGCCAAATTTATAATGCTTATGCGCTTTGATATTAGAAAAACTCCCTAACACAACATCTCCTAATTGCCCAGAATGAAGTAATCCGAAATCAGTAAAATTAATGTATTTATAAAGGCTCAAGGCATGAGCTAATCCTGAATATAGAGCGTTTCCCCCGGTAACTTCTGTCGTTTCATCCAGATTTTTTAAATACATACCATTATCTAATGATTTAAACAACCATTCATGTTCTAGATCTGAAGATATTTGCTTCGCAACCGTTTCATCCAAATAATTACTTTGAGAAAAGGTAATATTTAACTGGTTGGTATAACCTAAATCATGAGCAACCCACACGGTCATTCTAGAGTCAAGCCCCCCACTTAAAGCAGCAAGATGTTTATAACCATATTCCTTGTCCTTTTCAAATGCTAAAGACACAGCAGCTCGAAATCGAATATCTATTTGGTCAACAGCTTCCTCTTCGGATATTTCTATTGGGTTAAGGCCTAACTTATAAAATGCTGTTAACGATAATGAATTATCTTTAATGGTAGCAAAATGACCAATCATCAATCGTTTAACTTCCTTGCAAATAGTTAGGTCTTCAAAAACAAAACCATAGGTAAGTACCAAATAGGCCGCCTTCTCATTTAAACCAATTGAAACACTTTTCTCCTTTATATATTTCAACAACTCCATGTAGTTATTAGAAAAACAGAAAAAAATCTGATTCTCAAAATAGTAGATTGGCTTACTCCCAATATGGTCAGAAAAAACAATCCATTTTTGCTTCTTTTTGTCAAATAAGCACCCGTAATATGATCCTTTTAACTTGCTAAAGAAACAACTTCCATACTTATCATATAAAGAAATAACATAATTACTCCAAGCTTCACCGGAACCTTCGTTAAAAAGAAGTTTCTTATTAAGAACAATTCCATCAAGAACTAAAATGTAATCTATATTCTCATAATTTATTTTATCATTTCCAAACTTAGTAGAAGTTGAATAGGTGAGTGTGTAGGGTTGTCTATTGTCTCTTCCAGGATATTTTATTACATCCAAAATAAATATTGACATACTTAAAACTATTATCAAATTGAAGAACTAAAAAAAACATTAAAAAGAACCCTTCCAAGCAAGATCTAACGGCATTCCCACATATGCTTTGCGACGTTTAAGGATCAGACTCTTAGGCGGAGTTTAATAATAGATAGTTCCTTTATCGTCTTATAGTCGAAAACAAACATGAAAACTAAATACATAAGAATAACAGTGCCAGTTTTAACCAAAACGCTCACAATTTCACTTTCAAACAATTGAAAGTCAAACATTTTCAATTTCGAAATTAAAACCATGCCAATAAAGAACAAGAAAGGCTTAAAAAATTGTTTTAAATACTCAAGTAGACGAATTTGCCCCATGGGTAATAATTGAACGTACCATAATGGAACTATTAGAATTATGGACAGAAGGGCATACAAAACAGCCACCGTTCCAATATCGAAAAGGGCCCCTACAAATATAAAGATAGGAGAAATTACAACTCTGAAAATAGTCCACTTGAACCCTAAGTCTGTTCTTCCAGTTGCAATTTGCAAACTTCCTACAGGGTTAGACAGTGATGCCAAACAATAGGCAATGGCAAGGAAAACTAAAACCGATGAGCCATCTTCATATTCACTGCCGTATAAAAGATATAATATCTCCTTAGAACTAACAATCAGAATTAAAAAGGTCGGAAAATTAATCAACGCCAAATACTTAATCACTTTCAAATAAGAAATCTTCAGCCGCTCCCGATCCTTCTGAATAGTTGAGAGCAACGGACTTAAAACATTCACAACCACAGGATTAACAACCCTAAAGAGTTTAATTACAATTTGCTTAGAAAGCTATAAAGGCCCAAACTTTCTGCGCCCAACATCTTTCCAATTATTAACACATCTGTTTCCCGCGAAAAAAAATCAAGTAATGTACTTCCCATAGAGAAGCCACCAATTCTTAAAAATGGTCTGACTTCTTTTAGGCAAAAATGCAACAAGATCGAATTCTGTCTTAAATTTTGAATTAAAAATAAGGCATTGGATACAAGAGAGGCAGTTAAAGTTGAAAACACTAAACTATATACGCCATATTCATAAATTGCTAAAATAATGGCTAAAACAACACCTGAGAAAAATGAAATAAGATCAATTAGAGCGATCTCTTTAAATTGAAATCGCTTTTGCATAATAGTTCGATGCTGCCGCCCCATAGCAACAAAAAGCAGATTCAACCCCAAAACAGGTAATAGCATACGTATTTCTGGCTCTTCATAAAACTGAGCTATGTAAGGCGAACTCAAGACAAGCAGAATATACAAGAAACCAGATATAAAGATATTTAGCCAGTAAATACTGCTATACTCCTTACTTGATGAATTTTGGTGATGAAGGATAGCTGAAGACATCCCCATATCAACAAAGACATTGGTAAACTGCACCACAAATAAAGCCATCGCAACTAAACCAAAAGCTTCTTTAGGCAAGAACCTGGTAAGAATAGAAATTTGAATTAATTGAAACAACGAACTTCCAATAGTGCCGACAATCGACCACTTTGCCCCGGACACAGCAATTTTACGTAATATCATGACTAATTTAAAAGCGCCATTGTTAATGAATACAGATCTCCTATAACTTTCTCCCGGGAAAACATTTGTTCCAGTTTTTCCCTGTTTAGAATCTGCTCATGCACTTCCAGTGTTCTGTTGCCATATATCTCAAAATCGTTTTCTATATTAAAAATTGCGATTCCGCTTCTTTTAAAATAAAGATAGGCTGGATTCTTCGTAGAAAGATAAACACGAGCTCCCATATATAACATAGCTATGATATTACCCATCGCTTGTTGTCTGAAGTGATAAAAGATTCCTACAGAACAACTTTGAAGGATTTTTATGTATTCAGCCCGATCTAAAAAATTAAGCAAAGGATGGAATCGGCCTTTTAACTTTTTCTTTCCCTTTTTCAATACAGCTCTACTATGTCCGGGATCATTTCCATAACTCAAAACAAAATAGATTGTTCCAGTCTCCTTAACCCCATAAAGAACATCTATGGCATCCAAATAATTAGATTCTAAAGAATTAGAGTTTCCGACCAAAATATTTCGGGCTTTCCCATCAATTTTTAGATCTTTTGTGCCAGCTAGATATTGATGAATTGTACTAAAAGCAACTTCATGATAACTCAGATTAGTGTGTGGAAATAAGTTTTTAAAAAAAACATAATCTTCATAAATATAAGTCGCCAAAAAATGAATTCTTTTAAAAGATTTCTCTTGCAAGTCAATATATGAATTAGTCAAATTCAAGACATTGTTAGTCACGAACCTTAAATAATTCCACTTCGTCAAATGCCATTTCAACAGGACAAGAGGTCTTTTCTGGATTAAGAACTGCTTCGTCTTCTTAGCATACAAATTTCGGCGGTTTTTGGGATGCATATATATTTCAAACCCCCACGCTATCCATGCTATACGGATATCAATATTAATTTTATCAATTACTTTGGTAAACAAATAATCCAGAGAATGAAGCACTATTGCTTGAGCTTCATTCATTATCAACACCTCATTTATATCATCTCGCTTGATATTATAGGCCTTAATAATTGCTTCATCATTAAAACTAATATGCTTAAAATTTCCAGTATCATCATTCGAAAAAACTAGAAAAACATTATGTTGGGAGACTAATAAAAAATTCTCAATGATCTGATCGATTATCTTTTCATCTTTCACAAAATGTATGATCATTTTACAAACTCCTTGACTTTTTTTAAAACAAGCTCAACATCCATAACAGACAAATCAAAAAACAAAGGCAGACGCACAATTGCCTGGGAATATTTATCTGAGTTAACCAGTTCCTTGCCGATATACTTATCTTTATAGTAGGGGCTGCTATGAAGACTTAAATAATGAAAAACAGAATGAATGGTGTCCCTTTTAAGTTTACTAATTAACCCAGAACGAACTTCCTCATTATTGCATACTAAATAAAACATATGTCCGTTAACTGTAGCATAGTGAGGGATAGAAGGCAGTCTAACCTCCCTTAAATCAGAGTTCGTAAAAGCAGAAAAATAGGTATTCCATAACAGGATTCTTTTCTCCTGAATTAAATCCAACTCCTCCAACTGTGCCCATAAAAATGCAGCAGTTACTTCTGATGGAAGAAAACTTGAACCCGTATCCACCCATCCATATTTATTAACTTCACCCCTAAAAAACTCAGCTCTGTTAGTTCCTTTTTCCCATATTATCTCAGCCCTTTTAATAAACCGTTCATCATTAATCGCCAAAAGACCACCTTCGCCACTCTGAATATTCTTTGTTTCATGAAAAGAAAAGGCAGCAAGATGCCCTATGCTTCCTAGAGCTGCTTTTGTTCCATCCGTATTAATGTAATAGCTATCAATTCCCTGTGCAGCATCTTCAACTACAAAAAGATTGTACTTGTTGGCCAGTGTCATTATTTTCGCCATATCACATGACACCCCCGCATAATGCACTGGCACAATGACCTTTGTCTTAGCAGTTATTAACTCCTCAATCCTTTCTTCGTCCATCCCTGGATGATCACTGCGACTATCGGCAAAAACTATTTTAGCACCTTGTCTAACAAAGGCTAATGCAGTACTCACAAAAGTGTAAGAAGGGATAATTACTTCATCACCAGCTTTTATATCCAACAACAAGGCACACATTTCTAAGGCATCCGTACAGGAGGTGGTCAACAATGCCCTTTTAAACCCAAACCGCTCTTCAAAAAAACTTTGACATAGTTTTGTGTATTTCCCATTACCGGAAATATGACCGGATGCTACCGCGTCGTATATATAGTGTACTTCTTTGCCAGTGATATGAGGTTTGTTAAAGGGTATTATTTGTTCCATATATGGTAAATATATTCAAACGATTTAATAACAAAGTCATTTCTCTCATACAATTTCATTGCCGGCAAATTATTTCTTTGAGTAGATACTTCAAGCGTTTCAAATCCTTTTTTCTGACAAAAACGCATAGCAGCCTTTAACAAGCAACTTCCAATCCCTTTGCCTTGATAATCAACATTTACAGAAATCAATCCTATGTTTGCCGTGGTTAAAGTTTTAGCTCCCAAGGTTACAAACCCACAAATCTGATCATCTATCCGATATACCAATACGATATTTGCTATTGTATGATCGACACTCTTGCCAAGCCATTCACTGTACAACAACGAAAATTCGTTGTTCTGGAAATTTTCATCAACAAGGAATCTGCTATACTTACCACTAAGAAATGCAAGTTCCAACAATTGGTTATACGAATGAATCATATCATTGTATTCCTCGATAAAACCATTATCACCGAAATCATCAAATTCAATTAATTCATCACATGATCTATGCCATGTTATTCTAATATCAGCAAGTTTTAACCTCTCTGGTATCAAAAGCTCCTTATTAGAAAAAATGTACGTAAGTACAAAATCTTTAGATTCATCTATAATCTTATCTACATCAACCTTTCCTGTAGCTTCAATTCTATATTGTCCAACATTATACCCAAAGAAATTTGAATCCCAATTCTTTTTTTCTATCATAAAATCCTATTGAGAAATTCTAAAACACAAATCTTTTGAAGGTCTTCGAATAAAAATATTCATTAAAACATCCTTCTTAGGAAACAATTGTCATAGACTTGATTATCATAACCCCACATCAAGTTTTAAAAAGCCACGCTTAAACCCCCACTCCTTAATGATTAAATAGGGAATTAATAAATAAAACAAATAAGTGAAATAATGAATAGTCAGAAGGTTCGTTACCAAAACGATAAGAGCGAGTGCCAACCGCCCTTTAAGACTTGGAATTAGTTTCAATAAAAAATAGTGGCTCAAAAAAAATATCAAAAGCAATGCCAATCCTCCTCTATGAAAAACATAGTAAAAACCATTGTCAATCTCATGGAAATTATAGTAACCACTTAAGGACGGAGCGATGGTGTTAACCCGGAAAACCCGGGAAGTAGCCCCAAAACCCTCTCCGAAAAAAATAGTTTCAAAATCAAATCGAGTATTGCCTAACACCTGCACCAGATCAATAATCCTCATCTGGAAACTGGCATACTCCCATGGTCTGAATAAATAATTCATTTTGGATGCTAAAATATCTGGCAGAAAATCCCTAAAAACATAACCCGATAAAACCAAAACAATAACAGCCCCCGCAGTCTTCCCAATAGATTGAAAATCCAAAGCAAGTAGCAAAAATAGACCAACCACAATAATAAGGTTCATAAAATTTGTTGTCAATACGATACTTGCCAAACCAATTATAAAAGCTGAGAAGGCAATCCAATCAAGTGGCTTCTCTTTAATAACATAAAAAAACAATAGCAGTATTACACTGATAATTGGTGGTCCATACATTCTTCCTCCCAATCCAAAAGTCCCCCAGCTCCAAAAATTGGGGATCAGGTTAAAACTCAGAGCGATATAAAGAAGCAAAACCAATGCATTTATTATATATAAAACCTCAACTATATATATATCACGGAATTGAATTAGAGCTAACCAAAAAATCAAGTAAAACAATTGAAATTTAATATCAATCTGAGGATCGGTATGATTATTAGATATGCCTATTATTAGGAAAGGCAAATAGACCAAAATGATCAAAATAAAATAAAATGGAATAGCAATTCTCTGCGTAAACGAAAACAAGAGCACCACGCCTAGTAAGGCTAGGACAATAGGTGCCCCTGAATTTACTCCCTGCAGGAAGTAAATCAGGGTCAGCAAAAGAATTATTCCAGCTCTCAAATTAAAAATCCCATTTTACACGCAATAAAGCCCCTACTACCATCTATCACGAACTAGATATCCAACTCTAAAACCCAACAAAACAAGCACACCCATAATTGCTCCCAAGAGAATACTAGTCAGGACAATTCTAGAACGTTTAGGAGAGAACCTCTCAATAGGCACTTTTACAGGTTCAATCACTGAAAAGACAGGCGTATCCCTACTAACACTAATTTTTGCTTGCTCAACTTGCTCGGCCAAATTATTATTGAGCATCTGTGTTAAGGAATATTTGTCTTGAAGTAGTTGATGTCGAAAATCATCTCTTTCACTTACTCTGTTTCGATTTGCATCCCGGTATTCAAACAGTTCGGCTCGTACCGTTTCAAATTCACTTCTCTTTTCTCGATATTGTTCCTCAATAAACTCAAGATTTAATCTTGACTGGCTCGTTTTATATTCAACAATATAATCCTCCAGCATCTGCTGTACCCTTTCTGTCAACTGCGCTGACAAAAGGGCGTCATGTGAATTAACTGTGATAGAAACTAATCCATTATCTTCATTGAGCACAACCGAAACATCCTCTTTAATCCTATCCACGAACTGAGAAGTTATCTCATCAATCAGAATAAAACTGGTAGAATCCTGTATCCAAGAAGATGGAACTTGTTCAACGGGCGAAGAAATCAATTCTTTAACTGTCCATGGCAGTTTGACTGTATATTTAACAATTGTTTTACCTATACCTGCAACCGAATCATTCCTCATCCAGTCAATGTACGTCATCGTATCATTTTCTTCTGGAAAAAAAAACGATGAGTTGATCAATTGAATTATAAATGGAGTGCTATAAACAACATCAGAATATAGCATCGGTGACAACTCAGAGGAACTCCCTATCATCATTCCTCCCAAGTCAACACCGGCCAAATTAGCCAACCCTCCTAATCCCCCTAGACTCCTATCGGAAGATTCGGAATGGGGCAAAATTACTACCCGGCTCTGAAAACGTTCAGGACTCAGAAGTGCTATCAACACTCCCAATACCACAAAAAAGAAAATCATGGATAGAATGACCCCACGCCCAAGCCACAAAGATTTCAGAAGTCCAAGAATCTTCAATTGGTTATCTACCAAAATCGGAGGATAATCCTTCCTGGTCCATCCCTCTATAAATAACTTTTTCATATTCGACATAAAATATTAAACGGGATCCCTCGAGTTAATTCATTAATAATGACATAGAAAGACCTAGCCCTACAACGCATTAATCATTGTCACCAACGTCAGCGCGATGGTTGAAACGCCGCTGCCTATGGCAATCCATGCCGTAACGGGCAGAGATTCCCTCTCTGGCTTTTGAGGCACCACAATTTCACTTCCAGGCGTTATTTTGGGATAAGAGCGAAAGAACAGGAAATTGCTGGTAGCACCGGCACTGCCATTGGGATAAATAACGTAGGTACGGTTTCGCTTGGCACGCAAGGCAAAACCCCCACTGTTTTTTACATAGTACTTAACACCGCGTCCTTCGATGAAAGGCATGCTCAAAGGGTTGAGCACTCCGCCTCCCACCTGTATCGTTTGGTTGCGACGGGGAACGACGAGCTCATCGCCATCGCGCAAATAAATGTCATCCCGGCCTCCGGGGTTGTTCAGCGCTTTGCTCAGATCCACCCCCACCACTTCAAAATTCATTTCATTCAATTCCAATCCCTCATTCTGGGAACGGGCAAATTCTCGTAATCGACGCTCTTTGGCGGTCAGACTGATAGGGCGTGTCAACATCGCCCCGGGCAAGTATGCCTCTGCAGTAAATCCACCGCTGCGCTTAATTAAATCGGACAAACGCTCATTCTTTTTGACCAAAGCATATTCTCCGGAATAATGCACCTCACCGTTAACACGAACACTTCCTTCTCGAATGCCACCCGGAGCTCTTCGTACATAGACCTCATCAAAAGGTGCCAACTCAAAGGCGGCATCTTCACTGTTTAAAGTCAGGTTTCTGGGAATGGTGAACTGAAAAAGATGTGCCGAAACAGCGCCGGGGTCAGCGGCCTCTTCGTAGCTCAAGCGACGCGTCACCTCAATGTAACTTTCCGATGCCCGTTCTTTAAAACCACCAGATAGCATAATCAAATCACCCAGCGACATGCTTTCCCGGTAATCAAAACGGCCTGGGCGCTGCACTTCCCCCATTATTCTGACAGATCGATCTTCTCGCATATCATCGATGGTCGAGATGGTCACCACATCCTCACGCTGAAGGGCGACATCTGAAGCTCCCGAAACCACGCGGGAAACATTGAATGACACATTGGTCATGGTCAGGTCTTCATTGCGACGCAATATCAAGGCACGCTCGACAAAAGCATCCTCACGAACCCCATCGGCCCGCGCAATCAGATCGCTCAACATCATGCCTTCCGACAATTCGAAAGTTCCGGGACGAAAAACAGCCCCCTTGATGGTGACACGGTTGGCAAAACGATCCAGAACCTTACCTACGTATATGCTGTCTCCGTTCTGCAATCCGGTATCGGCAAAGCCTTCCGGCAGTACATCCTTCATGACCCGCTCACGACCATTGTTACGATAAAGTTCCACCCTGTTTCGATAGGCCGTTTCGTTAAACCCACCGGCAAAATCAAGTAATTCAGCCAGCGTCTCCCCTTCTTTGGACTCAAAAATCCCAGAGCGAATGAGTTCACCACCAACGCGTACCCGGCGATTATAGGTAGGTACCATGATCACATCGCCATCGTTAAGAACAACATTAACCGATCCATTGCCATTAATCAGATAATCATAAACATCCAATTGCTGAATAACCTCACCATTGCGAATCACCTGAATATTTCTAAACGTTCCCCGAATATTGGGACCTCCCGATAAATAAAGTGCGTTAAATGCCGTCGCGCTACCCGGCAAAGAATAAGTCCCCGGCGCAAATACTTCACCAATGACATTTACCGTAATCGGCTGTATCGATCCCAAATGAATATTGGCAAAAGTTCGGGGCGGATCAGAAATTAAATCCCGATAAATGAGCGCCAGCTTTTCCTGAATCATTTCACGGGCAACACCCAATTGTCGCCCCCCCACACCTACGGGTCCCACATTGGGAATCCGAATCTGGCCATTTTTATCCACAATGGCCACATAGCTTTGCTGCGATGCGCCGTATACGTCAATGCGAAATTCATCTCCAACCCCAATTTGGTAGGCATCGGTAACCGGAAAGTTAGCTCCGGACTCAAAGGACAGGTTTTCACTGTTAAAAAGCTGGAAACCAAATAAGCGCTCCTCCTCTTGCGTGGGAATAAAAAAGGCTTTCTCAGAGAATTGACCGTCACCGCCAAACAAAAAATCAGACGAAAAACCCGACTCCAAATCCAGACCGGTTTCTGAGCTCCTGGAAATATCCTGATCGGTGTTAACGGACAACATCCGTTGTCGCAACAGATTGATTTGCTCTTCACTCACACCCTTGGCACGTGCCAAGGCCAAGGCCTGATCTTCCGTCATGCCTCTTTTCTGCATCTCTGCAATCAATCTCTGAATTTGTCCCTCACTCAACGCCGAAACATCCACCGAAGCAGGGTTGATATTTTGTCCCCAAATTGGCCCGACCAATAGCAGACATACAGACATCAGAATAAAAAAAACTCTCATGTTAAACACTTGTTATTAAACGAATTACTTCTAGTAAACCATATCATAGGGTACGCTCACGCTTCCTCACCCCCACCCATTTGGCGAGTCGGAAATAACAATTATTCGGTTAAACAAATCCCTGTGCTCACCGACCAATCACGTTATAGTGGCATATTTCAAGCCCGTTGTATCAAACGTGAAATACCTTAAAAAATTGTAAACACTGGGCGCCAAAGATGTCCATTTCATCAAAAAAAGAACATCCGCCACCTAAGCTGTTAAAATCTGAGCTATAATTTACGGCCAATCAACGGCTTAAAACGACCTTCAGAAATAAAAAATCCTGAAAATTGCGGGCGATAAAATCAAAGATCCAGCCTTTCAATGGCCATCTGCACCCTTTTAACCGTTTCCTCCCGGCCTAAAAGCTCTGCAATGGTAAACAAATCAGGTCCAAAAGCACCTCCGGTCAGTGCCAAACGCAGAGCATTCATCACATTGCCAAAGCCTATTCCCCTGGCATTAATGAGGTCTGATGCCTTTTCCTTCAATTCGGTTGCGTCCCAGGCAGCAGATTGTTCAAAAAAGTCTGCCAGCTCCTTCATAAAAGCAGGCACTTCTCCCTTCCAGCGCTTCTTAGCGACCTTTTCATCGTATCCGGTCGGCGCTTCAAAGAAAAAGAAAGTCTGTTCCCACAGTTCACTCACAAAACTCACCCGTTCCTTCACCAAACCAACAATCACCTCTACTTTCTCAGTCTCTACTGCCACGCCCTTTTCCTTCAAAAGAGGCCTGAAATCGGCCGCCAATTCCGCCTCACTTTTCTGAACAAGATATTGGTGATTGAACCACTTGGCCTTTTCAGGATCAAAGCGGGCACCAGCCTTGTTCACCCTTTCCAGAGAAAAAGCTTCCGTTAATTCCGTCAAGGAAAAGAGTTCCTGCTCGGTGCCGGGATTCCATCCCAGAAAGGCCAGCAGGTTATTGACCGCCTCCGGAAAGTAGCCCGACTCCCGATACCCGGAAGCCAGCTCACCGGCAGGTGAGGTATAGGCCAGCGGAAAGACCGGGAAACCCTCCTTGTCGCCATCCCGCTTGCTCAATTTCCCCTTACCACTGGGCTTCAGAATCAATGGCAAATGGGCAAAAGCCGGCATGCTGTCACTCCAGCCAAAGGCTTTATACATCATGACATGCAAAGGCAGGGATGGCAACCATTCCTCACCCCTTATCACATGTGATATCTCCATCAAATGATCATCCACAATATTGGCCAAATGGTAGGTGGGTAGTTCGTCGGCCGACTTATAAAGCACCTTATCATCCAGCGTGGAGGTATTAAAAGTGACCTGTCCCCTGATTAAATCATCGGCCGTCACCTCATAATTCTCGGGCATTTTAAAGCGAATCACATAGGGTTCTCCGCTATCCATACGTGCCTGTACCTCATCGGCAGACAAGTTCAAGGAATTGTTCAAGGTGTTTCTTGTCTGAATATCGTAGGCAAAAGTCTTTTTCTCCGCTTCATACGCCGAACGAATGGCCTCCAGCTCTTCAGGGGTATCAAAGGCATAGTAAGCCCAGCCATCCGCCACCAGGCGGTTGGCGTATTCCTTATAAATGGCTTTCCGTTCCGATTGTTTATAGGGTCCATAGGCACCGCCCTCCTGAACACCTTCGTCCACTGTCAGGCCCAACCACTGAAGCGCTTCATTGATGTAGGCTTCTGCCCCGGGCACAAAGCGGTACTGTCGGTATCCTCAATCCGTAAAATAAAAGTCCCGCCCTGTTTTTTGGCAAACAGGTAATTAAAAAGAGCTGTTCGTACACCGCCAATGTGCAGGGGACCGGTGGGACTTGGGGCAAAGCGCACCCTTATTTTTTGCTGACTCATAGATTCCAATTTTAAGGCTACAAAGGTAATCAAATACGGCATCCCGACAAGCGGTCGAGCGTCTCTAAATTTTAGGTTTTTTAACAAAAAAACCTTATTTTTACCCCCTAAAAACTTAGTCTATACGCTATGCTGACATACCAAACGAAATACCTCCCGCTGATCCTCCTGACCGTCCTGATTACCTATACCACCGTGCCACTTTCAGCACAGGAGCCACCGGCAGTGGCCATCAGTGAATTCATGGCTTCCAACTCCCATACGATTTCGGATGAAGACGGGGATTTTTCGGACTGGATAGAAATCACCAACCATTCCGATGTTCCTGTGAATCTGGAAGGTTGGGGCCTGTCGGATGACGACGGTGATCCCTTCAAATGGGTGTTCCCGTCCATCACTCTGGAGTCGGGGGAGTTTCTGATGGTCTGGGCTTCCGGCAAAGACCGGAAACCCGATCAGAATGGCCTCACAAGCGGCCTTCGTCAGGAAGTCTTCCTCGACCTGTCCGGCACCACCATCAGCCACCTGACCAGCAGTTCCAATTATCCCGGTAATCCTTCCTACCACACAACCATCACCGATTTTTTTGAAGCACCCACGGATATCAATGACGATTACGGGCAGCGACTACATGGTCTGTTACTGGCCCCTGAAACCGGCAACTACACTTTTTGGATCGCCAGTGACGACAATGGGCACCTTTATTTGAGTTCGGATGATCAACCCGGCAATGCCCAGTTGATAGCCAGTGTTCCTGCGTGGACCAACAGCCGCGAGTGGGACAAGTTTGATTCTCAGCAAGCGGACCCGGTTCACCTGACAGCCGGCGAATACTATTACATATCTGCCCTCATGAAAGAAGAAGGCGGCGGTGACAATCTGGCCATTGGCTGGCAACGTCCCAGCGGCGCCATTCAGCGCCCCATGTCGGCCAACCACCTATACACCCCAGCCGGTGAACTGCATACCAGTTTTGCCATTTCTTCCAGTGGCGAGCCATTGCTTCTGACCAATCCACAAGGAGTAAGCATCCATCAAATCCCGCCGGTGGAGTTGGCCAGCGACCTCTCTTACGGTTTAAGGGATGGAGAGGCCGGCTTCTTTTTCTTCGATGCACCCACACCCGGTGAAGCCAATACCACCAGCGGCTATAACGAAATTTTATCGGGCAACATCACCTTTTCACATACCGGCGGATTTTACACCTCGGCTTTTGATCTGAACATTCATTCAGATGACCCGACCGCTACCATCTATTACACCCTCGATGGTTCCGAACCCGATCCGGACAATACCACCGGAACAAGCTATACCTATAAAAACAATTACCCTTCAGGTGGATTCCTGAGCCGATCAACCCAAACGCACGTCTATACAGGCCCCATCAGCATCACCGACCGCTCAGGGGCGCCCTACCAACTGGCAGGCATCAATGCCCGCTATACCGATTCACCCCGTTACCCGAATCAAAACATCTACAAAGGAACTGTCATCCGGGCGAAGGCCGTCAAAGACAATGCCCTGACGCCACATACCGATACGCATACCTATTTCATTACGGCGGAAGGAGACAACAGATACGATCTACCGGTCGTTTCCATCTCCACCAACGAGCCTGATCTCTTCGATTACAACACCGGCATCTATGTGCCCGGGGTGTATGCCGACGAGTGGGTGGCCAATAATTCCATTAATAGCTGGAACGACGGGCGTCCCGCCAACTACAACCAGCGTGGAGACGCCTGGGAGAAACCGGCCCATTTCGAATATTTTCCGAAAAACGGAGACCCCGTTTACAAGCACAATGTTGGCATTCGGGTTCATGGAGCTGGACCCGCGCCTACTACCGCAAATCCCTTCGCTTATATGCCCGCAACGCTTACGGCACAGGAGACACCTTCACCTATCCCTTCTTTGGGGACCTGACGCCCAGGGGAGATGTCAACCAACCAGTCACCGATTTCAGGCGAGTGGTTCTGCGAAACTCAGGTAACGACTACAACATCACCCTTTATCGGGATGCCCTCATGCAAGACCTGGCCAAGGATTTGCCCCTGGCCACCATGGCCTACAATCCGGTGATTCACTTCATCAACGGCGAATACTGGGGCATCATCAACATGCGCGAACGTTACGACGAATACTATCTGGAAAGCCACTATGGCATTAACCCCGATGACGCCGCCATCCTGGATGCCTGGGGCAATGTGGACCAGGGCGTACCGGAGGACCGGACCCAGTTTTTTGAAATTGTGGACTACGCAGAAAACAATGACCCGGCGAACAACCTCCACTACCAGTGGATCAGCGAACGCGTGGATATTGAAAACCTGGCCAACTACTACGCCGCACAAATTTACTTTTACAACAGCGACTGGCCACAAAACAACATGACCTATTGGCGCGACCGCACAGGTGTATATACCCCGGATGCACCAGAGGGGCACGACGGTCGCTGGCGATGGATGCTTTACGACACCGATTTTGGCATGAACATCTGGGGGACCAATCAATGGCAGGATGGACTCAACCGGGTGATCGACCATGCCAATGATCCGTCATCCCGCATCTTTAAAAGATTATTGCGCAACACGAATTTTAAAAACCAGTTCATCAACATTGTCACCGATCAGCTCAACAGCTGTTTCAGTCCCGCCTACATCCAACAAAAAGTAAATGAATACAATGCGCAACTGGCCAGTTCACGTATCGAACACTACAACCGCTGGGACAGCGGCGGCGACCCCGGCCATGCCATTAAAACCTTTGCCGATGAACGTCCAGAGTACGTCTTGACCCATACGGGCAATCAATTCGGCCTATCGGGCACAGCCCTTTTAACCGTCAACCGGGAAGGTCATGGCGGTAAAGTCACCGTCAACACCATCACCATCGACAGCGACATGGCCGGCCTCCCCAATCCGGAAACCCCCTTTCCCTGGTCGGGCACCTACTTTTTAGATGTCCCCGTCACCCTCACAGCCGCAGACGAACCCGGCTACCGCTTTTCGCACTGGCTCATCAATGGCAACCATGTGACCGAAAAAGAAACAATCCTCCACTTAGAGGCCGACACCGATGTTACCGCCGTGTTCAACGCCACCGAATACCACCTGATTCATTACTGGCATTTTAACAATCTGCCGGAGGGATTGCTGGCACCCTTGCAGGCGGATTATACCCAAATGGAAACCCAGGTTTCCATTTCCTACCCCGGCACCGGCGATGGGTATATGGATCGCGTGGATGATGGCTCCGCCATCAATGCCCGCAACAATTTTGAAGCCGTCCGTGCCCTGCGGGTGCGGAACCCCTCCGACACCCGCCACCTGGAACTCTTCATTCCCACCGCGGGCTACGAAGATATCCTTCTGAGCTATGCCGTTACCCGCACCGGCAGCGGGGCCGAATTTCAAAACATCTGGTACCGCACCTCCAGCACCGGTAACTGGATCCTCTTCAAAGAGGACCTGCTCATCACCGAGCTGTATCAGCACGTTGAACTCGATTTTTCAAACCTACCGGCCGTAGAAAACAACGATGCGTTCACCGTAAAAATTGAATTCACAGGACCCACTGTATCCGGCACCTCCGGCAACAACCGTTTCGACAATGTAAGCGTTGAAGGCTATCGCGTCAGCACCAGCAGCCAGGCACCTGAAGCGACCACCATTTTAAACATCTTCCGGTGCCCGCCAGTCATCAGCTCAACATTGCCGCCTCGCAAGCCATGACTCAGGTCGTACTTTACAACACGCATGGACAAACCGTCAGACGCGAATCCGCCCGTGGCCTGTCCCACCAACTAAACATCGCCGGCCTCAGCCCCGGCATATACATCTTAGAAGTCACCACCCCCAACAACCTGCAACGCCAAAAAATCACCATCCAATAAAAAAATCCCCGGTCCAAATCGACCGGGGATTTTTTTAAACATTCCTATGTATCTACTCGACATCGTTTCGTTGTAAGCTCGCCGTAGTCATAAATCGTCCCATCAAACCCCATCTCACCCATCTCACCCTTCCTACCCTTCTCACCCTATCAACCCTTCCTACCCTTCCTACCCTTCCTTACCAAATCACCCACACTTCGAACTCCCACAATCCTGACAAATCAAGCACCCTTCCTGATACACCAGACTGTCCGAGTTACAATTCTCGCAGTGGCCCTTCTTGGCCTTGGTACCATTGGGAATATACTTTTTAAGGGCACGTTCCACACCATTCTTCCAGTTGTTGATGTTCTCATTATCGAGTTGCAGTCCGGCCACCAGATTCAACACATCTTCAATGGCCATGCCGTGGCGCAATACACCTGAAATCAACTTTGCATAGTTCCAGAACTCCTTGTTGAACTTAAAGGACAAGCCCTCAATGGTGGTTTTATAACCCCGCTTGTTCACATACTGGAAATCGTAGCGGGAAGTATCGTCTTCATCGTAATTCTTGATAATGCTTCCCTTCTGCACCGACTTAGGCACCAAAATACCCTCTTCATCGTCGGCCAGACCGGTAAATATTTCATAGGGACGGCCATCCAGCAGACCCACAAAAGCAATCCACCTCTCCTTGTTGTTCTGGAAACGCACCACATCCGCCTCCAAAATCTGGGGACGTTTTTTCGGGAACTTGTAGCCTCCTTCATCGTTCTTCTTTTCATTGCCCGAAATCAACACACCCGCACGAGAACCGTCGCGATAGACCGTCACCCCTTTGCATCCGCTCTTCCAGGCTTCCACATACAACTGGCCCACCAGCTCCTCATTCACATCGTTGGGCAGGTTAATGGTTACGCTAATGGAGTGATCCACCCACTTCTGCACCTGGCCCTGCATGCGCACCTTGCTCAACCAGTCCACATCATTGGACGTCGCTTTGTAGTAAGGCGATTGCTTCACCAGTTCATCCAACTCTTCGCTGGTATATTTGCGTTTCGAATCGTGCCCATTGGCATCCATCCAAATCAAAAACTTATGGTGAAACACCGGATACTCCTCCCAGCTGTCGCCCACCTCATCCACAAAGTCCACACGCGTCTCCGGATCATTGGGATTCACCTTTCTGCGGCGCTTGTACACCGGCATAAACACCGGCTCAATACCGCTGGTGGTTTGGGTCATCAGACTGGTTGTACCCGTCGGTGCAATGGTCAGCAAAGCAATGTTCCGTCGACCACTCTTGGCCATTCTGGCATACAAAGCAGGATCAGCCTCCTTAATGCGCTGCACAAATGGATTATTCTTTTCACGTTCAGCGCTGTAAATAGGGAAAGCACCACGTTCCTCGGCCAATTCCACCGAGGCACCATAGGCCGCCAAGGCCAGACTCTTATGCACCTCTACCGAAAATTCCGTAGCAATGTCGGTTCCGTAAATCAAACCAAGTGCCGCCAGCATATCTCCTTCGCCGGTGATACCAACACCGGTCCGGCGACCCTCCGTCGCCTTGTGGCGGATATTCGACCACAAATTATGCTCCACACGCTTCACCTCTTCTCCCTCGGGATCGGCATCAATTTTTTCAATAATGGCATCAATCTTCTCCAGTTCCAGATCAATGATGTCGTCCATAATACGCTGGGCGAATCCCACATGCTTACGGTACAATTCAAAATTAAATTTCGCCTGAGGGGTAAATGGATTCTCCACATAGGCATATAAGTTCACCGCAATCAAACGGCAGCTGTCATAGGGACACAACGGAATTTCACCACAAGGTTGGTACTGACCGTCTTGTAGCCCAGATCTGCATAGCAGTCGGGCACCGACTCCCGCGTAATGGTATCCCAGAAAAGGATACCCGGCTCAGCCGATTTCCAGGCATTGTGCACAATCTTATCCCACAGCACGCTGGCATCCACCTCTTTGCTGTATTTGGGATTGCGGGCATCCACCGGATACTGCTGAATGTAGGGGGTACCATCCACCACCGAGCGCATAAAATCATCGTCCATTTTCACAGACACATTGGCACCGGTAATCTTGCCCTGCTCCATTTTGGCATCGATGAACTTTTCGGAATCAGGATGCTTAATAGACACACTCAACATCAGGCACCGCGACGACCATCCTGGGCCACCTCACGGGTAGAATTGGAATAACGCTCCATAAAAGGCACAATACCCGTCGACGTCAAGGCCGAATTCTTAACCGGTGAGCCTTTGGGACGGATGTGTGACAAATCATGCCCCACACCACCCCGGCGCTTCATCAGCTGCACCTGCTCCTGGTCAATCTTCATAATACCGCCGTAGGAATCAGAATTGCCATCGTTACCAATCACAAAGCAATTAGACAAAGAAGCCACCTGGAAGTTGTTACCAATTCCCGACATGGGACCACCCTGCGGAACGATATAAGTAAAGTTACGGAACAACTCATACACCTCTTCCACCTTCAGGGGGTTTGGATAGCGCTCCTCAATTCGAGCGACCTCACGTGCCAGACGCCAGTGCATATCATCCGGCGTCAGCTCATACAAGTTGCCGTCTGAATCCTTCAGCGCATATTTATTAACCCAAACGCGAGCCGCCAGCTCATCGCCTTTAAAATATTTTAACGCCGCCTTGAAAGCTTCGTCGTTGGTATAAACATTTTCTGTCCCTGTTTCAGATGGCCGATGCATTGTTGTTACTTCCATTTTGATTGAATGTTTTAATCTCCTGTTAAGATGAAGGTTAATATTTTTGAGTTCTAAAATTATCGTGCTTGCAAGTTAGGCAAGCAATTCTTATTGGACAAATAAATTTTATCAACAATGGCCAAAGTTGTCCATTTCAAAACTTTAAAAAACTAAATATCAGACACATAACCAAACAACAACACCCCAAAAGTTTTCCAAAAAGAAACTTTTGGGGTGTTTACTCATAATTAACGTCTGGCATTTGGAAATGTCTCCCGTCCTGAAAATGCGACGACTACCGCGCCTCTTGAATATATTTTAACATTTGTGCAAAACTATTAAGTACAGGTTTTCCATTTTTTGGAATCGCAATTAACAACTACAACTTTCAATAACCCGTTAATAAACCCATATCTAATTGACAAACAATCAAATTTTAGTTTTGCTGGATTTTAAAGCCCTAGCTCTAAACGCCATCTTCTCCTTCATAGATGCCTTTTTACGTTTTTTAAAAAACTCACTTAAAGCTTTTTCCTCTTCTATAGACAAAGCTTCTTGACTACCTATGAAATCAACATCCAATTTTATTTTCTTGCTTTTCATCCCCACCTGATTTTATTAAAAATTTCTTTCTCACTAAATCTCAATCACCCATTATGAAAAATATCTATCAATAAGCTTTAAAGCAGCATGTGTTTCAAGTATCATGATTCGACCCCCAAAATGGATCGCGCCTAAAGTCTCTATATAATGATCGACAAGTTGTGTCTTAGACAGAAAAGAAACATTACCTTCATGTCCTCTTTGAAATGAAAATTTACATGCAAATGCCACTAAATTACCAGGAACCCCAGAGTACATCTTTGTCTTCCCCTTATTAAAAGGAGCACTTTCAACCAAGTGCATAAAAACGTGATCTTCTTTCACTTCAAGACTAATTAACCCTTGAATAACAGTGGGGTTACCAACAATCGTTATTTTAAAAATATCTCGGGCTGGTTCTTTCATTTCCGTCCGCCAGTTAAACAGCCAGCCTTTCTTCTTGGAAACCAACTTAAGGTCAGATTTTGTCAAAATGGCAATTTCAGTTTTGAAACTGTCACCCGTTACCACGTTTTCAATTGAGTTTGTCAATTTATCAACTATAAAATCTAAGCCTATGCTTTCATTCCTTATCATGATACTAAGTTAAGAAGAAACAGCCGATTTTCACAATCAACTTTCACCTATCTTCTTTCTCTTATTCCTAATTCCTATCTAATCTGCGCCAATGAACAACGATGATCTTCGATTCTAAAAAAAACAGACCTACACCTCCCTGAGCAACTCCAAAAGATCCGTTGTTGAAAGGCGGGCACTTTGATCGGTGCCCTCCAGCAGACTGTTCGCCATATCGCGCTTGGTAGCGTGCAGCTGCACAATCTTTTCCTCAATGGTATTCTTAGCCACCAGTCGGTAAATGGTCACCGGCCGCATTTGCCCCATACGGTGTGCCCGATCGCTCGCCTGATCCTCAATGGCCGGATTCCACCAAGGGTCCAGGTGCAAGACATAGTCCGCCGCCGTAAGGTTGAGTCCCAGTCCACCGGCCTTGAGACTGATCAGGAACAAGTCGCTTTTCCCCGACTGGAAAGCCTTCACGGCCTTTTCACGCTCGGGAATGGGCGTTGAACCATCCAGGTACTGATAGGTAATACCCTTTTCATCCAGCGCTTGTCGCACAATGGACAAATGCCCTACAAACTGACTAAAGATTAAGGCCTGATGGTTGTTCGAGCGCAGCTCTTCCACAATGGTCAACATCGCCTCCAGCTTCGATGAGGGCAAATGCATCTCCTTATTGACCAGGGCGGCGTTACAACAAGCCAGACGCAATCGGGTGATTTCCGCCAGTGCCTGAATGTGTTTCTGTCCGTTGGCCCCATCGCTGGCTTCAATCGCTTCCACGGCCTGGCGCCTCACTGCTTCATAAAAAGCCATTTCCGCCTCACTTAGCTCCACACCAAAGGTAATCTCCGTTTTAGAGGGCAGTTCATCCAGCACCTTGTTCTTGGTCCGCCGTAAAATAAAGGGCGCAATCAATTTTTTCAAATGCCCCTTTTGCGCAGCAGTCCCATTCTTCATATAGCGATCGGTAAAGTGCGCCAGAGTACCCAGCAGACCCGGATTGCAGAAATTAAACAAGTTCCACAGCTCTCCCAAATGGTTTTGTACCGGCGTACCCGTGAGGGCCAGTTTGAAATCGGCCTCAATGCTCATGGCGGCCTTCGACGATTTCGTCTGCGTATTTTTTATGGCATGCGCCTCATCCAAAATCGCCATCGACCATTTAATCTCCGAAATGCGTGCCTCTTCGCTCTGCAACAAGCCATAGGTTATCACCAGCACATCAAAGGAAGTGAGGGCCGACAGCGTCTCCTCCCGGTTACCCGCTTTCAGCACGATGGGATTCAGCGTGGGCGAAAACCGGCGCAATTCGCTGCACCAGTTAGGTGCTACCGAGGCTGGACAAACCACCAGTGAGGGACCCTTTTCCGCCAAATGCAGCAGCATACCAATGGCCTGCACCGTTTTGCCCAGACCCATGTCGTCGGCCAGACAAGCGCCGGCGCCCCAGGCATGCAGGCGCGTCATCCACCGGAAACCCTCCTCCTGATAAGGACGCAGCTCTGCTTTCAAAGTTGATGGAATGGGGACCTCCACATTTTCCGTGGCATCCACCTTTTTTCGAAAATCCTTCCACGACTTATCCGCCTTGAAGGAAGCGGCACTTTTTGTCAGCTCATCAATGGAATGCGCCGCAAAACGATTGACCTTCACACCACTTTTCTCCAGAGAAACAAAAGCATCCAGCTCATCAATCTGCCTTTTCAATTCTTCTGTAAGGGCCAGAAACTCATTCTTCTTCATCTCAATAAAGCGGCCCCTGCCCTTACGCGACAGGCTCAGCAAATCCTTGATGGACAAGACCGTCTCCTCGTCCACCTTCAGCTCCCCCTGTAGCTCAAACCAAGCCCCCTTGCTTTTCACCTTCAAATGAAGGTTCTCAAAAGAAGCATGCTTGTTCATTTTAAACCGTTCCCCCTCCGGCCATTCCACGATCGCCAGCTCAGGCAGTCGGCCAATGGTCTCCAATAAATGGAGGCAGAGATAAGGATCACTGAACAGGACAGCGTCCTTGGACAAGTCCGCATCCACATGCTGTGCCAACTCATTCGAAAACAGCGTCGCGTTTTCCGCTTCCGCCTCCATGTTGCGCACAGCCTGACAACGCTCCCCATCAATATTTCCATAAACCGCCTTGCCGCCAATTCCAGGCTTCAGGTAGGGCGGCACACTCCCCAGCGGCTTCACAAACACCTCCGCCTTTAATCCATCCCCCATGGGCAGAATCTGAATCCGCAGTCGCGCATCCCCTTCCACCGCCCTGGTCGATTCAGAAGTCTCCACCATATCTGATTGTACCGACATAATGGCACTCAGCTGCTCCACCACCTTCAGCAGCTTTTGGCGCCCCTTGGCGGGAATTAGAATGCCTTCATTGATCATGCGTACCGCACTGCGTTGTTGCGCATTGAGCGCAACAACCTTGAAACGTGTCTGCGTTTCCTTCACCACAACAACGTCACTATAACTATCCGTAATATTTGTTTTCAGCCGAATACCCTTCTTTGTTTCTTCCGTAATCAAATCCGGCTCCCCCTTAATCAGTTCGATGGGAATATCCGGGTTATTATACAAAAACAGGAAAGGATGACCACAGAGCTCAGGCAAAACCTTGTCACCATTCATGAAGTACTCCTTCGAACCCCGATAACCATAACCCGTTGAAATCCCCATAGCTACCCGCTTATCCTGCTCCGTCAGTCCCTCCACCATCTGCTCTTTAAAGCGCTTCAGAGAAATATTGCGCCCTTTGGTCCACCTGCCCGTAGCCCCACAAGTCTGCAACAGCGGTTGAACATAGCCCTTTTCAGGCTCCACCAGATAACAAATGCGGGTATCCACATCGATCTTCCTTTTATCATCTGCGGCCGGATCCACCAGCGAAATCAATCCCTCCAGTGTCTGCTCCCACTTTTCCAGTCGTGGCACCCGGCTCATCAAGCCGGGCGGCAATTTCACATCTGCAGGAATGGCAATATCCGGCGGCACCTCATTCCCCGTGGCCTCCAGAATAAAGATCATCTCATTCAAAAGCAGCCACAAACCATTGTTGCGCAAGCTATAGCAGAACGTTCTGGCAAAATTCACTTCATCGTCGGACAACTCTCCCATGACCATGTATGTATTGAAGAATTGCACCAGCGTAAAGAGACTGTTTTGCGACAAGTCCATCCGATTACTAAGGTCAAAAGTAAACATGCACGATTGGGCCTCCAGATAATCATTCTTAACCAGGTACAACAAGGGCAACACAAAACGAAGCTGATTATCGCGCGTCTTTAACACCTTTTTAATAAAAGCCTCCAGATTTTTCATCTTGAGACCCTCCGGTTTCAGCAAAAAGTTAAACCAGTAAAGATACTCCTCAAAAAAGTCAAACGTCATTTTAGAGACCTTGTGGCCATCCAGGCCTGTCACCCGACCGTCCTCAAACAGTTTTACAGATTTTTCATAATCCCCCTCAACCAAGGCGAAGTGGGAAAAAAGAATCATGTGCCCTCCATGGGAAACGTATGGCTCACTCTTCTTGGCATCCTCAAGGCTGCCCTGTAAAAAATCAATTTGAGCCAGAGCAAAAATGACCCCTCTATTATTAGTTGGCAGCAGACGTGTTAAAAAATGGCGTAGCGTGTTTATGTTTGAAAGCCTCCACCGACTGGTCCGGGAAACATTCATACAAATATTAGTAAAAACGGCCGGAGAATGCAGCAAGGCTTTATCATATTCGGGAATCTCCATCATGCGTACATAGTACCCATAAAGATGGCTCAGGCTGTCAAGCAGCTCAGCATAACGCATTACCTTTAACCCATCCTTATCATACCCCTTCAGAAATCCCGAAATCAGATATTCCCGCAGGTAAAAAGTCGAAGGCACCGTCCATGCCTCACAAAAATCCGTTCTATCCGTATATCTGGCCAAATCCTCATAAGCAGGTTGACAAATGAGCTGGGGAAACAGCTCCATCTTTAAATCAAAGGGTACGGTATAATAATGCGACTCAACAACAATCAACCCACGCTTCTCCAAATCTTCCAGAACAACATTTATTTCCTTGGCCTTGTGGTCACCCTTCACCAACCGCACCAAATTGGCCTTCTTGTTGTACTTATAAAACCCACAAAAAAAAATGGTCAGGGTATCCACCACCTTGCGGTGCAATTCAGGCAGAGCCTCATACTTTTTCAGGAGTGCCACCGCTCTTGATGGCCTATTAGGACGAGTCATTCCGTGTCAATTAGTATCTTAAAGCAGATTATTCTGTTCTCCAAAAATAGAAAAACTTCCCTTAGTTTGGAAAGTCATCTATAATTAGTCCAGCAGAAACGCCTCCATATTATCCGGGGTGACCACAGACAAAGTAGCACCTGTGTATTTCTCAAGAAATTGATTGGGCACTTTATATTTGGCTGAGGGATTCCACTTGAACTCAAAAGCCTGGATTTGTCCATCACCTTCCTCTACATAGTCAATCTCCTTTTGGTCCGTTGTTCGCCAAAACCAGCTGTTTCTCCATAGTAAATCATATTCCAGCCTTTTCTTTCGTTCCGAAATAATGTAGTTCTCCCATAAAGCCCCCACATCCTGGCGGCTCTCTGCCATCGAAAAATCAGCAATGATCGCATTCCGGATACCGTTATCATAAAAGTAAATTTTCTTGCTGCTTTTCAGCTCATTTCTCAAATTGCGGCTAAAAGAGCCCAAACGGAAAATCACAAAACACTGTTCCAGAAGCACAATATATTTTTCAACCGTTTTAGAGTCCAACGAACAAATCTGTCCCAGCTCTGAATACGACACTTGATTACCCACCTGAAAAGCAAGGGCTTGCAAAAGCTTCAAGAGCTTATCAGGCTTCTTGATTTGCTCCCACATCAGGATATCCTTATAAAGATAACTATCTGAAAGTTGTTTGAGTATTTCCTTTTCATTGCCCGGATTACTCACCACGTCGGGATAATAGCCATAGACCAGACGATGCGGAAGCAATCGTTTTTCATCCAAAAGCCCATGATGTAAAACCATCTCCGCAAAAGAAAGCGGAAACAACCGATACTCCCATTTTCGTCCGGTAAGCGGCTCATTCACCTGATTGGCCAGGTCAAAAGAAGAACTCCCCGTTGCTATAAGCTGTATTTCCGGCAACTCATCCGTAATCAGTTTTAATTTCAGGCCAATATCATTAATCCGTTGTGCCTCATCAATGACTACATACCTCTTATTCCCAAAAACATATTTCAAGCGCGTAGAAGAAATGTTTTCAAAAAGCTTCTGCACATCCAGTTCATCCCCATTCAACCAAAGCATTTCATCCGACCCTTCAAAAAGCCCTTTAACCAAAGTCGTCTTACCCACCTGCCTGGCCCCCATTAAAACCAGAGCCTTCCCCTTGTTCAGCTTATCCTTCAGCGTATTTTCCAATAACCTATGTATCATTTCGGATGTGTTTACATCAAAAATACAATAAATTAGGATTTGAATCCACAAAATTTGCCATTTTTTCGGAATTGAGTTTTCATTAGCGACACTCTAAAGCACATCCAATAATTTCCAAGCCTGAATATGCCGAATGCCATTATTCGATGGAAAGGAAACATCATCTAACGAAATGACCATTTTTTCATAATTATCCGGAATGGCTTCCAATGGCGTATACTCCCGGCGTATCGCTTGTTCATCAACCAAAACATAAGTGCATTGCAGATATATAAGCCTTTCACCCTTTTTGGCCACAAAATCAACTTCCTTATCACGCAGCGCACCAACATAAACATCATATCCGCTTC
>NZ_BAZW01000025.1 GCF_000974365.1 Geofilum rubicundum JCM 15548
ATTCTGGCACAAGCCGGAATGGTCTTTTTTTCAGCAACGGAATACTGGGGCCCCGCCAGTGCCAGCACCCCCGGAGCCGAACCCGGAGAGGTTTGGCGGGAAGTCACTGATATCGCCCCCATGGTCTCAGGCGGTGGCGGCCTTTCTGTTTGGATTAGCCCTGTTCTTAGTGCCAATCTTGAAATTACAGGAGCTTTGCCTTTTAGCGACCAGCTGGACGGCCACGATGTATGGTATAATAGTTGGCCGGATGGTACGGTTCATGAAACAGACCCCTATGACTTCTATTACACGGCCACTGTAGGCGTAACCTTCCTGATTTCAGACAGTCCGTTCAGGAACGACCCACGCTACAACCGAAGAAGTTACACCAAAACAAGACGCTTCTTCCAGCCTAAAACACGCAGTCGAAGTAGTCGTCCAAGCAGTCACACAAGAAACAGATTTTTATTCTTCTAAGCGTGTGAGGACCTGAATAAAAAAGAGGCAGTCTTTCGAGACTGCCTCTTTTTTATTCGTCCTTTAAAAACCCACAACTCCCCCTTTTCACAGGCTTCTGGCAAATCCATTACTTTTTATTTTTAAGCAACTCCTGCAATCTGAAAAGTTCGTCCCTATACTGCGCTGCAGATATAAAGTCCAGCTCCTTGGCAGCAGCTTCCATGACCTTTCTGGTTTTTTCAATCGCCTTGCTTAAGGCATGCTTATCCATGTAAGCAACCACCGGATCTGCAGCCACATCCACCGTTTCGGGTTCAACATAACCTTTCGTCCCTTTTGAGTCCTTACTTCCGGGAATGGTGGCCCCCATTTTACGAACCACCTGTCGCGGTGTTATCCCATTTTCCGCATTGTACCTCAACTGCTTTTCGCGCCTGTAATTGGTGGCGTCCATGGTTTCTTTCATGGATCTGGTGATGGTATCTGCATACATAATCACCCTTCCGTTCAAATTTCGGGCAGCACGTCCCGAAGTCTGCGTTAGCGACCGGGCTGAACGCAGAAAACCTTCCTTGTCCGCATCCAGTATCGCCACCAGCGAAACCTCCGGTAAATCCAATCCTTCCCGCAGCAAATTAACCCCCACCAACACGTCAAAAGCCCCTTCCCGAAGCCCCTCCATAATCTTTACCCGATCGAGGGTATCCACGTCCGAATGAATATACTCGCATTTCACCCCCATTCGTCCGAGGTAAACAGTGAGCTCCTCCGCCATACGTTTGGTCAGCGTGGTGACCAAAACCCGTTCAGATTTATCACTTCTGATCCTTATCTCCTCCAACAAATCATCCATCTGATTGAGACTTGGGCGCACCTCAATCTCTGGATCTGGCAATCCGGTGGGACGTATGACCTGCTCCACCATGACACCTTCACTTTTAGCCAACTCGTAATCTGCAGGGGTGGCACTCACATAAATGGTGCTTTTGGCCAGTTGTTCAAACTCATCAAATTTCAACGGCCTGTTATCCAATGCAGAAGGAAGTCTAAAACCATATTCTACCAGATTCTGTTTTCGGCTAAAATCCCCGCCATACATGGCACGTATTTGCGGGATGGTTACGTGACTTTCATCAATGACTGTTAGAAAGTCCTTGGGAAAGTAATCCAAAAGGCAGAAAGGACGGGTACCGGGCAGGCGACCATCGAAATAGCGACTATAGTTCTCAATACCCGGACAGTGTCCCAATTCCCGAATCATCTCCAGATCATAATTCACCCGCTCCTCCAGACGTTTGGCTTCCAGTTTTTTACCTTCATTCCTCATCTGCTCCAGATGAAGCACCAAATCATCCTGTATGTGATGAATGGCTTCATGAATGCGCTCTTTGGTTGTAACAAAAATATTGGCCGGGTAGATTAAAAACTGATCATGAGATTCCAATTTGATGTTATTTATGGGATCAAAAGTCTCTATACTCTCTACTTCATCCCCCCAAAATATCACCCGGCAAGCATGATCTGCATATGCCAAAAATATATCTACGGTATCTCCCTTGACCCGGAAATGTCCCCGGTTAAATTCAATTTCATTTCGGGAATAGAGACTGTCCACCAGCCTTCTTAAGAATTGATTTCGCCCCAACTGTTCTCCCTTCTTAAAACTGATCACATTGGAGTGAAAATCTTCAGGGTTACCAATACCATAAATACAGGAGACGGAAGAAACCACTATGACATCCCTTCGACCCGACAATAAAGCGGAAGTGGTGCTTAAGCGCAACTTTTCAATTTCGTCGTTAATGGCCAGATCTTTCTCGATATAGGTATCAGTGACTGGCAAATAGGCTTCAGGTTGATAGTAATCGTAATAAGAAACAAAATATTCTACCGCATTATTGGGAAAAAACTGTCGGAACTCCCCGTATAGCTGAGCAGCCAATGTTTTATTGTGACTTAGAACCAAAACCGGCCGATCAAGTGATTCAATCACATTGGCAATGGTAAATGTTTTTCCCGATCCGGTGACTCCCAGCAAAGTTTGGTAGTCGCTACCCATCTTAAAACCTTCCAGCAATTGTCGAATGGCTTCCGGCTGATCACCGGTTGGTTTAAAATCAGATTCTAGTCTAAAACCCATGTGTAAATTTATTTCATCAATTCCAAACCCTCTCCCCGGGTTATTTCTCCCTTAAAAACGAAGGTTGCGGGACCTTCCAGCCAAATATCCTTATAGCCCTGATCTCCCAATGGGGTGAATTCAACTTTTAACTGTCCTCCCCGAACATTAACCTGATAATTTCGAATTTGGCGGTTTTTATAATAGTCTGTTAACACAGAAGCCACACATCCGGTACCACACGACCACGTTTCATCCTCTACCCCTCGCTCATAGGTCCTTACCGAAATGTCCCCCTCTGATTGGGAGGTAACAAAATTCACATTACACCCACCTTCTCCAAACACCTTATTGTTACGGAGCTTCTGCCCAGGGTAAACACATCCACGGCATCAAGATCTTCGGTATAGCTGACAAAGTGCGGGGAACCTGTATTCAGAAAGTAACCGCCGGCCATTTCTTCAATTCCTGAAACATCAATCATTTTTAACCGAATGTGCTCTGGATCGTACCCCGCTTCATGCAAACCATCAATCGCCTCGAATTCAAACAACTCTCCGGTCGGGACCAGCCCCAGTTTATGGGCAAAGGCCACGATACACCTTCCCCCATTGCCGCACATGGTGCTTTCATTACCATCACTGTTGTAATAACGCATGGAAAAAGTATGCTTCTTCGACTTTTCCAACAACATGAAGCCATCGGCCCCCACCCCAAACCTTCGATGACAAATATATTTCACAAAAAGGGTGTCATTCGCATCAAAGGCCCCGTCCCTGTTGTCAACAATTACAAAATCATTGCCGGTACCATGGTATTTATGAAAAGTCGTGTTCTGCATTTCTTCTTGTATAAATTCGAATATTACTGACCACAAAGATACATAAGCGTAACAATATGTCCACTGAATCAATGGTAAAATTACTTTTCAAAACTTTCGACAAGGCTGAATTTGATTGTGCGAAACATCTGTTCAAAATCCAAAAAACGACAATTAATCTATAATCGGAGGCATTTAGTCAAAGAATTTAAGCCAGGCTTAAAAAAATGGTGATATTTGAATTGACAAAAGAACGATATTGTATTATTTTTTGGTTAAATAAAAAAAGCCCCCTGTGGTTATCTTTTCGGTTTTGGTTAAGGGTTAGGGTTTCCGAGAGAAAAGCAGGGGGCTATTTTTTAGTTATTCTTTCTACGTTCCGACCTTCCCATGCCGTTATCAAAAATAACGATCAACTCTTATAAAACAGGTACATACATTCAACCCATCAAGCCAGCATCTTTAACAAGTTTTAAGCCGGTATCTCAACTGTCAGGTTCTCTCCTTTCCTATTTCTCAATTTGTTTTAATTCCTGTTTATTACGGTGATATTGAACACATGCAGTTAAAATCTGTTAAACCATATCCCAAGGCATACATTTTGATGATTGACAAGAAAACCTTTAAAAAATTCGTTATGAATCCAAAGCAATTATTTACCACATTTGCCATAGCTATTATAGGCGCTTTTATTGGTGTTCTTACGTTTACCGTTTTTATAGATAATGAACCCAGAACCGTTGAGGTTCCGGTACAGGTAGAACATGCCGCGCGCTATGCCAATCTGCCTCTGCACCGCAGGGGGGGCTGCCCGACCTGACTTTTGCTGCTGAAAATTCAGTCCACGCCGTTGTCCACGTGCAAACCAAAGGCCGGGCCACAACTTCCGGTCAGGGATACCCCAACCATCCCCTGTTTGAGTTTTTCTTCGGTCCCAACGGTGGCATGCAGCAAAACCCCCAACAGCCGGTACTTGGCTCCGGATCAGGTGTTATACTATCCGATGACGGGTTTATTGTAACCAACAATCACGTTATTGACAGAGCCGATGAGATTGAAGTCATCTTAAATGACAAAAGAACCTTCAAGGCAGTAAAGGTCGGCGCTGATCCAACCACGGATATTGCCCTTCTGAAAATAGAAGCATCCGATTTGCCCCATATGACCTTTGGTAATTCAGATGCCCTGAAAATTGGTGAGTGGGTTTTAGCGGTGGGTAACCCGTTTAATCTGACATCGACGGTAACAGCCGGTATTGTCAGTGCCAAATCAAGAAGCATTCAAATTCTGGGGCAAATGAGCATCGAAGCTTTCATACAGACCGATGCAGCAGTCAATCCGGGCAACAGCGGTGGTGCATTGGTAAATACCCAGGGCGAATTGGTAGGCATCAATACGGCCATAGCTTCCCGAACCGGGTCTTTTTCGGGATACTCCTTTGCAGTTCCCGTCAGCATTGTTGAGAAGGTGGTCTCTGACCTGATGGAATTCGGAGAAGTACAAAGAGGTCTTATTGGTGTAAATATCCGCGAAATGGATAATGAATTAGCCAATGAATTGAACATGGACCGTGCCCGGGGTGTTTATGTAGCAGAAGTGATTGTTGACGGCGGTGCCGATGCAGCAGGTATCAAAAGCGGAGATGTGATCATATCCGTTAACGGAGAGGCTGTTAACACAGTCCCTCAGCTTCAGGAACGCGTTAGCCGTCATCGTCCCGGAAATAATGTGCAAGTTGAAGTAATTCGGGATGGAAAAAGAAAACCTTTTACCGTAACTTTACGTAATATTCACGGTAATACGGATGTTGTTAAAACATCATCAAAACTGGAGAACCTTGGAGCGACGTTTGAAAGCCTTAGTGATGCTGACAAGCAAAGACTTAGAATCAGGAATGGATTAAGAGTGACCAACGTTACATCCGGAAAATTCCGTGACGCCGGTATTCAGGATGGCTATATTATTACTCAGGCCAACCGTGTACCTATTAATAGTGAAGAAGATTTAAAGAAAGTAATAGAAGTGCTGAACGAAGGTTTATTCCTTACAGGATTGTATCCCAACGGCCAGGTGACGTATTATGCCATCAACCTGCAGGATTAATAAATAGCACCTGAACACAGCATGGGTATTGCTTTACTGAATAAAATGTAGTAATTTCGCGCCGTATTTTGGAGGGAACATGAGACAATTAAAAATAACAAAATCAATCACCAATCGCGAAAGCGCTTCGTTGGATAAATATCTTCAGGAGATCGGTCGTGAAGAACTCATATCTGTCGAGGAAGAAGTTGAACTGGCACAGCGCATTAAGAAAGGCGATCAGGCTGCTCTTGAAAAACTGACCAGGGCCAACCTGCGATTTGTGGTTTCAGTAGCCAAGCAATACCAAAATCAGGGCTTAAGCTTACCTGACCTTATTAATGAAGGTAATTTGGGATTGATTAAAGCAGCTGAGAAATTTGATGAAACCAGAGGTTTTAAATTTATCTCTTATGCTGTTTGGTGGATTCGTCAGTCAATTTTACAAGCTTTGGCAGAACAGTCAAGGATTGTGCGACTGCCATTGAACCAGGTAGGTTCATTGAATAAGATCAACAAGGCCTACTCAAAGTTTGAGCAAGAGCATGAACGAAAACCTTCACCAGAAGAATTGGCAGACCAGCTGGAGCTTCCTGCTGACAAAGTGGCCGATACTTTAAGGGTGGCCGGCCGCCATATATCGGTGGATGCTCCCTTTGTTGAAGGTGAAGATAATAGTTTGCTGGATGTTTTAGTCAATAGCGACTCTCCTAACGCGGACCGTGCCTTGATTAATGAATCGTTGGCCAAGGAAATTGAGCGTGCATTAGCCACGCTGACCGAACGGGAAAGTGATATCATTAAGCTGTTCTTTGGCATTGGCTGTCAGGAGATGACACTTGAGGAAATTGGTGAACGATTTGGCTTGACACGCGAAAGGGTTCGTCAGATAAAAGAAAAAGCCATTCGTCGGTTAAGACATACGTCCAGAAGTAAGCTTTTAAAATCTTATTTAGGATAACATATTATTTTGAATTGTAAGTAAAGGGCTGATTCTTTCGAATCAGCCCTTTTTAACTTTCTCCATCACCGAACCATCACATCATCCAAACATTTCATTCAGCCCCCCACATTCTTTTTCCCAATTTAATTTATCCACAGCCTCCTTTAATGAATGTTTCCATTTGTCACGAAGTGGGGCATCTTCACAGGCCTTCTGAATAGCTTTGGCAATTTCTTCAGGGTCAAGACTGCTCACCAATAGTCCAGTCTGGTATTGATTAACAATTTCAGCCATATCCGGGAAGGAAGTCGCTATAACGGGCAAACCCAGAGCTGGATAATCAAAGATCCGATTGGGTAAGGAATGGTAGTAATTTAAGCCCATATTTTCTAAAATGCACAACCCCACATGCGCCTGGGCCGCTTCAGCAGCCAAAGCCTCAAAGGGGAGCTGGCCCGTAAAGCGCACCCGATCTTCAAGGCCCAACACCTTTACCAAATCATGCAATTCCGTTTCCTCATCACCTGATCCTGCAATGACCATCCGGTAATTGGGCAAAAACAACAAAGCCCTGACCGACTCCTTCAATCCCCTCCCGACATTTAATGCCCCCTGATAATACACCACAGCTTGTTCAGAAACCGGCCTGATTTCCATCACATGAACCGGCGTATTTGGTACGTTACGAATCAATTTAAAATTTCTGCCATATTTTTTTCTGTAAATTTCAACAATTCCCTGTGAGACCGTCATCCCTTCATCCACCATCGGTACCAAAAAGGACTCCAACCTCAGCCAGAACCACTTTACAAAAGTTTTATGGCGAATTTCGGGCACCTCCGGAAAGTACTCATGGCTATCAAAAACAACAGGAATCCTTTTCAATTTACCGGCCAAACAGGCGGCCGCTAAGGTATCTAAATCAACCGCCACCAATTTATCCGCCTTTTGTCCCAACAAATAAATAAACAACCGAAAGTTGAGCGCCGCATAAAAAAGAGGTCCCTTATTAAACAGCAGTTTAAAGCGTCGTATAACTCCGGGACGACCTGCTGGTATATCCCCCCCCGGCCATTGGCGCCCCAAAAGCAGTACTTTCCAACCTAAATCCTCCAGATACCCGGAAAGTTTGGTCACCCGGTTGTCGGTAACCAGATTATTGCTGACCGTTATAATTATCCGCTTACGCTTCATATCATTTAATATTCAGGCCAATAAAAAACCTTCCTGAATGACTCAGGAAGGTTGTAATATTTTATTTAAACAATACCATTGTGACCAATGTATAAAAGATTAGGCATCAATATTGGCATAGGTCGCATTCTGCTCAATAAATTCCCTGCGAGGGGGAACATCATCTCCCATAAGCATACTAAACACCCGATCCGCTTCCGTGGCACTTTCAATGGTGACTTGTCGCAAGGTTCTCACGTCCGGATTCATGGTTGTTGTCCATAGCTGTTCTGCGTTCATTTCACCAAGACCCTTATAGCGTTGAATGTGAATGGAATCTTCCCGTCCACCAGCGTATCTCTCAGCAAACTCCCGGCGTTGCTTATCATCCCAGCAATATTCTTCAATTTTTCCTTTTTTCATCAAATACAGCGGAGGGGTAGCAATGTATAAATGACCATTGGAAATCAGATCCTTCATATACCGGAAGAAGAAAGTCATAATCAGAGTGTTAATGTGGCGTCCATCCACATCGGCATCGGTCATGATGATGATTTTATGGTATCTTAATTTGGAAAGGTTCAATTCCTTAGAATCATCCTCCGTTCCGATGGTCACCCCAAGCGCAATAAAGATATTTTTTATCTCTTCGCTCTCAAAGACTTTATGTTGAAGCGCTTTCTCCACATTCAGAATTTTACCCCGAAGTGCAGAATGGCTTGAAACTTTCGGTTCCGACCTTGCTTGGCTGTACCTCCCGCAGAATCACCCTCAACCAAAAAGACCTCACACAAGGCGGGATCCTTTTCGGAACAATCGGCCAACTTACCCGGTAAACCTCCTCCTGAAAGCACACTTTTACGCTGAACCAATTCACGGGCCTTTCGGGCGGCATGACGGGCTGTAGCAGCTAAAATCACTTTATTAACGATGGCTTTGGCATCTTTGGGGTTCTCTTCCAGGAAGTTTTGTAGCATGGTGCTGACGGCCTGATCAACGGCCAAACTCACATCACTGTTTCCCAGCTTGGTTTTTGTCTGCCCCTCAAATTGCGGCTCCGCTACCTTTACTGAAATAATCGAGGTCAATCCCTCACGAAAATCATCACCATTGATATCAAACTTAAGCTTACCAAGCATGCCGGATTTTTCGGCAAAAGTCTTTAGGGTCCGTGTCAAACCTCTTCTGAACCCGGTTAAATGTGTACCACCTTCGATGGTATTGATATTATTAACGTAAGAATAAACATTCTCGGTAAAAGAAGTATTGTAAACGATAGCTATCTCAACAGGCGTCTCATTCTTTTCAGAATTGATATAGATAACGTTGTCGATCAACTTCTCACGGTTAGAGTCAACAAACTGGACAAATTCCTTTAATCCCTCATCAGAGTGGAAAGTCTCAGATTTAAACTCCCCATTTTCACTCACTTCACGTTTATCCGTAAGAATGATGCTGATTCCTTTATTCAAGAAGGCCAATTCCCGCATACGATCCGCCAGTATGGAATACTTGTATTCGGTAGTAATAAATATGGAATCATCTGGCTTAAACATGATCCATGTGCCCTTTTTGTCCGTAGTGCCAATCTCCTTCACTGGCATTAGCGGCTTCCCGCAAGAATACTCCTGCCGGTATATTTTGCCTTCCCTGTGAACTTCGGCAATAAGTTGAATAGACAAGGCATTTACACAAGATACACCAACACCGTGAAGACCACCGGAAACCTTATAGCTGTCCTTATCAAATTTTCCACCGGCATGAAGCACCGTCATTACCACTTCCAGGGCAGACTTTCCCTCCTTCTCGTGCATATCAACCGGAATACCCCGTCCGTTATCCATCACAGTGATGGAACCGTCTTCATTGATGGCCACTTCAATATAGTCGCAATGGCCGGCCATTGCTTCATCAATAGAGTTATCAACCACCTCGTAAACCAGATGATGTAATCCCTTTACACCTATGTCTCCAATATACATGGCCCGGACGCTTCCTGACAGCTTCCAAACCTTCCAATACCTGAATACTATTGCTGAATAATCGCCATTGTTTTTTTGGGGCGTAAGCTCTAAATTATCACTCATGATTATTTATAATTGAATTAATCTTCCGCCTTTTTTTGGAAGAGCCACAAATATAGCAATAATTAAGCTGAAAGACTGCTTTCGCCGGTCTTTTTTATTAACAGCTCACATTTCACAAACCATTCATTATCTGAAAAATAAAACATTCGGAAGAAACAATTTGCAAAAATTGTGAATAACCTTTACTCCCAAAAATCGCTTGTTTGAAATTCTCAAAACAGCAAATGATATTTGTATCCATAATTCTCGTTTTAAAAGTCAATAATTTCTATTTTTGACCCGAAAATGAATTTGACCGATTTGAAAACGACCGATACAGATAGTGCACACTGGTACGCACTTTATACAAAGTCAAGAGCAGAGAAAAAAGTACTGGACCAGTTTATCCAAATGGGGATAAAAGCTTATCTGCCACTCAAAAGAGAACTCCGGCAATGGAGCGATCGCAAAAAATGGGTAGAAAGTCCGGTAATTAATTCCTACATCTTTATTAAAATCCCTTTAAATGACTACAAGCGGGTGTTTGATGTCAGAGGTGTTGTGGCTTACGTCTCCTACAAAGGGAAAGCTGTAATTATTCCGGAAAGAGAAATGGAAGCCATGCGCAGAACGGTGGACAATAAATTGAGCTTCAGTGTGGAAACAGGAGAGATAAAAAAGGGACAAACGGTAACCGTCACATCTGGTCCATTAAAGGGTGTGAGTGGCACTGTAACGGATATCAGAGGGCAAAAGAAACTCTACCTGAGCATTAGTCAGATCGGTTACACCCTGGTGGTTAATCTGGACAACGATACGGTAACCGAAAAATCGGCCAACGAATAGGTTGATCACCATCCATTGGCCGATTTCAAGGCACCTTTAAAATCCATTACTTCTCCATGTGCACAGGCTTGGATTTGTTGGGCAGTATGAGATTGAGAATGACTCCAACCACAGCTGCTAATCCAATTCCGGCCATCGAAAAATTACCAAATTCTACCATGGCACCACCAATGCCAACCGTCAATATGACCGAAGTGATAACCTGATTCCGTGTTTTATTAAGATCGGTGCCTGAATCCATTAAGGTTTTGATTCCTACGGAGCTATCATACCAAACAGCAATAGCATGATGCCACCAAGAACGCCTTGAGGAATCGATTTTAAGACCCCGCTGACTTTCCCGATTAATGAAAAAACAATGGCTGTTATAGCAGCAATGCGCAGAACCAAAGGATTGGTCACTTTAGTCAGTGAAATGGCCCCGGTCACCTCGGAATAGGTGGTATTGGGCACACTTCCAACCAAGCCGGCAAAAGCGGTGGCAATACCATCCCCCAACATCGTACGATGCAGACCGGGCTTCCTGACAAAATTCTTTTCAGCTACTGCACCGATGGCATACATATCCCCCACGTGTTCAATTAATGGTGCTACGGCTACGGGAATCATATAAATAATAGCCCCCCAATGCCACTCAGGTTTAACAAACTCAGGAAAAGCAATCCACGACGCCTCATTGATTAAGGAGTAATCTATTTTTCCCATAATCAAAGCCAAAATATATCCCACAGCAATGCCGCAAAAGATGGGGATCAACTTAATAAGTCCCCGGGTATATACAACCACAACAATCGCTGTTAAAAGGGATACAACCGCTAACAACCAATCGGTACCGGCCATATCTACTCCAACAGATGCCAGGGACAGTCCAATAACCATAATAACGGGTCCGACAACCACGGACGGAAATATCTTTTCAATAAAAACAATTCCCCGCCATTTAACCACTGCCGACATAATCACATAAACCAGTCCCACCGCAATAATACCAGATAAGGTACCTGCAAAACCAAATAATCTGGTGGCTTCAACGATGGGTGCAATAAAAGCGAAACTACTGCCCAAAAAGACAGGAACCATCCCTCGGGTAATTAAATGAAAAATGAGCGTTCCTACTCCGGCGGAAAACAGCGCAATAGAGGGATTAATACCCACCAACAAGGGCACTAGAACGGTAGCACCAAAGGCTACAAACAGAAATTGAACGCCAAGAATGGTGTTTCGGGGCAGGTCATTTGTAAAATTACTCATTGATTTATGGGATTGATTGATGAAAAAATTTTCCCAAAGAAATAAAAAAACCCTCAAAAGATAATCTTTTTGAGGGCTTTTTTTAGGCTGAGACAGCGACGATTAAACCAAACCTTGCGCAAGCATTGCATTGGCAACTTTAGTAAACCCACTGATATTAGCTCCGTTAACATAGTTTACAAAACCATCGGCCGACTTGCCGTTTTTAACACAAGCATCATGAATATTTTTCATGATGGATTGTAATTTTTCATCCACTTCTTGTGCGGTCCACTGCAAACGCATGGAGTTTTGACTCATTTCTAGACCTGAAACGGCTACCCCACCAGCATTGGCTGCTTTACCAGGACCGAACAGGATTTTACGTTCCAAAAATACTTTTACAGCTTCAGGTGTTGAAGGCATGTTGGCTCCTTCAGCCACACAAATGCATCCATTCTCTACCAGTTTTAAGGCATCATCACCATTTAACTCATTTTGAGTAGCGCATGGCAGGGCCACATCACATTTGGCCTTCCAGGGTCTTTCATTTTCCCAAAATTCAGCAGAAGGATATTTCTCGGCATATTCCTTTATACGGCCACGAATAGCATTCTTCAAAACCATTACGTATTCCAGTTTTTCTTTGGTAATGCCCTCAGGATCATAAATCGAACCGTTGCTATCAGAAAGCGTCACGACTTTTCCACCCATTTCAAGCACTTTCTCAACAGCGTACTGGGCGACGTTACCAGAACCACTAACAGCTACTGTTTTGCCTTTAAAGCTTTCATTACGTGTCTGAAGCATCTCCTTGGCAAAATAAACCGTTCCATAACCCGTTGCCTCAGGGCGCAATGGACTACCACCGAAGTCTAATCCTTTTCCGGTCAGTGTTCCGGTAAATTCATTGCGCAAACGCTTGTACTGACCATACATATAGGCCACTTCACGTCCACCAACACCAATATCACCGGCAGGAACATCTGTATTTGGTCCAATATGACGCTGCAACTCAGTCATGAAAGACTGGCAGAATTTCATGACCTCATTGTCGGATTTTCCCTTGGGATTAAAATCGGAGCCACCTTTACCACCACCCATTGGAAGGGAAGTAAGACTGTTTTTCAGGACCTGTTCAAAGGCCAAAAATTTAAGAATTCCTAAGTTGACTGAAGCATGAAAACGAATCCCGCCTTTGTAAGGACCAATGGCACTGTTCATCTGAACCCTGAAACCTCTGTTGATCTGTACTTCTCCCCTGTCGTCCAGCCAAGGCACACGAAACATAATAACACGCTCCGGCTCTGCCATTCGTTCAAGAATTTTATTCTTCATTAGAACAGGGTTTTCAATAATAAAGGGGGCCAGACTCTCCACCACTTCGTGAACAGCCTGATAAAATTCGGGTTCAGCCGGGTTACGTGCTATAACGCCAGCCATAAAATCATCTACATAACGGGATACCTGGTTTTTCATCCTTTAAAGTTTTAATGATTAATGTTGGTAAAATGCAGTTGGCATGTCAACTTACAATTTGATATTTTCACTTCCGTACATGCACGTCAAAATTCCGTTTCTATTTTTCGAGTGACAAAAATAACAATTCCACCTTACTTTTACTTATAACTTTTGCTTTTTTTTGTGATTTAAATTACAAACTAATGCAAAAACGCCCACATTCGCATAAATAACCAAATAATATGCAAAATTGGGCAAAAGTTAAAACGGTACTTTTCCAATCAAAAAGTATTTAAAACTTTATATTTACAGTTTAAATACCCAGCCATCGCATCCCTGATTAACTGTTTAAACATGAATAATTTAATCAAAGAAAACCAATCTGAAAACACCATCTGTTTTGCCTGCCAACAGGAGATCATAACCCAACCAGTCATAATGAACAAACGGTTTAATCTACCGGTGTGCCCAGCTTGTCACCAAACCAACGCAGAAAAAAAAGCGGAGCAAGAAGCCCTTGATTCGCTGGGAGAAGATTTTGTTTGTGGATGTATCTAAACCTCAATTTCTAAAAATACTGCCACCTCCCTCGATATGGGTATGTTTGGGATCGGTTCCTGAAAAATACACACGTCCTTTGCCATCAATACTAACAGAACTAAACTCCCCGGAAAGAAAATATATCAAACCGGAACCAAACAGGCGGACAGAAACACTATCTGTAAGAAAGGGCTGGGCATCCACCACCCCGGAACCCTCCTGAATTATTTGGGCAGTTCCGGCACGGCCTCTCAGCTCCGCATGACCAGATCCGGCTTGTCGGAAAAGCAGGTTCTCAAACAATCCATCCAGATAAATGGATCCGCCACTGTTCGAAAGTATGGACATTGTTTCTACCTCAAGTCCATTCAATCCAACAGTCGCCCTGGAGTAAATATTTAGTTCCATGCTGGCAGCATTCAGGGAGTCTATTGTCACAATGCCATTACCATATACATCAACGGTGCTTATATCAGGGGTATGGACCAGAACCCGGATGGGTTTTCTGGGAAACAGGTCATAATTGGACAATCTTTGAATGGTCAATCGGTCATCGTTAACCTCCGTTGTAATATATCTTAACAAGTTAGAATCTGCCTGTACAAAAACCTGTTGTTGGGCTGAAGGACGTATTTCCAGTTCAAAGGCATCATAAAATTCGATCTCGCTAAAAGCGTCCAGATTACGCCTGACAGGAGATACAGAATTCCCGTCTCCTATGACCTCCAAATTAAGGATGCCTTCACAGGAGACCAAAAAAATGAGTAATATTGAAATAACAATTAAGCGCAAAAAAGTACCATTTGGTGACAGCTACAAATATAAGGTTTCATACAACAAATACATTCAACCCGGGCCACATTAATGCCCTAATTTGTTCACCAACCACCCAATAAGCAGTCAGGAACCTGCACGCCAAATCAACCTGGCAAATACGAATTTCAGAAAGTCTGCCATTTTTATATATCTTTAAAGTGCAAAATTAAAACTATCTGTGATGGAATTCTCTCAACTAATGACACTTAGGCAATCAGTGCGCGCTTTTAAAGATCAAAAAATTGACCGTCCAATCACCCTGAAAATTCTTGAGGCAGCCCGACTTGCTCCCTCAGCAGTTAATTTTCAGCCATGGCGTTTTATTGTGGTTGATGATGAGCATTTGCTGGAGAATCTTTGGCTGTCATACCCCAGGCAATGGATAAAATCTGCTCCTCAGGCCATTTTGATATGTGGAGATCATTCGGAGTCATGGAAAAGAGCAGCGGATAATAAGGATCATTGTGATATAGACGCTGCCATTGCCATTGATCACATTACCCTAATGGCTGCCAGTATGGGCATTGGCACCTGCTGGGTATGCAACTTCAATCCACAAATTATCCGGGAATCCTTTCATTTGCCCGAAAACCTGGAACCCATTGCTATTATCCCAATGGGTTATCCTCAGGAAACCCTGCTGCCCTCAGAAAAAAAGAGGAAAGATTTGGCAGATATCGCCTTTCATAATGGTCTGACGACCCCCTTCGAATAACCGGGGCGGCATAGAAATATCCCTAAAGCACAAAGGGCGGTTCGTTAAGACCGCCCTTTGCATTTTAGAAATATCGGATATTATCTGAAATTGATCCCAATACCTGCAGAGACCATAGAATAATCACCAAAAGTATAATCCCCGTGAAGCGCAATAAAACCAAAGCGCAGACGCAGACCGGCATTAAAGTCAAAGCCATTGGTGGCATAACCGAGGGTAAAGGGATCCGTTCCTACTTCTGGACCATAATCGCCCTTTAAGGCAAAATCACTGTTAGTAGAGCCATACCCCATACCGGTATATACCGCCAAAAACGGAATATTTACACCAACCAGTAACCTGCTGGTGAAAGCGCTGGAAGAAATATCCAGACTCTGGTTAGCTCCATCTCCATAATCTACGCCAATTTCTGACCCCATATTGGTATACCCCAGCATGACAGACGTCCGGATAAAGGGCATGCGCTTCAAAAAAGGGATGTACTCCTTGATGCTGTGCTTGATGCCAAAACCATAAAGGTTGACTTTTCCGGCATCCCCTAGAGACGTGCTTGGCATAAAACGAACCGACACCTCAGAATGAAAGGGCAGTCCCACAGCTACTTGTGCCATAGGGGCAGGCAACTTGTCAAATCCGGTACCATTGGGCATTGTTAGTAGATATTCTCCCTCCAATTCCATACGTGGACGTAACGACATCGGCATCTCACCTGCAATTGTAGGAGCTATGGTAAGATTGGGATCTTCCGCTTGTAAATTGGTGTTAAAATTAAGCGCACTGACATCAAAATTCTTCCCAGCGGCAGGCACCATGGCCATATTAATACCAAAGGTGACATCAAAGCCACCTATTTTATGAACACCGGCAGAATTGTACCAACCACCATTCAGCGATTTTCCGAGCATTTCTCCATAGGGACGCAGATAGGCCTCAGACATTATTTTGGCGTCGTCCACCCCCATCTCCAGAAATTCAGTCACACTTTTCTGTCCCCGCATATTTATCCCAGCCAACAACAGGGCTGCGATGACCAATAATCCTGATTTTTTAACATACATAAGCAACGGTTTTAGCTAATTAAGATTACTAAAAATAACGGTTTAATAATGGATCTATTGTCTATTGCCATAGATGAAACCTGACAAAAATCACATCAACCAATATTTGAACTATCTTTGTCATACAATTATGAATGCGTAAAATTGCAAGAAATTATTCATACTACTTACTCATTTTTAAAATTTATGACAACACTTTTGAAAAAACTAACTAAAACAAAACACCTGGTGGCCTGTTTTGGTTGCATACTATTATTTACCTACTGTAAAAACGAAAACAAAATGGTTGATACAAACCCTTTGCTACAAGCATTCAACACCCCCCATCAAACAGCTCCTTTTGACCAGATAAAGGCAGAGCATTACCTTCCGGCCTTAAATGCGGCCATGGAAGAAGGCAGAGAAGATATTCGTCTGATCATTGAAAATAAGGAAATGCCTTCCTTTGCTAACACCATTGTTGCTTTGGAAAAATCTGGTAAACGGTTAAGTCGCATCAGCTCCATATTTTTCAATCTCAACTCAGCGGAGACCAGCGATGACATCCAAAAAATAGCCCGGGAAGTTTCTCCCTTGCTATCGGAATACAGCAACGACATCTGGTTAAACGAACGGTTGTTTGCCCGTGTCAAAGAAGTTTATGAGCAAAAAGAAGCGCTCAACCTCAACACAGAAGAGACCACCCTGCTCGATGACACCTACAAGGGCTTTGTCCGCCGAGGTGCCTTATTAAACGGCGAAGCCAAACAAAAGTACAGAGAGATCACTTCCGAACTATCTCAACTATCCCTTCAATTTGGAGAGAACCTGCTGAACGAAACCAACGATTTTAAACTGCACATTACCAACCCGGATGATTTAGCAGGCTTGCCCGATGCCGTTAAAGAAACAGCTCAGCAACTGGCCCAAAGCGAAGGCAAAGAGGGATGGCTGTTTTCATTGCACGCGCCAAGCATGGTACCCTTTTTAAAGTATGCCGATAAGCGCGAACTGCGGGAAGTGTTGTTCAGAGCCTCTGCTTCACGTGGCAACCGCAATAACGACTACGACAATAAGAATATCATTTTGCGTCAGGCTGAACTAAGGTTAAATAAGGCCAAATTGTTAGGCTTTGCTTCTCATGCCGATTACGTTTTGGAAGAGCGTATGGCTCAAAGTGCTCAAAAAGTGAACAGCTTTTTAGATGAGCTTTACGATAAATCTTTTGCCTTTGCGCAAAAAGATGTAGCCGATGTAGCCGAATTTGCAGCGGCCAACGGACTGCAAGGGCCCCTTCAGAGATGGGATTTTTCTTATTACTCTGAGAAATTGAAAACTTCTTTGTTCGATCTGGATGAAGAAATGACCAAACCCTACTTCCAGCTTGAAAATGTTAAAAAGGGCATTTTTAATTTAACCCATCAATTATGGGGCCTCACCTATAAGGAAAACAAGGACATTCCGGTATATCATCCGGATGTATTCGCCTATGAATCTATGACACAGACGGCAGTCTCCTATCCGTTTTGTACCTGGATTTTCACCCGCGTAAAACCAAGCAGGGCGGAGCTGGATGACCTCCTACCGCGACCAGCATCTGGAAAATGGCGAAAACATCATCCCCCACATTTCCGTAGTTTGTAACTTTACCGAACCCACTGCCTCACGGCCGTCTTTGCTCACCTACAATGAAGTAACCACCTTTTTGCATGAATTTGGCCACGCCCTGCACGGCATGCTCAGCGAGGTCACCTACGAAAGTCAGGCCGGCACCAGTGTCTACCGCGACTTTGTAGAATTGCCTTCACAAATCATGGAGAACTGGGCCCAGGAAAAAGGGTGGTTGGAACAGGTGGCCCTTCATTATCAGACAGGTGAAGCCATGCCGGAAGCCCTCATCGAAAAAATCATTGAAGCCGACAAGTTCCAGAGTGGCTATTTGACCGTTCGACAACTCAGCTTCGGATTCAATGATATGGCCTGGCACTCCATTACAGAGCCCATTGCCATCAGTCCCGGAGAATTTGAAAAACAAGCCATGGCCCGAACCGAATTATTTCCTGAAGTGGAAGGCAGCTCAATGAGCACCGCTTTTGGACACATATTTGATGGTGGATATGCCGCCGGTTACTACAGTTACAAATGGGCAGAAGTCCTGGATGCAGATGCCTACGCCGCTTTTAAAGAGAATGGGATTTTTGACAAAGCCACTGCTGAGAAATTCCGTGAAACGATCTTGTCAAAAGGAGGCACCCGTCACCCCATGGAATTATACATTGATTTTCGTGGTGCTGAGCCTTCTGTGGAGCCGCTCTTAGTCAGAAGTGGCCTGGTTAAATAGTCTTAAAAAAAAAGCCGGCGATGCCGGCTTTTTTTTTCGGAGAAAGCTTTACTCCCCCCTAATTTGATGACCATTTTCTTCACTTTGTTGGGCTTTTCACCATGAACCAGAGCTTTGTGAATTTCTCCGGGAAAAAAGATAACAAAGCCACCTTCCGGAACAAAAACCTCGTGGCCACTCCCTTCAAATACAGAAATATCTTTTTCTGCATCATAAGGCGTGACCTCTTTCATATCTTCCTCCGCAGCAAAAAAGATCTTCTCCTCCCCTTCGGCCAGATAATGAATATCCAGATATTTTTCGTGCGACTCCCAAATACTGTCCTCAAAACCTTTGGTATCGCGTACCATACCATTGCCAAAAAGGTGCTCACCAATTAATTCTGTTTTCCCTTCCGGAAAATCCTCAGCTGTCACATTTTCCAGAAAATCAAATGCCTGTTCCATGGATGGATGCAGCATATAATAACGGGAAGCATTTTCAAGTGTATCTATAATCATATTTTTCATTATTTAATTGGTCGTAAAATTAAGAATAAAGCAGAATGAATACCACCCAAGGACAATAAAACTGGATTTTTATTTAAGAAGTTTGTAAATTGATATAAGCTTATATTAATAATTCGTACAGAATATAAATAAGTAGGCAAACACGTCATTAAACAAATCAATTGACAACATAAAACACTATTAATAAGCATTTTACATAAAAATACAGCTCAGTATTTCTATTTTAATGCGCTCTTTTAGAGTTAAATCGATATAAATATTACATCCATTATAAATCAGCTCCTTACAATCTCCGACACCCTTCCAGAGCCGGATATCGCCTCATAAAAGTTAAAATATTTAGTTATATTTGTCGTGCAGAACACATTTATGTTTCCAAAAACCCGTAAGCGGGCCATTAACAAACGACCTATCAATTACCGGGAGAGCAATCACAGCGAGAACCGGATGATCCATCATCCATCCATTTAATATTAAACCATTCAGGAAACATAAATCCCCGGCAAACATGGGTCACAACACAAAAACCATGGAAAAAATTTTCACGAAACACCAGGAAACAATCGCCCACAAGATTGAACCTAAATCACAGTTAAAGAATTGGCGTGACTGGAAATGGCACATGCGACATGCCATCAAAACAATTGATGAATTTGAAAATCTGACAGGCATCCAATTTTCAGCAGAAGAAAAGAAAAAGTTTGAAGAAACCCAGGATCGCTTTCCGCTTTCTATTACGCCGTACTACTTATCCCTCATAAAAAAAGAGAACTTCCGGCATGATCCGGTATACAAACAAGCCTTTTTAGACAACCGCGAATTAATCGTGGCCAATAGTGAAATGGGCGATCCCCTTTCAGAAGACCATGACAGTCCGGTCCCCGGCATCACCCACCGCTACCCCGACCGTGTTTTACTATTGGTAAGCAATGTTTGCGCCATGTACTGTCGTCACTGCACACGCAAGCGTAAAGTGGGCGATCGGGACTCTATTCCTGACAAAAGTCAAATTAAAGAAGGTATTCAATACATAAAAGACCATCCTCAGGTCAGAGATGTTCTGTTGTCAGGCGGTGACCCCTTTCTGCTTTCCGATGATTATCTCGACTGGATTTTAACAGAGTTAAGAGCCATTCCTCATGTTCAGGTTATCAGAATAGGAACGCGTACCCCGGTTGTACTCCCCTACCGCATCACCGACGACTTGGTGAACATGCTTAAAAAACACCACCCGCTGTGGATCAACACCCATTTTAACCACCCGCGTGAATTAACCACATCTGCCCGGGAAGCATTGACCAAACTGGCCGATGCCGGTATTCCATTGGGCAACCAGTCGGTACTTCTGGCCGATGTCAACGACTGCCCCAGAATCATGAAAGATTTGGTTCATAAACTGGTGATGAACCGCGTGCGTCCCTACTATTTGTACCAGTGTGATCTTTCGGAAGGATTGTCGCACTTCCGAACACCCGTTGGCAAGGGGATTGAAATAATGGAAAGTCTGATAGGCCACACCAGCGGTTTTGCCGTACCCACTTATGTCATTGATGCACCCGGGGGCGGTGGAAAAATTCCTGTCATGCCCAACTACATCATCTCCTGGAGTACCAACAAAGTGATTTTGAGAAACTACGAAGGGGTTATTACCTCTTACCAGGAACCTGATAAATACGAATCCACCATTTGCGACAGAAATTGTGACAAATGCAATCTCGAACTGGACGTAGCCGAAGGCGACGAAATGAATGCCATTGGTATTGAGCAATTGCTCTCTGATTATGATGACACCATATCACTCATCCCTTCCAATAACGAACGATACGAAAGACGAAACGAAGATGGACAAGATTGAAAACTGTGGTCAGTCCAGGATATCACATGGCTCAGAAAGCAGCCGTGTGTATCTGATGGATTTGCACCCGGCGGACTTTCCGCAAATAATTGAAAAGTTAGATAAAATTGCTGCTGAAGGCAGGTACACCAAGCTATTTGCCAAGGTGGCGGCCAAATACGGACCGGCCTTCCTGAATGCAGGATATGTGATTGAAGCATTGGTTCCCGAATTCTATGGCGGCCAAGAAGACGCCCTCTTTTTAATGAAATACACGGATGCCGAAAGGCAAAAGCCGGAAGCGAAAGAACTGGAAGCCTTTCAGCAATTATTGCTGGAGCCGGTTGAATTTGAGCCGACCCCCATCGATAATGCCTACAAACTGCGACCACTAAATGAAAGCGATGCAGAGGCCATGGTTCCGGTCTTCAAACAGGTTTTCTCCACCTATCCCTTTCCCATTTATGATCCGGCCTTTTTAATTCAAAGCATGCGTGAAGACGGTACCCGTTACTTCGGAGCCTTTTGTGAAGGCGCCTTGATTGCCATCAGCTCTGCCGAATGCAACGATGTAAAAAAGAATGCCGAGATGACGGATTTTGCCGTGCTCCCCACCCACCGGGGCAAAAGACTGGCCGTGCACTTACTCACATTTATGGAGGAAGAACTGACCAAAGACGGTTTTAAAACATTTTACACCATTGCCCGACTTCACTCTCTGCCCATGAACAAAACCTTCTATAATCTGGCTACAAATACGCCGGCACATTGACCCGCAACACGCAAATAGCCGGAAAAATAGAGAGCATGAACGTTTGGTGGAAAAGCGCAAAATAAGAGCATATGCATTGGATTGATTTGAGTATTGTGGTGGTTTACTTTGCCATAATGCTGTTGATTGGATTTTGGTTTCACAGAAAAAACAACAATACCGAAGACTATTTTGTAGGAAGTCGCCAGATGACCAAATGGCATTTGGGGCTCTCCGTAGTCGCCACCGATGTCGGTGGCGGATTTTCCATCGGTTTGGGTGGACTGGGTTTTGTAATGGGACTGGCAGGATCATGGATTCTGTTTACCGGTCTCATTGGTGCCTGGTTAACAGCAGTGGTGCTCATCCCCAAAGTGCATAAAACGGGATTGGCTAACGGACTACAGACTTTTCCGGAAATACTCAAACACAATTATGGAAAAACGGTGGCTTTGGCCGCCGCCATTATATCGGCCATTGGTTACATGGGCTTTACCGCCAGTCAGGTGCTGGCCGGTGCCAAACTGACCTCAGCCACTTTTGTGGGGGTCAACATCCCGGAAGCAGTCCTGATAATGGGGGCTATTGCAGTGGTTTACACCGCATTGGGCGGTATAAAAGCAGTCATCTATACAGACACCGTTCAGTGGATCATTTTGCTTTCGGGATTGTCGCTGGTTGCGTCCCCTATGCCCTGAAAGCGCTTGGGGGCTGGGAGGCCGCCAAATTGTTCCTCAGTGCTGAAATGCTACAGTTGAGCAATGTAAAAATCAGCACCCTTATCAACTGGACCTTCTCCATCATTCCCATTTGGTTCATAGGCATGACCCTGTACCAGCGCATATTTGCGGCCAAATCGGCCAAAGAAGCCAAGCGCGCCTGGTTCATTGCGGGCCTGTTCGAATATCCATTCATGGCTTTTCTGGGGGTCTTTTTGGGCATGCTGGCCAAAGCAGCATTTGCTTCAGGCATTATTCCGGCAGCAGAAATGGCCATGGCCGACAATGAATCTGCCATGCCACTCATGCTTAAGCATGTATTGCCCATTGGCGCTTTGGGCTTGATTATGGCGGCCTACTTTTCTGCGATTCTGTCGACGGCCGACAGCTGCCTGATGGCGGCATCCGGTAACATCAGCCGGGATCTTTTCAACTACAAAAAATCCAAAAATGCCCTCAAAGTTGTTCAGTGGATGACCCTCATCATCGGCATTCTGGCCATTGCGGTGGCCCTATACGTCCCCTCCGTTCTTGAACTGATGTTGCTCTCGTACGGCTTTATGGTGAGTGGACTCATGGCACCGGTCCTGGGCTTCCTGCTGTTCAAAAAGCCCTCCCGGAAAGCTGCCATCGCTTCCATGATCGCAGGCAGTGCCACCTTGCTGGTCCTTCAAATTACAGGATTCCGGTTGCCCTGGGAACTTGACGCAGTCGTACCGGCATTAAGTCTGTCCTTACTGTTGATGTTATTGGTTCAAATGATGGGTCAAAAAGATTGAAATTTTTCCTACTTTTGAATACTAATTTACATTCAAATGAAACAGAAAAACCTCCTTAAAGCCCTAATTGTGGCTTTTGTTTTAGTGACGGCTGCCTGCCAACAGTCCCATAAGGGCATTGTGGATGTCAGACAGTACAACCAGCCGGTGAAAGTGGCCTGTGTGGGCAACAGTATTACCTTTGGCGCAGGCATTGAGCACCGCGACAGCCTGAGTTACCCGGCCCAACTGCAGCGTATGCTCGGTGAAAATTGGGAAGTACAAAATTTTGGGGTAAGTGCCCGTACGCTGATGAGCAGTGGTGATCTGCCCTACATCCAAGAACCGGATTACCAGTCGGCACTGGACTTTGATCCCGATGTCGTGCTTATTAAATTGGGAACCAACGATACCAAACCGCATAACTGGCAGCACAGTTCATCTTTTAAGGAGGACTACAAAAAACTGATCGCCTCTTTTCAGGCCCTGCCCTCCCAACCCATTGTGGTTTTGTTAAAAGCCGTACCGGCCTTCCCCGAGCGTTGGGGTATTAGCGACAGCACCATTGTGCACGGACTTAACCCCATGGTGGAAGAACTGGCTCAGGAACTCCATTTACCCTGCATTGATTTATACACGCCCATGATGGGGCGTGATACCCTGTTTCCCGATCAGATTCATCCCAATGCCGAAGGAGCGGGCATAATGGCCCACACCATCTATGAAGCATTAACGGGCCGGACGGTCGAATAGGCCACTACTCCAGGGGAGACAAGCCGTCTCCCTCATACAGCCCGTCCGCCGATATCACCGGGAATTCTTCAGACTCTTCAATTTCAAGCATTTCAATCAACTGGCCAAGGATATCGGACATATGGGCCAATTCATCAGAAGTCATACTTTTTAATTTTGATGCCAGACGCTGCTGAAGCAGGTCTGGCGTCCTTTCAAGCAGCTTATCCCCGGCGGACGTCAGGGTTATGTGTGTAACACGCTTGTCGCCCGATTTGGGCAGGCGTGCCAACAGTCCGTTTTTTTCCAGGCGACCAATAATCCCTGTCACCGTGCTGGAATTTAAGTTCAGATGTTCACGAATGGCCCGTTGCGTCGCCTGATAGTTGGGGGATGATTTAAGAAATTCCAAACATAAAATCTGGGGAATACTGACCCCGAAATCCTTTTGCACTTTTTTGGATTCCAGATTGATGGAACGCACAATGCGCCGAACCTTTATAAGAATACTTTTATAATCCATGGATACGCTTTTCTACAAACTAAACACATCACCTACCGCATATCGATTGGTGACCCTCACACTAAAACGATCTTCCAGCGTTTGAAAGGCAGCAGCAGCAATATCGGGGCGGTTGTTTTCCTCGGAGAGGTGGGATAAATAGACCACCTGCAGTTCGGCATGATGGTTCTGGGCCAACAATTCAAATGCCTGGGCATTTGAAAGATGTCCTTTATCTCCGGCCACCCGTACCTTCAGGTGCTGGGGATAGGGTCCCGACCAAAGCATTTCTTCATCGTAATTCGATTCCAGAAACAAGGCATGGCACAAGGCCAGTTCACGGGTAACATTGTCACAAGGCGTGCCGATATCAGTGAATACCCCCACATTTTTCCCCTCAAATTCAATTCTAAAACTACAGGGCTCCGCTGCATCGTGGTTCTTTGTAAAACTATGCACCTTAAAACCGCCTATTTCAATGGTGGCACCAGCTTCAAATAAAAGGATTTTTTGGGGCCGGTTGGGCCCCCAGCTTTTGTCGTATGATTTCTGCGTCATGTATACCGGAAGGTCCAATTTATTGCTCAACACGCGTACCCCTCTGAAATGGTCACCATGTTCATGAGATATAAAAATGGCCCGTAATTTTTCAGGGTTTAAACCCTTTTGCGCCATACGTTCCAGCACCTGGCGCCGACTGATTCCTACATCCACCAAAATGGCATCGCTTCCATTGCCTATGTAATAGCAGTTTCCATTGCTCCCCGATGCCAACGCACATATTTCCAACATATATATTATTGTCTGTGGTCTGATTACACCGCACACCGCCCATGCAATCCTTCCGTTATTATTCCTATTGTAACTCTTTTTTTGCGGCCCCTTTGCCCTGCCAACCCACCGTCATTTCCTTAACGCCACCCAGCTCTACCAACAATTTTTCAGCATACTCCAGCGCCCCATTCAATGGCTCATCCATTTTTTCAAAAGCAGGAAATACCATCAAAAACTTTCGCGTATCCCCGGTTACCATGGTCCGCACAGAATCACTTGTCGAGGTGCCAAAAGCTCCTGTTTCATCCCTGAACACCGGAAGGTTTTCAATGTTCAGTTCCCCCCGGCCAATGCCCCGATAGGGCTCCTGGTTACGCCCCAACCCAAAAGTGACAGATCCCTGAATTTTATCCCCGTCGTATCCGCCAATGGAAAAGCCGGTGGCCACCGAAACCATATTGAGTATATCCACCATGTTGTTCACGTGGTAGAGCCCCTTGCCCGATGCCAAACGACGCAACAAACTTTCAGCCGCCGGCCGGTAACGGTTGGGATCCTTTCCCATTTTGCGGTAGGCATTTTTGGTCATTTCCACCACCGGGTGTCGCCGAATCGATTCGGGTGTCAGATCCGGTACCAACTTATCGCATAATTCTTGCATCTCCTCCTTTAATTCACCGTCCGAAGGGGTCACTTCTACCCCGGCCAAAATACAGCCAATGGTTAAATCGGGAAACAAATCACTTAACTCTGGTTGAATATCAATTTTCAAAGCACTCATATACTGTAGTTTATTCTAAACCTGGTTGCGCCAGCTATCACGGTCTGCAGGGAGGTTATATTGAACGATTCAAAATTAAGTAAAAAAACGCCTTTTTTTCGCATCTTTGCACACATGATACACCATACGATTATTCCAGACACACTAAAGGCCGTCTTCTTTGATATGGACGGCGTTTTATATGACTCCATGACCAACCATGCCCAGACATGGGTAGAGAGTTTTCAGGCGGCCGGCATCAGCTTTCCGGCTTATGATGCCTATCTCAACGAAGGACGTACCGGACCATCAACCATAGAGGTCGCTTTTGAGAAATACGCTCATCGCCCGGCCACTGAAGCTGACATTCAAAAAATATACGACCATAAAACAGAATTGATGCAATCAGCACCCACTCCCGGGATAATGCCGGGCATGCAAAATGTTGTGCAACAAACCATGCAGCCGGATTCCGTGTCATTGTGGTCACCGGTTCCAAGCAGCCTTCCCTGATATCCCGATTGAAAAAGGACTTCAATATCGAAGACGAAAATGTAGTTAGCGGTTTTGATGTCAAAAAAGGTAAACCAGATCCGGAACCTTACCTGATGGCACTGAAAAAGGCCAATTGCGAGGCTGGAGAGGCGCTGGTCATAGAAAATGCCCCCTTGGGTGTGGAAGCCTCCTGCGGAGCGGGCATTACCACCATCGCTGTGAATACGGGTATTCTGGAAGCCGAAATTCTTTCCAGGGCAGGCGCCGGCATGGTATTAAGCGGCACTCAGGAATTGGCTGATAACTGGAAAAGTCTGATCAGACAGTAGTAACCGTAAGCAAACCACACATGGCTTGGGTCACGAAATGACCAGCGAGCCTAATGTCACCCATAAACCGTTATCACAACCTTTCGGGGGCCCCGTAATTTCGGAATTCACAGAGATAAATTCCCTGCCACATCCCCAGGGCCATTCGGCCATTGGTAATAGGAATGGTGAGCGACTGGCCCATTAGGGACGATTTAACATGCGCCGGCATATCATCCGATCCTTCCATGGTATGCTTATAGTAACTCATGTTCTCAGGCACCAAACGGTTCATGATGCTCTCAAAATCCTCTCTGACCGTTGGATCTACGTTCTCATTGAGCGATAGAGCAGCAGATGTGTGCTGAATAAAAATATTCACCAAACCAGTTTGTGGTAATTGAGACAATTCGGATTCAATATAGTTGGTGATTAAATGAAAACCCCTTCCCAGTTCAGGAAGCTTTATGGAATATTGCTGAATCATATACGTAAAAATTATTCAATCAAATATACATCAATTTTTGCAAGGCGAAAAAAGGCACTTAAAATATGATGTCGCATCCGGACCCGTTCTCGCTATTTTTTTGATACATTTGTACGTAAATTACAATTTTCAGGAGATTAAACCACCCATTTTAAAATTCAAAATGATACTTGAAGAGATAAAATCATTACTGGCCACCGAAGCTGAAGCCATTAAAAACATTCCCGTGAACGATGAATTTGGAAAAGCCCTCGACATCATTCATGAACAGGTACATCAGAAAAAGGGAAAGCTCATAACCAGTGGAATGGGCAAGGCTGGCCAAATTGCCATCAACATGGCTACGACTTTTAGCAGTACCGGCACACCTGCTGTTTTCCTCCACCCCTCAGAAGCGCAACATGGTGATTTGGGGGTCATTCAGGAAAACGATGTCATGTTGCTCATCTCCAATTCAGGCAAAACACGCGAAATCATTGAATTGGTTGAATTGGCCAGAGGCTTAAGACCCCATGTCCGCTTCATTGTCATCACCAGCATTAAGGAATCCCTGTTGGCCGAGGCTGCTGAAGCTACGCTACACACAGGAAATCCCCAGGAAGTCTGTGCCCTTGGACTCACACCCACCACATCTACCACCACCATGACTGTCATTGGTGATATTTTGGTGGTTTTATTAATGAAACGTATCGGCTTCACCAACCATGATTACTCCTTGCGTCACCATGGAGGGTATTTAGGTGACAAATCGCGAAAAGCGGCAAGCCTGGACAAAAAATAACCAATTATGAATTACATCAACTGGAAAGCATTGCAAAACGGATCTGACATTCGCGGCGTTGCCATGAAAAGCGTCGCCAATGAGAGCGTCAATCTGACCCCCGAAGTGGTGGCCCGACTGGGAGAATCATTCGTGGGTTGGCTACGCAAAAAAAACGCCCAAAAAAAGTTGAAAATTTCTGTGGGAACGGACCCAAGACTTTCAGGGCCCACGCTCAAAACCGCCCTTGCTGAGGCATTAAAACAATGTGGTGTTGATGTATACGATTATGGTCTGGCATCCACGCCCGCCATGTTTATGAGCACCGTCATGGGACAAACACCTGTTGATGCGGCCATCATGCTCACGGCCAGCCACCTGCCTTCGAACCGTAACGGACTGAAATTTTATACCTCTGAAGGCGGATTGGAAAGAAGTGACATCACGGAAATTTTAACCCTTGCTGAGAGCGGGGAAGACTTTAAAGAGTCTGATCATGGAAAAATTGGTGAGCATGATTTCATGACGGAATATGCCCAACATTTCATAAATTTGGTTCGTGAACAGGTGAATCATCCGGATCATTACAACGAACCACTTAAAGGATTGAGCATTGCTGTGGATGCGGGCAATGGTGCCGGCGGATTTTATGCCACCAAGGTACTGAAACCCCTGGGGGCTGACATTTCAGCCAGTCAGTTCCTCCAACCGGATGGCCGCTTCCCCAATCACATTCCCAATCCAGAAGACGAAATGGCCATGGCCTCTATTGTGCGCCAAGTCAAAGAAAACAAAGCTGATTTGGGCATCATTTTCGATACAGATGTGGATCGCGCTGCCCTTGTAGCTCAGGACGGTTCACCCATTAACAGAAATCAACTGATCGCCCTTATTTCGGCGGTGGTACTTGAAGAGCATCCCGGATCAACCATTGTAACGGATTCGATAACATCGAACGGACTGGCATGGTTTATCAATGAGCACTTAAAAGGTAAGCACCACCGTTTTCAGCGTGGTTACAAAAATGTCATCAACGAAGCCATTCGCCTCAACAAGGAAGGTCAGGAATGTTGGCTGGCCATTGAAACATCAGGTCACGCCGCCCTCAAAGAAAATCATTTCATGGATGATGGCGCCTATCTCGTGACAAAGCTCATCATTACCATGGCCAAGGTCCGCAAGCAAGGCAAACGCCTGGTTAACCTCATTGAGAAACTGCCCTTGCCGGTTCAGAGCAGCGAAATAAGAATCGGCATCAATGACCCCAATTTTAAAGAAATTGGCGAAAAAGTCATTACCGATCTGGGCCTGCTGGCCGGGAACAGACATGGATGGGATATTGCACCCGATAATTATGAGGGGGTTCGTATTCATTGCAAACATCCCCTTCAAAAAGGCTGGTTTCTGCTTCGCATGTCGCTTCATGATCCGGTTCTGCCCCTCAATATTGAATCAGAAGTGGAGGGTGGAATGGAAGAAAACGTTCAACTGCTTAAGGAATTTTTTGCCAACTATGACAAGCTCGACTTAAGCGGCTTCAGAGATATTAAATACAAATAGCTGTTTATTCCTCAACAAGAAACCGGAAAGAGAAAAGATTATGAGACTATTAAAAGAAAAATCAGTGGCCATTGTTGTAGATGTTCAGGAACGCCTCTTCCCACATATTCATGAGCACCAACACTTGGCTAAAAATCTTCAGATACTTATTTCAGGCTTGCAACAATTAGAGGTGCCCATAAAAGTCACCGAACAATACCGAAAAGGCCTAGGAGATACCATTCCCGAAATAAAATCCCTGTTGGGTGATGTTTGGAACACCGAAAAGATGGCTTTTAGCTGCTGCGATGAACCGGCCTTTCTGAGCGAAATAGAAAGCAATCCGAAACAATTCGTCATTCTGGCAGGCATTGAATCCCACATTTGTGTCTTACAGACAGCCATCGACCTAAAAGAAAATGGTTTTCATCCGGTAGTGGTGGAAGACTGTGTGGCATCCCGTCATCCCGATAATAAGCGAATAGCCATTAACCGCATGTTACAGGAAGGCATTACGGTTACCAGCTACGAATCGCTGTTGTTTGAATTGTGCCGGTATGCCGGAAGTGATGCATTTAAGGCCATCTCCAAACTGGTAAAATAATCTTTTTTAGAATTGAAAATCAGTTACAGAGGCATAACCTACTGAATATAACAGCTTTATCCCCTAACAACCTATTAACTTCATGACCTATTGACCTAACGATCCCGCCATGCGGGACCTCAAGCCTTAGGTGCAGTTCCGATTTTTCGGAAGCGCTTCGCTTGCCTCTCAACCTAACGACCTATCAATCTATCAACCTAACGACCTATTAAATGAGAAAAATATACGGAATTGGGGAAGCTTTGCTGGATGTTATCTTCAAAGAGAACCAGCCCATTGGAGCCACGGCCGGCGGCAGCACCTTAAATGCCATCGTATCATTGGGTCGTATGGGCTACCGCCCCTACCTTATCAGCGAAATTGGGGACGACCGCATAGGAGATATCATTGATGATTTTCTTTTGAAAAATGGGATTTCCGACAAGTACCTCTTTCGTCGAAAAGGAAATCGCTCCCCCTTGGCCCTGGCCTTTTTGGATGAAAACAATGATGCCGAGTATGAGATTTTCAAAGATTATGCGGCTCAGGCTTTGCACGAAGAATTTCCGCCTTTTGAAGAAAACGACATTGTCGTTTTCGGCTCCTTCTTTTCAATTAACCCGGCGTTCAGGCCCCAACTGGTCAAATACTTAAATGCCGCCAGAGACAAAGGAGCCATTATTGTCTATGATCCCAATTACCGCAATCACCATGCGCATAAGCGCGACCAAATGCAGGCCGCTTTAGAAGAAAACTTTTCACTGGCCCATATTGTTCGGGGCAGCAATGAAGATTTTAAGAACATATACGGACTGGATGACATCCATGAAATGGCCCATAAAATAAGGTCATTCTGTCCCAATGTCATTATTACGGCCAATTCACGGGGAACCTATCTGAACACGCCCAACTTCGGGCAATGGTACCCTTCCTTGCCCATCGAACCGGTCAGCACGATAGGAGCCGGCGACAATTTCAATGCTGGTATTATACATGGCTTAATGCACAACCAGGTGGACACATCCACGATCAACCGGTTAAGCGAGGGGCAATGGCGTCAAATAATTGCACCTGCCGTGTCCTTTGCGTCCAAGGTTTGTTGTTCACTGGAAAACTATGTACCCAAAAAGTATGGTGAGGATTTGCCCCATGATTTGGAAAAATATTTTGCACTAATGGACCAATAAGCAGATATTAAATCCAATAAATCTTCTTAAATTGCTTCAACACCAAACCAAAAATTGTAATATCATGACAGTATTAAGAAAGAAAGTCCAGTTCTCGTTCTGGATATTTATAATTCTGGCTGTTTTGCTGGTCATTTTCTCGGTTCAAAACTCAGAAGCCATTGGCGTACGTGTGTTTTTGTGGAATGTTGAAGTTTCCCTGGCCATTTTACTCATTGGGACTTTCCTCACCGGTCTGGTTACCGGCGCGCTTTATGCCTATCGAAAGTTCCTGCCTGATGCCAAAGAAGTGGAAAAGGATAAGGAGCAAAAGAAAGAAAACTTGTATGATCCCATGTCACCCAATTACATTGAAAAAGATTTTTAGTTCCGCTCTGTTTGCACCCGTACACTATTTTGCTCATTTGGCTGCCTGCTCCCAGGCGGTCATTGAGCTGCATTGTCATTATTCAAGACAGTCGTACCGCAACAGATACGTCATATACGGCGCCAATGGTCCAATGCCTTTAACCGTACCGGTAGTGAAAGAATCCGGAAAAAAAACAGCCACCAAAGAGGTCCGGGTATCCTATGATACCCCCTGGAACGAAGTCCATTGGAAATCCATTGAAGCAGCATACAATTCCTCGCCCTACTATCTTTATTACAAAGACGATATTGAACCGCTTTTCACCAAAAAATGGGATTTACTGAGTGACCTGAACGCTGAAGCACTTCGCATAACCATGGAGTGTACCGGTGTGGATACCCCCATTACCTATAGCCGGGAATACCATTCCGGAAATACTGAAATGTTAGATTTAAGAGAAGTCATTCACCCCAAAAAGGACTTTCATACGGATAAGCAATTTTTGCCCCGGCAATACCGACAAGTCTTTGGCATAGAGAAACCCTTTGTTCCCAATTTAAGTATTCTGGATTTGATTTTTAATAAAGGCCCCGAATCACTGTTGGTATTGCGCGACAGCCTTACTGTTATAAACCATAATGGTCGGCCAATATAACAATTACCACAAGCAAAACCAAAGAATCCCCTTCTGCTAAAACGACAATGGTAGATTCAATTATTCAATGATGCGTTTAAGCACCCGAAGGTGGTGGGTGTATTTTCGCCGTTCCCGGCAAAAAATGCCCTGATGGTCGAGGTGATCCATCCGAACTTCACCGCTGGCATGTAAAATGCGGCCCTGCCCCAGACAGATACCAACATGCACAATGGCCCCTTCTTCGTTATCAAAAAATGCCAAATCTCCTGCTCTGGCCTCCTCTACAAAGGAAATCATTCTTCCGTATTCCATTTGTTGCGAAGCATTACGGGGTAAATTATGGCCCATTATCTTAAACACCACCTGGGTCAATCCGGAACAATCTATACCAAAAAAAGTGCGTCCCCCCCAAAGGTAGGGCGTATTTAAAAAGCCTTTGGCCACCTCTTCCAAATCCGGTTTGCGATCAGGCAAAGCGCTCTGCAGGTAATATTCACGGTTCCCAATGGTAAAAGAATTACGATCCTCGCCATTGAAATAAAGTCGACTACCGGCAGAAATCAATTGAACAGATTTATAGGGCTCGCGTATCAGCCTCACAAACGGGGTACTCACCAACAACCCCTGCGCACTGTTCCATCTTTCTATTTCCAGAGCGCTTGAAGGGATAACATATTTCTCATCCACCCATCCCTCATACCCATCCAGATCCAACCGGACGCGTTTCCAATTCTTAACCTCCTCCAAAACAAAGAACACCTCACCAAACAAGATCTGCGTTTCAAGCTCAGCTTGTTCCTCCGGCAACCTCCTCACAGGAATAGCACTAAACGGACTAATAGAACCAGTCATAAAACCTTCAAATTAACATTAGCACAAAGTATACTTATAATTACCACCACTTTACCAGAATCGCTTCCTTCAAAATACGGCATTTAAAGATATATAAAAAGAAAATGACACAAACGATTTCGATCAGACCTTCTATCAAGGAAAAGTGGTATTCTACCAAAAAGAATTATTTTTGACACGTCAAACACATTATAAATTATCCATTCAGGAAGTATTGGTTTGATAATGGCAAAGACCCTGAAAATGTGTTTTATTATAACTTTTATAGTACATTAGCACACAAAGACTGAACCATATGATAGATACAGTAAAAAAATACTCCAGATCCATCAACCGCATTTTACTTTTTGTGGCGGCCATTGCCATGGTCGTTTATATATTTCCCCGTCAGGAAAATTTCAATACGAATACGCCAAAGGCAAACCCTGGAAACACGCCACCTTAATCGCTCCTTTTGATTTTCCCATTTATAAAACACCAGCCGAATTAAAGGTAGAACGAGAGAATGCCTTAAAAAATTTCAAGCCCTATTTTACCTTTCAGGCGAATCAGGAGGATAATTTTGTGGATGAATTTGAAAGGGAGTACAATGCCGATAGGGCAAGACTCCTTTCCAAATACCAATTTCTGACCGATCCCTTGCCAGGCAATGCAGATTTCAATCTGTACTCAGGCATCCGGGTACATGCCAAAAAAGTCATCACCAATATTTATGAAAAAGGCGTCATTTCCCTGCCCGAAGAGTACCAGGGGAAACCATCCTCCATGGTGATCATGCTTATCAAAAACAATTTTGCAGAACCCTATGAACTGGGTGAGTTCTATACATATCAGGCAGCCTACCGACACTTATCATCCGAACTCACCAAATACATTAACAATCGCTCAACGGCCAATCCCGAAGATATAGACCGGTTTATCAGCGACATGCAGCTCAACCGCTATCTGGAATCCAATCTGATTTTTGAATCAGAGCGATCCGAACAGGAAAAGGAGGTCCTGCTTCAAAACATTAGTCTCACCAGTGGCATTGTGGTGTCGGGACAACGCATAATTGATACCGGAGAACTGATTACAGAAGACACCGGTAAGATTCTGGACTCTCTCAAATTGGAATATGAAGCCAGTCTGGGCAAAGGCGTGAGTCAGTATTTCATATTATTGGGACAAGGATTCATCGTTACGCTTTTGTTTATCATCATCTTCTTTTTCCTTTATTTCTTTCGGGAAGATGTTTACAATAAGCTGTCATCGGTACTTTTCCTTCTGCTGATGGTCGTATCCATGATTACCTTGGCACAAGTAGCCTACCGGGCTGACACTTTTCCCATTTACATCATTCCTTTTGCCATATTGCCCATCATCATCCGGATCTTTTTCGATTCCCGGCTGGCTTTCTTTCTGCATGTAACCACCATTCTGATGGCTGCCTTTTTTGCGCGCAACAGTTTCGAATTTGTCATCATGCAAATTCCGGCAGGACTCACCTCCATGTTCAGTCTGTACCGGATGGTTCGTCGTTCTCAGCTTATAAGGGCTGCCCTTTTGATCATCCTGACCTATTCACTGTTTTATGCAGCACTCTCGCTTTGGCAGGAAGGGGATATCAGCCGAATAGACCACAACATGTTTTTGCAGTTCTTCATCAATGGCGGTTTACTGCTGTTGGTTTATCCTTTAATCTATATTTTTGAGAAGCTTTTTGGATTTTTGTCAGACGTCACACTGGTAGAGTTAGCGGATACCAATCACCCGGTTCTTCGTCGACTGGCAGAAAAAGCACCGGGAACCTTTCAGCACTCCATTCAAGTCGCAACCTGGCCCAGGAGGCCGTCTACAAAATTGGAGGCAATCCCTTGCTGGTGCGTGCAGGTGCCATGTATCACGACATAGGCAAGCTTGGTTCCCCCATTTTCTTTACTGAAAATCAAAACAATGGCCTCAATCCGCATGAAAAAATGCCTTATGACGAAAGTGCGCAAATAGTCATCCACCACATTGAAAGTGGTATAAAGATGGCACAGAAGGAAAAATTGCCCCGTCAAATCATCGATTTTATTGCCACGCATCAGGGAACCATGCAGACCAAATATTTTTACAATTCCTTCATCAACCAAAACCCGGATGAGGACGTGGATATTAGCATGTTCAGCTATCCCGGACCTACGCCATTCACCAAAGAAACGGCTGTTTTAATGATGGCCGACTCGGTAGAAGCGGCCTCCCGCAGCCTCAAAAGCTATACAGATGATGAAATTGACCGCTTGGTGGAAAATATTATCAACAGCCAGATAGCCGAGGACCAATTCATAGAGGCCCCCATTACCTTTAAAGAAATTTCACAGGTAAAAGATATTTTTAAGCAGAAGCTTAAAAATATTTACCACGCACGCATCGAGTATCCTGAATTAAAAAAGAAGAAAAAGTAAAAAAAAAGACCGGTATGAACCGGTCTTTTTTTTGGATATCCATTCAATTAATTCTCTTCCGGGAAAAATCGCTTTTGGAAAATCAAGATGATAAAAATACCAACCGTTATTGAGGAGTCAGCAATATTGAAGACTGGGCGAAAGAAAATAAATTTATCCCCGCCTATCCAGGGAAACCATTCCGGATAAACACCTGAAAACAAAGGAAAATAAAACATATCAACCACTTTTCCATGAAGAAAAGTAGCATAACCACCTTCAGCTGGTAAAAAAGTGGCCACTCTGCCATAGCTGGCGTCAAACAACATACCATAAAAGGCACTGTCAATGATATTACCAATGGCCCCGGCCATAACCATACTAACGCTCATAATTAAACCCATGGGAGCATTCTTTTTGGTCAGTGTATATAAATACCAGGCAATTCCCCCAACCGCAATAATCCTAAAGATGCTCAATATCATCTTGCCGTACTCCCCAGCGAGTTCCATGCCAAAGGCCATGCCATTGTTCTCAATAAAGTAAATACTGAACCAGTCGAATATCCGGTACTCCTGCCCCAACATCATATTGGTCTTAATCCATATTTTTAAAGCCTGATCGACCAACAATATGGCACCAATGATGATCAAAGATTTTTGTAACTTGCTCATATAAAACTATTTAATGATGTCAACAAAAAAGGTGACAGCATATCTCTCAAGACATACCACCACCTTGACTTTTATATCCATGGCCGTTTATCACAGGCAGGACATCTATTTTTGATTCCTTTTGGCATCAATACTCAAAGTGGCATGCGGTACTGCACGCAACCGTTCTTTAGGAATCAACTGTCCCGTTTCCCGGCAAATGCCATAGGTCTTATTTTCAATACGCACCAGTGCCGCTTGTAAATGTTGAATAAATTTCTGTTGCCTTTGGGCCAGTTTCCCGGCTTCTTCCTTTGAAAGTACAGCAGCGCCCTCTTCCAATACTTTAAAGGTAGGTGACGTATCCTGTGTGTCGTTACCATCTCCCAAAGTAATGGTGTTTTTCAGCAGTTCGTAATCCTTTCTGGCTTTTTCCAGTTTTTGCAGAATAATTTGCTTAAACTCCTGCAATTCTTCTTCCGAGTATCTGGTCTTTTCGTTCATAACATTTCAAGTTTTGGGTCGGTAAATATTACAATTTTTCTATAAATATAGCAGTTTCTAAATCCGTTTCAAGTTCTACGGTGACAGATGTCGATTCGTTACACTTTTCAACAAGCTTTACCTCGGCAGCAAGGGTCTGCGCACCTATATACCCTTTGTGTTTTTCAACCGCCCCATTAATGGCCTCATGTTGCTGAATACTCAACTTAATTTTGTCCGTCACATCCAGGCCACTGTCCTTGCGCAAATTCTGAATACGATTAACCAATTCACGCGCAATGCCCTCTTCCCTCAGCTCATCACTAATGGTGATATCCAGTGCCACCGTAATGCGCCCTTCGTTGGCTACCAGCCAACCGGTATATCCTCGCTGATGATCTCCACATCTTCAGGGACCAGTACAATTTCTTCGCCATTGACATGGATGGAGAACTCGCCTGTCTGCTCAAACAGACCGATGTCTGCAGCCGTCATGGTGCCAATACCGGCAGCAATTTGCTTCATCAGCTTGCTGTACTTGGGACCAAGCGACTTGAAATTGGGTTTAATCTTCTTCACCAGAACCCCGCCGCTATCCTTCAGGTATTCCAGCTCTTTAACATTCACTTCTCCCAAAATCAAATCTTTAACAGCCTCTAACTGCGCTTCAAAAGACGGATTGAGGATGGGCACCATAATTTTCTGCAAGGGCTGACGTACTTTAATGCTGACTTTGCGGCGCAAAGCCAAAACCATGGAGGATATTTGCTGGGCATAGGTCATGCGCTCCTCCAGGTCCTTATTAATCAACGCTTCATCCCATTCAGGCATGAGGGTTAAATGAACCGACTGGGCAGCTTCATTTCTATTAAGATCCTGGAACAATTTTTCCATATAGAAAGGAGCAATAGGCGCAGCCAAAAGGGCCACTGTCTCCAGGCACTGATGCAGGGTTTGGTAGGCTGCCAACTTATCCTGATCAAAGGCTCCCCCCCAAAAACGCTTGCGGTTCAGACGAACATACCAGTTGCTCAGATTCTCTGTCACAAACTCCTGAATAGCTCTACCGGCTCTTGTAGGCTCATAACTGTTATAAGCGTGGTGACTTCCATGATCAGACTGTTCAGCAAGGAAATGACCCACTGGTCAATTTCAGGCCTGTCTTTAACAGGCACCACCGTCTCATCCCCTTTAAAGCCATCCACATTGGCATACAAAGAAAAAAAAGAATAGGTATTATACAAGGTCCCGAAGAACTTACGTTTCACCTCATCAATCCCGGCCATATCAAACTTCAGGTTATCCCAGGGCTGCGAATTGGTCATCATATACCAGCGCAAGGGATCTGAACCATTCTCGTCAATCACCTTGAAAGGATCAACGGCGTTACCCAGACGCTTCGACATCTTGTTGCCGTTTTTATCCAGTACCAAACCATTGGATATAATGTTCTTAAAGGCCACCGAATCGAATAACATTGAAGATAGCGCATGTAGCGTAAAAAACCATCCCCTGGTCTGATCCACACCCTCTGCTATAAAATCAGCCGGGAAAGGCATCGCATCCTTATTCTCAAAAGGATAATGCACCTGGGCATAAGGCATGGCACCTGAATCGAACCACACATCAATCAAGTCCGCCTCCCGGTACATGGGCTTCCCATCTTCCGAAACCAGAACAATATCATCCACATAAGGCCGGTGAAGATCAATTTTCTCATAATTTTCAGTGCTGAAGTCGCCGGGCTTAAATCCCTCAAAAGGATTCTTCTCCATGACTCCCGCTTTCACCGCTTTCTCAATTTCATTCATCAATTCTTCCACAGAGCCAATGCATATTTCAGCGGTTCTGTCTTCTGAACGCCAGACCGGAAGAGGCGTACCCCAGTAGCGGGAACGACTAAGATTCCAATCCACCAGATTCTCCAGCCACTTGCCAAAACGACCGGTACCGGTACTTTCGGGTTTCCAGTTAATGGTTTTGTTCAGCTCAATCATTCGCTCTCTGATGGCGGTCGTCTTCACAAACCAGCTATCCAACGGATAATATAAAACAGGCTTATCGGTACGCCAGCAATGCGGGTAATTGTGCACATGCTTCTCAACCCTGAAAGCTTTATTTTCCTTTTTAAGCATGACCGAAATATCGATGTCCAAAGTGGCATCCTCATCCGCCAGCTTTTCATCATAGGCATTTTTCACAAAGCGCCCCGCAAACTCACCATAGGAGTCTATATGGACGTGCTCACGCACAAAACCGGGGTCCAGATCCTTTATCAGAAAGAATTTACCCGTTCGGTCCACCATCGGTTGTCGCTTGCCTTCTCTGTCCAGCAATATCAAAGGCGCAATGCCTGCCTGCTTAGCCACCCGATCATCATCCGCCCCAAAAGTCGGTGCAATATGCACAATACCGGTACCATCCTCCGTGGTCACAAAATCACCTGTGATCACCTTAAAGGCATCACCATTGGGCGTAATCCAGGGTATCAGTTGTTCATAGCTAATGCCACTTAACTGTTCACCTGTTAACTCACCTGTTATTTTGAAAGGAATATGCTTGTCGCCTTCTTTATAATCTTCCAATGCCAAGTCGGCATGCTTCTCACTGAAATAAGCCCCCAATAAATCTTTGGCCAGAACCACCGTGACTGGTGCCCCCGTGTATGGATTAAAGGTCCGCACCCGCACATAAGTGACTTTGGGTCCGACAGCCAAAGCGGTATTGGAAGGTAGCGTCCATGGCGTGGTGGTCCATGCCAGAAAATAAACATCCGTATCGGCACCCTCAAACAAACCAACTGATGCACCATTTTTCACCACTTTAAACTGGGCGGTACAGGTCGTATCTTTCACATCCCGGTAGCATCCGGTTGATTCAATTCATGGGTACTTAATCCGGTACCGGCTGCAGGAGAAAAGGGCTGAATGGTATAGCCCTTATATAACAAACCCTTGTTGTAAAGCTCTTTGAGCATCCACCAAAGGGTCTCAATATAACGATTGTCATAAGTGATGTAGGGCTTATCCATATCCACCCAATAGCCCATTTGGTGGGTCAAATCTTCCCACATATCGGTATATTTCATCACATCTTTGCGGCAGGCTGCGTTGTATTCTGCCACAGAAATTGTTTTACCGATATCTTCCTTTGTAATTCCCAGACTTTTTTCAACACCCAATTCGACCGGTAAACCATGGGTATCCCACCCGGCTTTGCGATGCACCTGAAAACCTTTTTGCGTTTTAAAGCGGCAAATAACATCCTTAATGGTCCGTGCCATTACATGGTGAATGCCCGGTATGCCGTTGGCCGAAGGCGGTCCCTCATAAAAAATGAACGAAGGTTGTCCTTCACGTGCTTTCAGACTCTGCTCAAAAGTATCGTTCTCCTCCCACCGCTTCAACACTTCCTTGTTGATGGATGAAAGGTCAAGTCCTTTATATTCAGGGAATTTATTACTCATTTTATATGGCCTATTTTGTACGCTTTTAAAAAACGTACAAATATAGATGATGAAGACTGGAAAAACAAGGACAAAAGACGATTTGTCAACCCTCTTTGACCCACCTGGAAATATACATGATTGAAGCCATAAATTACCTGTCGAACACCCTTTCATCCTTTTCAATAGCGACGACAATAAAAAACCAATATTTTAGTTTTATTGGTATAAAAGCCCGGAATTTGTTTACATCTCCGATTCAATTAAATTTGTGGCACAATTATAGCCAATAGCTTTTGACATTTATTGAGAGACAACACCACATGAGGAAATCTGCCTGTTTTCTAATATATCTATATTCTCTGATTCTATTATCGGCAACCGGCCATTCATCCATGGCCCAGCAAAACCAGCGATCCTCAATTCTGGGGCGCGTTACCGATTCTGACGGCGTGCCGCTCATCAATGCACACATCACCTCCCACCTATCCGGAGTGGGTGCCGTAAGTCGGACAGACGGCACTTTTGAATTCACCTATTCAGGCGAATTCCCCCTGACCATTGCCATCAGTGCCATCGGGTATCACCCCCGGGAGTTAATCATCGAAAATCAATTGGCGAAACCCTTAAAAATACAGCTCAGCGAGGATCAGCGCACCCTCCAGCAAGTAGAAGTAATAGGCAACCGCATTACCAACCATCACAGTCAACGCATCGACCCATTCATGTACGGGCACTGCCATCGGCAGCCGGTCCCGGTATCGAGGGACTGGTTCGCTCACAAATGGGGGTATCTTCCAGCAACGAATTGAGTAGTCAGTACCGCGTACGCGGTGGCAACTTTGATGAAAACCTGGTCTATGTCAACGGACAAGAAGTATACCGGCCCTTTTTGATGCACTCGGGACAACAAGAAGGCCTGAGTTTTGTGAATCCCGATCTGGTCGAAGAGGTTGAATTTTCAGCCGGCGGTTTCAGCGCTTCTTATGGAGATAAAATGAGCTCCGTTCTGGACATAACCTACAAAAAGCCCACCCAAACCGCTGGCAGTCTATCAGCCGGCATGTTGGGCGCCAACGGACACCTCGAAGGTGCTGCCTTCAACCAAAAACTGACCTGGATAACCGGAGCCCGATACAAAACCAACCGCTATCTTCTGGGGTCGCTGGATGAGAAAGGCGATTACCGCCCCAATTTTACAGATGTGCAGGCCTACCTGACCTATCAGCTGTCACCGCGCATCTCTTTTGAACTTCTGGGATATTATTCACTCAACAGTTATGAATTTACCCCCGAAGACCGGGAAACCACCTTTGGCACCATCGAAGAAATCAAACGTCTAAAAGTTTTTTTTGAAGGAAAAGAAGCCGACCGCTTCCAGACCGGTTACGCTTCCTTTTCAACCAATTTCAAGGTCACCGACCAACAACGATACAAACTCACCTTTACCGGTTTCAGAACCTTTGAAGAAGAAAGTTATGACATAGCCGGAGCCTATTGGCTCCAGGAGGTTGAAGATCCCTTCAGTGAGGAAGAAGAAGGCGGCACTCAAATTGGTGTGGGCGAATACCTGCAACATGCCCGCAATGACCTTCTGGGCGTTGTTAATGCGGTTGACCTAGGGGGTGAACACCAATCCGCCATTGGCCAGACCAGCTGGGGACTCCAATACAGGCATGAGGCTTTTAAAGACAACATTTCCGAATGGGAGCTGATCGATTCGGCCGGCTATTCCATCCCTTACACGGGAGACAAAATAGAACTGGCCCATCTCAAAAAAGCCAACCACGATTTATCCAACCACCGTTTCTCCGGGTATTTAAAAAATCAGTTCTCCTATCATTTACCCAATGGTCAATTAATGGTGGATGCCGGCCTACGTGCCAGCCACTACTCCTTTACCAACGAAAGCACCATCAGTCCCCGCTTATTACTCAGCTACCTCCCCGGGGGTGATAAAAACTACCGCATCCGCTTATCGGGCGGTTACTACTACCAACCCCCCTTTTTTAAAGAGATGCGCCGACCAGACGGAACGCTCAACCAAGCCATTCAGGCACAAAAATCCATCCATATTGTCAGCGGTTACGACCTGTACTTTCAAAAAATGGACCGCCCCTTCAAATTCACGGCAGAGCTTTATTACAAAGCCATGGATCAGTTGATCCCTTATCAGGTCGATAATGTCCGCATTGTTTATAGTGGTGAAAATGAAGCCCGGGGATACGCAGCAGGAATAGATTTTAAAATCAACGGAGAACTCGTTCCCGGTGAAGAGTCCTGGGTCACTCTTTCCCTCATGAAAACCGAAGAAAATTTATCCGGCGACCAGTGGATCAATCCAGAACAAGCGGGTGAGCCTGGTTATATACCACGACCTTCCGATCAGCGCATCAATTTCTCCATGTTCTTTCAGGACCATTTGCCTAAAAACCCCGACTTTAAGGCCCATCTAAGTTTCTTCTATGGCTCAGGACTGCCCTTTGGACCGCCCAGATCTGAAAGATACCTGGCCACCAACCGCATGCCCGCCTACCGAAGAGTCGATATCGGCTTCTCCTACGACCTGCTCAAGTCCGCCTCTTCCCAAAAAAGAAACCTCTTAGACCTCAAAAATCTGTGGCTGGGACTGGAAATTTTTAATCTTCCCAACATCAGTAATACCATCTCCTACTACTGGGTGTCCGACATATTCAACCGCCAGTACGCCGTCCCCAATTACCTCACATCCAGACGCATCAACCTAAAACTCACCGCCAAATTCTAAACCATAAGGGTTGAAGGGGAACAGGGAGAAGGGAGCCCCGCTCGGCGAATTTCTATTTTAGTTCTATTTTGATGCTCGGCAAAAATTCCGCTCCACTTAGTCTCCTGTCCCGCTTGGCGAAATTCCGCTGCGCTTCGTCCCGCCTTGCGGGATTCCGCTGCGCTTCACCTCGTGACCTATCGACCTAATAACCCCACTTACCCTTCCCACCCTATCGACCTATCACCCTATCAACCTAATAACCTATCAACCTCACATGACAATTCTCATCCCAAATATCCCCCATTCTTTTGTAACTTGTCATACAACCACAAAACATACCTGCCATGACAACTAGCAAAAACGCCGGATTCTACATGCAACGTGAAGAAAAATATGGAGCCCATAACTACCATCCCCTACCCGTAGTGCTTGAAAAAGGTAAGGGCGTTCATGTCTGGGATGTGGAGGGACGACAATATTACGACTTTCTGGCCTCCTATTCAGCTGTCAACCAAGGCCATTGTCACCCCCGCCTCGTCAAAGTCATGGGTGAGCAAGCGGCCAGACTGGCCCTCACTTCCCGCGCCTTTTACAACAACCTGTTGGGTCAATGGTCCGAATACATGCACCAGCTCTTTGGTTACGACCGTATGCTGCCCATGAATACCGGTGCTGAGGGTGTAGAGACAGCCCTTAAGCTGGCCCGCAAATGGGGTTATAAAGTCAAGGGCGTGGCCCGCGACAAGGCCCAAATCGTCGTCTGCAATGGCAACTTTCACGGCCGAACCATCTCCATCGTCTCCATGTCGTCCGACCCCGATGCTTACAACGATTACGGTCCCTACACACCCGGCTTCATCAACATACCTTTTGACGACGTGGTTGCTCTGGAAGAAGCCCTGGCACAACCCAACGTGGTAGCCTTCCTCACCGAACCCATCCAGGCCGAAGCCGGGGTGTTTGTCCCCACCGACGGTTTTCTCACCGCCGCCCGCGAACTGTGCAGTCAGTACAATGTCCTGATGATGGCCGATGAAATACAAACCGGTCTGGCCCGCACCGGCAAAATGCTCGCGGTGGATTATGAAAACGTCCGTCCCGACATCCTGATTCTTGGTAAAGCCCTATCAGGTGGCATGTACCCCGTTTCCTGCGTACTGGCCAACGATGAGGTCATGCTCACCCTTAAACCCGGCGAACACGGCTCCACCTACGGCGGCAACCCCATAGCAGCCGCGATAGCCATTGAAGCCGTGGAGATTTTAGGGGACGAAAAGCTGGCAGAAAATGCCTTTAAGCTGGGAGAACTTTTCCGCCAGACCATGAATGGCATAAAATCCGACATGATTGTTGAAGTCAGAGGCAAAGGCCTGCTCAATGCCGTCACCATAGCCCCCAAAAACAACAAAACAGCCTGGGATGTTTGTCTGGCCTTAAAGGAGAACGGACTGCTGGCCAAACCCACCCATGGCGACATCATTCGTTTCACACCGCCACTGGTCATTACGGAAGAGCAAATGAAGGATGCACTGAAGATCATTCAAGAGACCTTTGATGCCTTTTAATCGCTGTTAAAATTGAGGTACTTGATACACATGGTAGTTATTATCCCATTTTTTCTTAAATTTATCTAAAAATTAAGCACCATGACAAGCAGCATCAACCCTCAGGCAGCCATCCTTCAACTAAAAGAGCGCAGCGATAAGTTAGATCAAAAACATTTTGATTGGGTGGCCTGGAAAAGAGGCACACTGCTGGTCCTGCAAAATATATTTGGGACAGATAGCCCCTACTACCAACAATTGGCGGAAACGGATTATGAATACAGCAGCTGGTCGCTGCGAGACACTTCCGGCAGTAGCGACCCGGTAAAATCTTCTTGTCTGGATTTGCTGGATATTTGTCGGACAGACCTGCTGAGCCATCAGGAAGGCAGCATAAGCACCAAAGAAAAAATGGCTAAACTGTTAAGCCAATACTTAACAGCCAGCCAGATTTCTAAAATGATGGAGGTTGTAAAGTCAGATATCCCACCCCATCAAAAAAATGAACAAATTGGGGAAATTCTTAAAGAGTTCTCCCCTGAACTGAGCACCAAAGTGCTCATTGAGCTGATAAGGGAATTCAGCTGAGGGAGCTCCATATATGACGGCTCTTAAACATAAGCTTCACAGTCCTACTCTTACATCCGGTCCGGCACATCGGCACCCAACAGCCACATCCCTTTTTTAATAATTTCTCCCACCGAATAGCAGAGGGTCAGTCGCATATCCCGAATAACCTGATTCTCCTCAAACAAAATGGGATTATCGTGATAAAACTGATTGTATTCTTTAGCCAAATCATAGATGTAGTTGGCGATGATGGCCGGACTAAAAGCCGCACCGGCTTCTTTCACAACATTGGGGAAGTTGACAATGGACTTAACCAGATTGCTTTCCTTTTCGTTAAGGGAAACCCCCAATGGGGCAGCGCCACTCCAGGCAATTCCTTTTTCATCGGCTTTTCGGAAGATAGACCGAATGCGCGCATGCGTATACTGGATGAAGGGACCGGTGTTACCATTAAAATCGATCGACTCTTGCGGATTAAATGTCATGTTCTTGCGTGGATCCACCTTCAAAATAAAATACTTCAAGGCACCCAGCGCCACCATGCTATAAACAGCCTCGGCCTCCTCCTCGGTATATCCCTCCAGCTTGCCCAGCTCTTTAGACATATCCCGGGCTGTATTAATCATTTCCTGCATCAGGTCATCCGCATCCACCACCGTACCTTCACGTGATTTCATCTTGCCTCGGGCAATTCAACCATCCCATAGCTGAAGTGTACCAGATCCTTTCCCCATTCAAATCCCAGACGATCCAGAACAATCGAAAGCACTCTGAAATGATAATCCTGCTCATTCCCCACCACATACACCATTTTATTGATGCTGTAATCATCAAACCGCAATTTGGCCGTACCAATGTCCTGTGTCATATAGACCGAAGTTCCGTCGCTGCGCAACAACAACTTCTCATCCAGTCCATTGCTGCTCAAGTCGGCCCAGACACTGCCATCATCCTTACGAAAGAAAAGTCCCTTATCCAATCCCTTTAGCACCATGTCACGGCCTTCGGAGTAAGTTTGGGACTCATAATAAATCTGATCGAAATCAACGCCTAAATTTTTGTAGGTCACATCAAAACCGGCATAAACCCATTGGTTCATCATTTCCCACATCTCTACCACGTCCTTATCCCCGGCTTCCCACTTCAGCAACATCTGACGTGCTTCAGCCATTAACTGCGACTGCTTTTCGGCTGCTTCTTTTGTAGCCCCCTTCGCTTGTAATTGGGACAGCTCTTTTTTGTATTCCTGATCAAATAACACATAAAAATCCCCCACCAAATGATCGCCCTTTTTACCGGTTGACTCAGGGGTAGCCCCTTTGCCCCATTTCTGCCAGGCCAACATCGACTTGCAAATATGTATGCCCCGATCGTTAACAATATTGGTTTTGACAACCTTGTAACCGGTAGCTTCGGCAATGCGAGACAAGGAAAAACCCAATAAATTATTACGAATGTGTCCCAGATGTAACGGTTTATTGGTATTGGGGGATGAATATTCAATCATCATTAAGGGGGAGGCATCGTTCACTTCCTGGAATCCATGTCGCTCATCCTTAGCAACTGCGTTGAGCGCTTCTAACCAGTAATCAACGGACAGTCTCAGGTTCAAAAAACCTTTAACCACCTCAAAAGACTCAATAAAAGCTATTTTTTCCTGAATAAACCGTCCCATTTCCTCACCGGTTTCCTCAGGCTTTTTTCTGGATACTTTCAACAAGGGAAACACAACAATGGTAAAATCACCATTCTGATCCTTTCTTGTCAACTGAACCTGAAGCATTTTTTCTTCCAGGTCAGCACCATATAAGGCTTTCACTGCATCAAGGGCTGCGTTTCTTAACTGCTGTTCAATGGTCATGATAGAGAAATATTATTTTTATAATAGCTGTACCGTAAAATAGGGCGTCCGCCTCCGACGGGTGAATCCCGCAAAAAATTTGTGCAAAGATAAAAAATCTATCCATTATAGCTCATTACATCCACAGGAGTTAAGTTTGAAAAAGGCTTGTTTAACCAATGTGCGGTTCAGTTTATCTCCACCAAGGTTCCCTTCATCATAATAATTACACAATATTGGGTTTTTCCGTTTTCAAAGATGGAAAATTGATGTATATTTAATGTTAAGCAAGTTTCATCGAATTGTTTTGACCGTAAATTATGAAATGTTGCAACCAACAGATATTTTTGTCGTATTGATATAATAATCCTGACATACCTTAAATAGATGAGCACACTTTTTACTATTTATATTATCCAATCAATAGTAACTTCCTACATGCCCCTTACCTGGCTGACTATCAAACTTTTGGCAGCCCATCCAGATCAGGGTTATTCGGTTGATCAGTTCACGTCCACTTTTCTGGCCGCCGTCATTGGCGTGGGCGTTATCATGGCTATTTTTCTGATTGTCAATCACAGAAACAACCTGAAGCGACAAAAATCCCGGCAAAACCATCTCATTCCCGGTCCATCACCAGCCCCAAAACCAGAGGATGCGGATCATTTCAAAGTGCTTGACGACCATCCGACACCCAGCGCCATTTGCAGGAACGATGGTATCATACTCTATGTCAACAAGATATTTGCAACGGTCTTTGGCTCCTCGCCAACCAACATGCAACGCTTATTAATTTTCAACATACTTCCGGCCCACATTTCCGCTACTTTATCTGAAACGATACGGGAATCGGGACCGGAAAATGTGGAATCTTTGGCCGGCTTTTATAGCCCCACTACCAAAACACGCTATAAATTGGTGAGCAAAAAGTTTAACAGCCATCTGACCGATAGTTCCAATCTTCTGGTTACGCTGGAAAGAATGCCCCGTCACGATGAAATACCGGCTTCTTCGGGCGACGAAGCCAGGGAGGTTATTCTGCAGCTTTTGAACATAGCCCCATATGCCATTTTTATTGAAGATTACGAAGGGCGTATTTTGCAAGTCAACAATGCCGCCTGTGAAATGCAGGGTGTTGAAAGGCACGAATTAATGGGTAAGGTATTGGATGAATTTTCTCCAGGCGATTTCCGAAAGGAAATCGCTCAAAGACAACAAATTATGGCCAGTAACAGCAGCATTGTATTTAAAAGCATTACCTACCCCAAAAGCAGTGCGCCCATTCCGGTTGAAATACAGGTCTCTAAAATAAAATACTTTGGGAAGGAGGCCCTCTTCTTTATTTTGCGTGATTTATCCGAATCCATCGAAAAGAAAAAGGAGCTGGATGAATATAAAATCAAAGCGGAAGAAAGTGACCGGCTAAAATCCTCCTTTTTAGCCAACCTTTCCCATGAAGTACGAACGCCGATGAACTCCATCATGGGATTTGCTGAACTATTGGCCGAGCAGGATATCAGTGAAAAAGAGCGCAGAGAATTCATCAAGCTGATTCGTCAAAGCGGAAAAGAGCTGCTGACTCAAATCAATAACATGATTGACTTTTCTAAGATTGAGGCCGGACTGGTTCAGTTAAAAGTTGAAATCTGCAACTTTGAAACCGTCTTTCATCAATTACATGAGTTCTGGCTGGAGGAGATTAGAAACGAAAATGAGGTAAAACTCTTTTTTGAGTTACCACAGGAAATGCTAAGAAATGGTATTGCCAGTGACAGAATCCGGTTAAAACAGATTTTGAAGGTGTTTTTATCCAACAGTATCAAGTACACGCAAAAGGGCGTAATTGAAATTGGCGTACGTTCCAAAGCACCTCAATTGTATGAATTTTACGTCAGGGATACCGGCGTTGGGATTTCAGAGGACAAGCACCGTCAGGTTTTTGAGAAATTCAGACAAGCCGACGATACCAACGAACGGCAATTTAGCGGAATGGGCGTCGGTCTTTCTGTCGCTGCCAGACTCGTTCAGTTTTTGGGTGGGCATCAATGGGTGGTGTCTGAGCCGGGTAAAGGATCTGAATTCAGATTTGTACTTCCGGACCTGCTGTTCCCCCAACGTTCTCCATTTATGCAAGTGTCTTGCGGACCGGTGACGATGATAAACAAACTCATGGTGGTGGCCCCTTCTGAAGAAATCTATCAGGATTTATGCCAAAATTCCAAGCCGGTTAATTATCAGGTTTTCTGGGCTCAGAATGCACAGGAGATGAAATCTATGTTGCTGTCGAATAATATCCGGTTCATAATAATTGCGGTAGATCAGCTACCCTTTTGGCAGGAGCTCCTGCCAAAAATAAGGAGTATTAACAACAGTTTACAATTAATTGGCGTATCCAACCAGCTGGATTCCAAGCGAAAAGAAAGACTCCTTTCCATGGGATTGAATGAAGTCATACGCACTCCGGTGAACATCCCCATTCTACTCAACATTTTAGAGCGAAAAGAAGTTACTTCAATGAATATACTCTCTACTGTATTTCATCAAAACTAATCTGCTTCCTTCAAAAATGACCTGTAGCGATTATTTATTGAAGGAGACAGTCCTGCTCCATGTCAATAAAGCAGGTAATGGAAGAACGCTATTTTATCTCAAGGATGGTGAAGGCCTCTATTCATTTAATTCAAACAAGATGGTTATTTTATAAATGCTTTCTTGTTTTTGATTGTTCCTTCGCTCCGGTATCCAAAGCCAGTCGTCAGGAAAAGACGAAGAAGCTTTTAACACCGGTGCAGCCAATAACCGGGGATCATGAGGACCGGTATAGCGTTTGATAATTCGACCCTCGGGTGAAATAACTAAAAACAAATCTACTTTGCCTTCCAATCCTTTATCATAAGCCTTGGCTGGGTATCCCACAAGGGTGGAAATGTGCGCATAGGGAACCAGAGAACTGCCCAGAAACATACAAGGTGACTCTTCCGACAACCTACTTTGTTGTTCCCCACCGGCTATCAAAATCAATGAATCCTGGTCATAATCATACTTAAATTCGAGCACATTGCCCAGGTTACAATAGGTCCACACCCCCACTCTTTGTCCCTCTCTAAACTGTCCGGACTCTATCAAATGTGTTTTGTAGAATAACTGGTAGGCGCCATGTTTAAGAGTCGTATCTTCTTCAGAGACATAATACTGTTCAATCAACTGCCCGTTCATTAAAACGGACCGTCGTTTTTGAGCGTCCACCTCCGAAACCTGCGAAAAAGTCACCAAAAGAACAAGAAGTCTTAAAAAAGATAATTTAATCTGTGCCATACAAGTCATGAGAAACACCCGTTAAAAAACAAAGGTCAACAAAAATATGATTTTTTATTGACCTTCAATGCATTACAAGCAAAAAAAATTACTTGGCCGACTGCTCATTCAATTGTTGTGCCAGCGTTTCATACAACTTGCCAAATTCCTCGAGCATCTCCTTCCTGAGATTCTTATAATACCCCCTTACCAGTTTGGGGTTATCTTTCCCATCCGGATGATTCGTCCGCTCCACATATTTATTTCTGAAATCAAGCGCATCTCCAATGTAATTGGCCAGTTCTTTATCACTGATTTTCTTGAAAAGAAATTGATTTAAATATGCTTGAGTTACCAACTCAGAGGTGAGGAAATTAATATCCTTTTTCAACGATCTAATGCTTGCCATAACTTAAAAATTAACCATTTAACATAGCGGAGAAACAATAAAACATTCTTCATCCATAGGTCAAATATATGGTATAATGAGGAAATTTCCTAACAAACCACCAGAGGTCCCTGAAACCAGTTTTAATTCAACCATTCGCCCAAAACAGACAATACTTTATGTTTCAACGCCTCAGGAAGATTACTAATACGCGTCAGGTGGCAGCCCTGGGGATCAACAATCAGAACACTGTTTTTTAACCCCCTAACATCTGGTGCTGTGGCACTCCATGGGTCCCTGGCCCCAATGATATGCATCATTTCGGCATCTCGCTTTTTTAAACGACTGATTACCTTATCAATACCTGAAATATCAAACACGGGCGTAAAGCCTACATCCGGAACCATTAACTCATTACTGACAATATCGGTGGTGAAGTATTCCAGATGCCCCTTTAAATGATTGGTATCATAGCCATAGTAGCCCAATTGGGTGTAGGCCTGGTAAAAAAACGGGCCTGTGGCAATGGCTTCCTGATCAGAAAAATAAGTAAAATCTATGCCACGGTATAAGTGGTTGAATAATTCAAGCGAGGTAGCAGACGGCAAGGGAATTTCATCAATGGGCACGCACCACTGCCACAGACTAAAGGGATATTCTAAAACAGCCAATTCAAAAACCTCATTCAAATCCATTGAAAAACTCAAGTCCTTTTCCTTTACCCAATCCACAAAGTGGGGCATAATTTCATCCCGTCGCTTTAAAATTTCCAGCTGAAAATCGCGAACCCTTCTTCGCTCTTCTTCTGTTCCAACGGTTTCAAAAAAAGTCAATAAGCGACTGTCTTCTTTCTCCAAATTAAAAGGTGCCACATAAGTCACCGTTGCCTTAATGGCTTTCGGAAATAATGCCCGGTGAATAATGGCTGCCTGACCGCCTTTACTAATACCGGTTGAAACCCAATCACCTTTATAGAGCTGTTGAAAATAGTCTACAATATTCTGGTGGTCATTGGCAGCCTGCTCAATGGTCAGATATTGCCAGGGCATGCCTTCCGGTGTCGACTCACCAAAAAAACGATGCTCCACCACAATCTGGTTGGCACTCAGCAATTCTGCCAACTCTGATTTATAAGGTGCCGGAGCACTGTAGCCTTCCGTGACCATTACCACTGAAGCAGTAATGTTTCTATGAGACAACCAAACACGTTGTTTAAAAGTGCCGGCATCCGGATTTTTATGATCGAGGGGTTGCTCAAAGTAAACCAGGTAATTCTCCTTAAAAAAGGCATCTCCACGGGCAGACAGATAATCAACTTCATTTGAAGCATCAAACAATGCATTCAGCGATTTATACTTGACTGCGCAAGACGATAACAAAACAACAATAAGAGAGAGCAGGATGGGTAGAAATTTTTTCACCATATTTAATATTATATTATACACTTATCAACACAAATATTTGTCAAAGAAAAACCGATATTTTTAACGGATATGAATGTAATTATACGCAATTTTGTGCTATATTACATACAATTGACAGGCATCTTTTGAGGGCCTGTTCTTGGTGAATGAACAATTTGTTGGATGCATGAGACCCGTAAAAGAAAAAGATTTTTATAATGAAATGATTTTTAGTGCCTCCCGCAGCAGTGGTGCAGGCGGGCAACACGTAAATAAAGTTAGTTCACGTATTGAATTGAGGTTTTCTGTTGTTCAAAGTAAACTCCTCAGCGATGAAGAGAAGTTGCTGGTCCAAACAAAACTCAGCAACCGCATAAATGCCGAGGGGGAATTAATTATAACAGCACAGGATCATCGGTCGCAGGTGAAAAACAAAGCCTTGGCCATCGACAAATTCTTTCGGCTGTTGGCCATGGCATTAAAACAACCCAAAAAACGGGTGGCCACAAAACCAACCCGCGCCTCGAGAGTAAAACGACTCGAAAGTAAGCGCATGCACGCACAAAAGAAAAAACTAAGGGACAAAAACAGTATATAACAATCACAAATCCAAAATCTTATGGTAAGCAAAGACATTAAATTAGGCAAAGGTCTTGACAAACTAAAATTCGGCATGACCCGTGAGGAAGTAAAAGCCGCCATTGGAGAACCCAATGAAGTGGAAAATTACAATCCTCTGGAGGAGGACGAAGGCGAATCAGAGGCCTGGCACTATGATGAACTGGAACTCTCCGCCTCGTTCGATGAAGAAGATGATTTCAAACTGACCTCACTGGCAGTTAGTTCATCCGACTATCTGTTCGAAGGCGTAAATTTAATTGGTCTCAGTCAGGAAGAAGTCATGCAGCAAGTCGAATTAATGGATTTGGGAGATGTTGAACTCGAAACCGTAGCCGAGGATGACACCATGCAACAATCGGTAGGTAGTATTCCTGAAGCCAGTCTGAACCTGTGGTTTGAAGACGGGCAGCTGTCAGAAATTCAGTGGGGGCCTTTTTGGGACGAGGATGAGGAATGCTACATCTGGCCCGATTAACAACCTGTTAACGATTTAGCTAAACTTTTGATACGCCATGATGTTTTCTTATCATGATTATGAACAGACATTAATACTTAAACATTATACGTATGAAAGTTTTACTAAAAAACGAAAAGGACCTGGCCTCCCTGATTCTTCGGGCAGGTCTGGGTTTCTTTATGGCATTTGGGCACGGTCTGGGAAAACTACAAATGCTTATCAGCGGTGACATCCAGTTTGCAGCGCTTTTCGGCTTAAGTCCCACCATCAACTTAACCATGGCTGTATTGGCCGAGTTCTTTGCTGCCCTCCTTGTTTTGGTTGGATTGAAAACCCGATTGGCTGCCCTACCCGTAATAATTACAATGGCAGTCGCCGTATTTATTGTCCATTTTAGTGATCCGCTTTTTGCCGCATCGGGTGGCGGATCCAAGGAATTTGCCGCCATATACCTTATTGGCTATTTAGGCATTTTTTTATTGGGATCTGGTAAATACTCCCTGGATGCTTTAATAGGAAAGAAATAATTTGACATATATTTATTTGATACCAAAGGGCTGTCGCTAACGACAGCCCTTTTTCGTGCATTAAAACATTCCTGATAACCAAAATCAAACTTTTTATGCTTATATTTACAATAGGTCCTTAGCTATTAGAAAATGCTTAAATTCAGTATGGAAAAAACCTTTTCAATATGGAAATAACAGATATTCATGGCACAGTTACCCTTTCCAATGGCGTTAAAATGCCCTATCTGGGGTTGGGTGTCTTTAAAAGTCGCGATGGCGCTGAAGTAATGAATGCCGTTTCCTATGCCCTCGAAGCCGGGTACAGGCATATTGATACAGCCGCCGTATACAGAAATGAAGCCGGTGTTGGGGAAGCCATCAAAAACCATCCCTTAGACCGGTCAGAAGTATTCATCACCAGCAAAGTTTGGAACTCTGACCAGGGCTATGACAGCACCATCAAAGCCTTTTATGAGTCGCTGGAGCGACTGGGAACCGATTATCTGGATCTCTATCTGGTGCACTGGCCGGTAGCAGGCAAATTTAAGGATACCTATAAGGCCTTGGAAACCCTCTATGAAGAAGGAAAAGTCAAAGCCATAGGCGTCAGCAACTTTTTGGCACATCATCTGGACGAACTCCTGGAGACCGCCAAAATTAGTCCCATGGTCAACCAGATTGAGTACCATCCGCACCTCACCCAGCCAGACCTCATACAAAAATGCCTGGATTTAAACATAAGACCCGAGGCCTGGAGTCCACTGATGCAAGGGCAGATATTTGACATCAAAGACCTTCAAAAATTAACCAATAAATATGATAAAAATGTGGCCCAAATAGTCTTGCGTTGGAATTTACAAAAGGGCGTGATTACCATACCCAAAAGTGTCAACAGACAACGCATACATAGTAATGCCGACATTTTTGACTTTGTGTTATCGGATGAGGACGTGAAACACATCGATCACCTCAATCAAAATCAACGCGTGGGGGCCGATCCCGACAATTTTAACTTCTAGTCTTTTATGGAACCAGTTTCGTCCTCTGTCAATAATAGTGAAAATCCGGTAGGATTTAACCGACAAGTTTTAGTGGATTTAGTTAAGGTGCGCATGCCTTACGGAAAATATAAGGATCGGATTATTTGTGACATACCGGAGCATTATCTGGTTTGGATGTCACAGCAAGGCTTTCCCAAAGGCAAATTGGGGGTACTCCTGGGAACACTTTATGAAATAAAACTTAACGGACTGGAATATTTGCTTAAGCCACTCAGGTAAACCGGGACCAAATCCAAAATGGCCAATTGAACCCAACAGATAAAAAATGGCTGCCGAAAAAGGCAGCCATTTTTTTTACTTCTGAGCAATCAGGTTAAGACCCATTTCGCGCAACTTATATTTTTGAATTTTTCCGCTGGCTGTTTTCGGAAAATCATCCACAAAAAAGACATGCTTGGGAATTTTATAGCGGGCAATTTTTGCCCCGGCAAAATTCCTGAACTTCCTCCTCCGTTAACGGCTGACCTTCTTTCAGCTTTACAAAGGCACCCACAATTTCGCCATATTTTTCATCTGCCAGTCCAACCACCTCAACCAATTCCACCTGTGGCATCTGAAACAGGAAATTTTCAATTTCACGGGGATAAATATTTTCTCCGCCCCGAATGATCATATCCTTTATCCGGCCGGTAATTCTGAAAAAACCATCTGCCGTTTTAACAGCCAAATCACCTGAATGCAGCCAGCCCTCTTGATCTATGGCTTTGGCAGTAGCTTCCGGATTATTGTAATAGCCTTTCATCACATTGTATCCCCTGCAACAAATCTCCCCCTGCTCCTCTGCCGCACACTCCTCTCCGGTTTCCGGATTCACCACCTTCACCTCTACTCCTGGTAAATTGGTCCCCACTGTGGTGGCTCTGATTTCGGGTGAGTCGAACACCCGTGTGGTCGTCATCCCCGGGGAAGTCTCTGTTAACCCATACACAATAATAATATCTCTGCAATGCATCTTATCCATCACCTGTCGCATGGTTTCTACCGGACACAATGCACCTGCCATGATGCCTGTGCGCAGGGAACTCAAATCAAACATACTGAACATGGGATGATTCAATTCGGCAATGAACATGGTGGGGACCCCGTAAACAGCTGTACACTTCTCTTTCTGTATCCCTGCCAATACGCGCAATGGATCAAAATCCTCGGTCAGCACCATGGATGCCCCGTGAGACACAATGGCACAAACAGCCAAAACACAACCAAAACAGTGGAACAGGGGAACACAAACCAACAACCGGTCCTTATTGGTATAATGCATGTTCTCTCCCACCTGAAAACCATTGTTCAGAATATTGTGGTGGGTCAGCATAACCCCTTTAGGAAATCCTGTTGTGCCGGAAGTATATTGCATGTTCACCACATCCTCGCAATCAATGGTGCGTGAAATGTCTGTCAAAACAGCATCGTCCACGTGACTTCCCAACAATAAGAGTTCCGGCGTATTATACATTCCCCGGTGCTTCTGCGGGCCAATAAAAACCACGTTTTTCAGTTCCGGAAAGCGGGCCGACTGCAACTTGCCACGTTCGCAGGTCTTGAGTTCGGGCACCAGTTCAAAAACCATATTGACATAATCGCTGTCCCTGTATCCATCAATAATACAAAGGGTACTTAAATCCGCATTCTTAATCAAAAACTCCAATTCTGACAGTTTATAACTGGTATTCACCGTCACCAAAATGGCCCCCATTTTAGCGGTAGCGAACATAAATGTTAGCCAGTCGGGCACATTATTGGCCCAAATCCCCACTTTATCGCCTTTTTTTACGCCAATTTCCAACAAGCCCTTGGCCAACTGATTGACCCGCTGATCAAACTCAGCATAGGAAAAACGCAAGCCCCTGTCGGGATACACCATAAAATCCGTATCGGGAGTTTCTGCCGCCCATTTCTCCAGCATTCCCCCCAAAGTATCATCCAATAATTCCATACAATCATCCATTTAGAGAGGTAAGTAAACAACAGCCAAAACCTTGGCAGATTGATCGTCTGCACTATAAATCTGGTGTTTTACAATCGAATCCAGATAAATACTGTCGCCCACCTTTAGGAGGTACTCATCCTTGCCATACGCCACTTTTATAGCCCCTTCCAATACAAATAAGAACTCCTCGCCCTCATGCGTTGAAGCCATCGGATAGGAGGGCGTACCAGGTTTTATCTCCACCAGAAAGGGCTCCATGTGCCTGTCAGCCTTCTCCCGGGCCAGGCTAAAAAAAGAGAGTTGCTCATTTTTCGCCACGGCCGAGTTGGACATGCTGACAGAAGCATCCTCGTCCCCTTTCCGGGTAATGACCGCTCCTGTACGCAGCTGATCGTCAAGAAAAGTGCCCAGACGAACGCCCAAGGCTCTTGAAAGCTTGATGAGCACCCCAAGAGATGGCGCCACTGAGCCATTTTCAATACGCTCAAGTTGTTCATCCCCGAGATTAACACCCTGTGCAAGATCACTTATAGCCATTTTTCTCTCTTCGCGTAAACTTTGAATTTTTTTACCTGGTTGCATGCGTATCAATTTTAATTCCTAATAAAACAATGCGGTTTAATTACATATTTATGCAATAATAACAAAAATATACTAAATCAGTAATTTTTTCCCATAATCATTCAACTATCCGGCCGATCCCATTTATTTATAATAAATCCAATTTAAGGCGTCCGATCATCAGTCGCCCCCAAAGCGGAAGTGGCCTAAGTTTTATTGAAAATATTTCCCAAATTAAGACAACAAAATATAGGCCCTCTGCGTAATACAGATAAACGCAAAAAAATAAATAATTTGTTTTAATAAGTTGGCTTATTTTTGTTCTGTTTCTATATATTTGAACCGTTGAAAAAAAAATCATTGCCAACAAACCACAAATGATAATCAAATGAAAAAAAGCCTTTTAGCCACAGAAAGCATCTATAACATTTTAGACGACGATGCCGATTTCGATGAAGATCTGGATGATTTTATTGAGGAAGACCTGGACTGGGATGAGGATGACCTCCCCTTGGATGATGATCTTGAAGATGAGGACTTTGACGAAGACGACGACTTCGAAGGTGCTGATTTTGATGAAGATGACCTAGATGCACTATTGGAGGATGATGATCTGGATTCCTTGTTGGATGATGACGATCTGGATCCTCTGCTGGATGATGAGGATTTTGAGGACGACGATTTTTAGATTCACTGACGACTAAAACTTAATAGATCAGCGGCTGTCACTTAATTGTGGCAGCCGCTGATCTATTTATAAGACAACCCATTAGACCCTTTTAATTAAGACTAATTACAAATTAACCCGAAATGACTATTTCAAATTTGGCAATCGAATACTTTTATGTATTTTTATTAAAACCAAAGATGAAGCTATGCCAAAACCTTTCCTACATTATCTTGTCCCGCCGGATCAATGGAAATTTCCGGTCATCGTCGTATTGGGCATTTTTGCAGGACTCGGATTGTTTGTTTTTCATTTGGCCAAAGTACCCTCCTATTTATCTGACAGTCCGGAAACATGCGTCAATTGCCATATTATGGCACCCCAATATGCCACCTGGAGCCACAGTGCTCATCGTGAAGTAGCCAACTGTAACGATTGCCATGTACCCCATAACAACATCGCCAATCATTACTATTTCAAAGCCATGGATGGCTTGCGTCACTCCTATATGTTTACCTTCCGACTAGAGCCACAGGTGATCACCATTAAACAAGCCGGTAAAGATGCCGTGCAAAACAATTGCATCCGCTGCCATACCCAACAAATTCACGACATCAAAATGACCACCATGCGTCCTGAATTCCATGCCAACATTGAAGATAGGTATTGTGTGGAATGTCACCGTGAAACCCCCCATGGCACCGTCAACAGCATATCGAGTGTACCCGATGCCCGGGTCCCCGTACCTACCAGTCCGGTACCCGATTGGCTCAGAAATATAGCACAATAATCAACCCATCTAAACCATAAAAACATGCGACCAATCAGTGAATTAATTAAAGAAAAACCATGGCTGGGATGGCTCATCTTCTTTGCAACCGTAGTGATTGTCTTCATCCTCGGACTCTTTGCATCGAGCATTATTGAACGCCGGGCAGAATCCGTCTTTGCCTACACCCCTCAGGTCAATCATGGTCAATTTGAGCCCAGAAATGAAGTTTGGGGAGAAAATTTCCCCCGCCAATATCAATCTTACAAGCAGACTGCCGACACCACCTTTGAAAGTAAATACAATGGCGCTACACTGCGTGATGCCCTGGGAGAAAATCCGCGAATGGTAGTCCTTTGGGCCGGTTACGCTTTCTCAATGGATTACAACCAACCCCGCGGTCATGCCTATGCCATTGAAGACATACAAAACACACTGCGTGTGGGTGCTCCCATGGATGAAAAAACATCCATTCAGCCCAACACCTGCTGGACCTGCAAAAGTCCGGATGTCCCCCGCCTAATGGCAGAGCATGGTGTGGCCGAATTCTATTCCGGCACATGGGAAATGCTGGGCGACCAGGTGGTCAACCATATCGGTTGTGCCGATTGCCATGACGCTGAAACCATGAATTTACACATTTCCCGTCCGGCACTCATAGAAGCCTATGAGCGGCAAGGGAAGGATATTACCCAGGCCAGTCATCAGGAAATGCGTAGTTTGGTATGCGCCCAGTGTCACGTCGAATATTATTTCAATAAAGAAAAAATTGAAGGCGTTCCCTATCTGACTTTCCCATGGATGATGGCATGCAGGTAGAAGAAATGGAAGCCTACTACGATAAAATTGGCTTTACCGACTGGACACACGCGCTTAGTCGGGCCCCCATGCTCAAAGCCCAACACCCCGATTATGAAGTTTATTCTACTGGCATCCACGCCGAGCGCGGCGTATCCTGCGCAGACTGTCACATGCCCTATAAAAGTGAAGGCGGTATGAAATTTACCGACCACCACATTCAGAGCCCCCTCAACAATGTGGCCAACTCCTGCCAGGTTTGCCACCGTGAAGAAACGGCCACACTTGTCAAGAACGTCTATGATCGTCAGGACAAAGTCCACGAAATACGCACGGAACTCGAAGACAATTTGGTCAGGGCCCACGTAGAAGCTAAAAATGCCTGGGGCTTGGGAGCCACTGAAGATCAAATGCAGGACATTTTAATGGATATCCGCCATGCCCAATGGCGCTGGGATTATGCAGCGGCCGGACACGGCAACTCTTTCCATAACCCCTTGGAATTGAGCCGAATTATATCTTCCGGCAACAACAAAATACAGGACGCCCGTCTCAAACTGGCCCGACTCCTGGCAGATCTGGGCCACAACCAACCGGTGGATTACCCGGATATTTCAACCAAGGCCAAAGCCCAGGAATACATAGGTCTGGATATGGCTAAGCTCAATAGTGAGAAGGAAGAATTTATTAAGACCGTTATTCCGCAATGGCTGGAGGCAGCTAAGGAACGTGAAGCCACATACCCTGTTTCAGTGAATTAACCACAATAGGACCGGCCAACTAATTATTAATCTCCTTAGTCGGCCACATCAGGAATAAAAAAAGCCGGCATAGCCGGCTTTTTTTATTATAGGTTTATATTACAAATTACCCCGCATCCAATATACGCCCATACCCACCCATTCCTTCCAGAGCAATTCCCAGGTGGATAAAGCGGAAGCTGAAGGAATAAAATAATCCGACGGCACAGCCGGCGAAAAAGGATAAAGCGGATCAGCGCCAATGGATCGCACGACAAATCCCTGCTTTTCAAAAACCCTTCTGGCTCGTGGCATGTGCCAGGCAGAAGTTACCAGCACAATTCTCCTGGGCCACCCATTGGTTTCAAATATTTGACGGGTATTTATCGCATTTTCATAGGTGTTGCGCGACAAGGAATCCACCACAATCATTTTCCGATCCAGTCCCATCCCGGTCAAAAATTCCAGTAAATATGCGGCCTCTCCCCTTTCATTGGTCAATACGGCAGACGAACCACCAGAAACAATCAGCTGTTCCACAGGATTGGTCTGAACAATCATCAAAGCCTGCATCAAGCGGTCACCCCCTGACCCAAAACGAATACGTCCGGAAGCCACATGTTCAGCACTCATACCGCCCAGCACCACAACCCGGTTAACGGCAGAATCATTGACCGGCAAACCAACAGGAGCCGATTCCCAGCCCATGACCGTCCACCTCAATAGCAAGGGATGGCTAAAAACAATAAGAACAAGTCCGGCCATGATCAATAACCGTCTGCTCCAAGGAAACTGCTGAGACAAATTCCATCGACCCGTATTTCTCTTACTGTTATACAGCCGGAGAAACACCGAAGTCGCCACAAAAATGATTGCCAGATTAAAGGGTGACAGCAGAAAGGTTGCGAGTTTTGAGAGGATGAAGAACATTTTCTTATAAAAAGGGTTGATGGGGCTGATAGGGTTGATAGGGTTGATAGGGTTGAGTGGGTTGATGGGGTAAGTCGTAGGAAGGGGAAAAGGGTTGATGGGGCTGAGTGGGTTGAGTGGGTAGAGGGGGTTCCCT
>NZ_BAZW01000024.1 GCF_000974365.1 Geofilum rubicundum JCM 15548
AAGGGTTGGGAAGGGTTGATAGGGTTGGGTGGGGGGTTAGGGGTGAATGTTTTTAGATGTCAGGGAGTTCCGTTAAAAAAGTGTTAAAGAGCAGACTTTCCACTATTATCTTTTTGATAAGAGTCAAAATCTCTGTTTCTTTGTATGATAATTGCTACAAAGCATTATTTCTGTTGTATTGTTCTGTGCTATGATGTTGGAACAGTGCAACATATTTAATTTTTATAAAATAGATACCATGGAAATTGGAAGAAACAAATTTGTATCATTGACTTATCAGTTAAGATTGAATGGTGCTGAAGGTGAAATGATTGAAGAAACCACCAAAGATAGTCCGCTTGAGTTTTTGTTTGGCGCCGGTCGCATGATCGAGATGTTTGAGCAAAAGCTGGAAAGTATGAAAGCGGGCGACAGCTTTAATTTTGATTTGAAAGCCGACGAAGCATACGGACAAGTCAACAATGATGCAATTGTTGAATTGCCAAAAAATATTTTTGAAGTAAACGGAGCTATTGACGAGGAGATGCTGACGGTTGGAAACTCTATTCCTATGCAGGATGCTCAGGGTAATCGTTTGAATGGCATCGTTCTTGAGTTGACAGACGATACAGTTAAAATGGATTTTAACCACCCATTGGCCGGTGAAGATCTGCATTTCTCAGGTGCTGTTCTGGCTGTGCGTGAAGCCACTGAAGAAGAGTTGGTGGAAGCTGCCGGTTGTGGTACGGATGGTTGCGATACAGGTGGCTGTGGTTCAGGCTGTAGCTGCTAATCAATTCTCCAGAATTTGAATAAAAAGGGAACTCTCTGTATGGATGGTTCCTTTTTTATTTGGGTACAGTCCGGATGCCAAAGTCCAACGGCTGGCAACTAATTCCGCTCTCTTTTTTGTAGAATGGATTGGATGCTGTATTTTTGAAGGGTTGACGGAAAGGTCAATCTCTTTTTATGCAATTCCGTACGATTTAAAACAGAGGCCCGGGGTTGCGTTTTAGTTTGTTGTTGTTAGAATTAAATACTAAAAAATGGCAGGTAATTCATTTGGAACACTATATAAGCTGACCTCTTTTGGAGAGTCGCACGGACGTGGCGTTGGTGGTATTTTGGAAGGGGTAATGCCTGGACTGGAGCTGGATATGGATTTTATTCAGCATGAACTGGACCGTCGCCGGCCGGGACAATCAGAAATAACTACGCCGCGGGATGAATCGGATCGGGTGGAGTTTATTTCCGGGGTGATGGATGGGAAATCGACGGGTACACCTTTGGCCTTTGTTATCTGGAACAAGGATCAACGCTCTGGCGATTACAATAATTTGAAAGATATATACAGGCCTTCGCATGCCGACTATACCTATCAGACGAAGTATGGAATCCGCGACCACAGAGGGGGAGGACGTTCCTCGGCCCGCGAGACCATAGCCCGTGTGGTGGGTGGAGCGGTGGCTAAATTAATGCTTCGCAAATTGGGTGTGAATATTCAGGCTTACGTCTCCCAGGTAGGCGCTATTAAAATGGAAACGCCCTATCAGGAATTGGATTTGGAGGTGGCCGAGACCAACATTGTTCGTTGTCCGGAACCGAAGATCGCTGAAAAAATGATCAGCTATATTGATGGCATCCGTCGCGACCACGACTCTGTGGGAGGGGTGGTTTCATGTGTTATCAAGGGTGCGCCTGTTGGTTTGGGCGATCCGGTGTTTGATAAATTGCATGCCCGTCTGGGACAGGCCATGCTGAGCATCAATGCCGTGAAAGGTTTTGAATATGGCACTGGCTTTGGTGCCGTTGAAATGCTGGGTTCTCAGCACAACGATGAGTTTTATATGAAGGATGGACGGGTGCATTCGCGCACCAACCGCTCAGGTGGGGTGCAGGGTGGCATCTCAAACGGCGAGGATGTCTATTTCAGAGTGGCATTTAAACCGGTTGCTACCATTCTTAAGGATCAGAACACTGTTGATAATGAGGGCAATGAGGTGGTTATGAAGGCCAAAGGGCGTCACGATCCCTGCGTGGTTCCAAGGGCCGTGCCCATTGTTGAGGCCATGGCGGCCATGGTGTTGGCCGATGCCGTTTTGATCAATAAAACCTATTTGTAACTGTCCGAATTCACCCGCTTTTTAACTTCAAAAATGGATGGAATGAAGAGGATTCCGCTTTATGTTCAGATAATTATTGGTTTGGTGGCCGGTGTAATATGGGCATTGTTGAGCGGGTGGCTGGGATGGTCACATTTCACCGCTCAGTGGATTGCTCCTTTCGGTCGCATCTTTATCAATTTGTTGAAATTAATTGCGGTACCGCTGGTTTTCTTCTCCATAATTGGCGGCATTATCAAGCTGGGGAATCCTAAAAATCTGGGTCTTCTGGGTGGTAAAACCATGGGGCTTTATCTGGCGACCACCTTGTTTTCCATTTTTCTGGGTCTGCTGATTGTCAACGTGGCCCAGCCGGGCAAAGCGTTTGACGAACAAATGCGCATCGAAAACCGCATCAATTATGAAATATGGTTGCAATCTGAAGGACTGTCGCCCAAGGATGGTCGCTGGATGATGAACAATCCGGCTTACCAGACCATTTTGGCAGAAGTGGGTAGCAGAGTGGGTTATGAAGAAATTGGCTCTGTGGGCGACCGGCTGGAAGTGGCTCAAAAAGCCGCGGAGCGGGGACCTTTGACTTTCCTGGAAGAAATGGTGCCGGAAAACATTTTTCTGGCTTTGGGGGACAATCGCAATATGTTACAGGTGATCTTTTTTGCCCTCTTTTTTGGTGTCTCGGTGTTGTTTATCCCCAAGATAAAAGCCGAATCCATTACCACCATCATGGATGCCTTGTCCGACACCTTTATAAAAATGGTGGATATCGTGATGTGGGGCGCACCCTATTTCGTCTTTGCTTTAATGGCGGGCATGGTAGGGGAGATAGCCGGCGACAATCCGGCTATGGTTCTGGAGCTCTTTAAGGGCCTCACCTGGTATTCTTTGGCTGTATTAGGAGGCTTGTTGTTGATGGCCTTTGTGGTGTATCCCGGACTCATGTCCATCATGGTCCGCGGGTTATCATTCCGGGAGTTTTTACGTGGTATTTCTCCCGCCCAAATGCTGGCCTTCTCAACCAGCAGCAGTGCAGCCACCTTACCGGTGACGCTCGAGTGCGTGGAAGAAAATCTGAAAGTCGATAAAAAAATTACCAGCTTTGTGCTGCCCATAGGCGCCACCATAAATATGGATGGTACCAGTCTGTACCAGGCCGTAGCAGTGGTCTTTCTGGCTCAGATGCACATGGTGGACTTGTCCCTGGCCCAGCAGTTAACGGTGGTACTGACCACCACCCTGGCCAGCATTGGCGCCGCTGCCATTCCCGGAGCCGGTATTGTTATGCTGATGGTGGTTTTGACCTCCGTTGGTCTGAATCCTGCCTGGATCGCTATTATATTGCCGGTGGACCGGATTCTGGATATGGTCCGAACGATGGTCAATGTCACCGGAGATGCCATGGTGGCCACGATAGTGGCAAAGACCACGGATCTGGATCACATAGAGAATGAATAATGGACATGGGTCTTTTGAGATGTATTTCCCCTAAAAAAAAAATAAATCAGCTTCTGAAAGCTCTCAATTAAATTTTTTATAAATTTGCAATCACACAAAACGGGGTGTAGCGCAGCCCGGTAGCGCGCGTCGTTCGGGACGACGAGGCCGTGGGTTCGAATCCCGCCACCCCGACAATAAAGATCAAGGGTTTTTATATCTCCTGCATTATTTCTCCAAATAAGCGGGTGGATTTTAGGCGGTCTTCAATGGCAAACATGGTGGATACGGCAATAAGTTCTTTCACATGGGTGGCCTCCAGGAATTCCAGAATCTGCTTTTTTACGGTTGGCTTACTGCCTACAAAAGAATATTTCAGCATTTGATGGAGGGTAGGATGATTCATCATTTCCTTTAGATCGTGGGTCATGTCAGTTGGCTGCTGTAAACCATTTTTGGCTCCGGTTAATATCCCTATGAACATCCTGATGATGGTGGTAAACAGCTTTTGGGCCTCTTCATCCGTATCTGCCACAACAATATTGACACCTGCCATGGTGTAGGGTTGTTGTAAAAATTCTGAAGGTTGAAATTCCTCGTGATATATCTTCAAAGCCTCAAACAAATGGGTGGAGGCAAAGTGGCTGGCAAAAGCATAGGGCAGTCCCATTTTGGCTGCCAGGTGGGCGCTGTCGGTACTGGATCCCAATATGTAAAGCGGTACATCTGTGCCTTCGGCTATGGTAGCTCTTACATTTGAGCTTTTGTTTTCAGGGGAAAAGTATTGTTGAATCTTTTCAATTTCCTGAGGAAAGGATTGCGAGGCCTGCCTGAAATCAGATCGAATGGCCTGTGCTGTTTGTGGATCTGTGCCGGGAGCTCTTCCAAGACCTAAATCGATACGATGGGGATACAAGTGAGCCAGGGTGCCAAATTGTTCAGCTATTATTAATGGGGAATGGTTAGGAAGCATAACACCACCTGAACCGACCCGGATGGTTTGGGTATTTTCTGCCACGTACCCTATAAGGATGGAGGTGGCACTACTTCCAATAAAGTCAGAATTATGATGCTCGGCAAACCAATACCGGCTGTATTTGAGCGCTTCCGCTTCTCTAGCCAGTGCCAGAGAATTGTGAAGTGTCTGCTTAATGGTTCCACCTTGGGGGACTAGTGCCAGCTCCAGAATGGAATAGGCTGTTTTTTTGTTGTTCATAGGTCTAAATATCTTCAAAAATGGCCATGTTGAATTCGCCAAATGTGTTGTACTTCTTTTAAGATAAGCACTACTCGTGGCTTGTATCTTATTTGGACGTGTGGCATATTGGTTAAACAAAAACGAGTGATTATGGTTTTCTGATTTTGCGAGTCTAAGAAAAGGCGCCGCAAGTGCAGGTGCTCCTGAATGATCTCGCGCCGAATTTTCCAATTAGCTATCAGGGTTAATGCTTTGACTTTTAAGATCTGTCCTTTGGTAGTGTGGGGGAAAACCACCGAAAGAAAGTTGTCGGCACTTTTTTCTGCTCTTCCTCTTGCGTATTTAAAAAAAATAGATTTACTTTGTGAGTGAATACTAACTAACATATCGAGAAATGTTTTCTGAACGGCAACAACAAATAATAGATGCCTCCATTATTCTGATTGACAGATTGGGGATTCAGGGATTTACCATCAAAAATTTATCTAAAGAAATTGGTATTTCGGAACCTGCCATTTATCGTCATTTTGATAGTAAGGTGGCTATTTTGTCGGCCTTGCTGGATTCTTTTAAGCTGAAAATATTCAATTATCACACTTTTCAGTCAGAGCATGCCGATGGGGATTCGGGAGAGGAGCGTTTAAAGCACTTCTTTTCAATGATTTTTACTTTTTTCTCTGAGAACCCCACCTTTGTTTCAGTGATTTTTGCTGAAGAAATTTTTCAGAATGAAATTCGTCTCAGCCAAAAGGTGCTGGAAATTCAGGAACTTAATGAATTAGCGATTAGCAAAATGATGGGCCAGATACCGTTGAGTTCCAAAATGGCTGATACGCCCAAAGATTTCTTGTCCATGATGTTTTTAGGTCCGGTGCGCCTGCTGGTGCGCCAATGGAAAACTAAGGGCTATGCTTTTGATTTGAAGAAAAAGGGCGCTGAATTGGTCGATACCATCTTAAGATCCTTGCAGGGATGACCGGCCTTGGTCGGACGATCAGAGAATAAAGAGGGGATTTGGGGAATTACATGGGCCTCCCTTTTTTTTCTTTTAGAAGTTAGTGAGTATTAACTAATGTTGCCTGGTCGAAATACCCCAACCGAATTTAATGGTTCATTAATAATAAAACTTTATGCATTCATCTATTAAGAAATATGCAGCTATGAGTGATCTGGCAATCATTTTCATGATACTTCTTGTAATGGCCCTGGTGACCATTAACAGTCTGGCAGGTATCCCGACAAAGCAGAGCAACGCTGATTCTGCAGATATTTTTGGTTTTTATTTAATCCCTAATGGATTAATTATTGAGTTGTACGCGGATGGGAATTCTGTTTCAGGAAGGATAAGTAACACCGACAATTACAGTGAAAGGAAGGATGTGAACCATCCGGATAAGTCGCTTAGAGACCAGCCGCTGTTGGGAAAGCGGATTGTTTCCGGTCTGACCTTCAGCTCCAAAACCAAGGAATGGACTGGTGGTCAAATGTATGCACCGGATAAAGGGATAACAGTCGATTTAAAAATCCTGTCTGTCCACACGGACCATCTCATGGCTGAAGGCAGTAAATTTCTGTTTTCCAAAAAGCTCAGATGGGAAAAAACAGCTCCGCCTGAAAAGGAATAAAAGGGCCTTTTGTCCTGGTATTCAGTTGATTTATAAAAGAAATAAAGAATGGATTATGAGACGGTTATTATTAAGAAATGGTTTTTTGGTTCTATTGATGGGCTTGTCGCTTATGGTGTCGGCACAGTCCTATACCATAGGATTGATTAAGGATGGCAGCGGAAAGGAGTTTGATGAGCTGACACAAAACATAGAGACAGAAATCAGGGCTTTATCCGGTATTTCAAACGATATCCGTTTTAAGGTGCTGAATGCGGACTGGCAAAGCTCTTTGTCGAGACAGCACCTGAATACCTTTATGGCAGATGATGAGGTAGATATGATCATTGCGCTTGGGTATATTAGTTCTGATCTGGTCGCCCATCTGGAGGATTATCCCAAACCGGTGATGGCAGCGACCATCCTGGATAAAGAATGGCAACAACTGGCCATGCTTCCCGATAACAGTTCAGGCATTCCTAATTTTGCCTGGATCGATTCCTTTGTCCGTTTGAAATCAGATATTCATCAGTTTGCTCAGGCTTTTAATGTCCGGCAGCCGGTCTTGATTCTACCGCAGGCACTTTATTCAGAATTTCCCGAGTTGTTGGATTTCCTGAAGACCATCTCTGACGATTACGAATGGTCGGTGGTGCCGGTTGATGCGGATACAAATGTGGGGCCTTTGTTGCAGCCGGGTGCTGACGCGGCTATTGTCCTGCCGCTTGTGCAAAATTCTCCCGCATATTTGATGGGGCTTTTTCAGGAACTTAATGAGCAAAGCATTCCGAGTCTGGTCATCAACGGACCCGGCTATCTGGAATATGGAGCCACCACCACTTTTTCAAACGCCTATTTGTTTCAAAAACTGGCACGGCGACTGGCGCTTCGGGTTTTGAAGGTGACCGAGGGTCATAACCTTTCCGGATTGTCTGCGGTGGATATGCAGGACCAGGATGGGGTAGTGGTCAATATGGAGGGGCTCCGGCAAATGGGGCTGTTTCCCAAATGGTCCTTTTTGGAAGATGCGGTATTGTTGAATGTGACCAAAATGCCTGGTGAAGAGTTGACGCTGCAACGGGCTGTTGCGCTGGCTCTGGAAAACAACATAGCGGGAAAATTGGCACATCAGGATGTTTTATTGGCGGATATGGAGGTGAAAATGGCCCGTGCCAATACCTTGCCGCAGTTGAGTGTTTCGGGAACCGGCGTTCAGTTAAGTACCAATTTGGTGGAAGCTTCTATGGGCCAAAGAGGCGAGTTCACGGTTACCGGTTCGGCAACACTGCAACAAATCATCTATTCCGAATCGGTGTTTGCCAATCTGTCCATTAAAAAGCTGTTGGCAGAGCATGCAGAGATCAGTGGCCGACAAGCGGCGCTGGATGTGGTAGTGGATGTTTCGGCGGCTTATATTGCTTTGATACATGCCAGGAATAACTGGCAGATAAAAAATGACAACGTTCAGGCGAACCGACAGAATAGGACAACGGCCAAAATGATGGAAGCCGGTGGAGAAGGGAGTATTTCGGATCTTAATCGCTGGGAGACAGAGTTGAGTCTGAGTCAAATAGAATTGGGCACGGCCGAAGCCAACTATAAGGTGGCCATGTACCGGTTAAATGAACTGCTCAACCAACCCATAGATCAAACCATCGCTTTGCCTGTACAGCAAGAAATAGAAAGCCTGGTGCTCAACCACCAGACTATTTTATCGGGTTATTTTGAAGATCCCCTTCTCGCCGAGTTGTTGGCCGATTTTCTGTTGGAGGAGATGTATCTCCATTCTCCTGAATGGGAGCAGTTGCTTTCGGCCGGGAAAATGGTGGACCGGCAAAAAGCAATGCATATCCGCAAGATGTATCGCCCTGAGGTGGCCCTTTTTGGAGGAGCCGATCAAGCTTTTATCAGGGAAGGAACCATCAGGAACCCTCAATTACCCGTGCCTGCACCTCCGGATGATATTACATGGAATGTGGGTCTTCGTGTGAGTCTGCCCTTGTTTGAAGGGGGCAGAAAGAAAGCAGAAGTTCAGCGCAGTACCATTGAACAGGAAAAGATTGCGTGGCAACAAGCGGATTTGGTTAACCGGATGGAATCGGGCATACGCTCTAATGTGCAGTTGCTGCTGGCTTCTTACAGAGAAGTCTCGCATTCAGAATCCGCAGCCAAAGCTGCGGAGGAAAATTACCAAATAACCCGGAATGCCTACGCACAAGGCGCTATTAGCGTGACGCAATTAATTGATGCACAAAATGCCATGTACAGAACCAGGCAATTGGCCTTGACCGCTCGATCGAAGTATGTCCTTAACATCATAAAGACAGAACGTTTGCAGGGTTATTTTTCCTTTCTCGAACCTGAGCACGAAAAAGAGGCTTACAAATGGAAGCTGACCAACTACCTGACTGAAAGGAAGTAAACCTGCGAATCTGGTGTAGGTAATAGAACAGATACTAAAAATTGAAATATGCGACTTAAATATTTATTTCTGATTCCCTTGTCTTTGGTGGCTTGTAAAAGCAAGGAGGTTGAAAAGGAGGCGATCCGACCGGTTTTTTATGAGGTGGTTGAATCTTCATCCATGGGTGAGAAGCGCTCCTTTTCCGGTGTGGTGCAGGCACGACTGGATACAAAACTAAGTTTTAAGGTGGGTGGGGTGGTGGCGCAAATGCATGTGCAAATGGGGGATACGGTGAAGGCCGGTGACCTTATTGCCCGTCTGGATGACGCCGATTATCAGGTTAATTTCTTTAAAAGTGAAGCTGCGCTTAAAAATGCAGAGGCCCAGATGAAGATGAGCGCATCTGCCTTGTTACGCATGGAGCATCTTTATTTGAGCAACAGTGTGTCCCTGAGTGATTACGAAGCATGAAGGCCCGGCATGAAAATACTGAAAGCATGCTTTGCACCGCCCGGGCACAGATGACAGCTGCCCGGAATCAGCTGGATTACACCCTGCTGAGTGCCCCTTTTTCGGGGGTGATATCTACTGTTCTCGTCAGAGAAAATGAAATGATTGGTTCCGGAATGCCCGTTGCCATAGTGGCCTCTGCCAATGATCCCGAGGTAGCGACGGCCGTTCCTGAAAGCATTATTGGTCGGATAGTGCAGGGCGATCAGGTGAGGGTGCATCTGGCCAGCCCCAAGGCTACTGCGTTAACAGGTGTTGTTTCTGAAATCAGTCCGGGCAACGCCAGATTGTCCGCCTATCCGGTAGTGATTCGGCTCAATGATAGCGGAGACCATTTGCTGCCGGGCATGACCTGTACGGTAATATTCTCGCTGGCCGAAGAAGGGTCCGAGAGGGACAACGCGGTTTTGACCGTTGCTGCGGATGCAGTGGGCAAAGACCATTCGGGTCATTTTGTTTACCTCGCCGCAAAAACCGACGCGCCCGATATCTACTCGGCCGTTAAAAGAGCGGTAACTGTAGGTCAGCTTAAACCGGATGGCTATGAAATACTGGATGGTGTGGCGGCCGGGGATCTGGTTATTACTGCAGGTCTAAGCTTTTTACATGATGGCAAAGAAGTTAAACTGATGAAGGATGAGTGATTCAACAGACTCGCTTTAAGATTTTACGCATAAATGAGCATCCCATGAATTTTACAAAACTAACATTGAATAACAATCGGGTAACCCTCATTGCTATTCTGGTCGTTGCCCTGTTGGGCGCCATTAATTATTTCCAACTGGAAAGGGACAGTATGCCCCCCTATACGGTAAGAGTCGCCTCCGTTGTAAGCAGTTATCCCGGTGCTGACCCGTTGACTGTCGAGGCATTGGTGACCGAACCTTTGGAGGAGGTCATTCGCGAAATGTCAGAAATCAAAACCATTGTCAGTGAGTCGCGTGAAGGCTTGTCGGTGATTATTGTTGAACTGAAGGTAGAGGTGGATCAAGACCAGCTGTCCGCAGTGTGGACCAGGTTAAGAAACAAGGTGGCTGATTTAAAACCGGCTTTGCCCCAGGGGCTGTATGGACCTGTTGTGAAGGATGAGGATGTGGGTTCTGTATTTGGTATTATTTTGGGCGTGGTGGGGGATGGTGTTCCTTACAAAGTTTTGGAAGATTATGCCGCGGAGGTAAGGGATGATTTGCTTTTACTTCCGGACGCGGCAAAGATTAAACTGGGGGGCGTTCAGGCCGAGCGGATATTTGTGGAGTATGACGACAAACAATTGGCACGTTACGGGTTGGATGCCGGTAAATTGCGAAACATTATCTCTGCCACCAATGTGCTTTTTCCTGCCGGAGAGATCAATCTGGGGCGACAGCGGATAGCCCTGGAACCTTCGGGAAGGTTCCAGTCGGTGGATGATCTGGCCAAGATTTTAATCCCCATCACATCCGGCACAACGGTGTATCTGGAAGACATCACCACACGTATTTACAGTGACTATGTATCACCACGTGAAAAAATGGTGAAAATAAACGGAAAACCGGCCATTGCCCTTTTTATTTCCTTGAAGGATGGTGCCAACATTGTCAGGTTGGGTGAGGAAGTGGACGCCGCTTTACGCTTGCTCAACAGCCAAATGCCTTTGGGTGTGGAAGTGGTGCGGTCGGCTTCTCAGGACCAGGTGGTGGATGGTCAGATCAATGATTTTCTGATCAATCTGTTGCAAAGTATGGTTATTGTGCTGGTGGTGATGTTTATATTTTTGGGTTTCCGCACCGGCTCACTCGTGGCGGCATTGGTTCCCATGGTCATCATTGTCTCTTTCTTTTTTCTGGGACTGCTGGATCTGGGATTCAATAAAGTCTCTCTGGCGGCGCTCATCATTTCTCTGGGCTTGTTGGTGGACAACGGGATTGTGGTTTCTGAATCCATTCTGATCAATAAGAATAAAGGGATGTCCACTTTTGAAGCGTCGGTCTATGCCGGTAAAATTCTTTTCATTCCATTGTTGATTTCTTCTCTAACGACTTCGGCGGCTTTTCTGCCTTTTGCTTTGGCGGGCACCCCCATGGGCGAAATTTCCTCCCAGCTTTTTTGGGTGGTTAGTTCTACGCTTTTAGGTTCATGGATTCTGGCATTCACCTTGATACCGCTGCTGGCGCTGTGGATTGTCAAATCGGAAAAACCGGGAAAAGTGAAAAAGGAGCGCTTGATGGACCGGTATATGGATAAGGCCAATTTATGGTACAACGGTGTACTTGTCCGTGTTTTAATGCGCCCCTTCCTGTTTCTCGGATTTATCAGCACTTTGTTTATTCTGGCTGTGTTTTTAGTGAAGTTTTTACCCTTTAAGTTGGTGCCCGACAGTGACCGGAATCTGGTCACGGTGGATATCAAATTCCCTTCGGGGACACAAATTGAACATACCGTGAAGGCGGTGGATGAAATTGGGGATTTTATTCTGAATCGTTTGCTGGTCCATCCAGTGGATGCAAAAGATCAACCGGGGGTATTGGATTTTTCTTCCTTTATTGGGGAAGGTCCTGAGCCTTACGACCTGGGCTATTTCAAAAATGAAGTGAATTCAGGTTACGCGCACATGCTGTTAAACACCACCGGGGATGTGGACAATGATTTTATCATAGCTCAGGTGGACAGTTTTTGCTTTAATCACATTCCGGATGCCGACATTCGTGTCAACCGGCTGACCGGTGCGGGGGCTTCCGGTACACCCGTGGAAATCAGAATTTCCGGCAATGATCCGGAAAAGCTAGCCCTCCTTTCCGGACAGGTTAAGACCCATTTGACGGGTATTAAAGGGGCCCGCAATATTGGGGATGACTGGGGCCCAAAAATGAAGAAGTTGAAGGTGGACATAGATCCGCAAAAGGCACGACGGGCCGGATTGACCAATATGGAGATTGCGCAGGCGCTCAATACGGGCTTCTCGGGTATGAAAGTGGGTGATTTTTATGAAGCGGATCAGCAAATTCCCATTTTGTTGAAAAGCGGAAACAGCGATGCCCAGGATATGGCGACGGTCCGGGCTTTTAATATTTTTTCTGCCGCCGCAGATCGCAGTGTGCCTTTGGCAGAGGTCGCCGATGTACATGTGGACTGGCAATTTTCCAAAATTATCCGCCAGGATTTGAAAAGAACGATGACGGTTGAGGCTTATCTGGAGAGCGGCTATACGGCCTCTGACATATTTAAGTCCATAGCCCCCTGGATGGAAGCACAGCAAGAAACCTGGGGAAACGGCTACAGTTATGAATTTGGTGGTGAGGATGAGGACAGGAATGAAAACCTGGGGGCTATTTTTTCCAATTTGCCACTGGCCTTTTTTATCATAGTAATTCTTCTGGTACTGCAATTTAACTCCATGCGTAAAGCCACTATCATTGTGCTGTCCATACCCTTGGGAATGATAGGCGTGGTAGCAGGATGGTATATTGGGGGGTCGTTTGTCAGTTTCTTTGGAATTCTTGGCGTGATTGCTCTGGCCGGCATTGTCATCAACAATGCCATCATTTTAATCGATCGCATCGATGTTGAAATGGCTGAAAATCCGGCAATAGATCCTCGGGATGCCTTTGTCCAAGCCGCAAACAACCGGTTTCGTCCCATTGTACTAACAACGCTGACCACCTCCATGGGGATGCTGCCCCTTTGGTTTTCGGGCGACTTGCTGTGGGAGCCGCTGACTCTGGCCATTATCTTTGGACTCTTTTTTGCCACACTTATTACGCTGCTTTTTGTGCCTGTTCTTTACCGCCTGTTTTTTAGAATTTCTTTCAGGGATTATCAGATGAAGACGAACGAATAATTCGCTTGTTTATAAATCTCATGGTTGATTTTGTGATTTTTTTGCATCTTTAGGGTCTCAGATTTTTAAGGATGCATTGAGGCGGTAATAAATCAAAAAGAATAATAAGCATGGCTCTATCTTCAACTCAACTGACCTTGCTCGTCATAACACGCGTGCTCATCGGCTGGCACTTTTTATACGAAGGAGTCAGTAAAATCGCGAATCCCAACTGGTCGGCTTATGCTACCTGATCGACTCGAAAGGCCCTCTGGAGGGTTTTTTCCTCTTTTTGGTGTCGAGTCCTTTCCTGGTTAAGGGGGTTGATTTGTTAAATATTTATGGCCTGACCTTGATTGGGGTTGGACTGATGGCCGGTTTGTTTACCCGTGTTTCGCTGATCGGTGGAATGGTCTTATTGGCCTTTTATTATTTGTCGCATCCGCCATTGCCACTTTTGAGTTACAGCATGCCTTCTGAAGGCAGTTATTTGATTGTGAATAAAACACTCATTGAGCTGTTTAGTATGGCTGTTCTGTTGGTATTTCCTACCTGGCACCGGATTGGGATAGACCGCCTTTTGAAAATTTCTTAATCAATTAACCATATTGTTGCCATGGGGATGAAGGATGATAAAAATAAGAACACGGATAAGGGGGACCAAAAAGCGATCGGACCAAAGGTGAAAATGGACCGCCGCGATGTGTTGAAGGGGATTGCTACCTTACCTATATTTGGCGCCTTTGCCTACAGTTATTACAAACGTCGCAGTCACGAACATCTGCTCAAAAGTAATTTAAGACGGGGCATTGGACTCAGTTACGACGCGCCGGCACCTGCCTATCCGTCTGTTGCTCGTGACAACCAGATCCGACTGGGCATTATTGGTTGTGGTATTAGGGGTACGCAATTGTTGAGAGCTGCCGGCTTTGCCCATCCTGCCTGGATGGAGGAGGTGAAAGCCAATGCCGCGGTGAACCGGCACGATAAGCGCTACGAGGAATATCTGGCACAGGAGGATTTAAATGTGGTGATTACCGGGGTGTGTGATGTGTTTGACGTGCATGCCGGTACGGCCATGGAGGCAGCAGTCAATTCGCAAAAGGAGGGCAGCAGCAGATCTTCTGTGACTCAACCCAAACGATACCGTCATTATCAGGAGCTAATAGCGGCCGATGATGTGGATGCCGTTATTATTGCCACACCGGATCACTGGCATGGGCCCATGACCATTGAGGCGGCCAGGCACGGTAAGCATGTTTATGTTGAAAAGCCTTTAACCTGGACGGTGGAAGAGACCTATGAAGTACGAAAGGTCATTAAAGATAGTGGGGTGATTTTTCAGTTGGGACATCAGGGACGGCAGACCGAGAGTTATATCAAGGCGAGGGAGGCGGTAGAGGCGGGACTGCTGGGTAATGTATCCCTGATTGAAGTCTGCACCAACCGAAATGACCCCAATGGTGCATGGGTTTACCCCATTCACCCGGATGCCAATCCCAACACCATTGATTGGAAGCAGTTCATTGGTCCGGCCCCCTGGCACGACTTTAGTCTGGAACGTTTTTTCCGCTGGCGTTGCTGGTGGGATTACAGCACGGGACTCAACGGCGACCTGCTGACCCATGAGTACGATGCGGTTAATCAAATTATGAAGGTCGGAATACCACATTCGGCCATGTCGTCGGGCGGTATCTATTTTTATAAGGATGGGCGCACGGTGCCGGATACCCTGCAAGTGGCTTATGAATTTCCTAAAAAGGACCTGACCATGCTTTACAGTGCGACACTTTCGAGTGGCAAGTATCGTCCCAAGTTGTTTATGGGGCATGATGCCTGCATGGAGGTGTCCGACCGACTGGTGGTCACGGCTGAGGAACAATCTACCCGCTACAAGAATAAAATTATAAGTGGAGAAATTGATCCGCGATATCCCATCTATAATTATACGCCCGGTAAAAAGGATGTGGATGCGGTGACTTCAGCCACTGAACAGTACTTTGCCAGCAGGGGCTTGTTATACAGCTATCGCGATGGTAAACGGGTGGATACCACTTATTTGCACATCGCCGAATGGTTGGATTGCATACGGTCGGGACAACAGCCCAGCTGTGATATTGACCAGGCTTTTGAAGAGGCCATGACTGCCCATATGGCCACCATTTCCTATCATGAGAAACGCATGGTTTTTTGGGATGAGGACAAAGAGTTGATTACGCTCTGAAAAAACCAATGGCTTCTTTGAGGGTTTCTGCCTGGGCCGCCAGCTCTTCGGAGCTGGATGCCAATTCTTCGGAGGCTGCCGAGTTCTGGTTGGTGACCTGCATGAGCGACTGGATGGCATTATTGATCATGTCGGCGCCGATGCGCTGTTCCTCGCCTGAAGCGGATATTTCTTTCACCAATTCTGCGGTTTTCTCAAATTCTGGAACCAGTTGCTCCAGCATTTCCCAGGTGTCCTGGGCCACTTGCAGACTGTTTTTGGTTAATGCATCAATTTCCAGGGCAGCCTTTTGGGTACTTTCTGAGAGTTTACGGACTTCCCCTGCTACGACAGAAAATCCCCTGCCTGCTTCTCCTGCACGCGCGGCTTCTACGGCGGCGTTGAGCGACAGTATATTGGTCTGGAAGCTGATGTCTTTGATGACACTGGAGCGCTCGGTGATTTTTTTCATGGCTTCCAGGGTTTCATGAAAGGCTTCCCTCAATTTAATGATTTGTTGCGCTGAGTCAACAGCAATTTTGTCTGTTTGCTGCGCATTACTGGTATTTTGCAGAATGGAGGATACCATCTCTTCCATGGAGGTGCTGATTTCTTCCGTTGAAGCAGCCTGCTCAGAGGCCCCGTCAGCTATCACCTGTGAGGCGGCACTCATTTGCTGGGAGGCAGTGACGACATTGGAGGCGCCTTCATGAATCTCGTGGACAATTTGCCGGAGTCGGTGAATCATTGCTTCCAGTGATTTTTCCAATACACCTACTTCATCATTGGTGCTGATAGCAATGTCTACATTCAGATCGCCGGTGGACACCTGCTCGGTTTTACCTGACAATTTTTCAATGGGCGTGGATATTTTTTTTCCTATAAAATAGGCGATGATAACGCCTATTATGGTAAGTAACAGGGTGGTAATAAGTACGATGACAATGGTAGAAAAGGCCTCTTTTTTACGGGCCTCTTTGGTTTCATTGATGACGGTGTCAATGTCATCGTAATAGAGTCCTGTGCCTACGACCCATTCAAATGGTTCAAAATAAATGGAGTAGCTGCGTTTGGGCATGGCAATATCGGACCCCAGTTTGGGAAACCAGTATTCGGTGACCCCGCCACCGCTTAAGGCCACATCAATGATGTTTTTTACAAAGAGGTTGCCGTTGGCATCTACGTAATCCAATCGACTGGTGCCCACCAGATGTTCTGTTCCCGGCATGGATACATGTATGCCTTCTTTGGTGTCGGTAAAGAAATAACCGTCCTCACCATAAAATAAGTTCTTCAGCATGTAGGCGGCCAGTTCTTTGGCTGGCTCCTCTTCCAGTTCGCCGCTATCCACTTTGTCGGCAAAGCCCTGAAGCATGCTGACGGCCGTTTCAACTTCGCTTTGGAGCAGACGATCAAAGGCCGACATCAGTCTGGTTTCCAGATCAGCCACTTGTCTCTCAGACGCCCGGTAGGTGATGGTGCCAAACAGGAGGGTGATGATAAGTGCTAAGGAAGTCAGGGTGATACCCGTGAAAAACAGGATCTTGTTTCTGATTTTGGCAAAGAATTGCATGCGACGCGATTTAGTTTTGGATGCATTTAATACGGCAGGAAGCTCCGTACAGTTTCTTCTAGAGGGTTAATATTTAGGTGGATGGTGTTAAAAAATGTCATGGAGTGCCGGGGCGATTAATGGGTGTAAGGGACGGTTGATAGCTAAATATCTCATTACCATAATTTTTATGAAGTACAAAGGTCGAGCCCGAATGGAAAAAATAATTATTTATTAAAATGGTGCATTTTTTTTCTGGTTTTGCTTGCATAATTTCTAACGATGCATTACTTTTGTATTGGGTTAGGGTTAAGGTTAAGAGAGGGCTCGTCAGAATGCTGACGGCCCTCTCTTTTATTATACCCAATTCTAAGCCTTTGTTGGCTTTCTTTCCTGATCGGGACATGCCCGTTATAATTGGATAAACTTTACGGAATGAAGAAAATAGGACTGCTTTTGGTTTTTGTATGGACCGTCTGTGTGATGAACGGGCAGAATGGACCTTACAGAAGTGAAGTCTTGTGGGTAACTACCCCCGACCATAGCAATTGGTTGTATGCTTTGAATGAGGAGGCCCATATTACGGTGGCTTTGTATGAATATGGTATTTTGCAGGATGATCTGGAAATATCCTATAGCATAGGGCCGGAATTATGGTTTATAACTTACTGTCGGGTGATAAAGAAGCGCTCATCACCCCTGTCAATGAGCATTGGATTTCAACCACAACCCGTTACGGCATCATGGAGTGGATAAAAAAGCAGCTGAAATAGTTGGTTTTATGGTCCTGTGATCTGCACCGGACTGCCTTATTTTTTTCCGGCAAATTTGGCATATTCCATATCTTCCCTTTTGATGTGTTGGGTGATCCAGTCCATTAAAAAATGGGTGACCTCATAAGAGGCGGGAGCCGTCCCTTTTTTATACCGGTGCAGGTAATCCGCGGCCTGTTCCGCAAAAGCCGCATGTGATTTTTTGTGGGCTTCGAGACCGTGAAAACCTATTTTCTCCATGAAAGCTTCTTCGTTTTGGAAGTGTATCCTGGCATATTTGATGAGGTCGGTTAACAGTATTTCCAGATTATCGTTGGTGGCGCATTTTTGCAGGCTTCATAAAACCGGTTGAGGGCGGCAAAAAGGGATTGATGCTCCTGATCAAGAGTATCTATGTTCACGCTGTAATCTTTGGTCCATTCTATCATATGGTTGTTGGATTTAATTTACCGACGCATCTTTGATGTTCTGAATCTATCTGTTGGTTATTGACCGATAGGTCCTGTGTCCATTGTAGGTACATATTTGATGATGTTTGGTGGTTTTGGCGCATTGTGCTGCCACTAAAGTAGGTCATGTTACAAAAATAGGATTATTGCCTTTCACTACAACAATTGTATGTTAAATTTTTGTTAAGTTGTTTTTCTAAGCGGGGAGGTGGTTAAATACGTATTTGGTTAAGTGGTTTAATATAAGTTATTTGGGTCAATGATCAAGGAGCTAAATAAAATAGAGGGGCTTGAAAAGCAAAACTATAAGGTTTTATTATTTAGTTTATCATGATTGTTGTTTAGAATGAGTCCAAATAGTATTGTCTGATTTTGTGATAAATTTTTTGATAATCAGCAAAAATACGGTTGTACAATTTGATATGAATATAAAATGAATAAAAAATGAATAAAAAATGAATAAAAAAACTACCAACATAGTAGGATTCTAAAATATTCCCTTTATATTTGCAACTGGGTTAGGGTTAAGGTTAAGGAAGGGCATGTCAGAACGTTGACAAGCCCTTCCTTTTTTTATGCCATTAGGTGTCTGATCCATAGCCATATACAGATCCATAGTGGTCAAACTGCTGCGCTTCCCGATTTGTTCTTCTTCCCATTTTTCTCATCTGGCCGCCTGGCCTTGTTTTATTCGGAATTATTTGCGTTAAATCATTGTGATTTTGTCAATCGATGTTTCGATTCACGTATTATTGCCTTATTTTTGTTTGGCGTAGGTTTAAGTTGATGACAATGTCCATTGAACTCAATAAATCGGCGCTTGTTTACTTTTAACAGACTTAATAATGGGCGATACTGCCTGCTTTTTTTTTACCATCAAAATATTCTTATGAGAAAAGAAGTGCCTGAAAATGAGATTGCTGTTATTAAACAGCAGATTGAGACGGAAGGATTCCATAAAATTGAACAGGATTTAGATTCTGTGAGTCTCTTTTTGCGCGAAATGCTGGAGAACTTGCATGAGGATTCGGTGGCCGAAGTTTTATCGGCCATCAATAAGGATGAGGAAGTGCTGTCAAAAACTCGGGTGTCGGAAGATAAGCTGGTGCAGGCGCTGAGTATTTTGTTTCAATTGATGAATCTGGTTGAAGAGAATTCGGCCGCTCAATATCGCCGGAAGGTTGAAAATCGTTTGGGGGCCTCCTTTATTCGTGGTTCATGGGCGGAAACCTTCACCAAATGGCAAAAGCAAGGTCTGAGTGAGGACCAGATTGCGGCCATATTGCCTCATGTTCTGGTCAATCCGGTATTGACCGCTCATCCCACCGAAGCCAAAAGGATATCCATTTTGGAACTTCACCGCGAATTGTATCTTTTGTTGGTAAAAAAGGAGAATGTGATTTGGTCCGAGACGGAAAAGAAGGTGATTGATGAGACCATTCATGCCTTGCTGGAACGTTGGTGGCGCAGTGGGGAAGTTTATCTTGAAAAACCGGATGTGAGTTCGGAACGCAGCAGTGTTTTGCACTATTTTACCCGTGTATTTCCGGAGGCTTTAAAGTTGAGCGATGAGCGCTTAAAATATACCTGGCGGGCCTTTGGTTTCGATCAGAAGAAATTGCAGGAACCAGAGCAGTTTCCGACGATTTTATTGGGCAGTTGGGTAGGAGGCGACCGCGACGGTCACCCCTATGTGACGGCCGATGTAACCCGTGAAACATTGATGGAACATCGCATGGCGGCATTGGACCTGATTGAGGGACAGTTGGTTGAACTGACCACTAAGATGAGTTTTTCCGATAACCGAAATGAGGTGCCCCAAAACTTACTGGATCGGATTGATGGGATGAAGGATGCTTTGGGTAAGGCCGGACAGAAAGCGGTGGATCGTAATCCCCACGAACCTTGGCGACAGTTCCTCAATCTTTGTCTGGTCAAACTGGTCAACACCCGTAAAGAACGCGACAGAGGCAGTGAGGCGCTTTATGTTTCTGCGGCTGAATTGCAGGATGATTTACGGTTTTTAAGGGAGAGCCTGCTGGAATTAGGTGCTGATCTTATTGTGGATACTTTTCTTTTTCCGGTGGAGCGACAAGTGAAAGCTTTTGGCTTTCACCTGGCCCGTTTGGATATTCGGCAGAACAGTGCTTTTCACGATAAGGCTGTTGAGCAAATGTTGGCTTTTGCCTCCAGTAACGATACCGATTTTGCCAACTGGGACGAAGAGAAAAGGATTGCTTTTCTGACCGAGGAGCTAAAAAGTAACCGGCCATTTGTGGTTTCCGGGGCATCGGTTGGACCAGAAGCCAATCAGGTGTTGGATTGTTTCAGAACTGTTAAGAACCATATTGAGAAATATGGATCGGATGGCATTGGTTCCCTGATTGTGAGTATGACACGTGGTGTGAGTGATTTGCTAACGGTGTACCTGTTTATGCGGGAAGTGGGTTTATTGGATTCCGGACTTCAGGTGGTTCCTTTGTTTGAAACCATTGAAGATTTGGACCAGTCCCCTGCCATTCTTGACAGGTATCTGGCACATCCGGCTGTCCGCTTATTGGAGTTGCCCACCGGATTGTTTCAGGAAGTGATGCTGGGGTATAGTGACAGTAATAAGGATGGTGGCATTGTGGCCAGTCGCTGGAATATATACAAGGCAGAGCGGGTGCTGACGGAGGTGGCCAACAAGCATGGGGTTAAATTGCGGTTTTTTCATGGTATTGGCGGCACCATCAGCAGGGGAGGTGGAAAATACCACCGTTTTCTGGACAGTATGCCCATGGGTTCATTCAGCGGGGAGATTAAACTGACGGTGCAGGGGGAAACCATTGCGCAGCAGTTTGCGAACCTGGTCAATGCCAATTATAACCTGGAAATGTTGTTATCGGGTTCTGCACTGCAGACGGGGTATTATCTGTATCCGCCTGAGCAGAAACCGTATCCCTTTGAGGCCTTGGACATGCTGACCAAACTGTCGTTGGATTACTATCAGAAAATGATCAAGCACCCTGATTTTATTAAGTTCTACAGTGAGAGCACGCCCATTGATGTGTTGGAGCAGAGCAAAATCGGATCTCGTCCGGCGCGGAGAACCGGCCGCAGGTCGCTGGCCGACCTTAGAGCCATTCCGTGGGTGTTTAGCTGGAACCAGTCGAGGTACAACTTAACAGCCTGGTATGGTGTTGGGTACGGACTAAAAACGATGCAGAAGGAGCATCCCGACCTATACAGGCAATTACAGGAAAATGCCCATAAGTGGCCTTTTTTAAGATATACGCTGATACATATCGAAACCGGCTTGCTAAATGCGGATACGGGATTGATGACTTCCTATGCGGCCCTGGTTCAGAATGAGCAGGTTCGTCACGAATTTTTAGACCGGATACTCAACGAACATAAAGAAAGTATTCAACAAGTAGCTTCGTTATTGGGCGACCAGACCCAGAGTCGCCGTGTGAGCCTTTTGGAAAATATCAACAGAAGAAAGCGTCCGCTTTTTTCTTTGCATCACCTGCAGGTGAATAAACTCAGAGAATGGCGGATGGTAAAGGAGGAGGAGCGTCAAACGGAGAAAGGGAATGCGCTTCTTCAAAAATTACTGGTGATAACTACGGCCATTTCCGGGGGTGTTAAGAATACGGGTTGATGCCATTGTAATTATTTGACACACCGTTAGAAGGAATTTGAAAACATGCTTATTCGTCATCCCAAAATCTATGGGTGGATTTTTGAGCGGGAAGATTTACCCATTAATCCACCCTCTTTTTATGGGCTAATGATATCTTTGAGTTATTGATATGGATAAACATGCTATTTAGATCGATCATTAACTTAAATTATAACTGATGAAAGTAAAACAGACGTGGAGGCTTTTAGCTTTTTTGCTAGTTGCGAGCAGTTGGGTAGCCGGATGTAGTCAGCCCGCTGAGGAAATTAAATTCAATAACCCTTTGGCCTTGCAAAGGGCGGATCCATGGGTTCATAAGGCCGAGGATGGTACTTATTATTTGATTGCGACTGCTCCGGAATATGACCGAATTGAAATTCGTAAAGCCAATACCATTAATGGTTTGGCTACAGCTGAGGCGAAGGTTATTTGGCGTAAGCATGAGTCTGGTCCCATGGGTAATCATATCTGGGCGCCTGAGCTTCACCGCATTGATGGTAAATGGTACATTCATTTTGCCGCAGCTCCGGCAGAGGATCGTTGGAAGATTCGCATGCACGTGTTGTCTAGCGAGTCGGACGACCCAACCACCGGAGAGTGGGTGGAAGAAGGTCAGATTCAGACGCAGCGCGATGATTTTGCCCTCGATGCCACTACTTTTGAGGTGGAAGGAGAGCGCTACCTGATTTGGGCAGAACGTGCCCAGCCCCATAATACCGGTTTGATCATTGCTAAAATGAAGGATCCCATAACGCTTGAAGGACCTGAAGTGGTGATTACTGAGCCTGAATATGAGTGGGAGAAGCATAAGTATCAGGTGAACGAGGGGGCCGCTGTTTTAAAGAGAAACGGCAAAGTTTTCGTTTCTTTTTCTGCCAGTGCCACAGATGCCAATTATGCCATTGGACTGTTGTGGGCAGAAATAGGGGATGATTTGTTGGATCCTGCTTCCTGGAATAAGTTGCCGGAACCGGTATTCTATAGCAATGAAGAATTCAACCGATATGGTCCTGGTCACAACAGTTTCACTGTGGCTGAGGATGGCAAAACGGATGTGATGATTTACCATGCCCGTGATTACAAAGAAATTGAAGGCGAATCTCTATACGACCCCAATCGCCATACCCGTGCCCGGGTATTGCACTGGACCGAAGATGGTATGCCGGATTTCAGACAAGGTATCGACGATTAAGCTGGTTTAACAACCTGGTAAAAAATTATTTTGGGCGCTGAGGCGCAACCAATTATAACGAGACCCATCATTCTAACAATGATGGGTCTTTTTTTTTATTTAATTACTTAATCTACCTGGTTATGAAACTGTTTAAAAACATGCATTGGCCCTTTATTTTTGGGTTTTTATTTTTTCTCTCTGCCTGTGACGGTGATGAATCGGTGACAGGAGAGGACAAGGACAGCGCTCGCACTGAAGGACACTTTAGCTTGTCGGACGGCGGCTCATCTTCCGGCGGCAGTGGGGGAGGAAGCGATAATGGAAATGGCAATGACAACGAGGATTATGCGGGTCTGGTAACGGCCGGTGAATGGAATGATCTGGAGAACTGGACCTTTTGGGAGAGCTTGCTCAATGGCCAGGATTATTCCGAAATACCTGAATACTGGCAGTTTTATACCAATAACCGAGTGGCTTTTCTGGTGAATGGGGTTGGTGGTTCGCTGGTCAATGCTAAAGTCGAAATCTCCAAGGGTGGAACTGTTGTGGGGGCAACGCGCACCGATAATCTGGGCAGGGCGGATATTTGGTTGGGCTTGCATCAGAAGGAGACGGTGACCGATTTGTCGGCTTACTCCCTAAAGATCAATGGCACTGTTCAGACTGTAAATCTGAAGCGCTTTGTCGAGGGGGTCAATGAAGTCACTTTAAGCAGCAGCCCTGAGAACTTATCGCGGGTGGAGCTGGCTTTTATTGTGGATGCCACGGGGTCGATGGGCGACGAGCTGGAGTTTTTGAAGGCGGATCTGAAAAGTGTGATTGAAACGGTTGAAAGCGAAAATGCAGCGATAGATATTTTGACGGGTACGGTTTTTTACCGGGATGAGGGGGATGAGTATGTGGTGAAGCACTCCGGGTTTACAACAGACATTAATACCACGGTTGATTTTATTGGGCAGCAGGTAGCCAATGGAGGTGGCGATTATCCCGAGGCGGTACATACGGCCCTGAGCACTGCCATGAACGAATTGCAGTGGTCGGACAATGCCAGAACCCGCATCGCCTTTCTTATTTTGGATGCGCCCCCGCATTATGAAACAGCCATTGTCAATGACATTCACAACAGCGTGAAGCTGGCCGCGGAAAAGGGCATTAAACTGATTCCTGTGACGGCAAGTGGTATTGACAAGGAAACCGAATTTTTGATGCGCTTTTTGGGCATTGTTACCAACGGGACTTATGTGTTTATAACCAACGACAGTGGAATTGGCAATGATCACATTGAGGCCAGTGTGGGTGATTATGACGTTGAGTTGCTCAATGCGTTAATGGTACGGCTGATTAAAAAATATTCAGAATAAATCGTAATTTTGGTGGACCGTGACAGCCCTTAAATGGTGCCACCAATTTGTAACCCTGGCTGTTCATTTTATGTATGAGTGGGTAGCGGGTTTTAAGTAAATTACGATAAATGATCTTTCAAAATATCAAGCCATCTTCAGGTTTTCAAAAATGGTCGGGTGCGTTGCGCATGGTGCTGTCCGCCCTAATGCTTCTTTATTCTTTTAATTCAGAAGTGTGGGCTCAGTTGAATCAAGGGGGGAGGCCTCTGCTATCACCTGTATCCACTGCCAGAGAAGCCGGTTTTAAAGCGGTGGAGATGCCCCCGCTGCCCCAATCGGTTTATTCAGACAAGCGCAGTGCCGACGGTAAGGAGTCGGCGCTACCCTTAAGGTTTGCGCATCCTTTTTTTATGGAACTGTCTCCTGATAATTCAGGCCAATGGCAGCAGGAGGTGGATGGGACCCGGGTCTGGAGACTGGCCATCCAATCGAAGGGGGCTTATTCCATCAACCTCATTTTTGACCGTTTTAAACTGGTACCCGGGGCTTCGCTTTTTATTTATAACCCCGACCAGAGTGTGGTTTTGGGGGCTTATACCCATGAGAATAATTTGCCATCCGGCATACTGGCGACCACGCCGGTGCCCGGCGATGAGGTGATTGTGGAGCTGGTGGTCTCCGCCGGAGCCCGACAATCGTCGGATCTTCTAATCGGGGCGGTGAACCACGATTATTTAAATGTGGCCTCATTATTACCCGTTGAAGGCAGTCGATTTGGCCGAAGTGATGATTGTCACACCGATATCACCTGTGATTTGGATGATCTTTGGCTGGACAACGGACAATCGGTTTGTCGACTGATTGTGGACGGAACGGAGTTGTGCACCGGTACGCTTGTCAATAACACACGCAATGATGGAACACCCTATGTGTTGACTGCTGCGCATTGTCTGCTCAATGAGAATTCTCACGAAACGGTTATTTTTACTTTTAATTACCAGGTACCCAATTGCGATGCCCGTGTGGAGGGATCTTTTATTCAGACCATTTCAGGTTCTGAACGACGTGCTTACAGAAAAGATATGGACATGGCACTTTTGGAGATGTCTTCCATGCCTCCGGCCTCCTTTCGGCCCTACTGGTCGGGTTGGTCCCTGACAACCGCCCCTTCCGCCCCTGTTCGCAGCATTCACCATCCTGAAGGGGATGTGAAAAAAATAGCCCGGGCCGACCATGCGCCGACTGCTTCTTCCTTTTTTGATTTTGAGTCCGATTCACACTGGCGGGTCGACAGGTGGCAAGAGGGAACCACGGAGGGGGGCTCTTCGGGAGCACCTTTATTTGATAACAATGGCTTATTGATTGGATCTTTAAGTGGCGGTTCCGCCTATTGTGGCAACCCGGTGAATGATTATTTTGTACGGCTGAATAAAGCTTGGAATTTTCATAGTGCGCCTGATCAGCAATTGGCCTGGTGGCTGGCGCCGGACGGTCCAGCCGTCCAGTCTTCGAGCGGATTTGACTATTACAACAAAGCGGTGCAACGCTGGTCCAACCTCGTTTCCGGAGAATTGGCCGGTGCCTGGTACACCGGCTTTAATGAGGGTTACTTTTCAGGCCATAACAGTCGACAGGACCAAAGTTATGGCGAATTCATGGGCACTTTTGAATCTGCCAGATTGCACGGCATATATGTCATGCCGGCCAAATCACCCACCACCGGAACGCAAAAACTCAATTTGAAAGTCTGGCAAGGCATTAATGAGCCCGAATTGGTGGTCTGGTCGCAAAACCAAATTAACCTGTCACAGCTGAAAGCCAACAGAGAATACCTGGTGTTATTGAATGAGCCGGTTGATTTGACGGGGAATGTGTGGGCGGGCATAGAAATCAACTATCCGGAACTTACTGATACTTTTGCCTTGTATCAATCCGACTTTAGTGCTGCCAGAGTCAATTCTGCCTGGGTTAAAAATGTTAATAATCAATGGCTTCCCTTACCGTATTGGGATGTTCATGCGGAAAGTTCGGCTTTTTGGGTGGATTTGTTGTTGTCGGATGTACAGATTTTAGATACGTCGGATGCCATTGTTTATTCCGATCCGTTTAAATTAGCGCCCAATCCGGTCCATAACCATTTGGAAGTCTATATTCCGGATGGGAACGGTTTTGCGCAAATTGAATTTGTAACACTGACCGGACAATCTGTTCATTCATCCAGAATTTTGATCTACAACGGTAAAGGAAACCTGAATGTTTCCTTTTTAAGGCCCGGTGTTTATGTGGCACGACTGCTGTTTGAGGGTAAGGTCTATGTGGAAAAGCTGGTGGTGAGCGGTGGCTGATTTTACTCAATAATCTTGATGTTATCGATGGCGATCAAAGGAAGCGTTTGTATTTCACCGCTTTCGGTGTTTTGAGAGGAAGAAAGTATCAACCTGACTTCATTCACCCTTCCCAAAGGATTTAAATCAACGGCCGACCATTCTTTGATCAGGTAGTTGCGTTTCTTGTTCTCAAAGCGATAGTCGGCCAGATAAAATTCTACTTCGCCCGTCTTATTTCCGTCTGCATCATAGCCCTCAATGCTGAGCAAAAACCAATCAAGCGGATCTCTGCCGTCCGTGGTATCGCCAAAGCGCGGAATGTCATCTGTGCCATAAAGCATTAACAGGTAGGTCAGCGTGCTGTTGGTAACCGACAAGCTGCTCAATTGATGCATGGCCCCATTTTCAAAAGCAAAACCGGCGTTTTGGTCCGCCATGGGTTGCAGGTATATCAGGAAGTTGTTTTTAGCGGCTGCAGGTGCAAACGCACTAAAGGGGCTTGGTTCTTCTGTGATGGATTGACTGTATAAATTACTCAAGGCAAACCCGGTCCATGTTTGTTCCGTAGAGCCATATCCGGGAAAAACCGCACCTTCAGAAACAAGGGCGCCATTTTCATCAGGCGTGGCCAGTTGGTAGGTGTTTTCTGCCAGTATCAAATCATTGAAATCAATCAGTTGGATGGTAGATATCAGAATGCTGAGGGTGTCTGAGCCATAATCGGTCCGGACCACAAATTGATAGTTGGTCTTTCCCAGTTCTTTGGAAATATGCAGGAGTTCCTTTTCTGTCGAAATTTCCTGATCATTGAGTAGCCAGGTGTAGGAGGCATTCACCTCATAAGTGATTTTGGGCGATAAAAGCAGACTGTCATTTACTTCCAGTTCAAAGCCTTCATCGGGCATGCTGATATAGCACCCGGTGCCGGTATTTCTTCATTGTTTTCGTTACAAGCGGCTATAAGGCCGCTGATGCCGACAATGAAGAGCAGCTTTGACAATGTTCGTACGGGGGCACTTGTATGCTTCATAAATTTTTATTGTTGTTTGAGCAGGTGGTCGATAAAGCCGGGCAGTTGTTCGACATCCAAACGCTTGGCGGCAATTTTTTTATCCTTGTCGAGCACATAAATCATGGGCGTTGACCGGATGTCGTAATGGTTTCTGAAACGGGTTTGGTGGTAGGGGTCATAGACATTGATCCAGCCATAAAGTTCATGGGCATCGATAAAGGTCTGCCATTCCTCCGGATCGGCCATGCTATAGACGGCGAAGACCTGTACGCCTTTGTTTCTGTAGGGTTCAAATACTTCTTGGTACAATTTGGGAATGGCGGTTTTGCAATGGCCGCAGGAGGGCTCATAAAACACCAGAATGGTTACCGGAGCTGAAATTTCGTGGAGCCGGAAAATTTCTCCGGTATTGCTTTCCATTTGCATGTCGTGGGCCTTTTTCCCGATCAGGGTGGGCTTAATATCGCGCACACGCGTACGCAGATTTTCCAAAAACTCTTCAGAAGCCCAGTCGGCCTGACCCGACAGGTAATATTTTTCGGCCAGGGCCACCATGGCGGCATCCATGCCCATGATTTTGCTTTCGTTGGCTTTGTTGAAGGTGTACTGTACCAGAAAACGGAACATTTCCTCGGTTCCGCGACTTTTCTCAATGATATCAATGGCGGCTTTGGTCATGGTATCCGGTATTTGAATCAACAGTCGGTCGAAATAGGTATCCAGTTTTTGCACAAAAAAGGGTGTTCTCAAAAGGCGCTCATCTTCAAAGTCGATGTTTTCCAAATAGTGATCGCGGTAAAATTCGTAGCGCTTTACCTGTCTGAATGAATCCACGTTTTGCACCTGCTCCGGAATATCCAGAGGCGGCATCACCGGATCCTTCATGCCCTTAATAAATTGCGCATAAAAGGTGCCCGGGTTTTGTTCCATGGCTTTGTCCCAATAGTCGGCCACACTTTTATTGGTCGCTTCCAACTGCTGGCTCAGTTCCTCTACTTTGGCCTGATCGCTTTCATTGGCTTTGATGGCTGCCCGGATTTCATTGACCTTTTTTTGCTGTTGCTCAATGAAACGCTGGTATTGCAAAAACAGGCGGGACTCTTTGCTTCCGGTTATTTCCATTTCGCCAATCAGGTTGGCCGTATCGGTCTCTATGGTGAAATGCTGTTCATCATTGATCAATACATCAAAGTATTTGCCGTCGGGCAGATAAAACAGATACAGCCCCCCTGTCAGGGGTTCTTCTCCTTTGAAAACGGCGGTGCCGTTTTCAATGCGGCTGGTATCCGTTACATACATCTTCTTATTGTAGTAATACCCAAGAATGAGGTCTTGATTATTGAGCTCACTCAACTTCACCCGGATGTTGTAGCCATCCGGTTCAGCCGGGGCGGCTTGTAGGGAAAATGCCGCTAAAAGATGAATGACAAGGATCAGGAATAGTGATGGTTTCATTGTTTAATGTTTATAATTTGTTTTTGAGCCACAAAGGCTCTTTTTTACTTTTTGGCATTGCTCCAAAAAGGTAACAAAAAATTCTAGTCAGATGGATGCTGCCAGCCGCATCCTTGTTGCCTCCTGCCAACCGCACCAACCCCATAAATGCCCACGGCAACTTCGTCTCACCACCGCCGGCCCGCCCATCTGACGGGCTCCCCCTCCTCAAACTAAAGAATTTAGTTGCCTACAAATAATTACCACTTAACGGGGAATTGATTTAAACGGCCATTGAAAAGGGTTCAATTTCAGATGTTTTGTCGTTACACCTGCCTGTGGTTTGTTATTACAAAGCGGCGGTTTTTTTCTGCAGCCATGTTTTGTGTTCGTCGTCCAATAGGGGCGCTATTTTTTCATATACCTCCTGATGGTAGTTGTTGAACCAGGTGATTTCATCGGGTGTCAGCAGGTTTTTGTCAATCATGGTTTTGTCGATGGGACAAAGGGTGAGGGTCTCAAATTCCATGAAGGTTCCGAAGTCCGTTTCTTCTTTGACTTTGGAGATGATCAGGTTTTCGATGCGTATACCGTATTGGTTTCGGCGATAGACACCCGGTTCGTTGGAGGAAACCATGCCCGGTTCTATTTCGAAACCATTGTCCTGCGGACGGATGCTTTGCGGACCTTCATGCACATTCAGGAAGTAGCCGATACCGTGGCCTGTTCCGTGTCCGTAATTGAGGCCGTGCTGCCATAGGGCTTTGCGGGCCAGAATGTCGAGATGAACACCACGGGTTCCTTGTGGAAAAATGGCGCAGGCCAGCGCAATGTGTCCTTTTAAAACCAAGGTGTAATCGGTTTTGGCCTGGTCTGGAATAGCGCCCAGGGGCACCGTGCGGGTGATGTCGGTTGTTCCGCCATGGAATTGGCCCCCGGAGTCGATCAAATATATCCCCTCTGGCTTCAATTCGATGTCGGATGCCTCATTGGCGTTGTAATGCACAATGGCGCCATGACCGGCGTAGCCGGAAATGGTGCCGAAGGATTCGCCTACAAATCCGGGCTGCTGGGCACGAAAGGATTTAAGCTTTTTGGCGGCAGAAACTTCGGTGATGGTTTCCTGGCCGATATGGTCTTCCAGCCATTTCAGAAAATGAACCATGGCCACGCCATCATTGATGAGTGTCTGCTTCAGGTTTTTGACTTCGGTATCGTTCTTTTGCGCTTTGAGCCGTGTAATGAAACTGACCATTTCTTTTTTGGTCACTTTGGGCGACAGGGCGGCGTAGAGGGCAGAGTTGGTTCTGTCAGGGTCCAGCAAAACCACGGCATCCTCCGGTATGTGCTGCAGGTGTTTATAGACTTCTTCGTAAAGGGAAATTTTGATGTTGTCGGCCTCCAGTTTGCGGGCAATCTGGGCCGTTAGTTTGTGGGGGTTGATGAACAGGGTGACTTTGTCAAATTCGATGATCATGAAGGCATGAAACACCGGATTAAAGGGGACGTCATTGCCTCTCAGGTTCAGCACCCAGGCAATTTCGTCCAGGGTGGCCGTGATGTAGTAGGAGAGGCCTTCTTTTTTCATGTGGCTGCGGACTTGTTCCAGTTTCTGGGCCCTTGTAAAGCCACACCATTTGTCCTCGTGCATGAAGACCGTGTTTTCCGGAATGGGAATGCGCGCTTCCCAAACATCTTCGGCCACTGAATGGGTGGAGTCGACCTGAACACGGGCGTTGCGCAATTCGCGGGTAATTCGGCGCAGTTGACTCACCGAAACGGTGGCGCCATTAACGGCCACTTTTTCTCCGGGCATCAACACGTCGTTCAGCCAGGTGGTATAATCCGGAACGTCCTTTTCTCCTTCTTTAAAGAGTTGAATGTTACTGGCATCCAGCTGTTCTTCGGCTTGCAAAAAATAGCGCGAATCTGTCCATAAGCCTGCCTCCTCTGCGGTTACTACCAGGGTTCCTGCCGATCCCGTGAAATGGCTCAGCCATTCACGGATTTTCCAATGTTCAGCGGGGTATTCACTCAAATGGGGATCGCCCGATGGTATAATGCAGGCATCCATTCCTAAAGCGCCCATTTTGTTTCGAAGAAGTAGTAGTTTGTCCGAGATCTGCATGGCTATATGTTTTTAATATTATTTTGTAATTAATTGTATATCACTGTTTTTATTAAAGATGATAAAGTTGGGTACTGTTTTGTTTTTTGAGTTGTAGGCGCCCGAAAAAGAAAGCGTGTTGTTTTCTTTCAGCGTTCTGATTTTTTTCTTTTCCGGGTAGATAAATTGGCCGTTAGTGACCTGTCCGTGCAGGTTAAAAGGCAAATCATCTGCCAGTTGTAACTCAATAGGGGTAAGGTCTCCTGCCAGGGTGAGCTCCTGAAGTGAGCGATGGACGGATTGAATTTGGATCCTTCCCCGCTGGCTTTCAATAAAACCGTGTTGCCGAAGTTCAGAGATGACAATATCCGTCCGTTTGGTTGTCAGGTTAACAGACCCCGCTTGTCCAATGTTCATTTTTCCGGTGGTAGCCCGGAGGTTCATTTTTTCGACCCGGTTAATGGTCGCCGTTGAAAAATCTGAGATAAGCGATAATTCCCCGACATGTTTAATTTGTAACTGTCCGTTTTTATGCGTGATTTCTGCCTTTTGCAGATCGCCAATTGTTAAATCACCATTGGTGACTTGGATGATGGCTTTGGGCATGGCTACGGCATTTTTGGTTATTGTCAGGTTGCCATATTCGGCAGTAAGGGAGGCACTTCCGTTATATTCTTCAAGGGTGATATCCCCTAAAAGGTTGCGGAGTTCCAGGGCCAGATGGCGCGGGCCAAAAATGTGATAATCGATGCCAAAAGCAAAATTGGAAAAAAAGTTCTCCTCAAAACTGGTACGATAATCCAGCGAATCTCCCACGGGTTGCTGTGAAATATTAATCTGCTCATGCACTTCCGTCGCCATCTCTGAATTAGGGGCTTCCACCCAGATGCTGACGCGGATGGCCAGCGTGTCTTTGTCCCATCCGGTGTAATGAATCATCCCGTGTCGATTGCTAATGCTAAGCTTTTCAATGGAGGAGGCAAGGTACTCATCAAACTTCGTCTGGTGATGTCTGCTCAAATCTCTTTGTGCCGAAACGCCCACCTGCACCAGAAACAGCAACAGTAAACCGATGTTGAAAATTCTGTTCATTCAATTGATTTTAGTTGTTTATGCACAAAGACCAAATGTCTTCAGGCAGGCACTAAATAGATGAATATACGAAAAAGTTGCTTTCGTACCATTCAGGATTCGATTTAATGTTGCCACAGACAATTGTTATGCCATTATTGAATCTCAAAAGTAAGGATTTTGGGGGATGTTTCCTGACCTTTATGTTTATATTTGTACCAATTACCAGTGCCCGGGAGCTTGGGCTCCCGGGCTTTTTATTCATTTAATTGTTTTTATATCATGAATTTAACCAATTTCTGGCACCAACAAAGAATGGTGCATTTTAAACAATGGATGCATACACGTTATGCGGTATTCAACACTTTAAACCGCGAAATCCGCATCGGATTTTTGCTCACGGCTTATTTTACCTGTTTGGGGTATCAGTCCACCTTCGCTAAAACGGAAACCGACTCGATCAATACCAAAATTAATCTGGAGGAGGTCGAGGTGTCCGCCCGACGCGGTCCCACGCTCTACTCTGAAGCGGGGCGCATAGTGACGGTGCTCTCGAGGGCCCAGATCGAAAAGCTGCCGGTTCAAAGCGTTCCGGAATTGTTGCGCATGGCTTTGAGTGTGGACATAAGGGAACGCGGTCCTTTAGGCATGCAGGCCGACATCAGCATGCGGGGCGGGTCTTTCGACCAGGTTATGATTTTATTGAACGGGGTCAATGTGACGGATCCACAGACGGGGCATCATGCCCTCAACCTGCCCGTCAGCCTCGAAAGCATCGAACGGGTGGAAATACTTCAGGGACCGGCCGCCCGGGTTTATGGTCCCAATGCCTTTAATGGCGCCATCAATTTTATTACGACGACCAGCGATCAGAACGGGCTTTCCGTTTCGGGCCTTAAGGGCAGTCACAACTTGTTTAACGGACAAATTGGTCTTCGGCATCGCACCGGAAGTTGGAAGCACTATTTTTCGGCACAAAAGGGAAATAGTGATGGCTACAGAGATAACACCGACTTTGAATTACTCAATTTATTTTACAACGGACGTCTGAGCCTGGGCGAAGAAAAGCTCTCCTTTCAGCTGGGCTACAACGAAAAGGCTTTTGGCGCCAACTCCTTCTATTCGGCCACTTATCCCAATCAATTTGAAGCCACGCGTACCCTATTTGGTTCACTATCGATGGAGACAGGGGAACGCATCAGAATCAGACCCAATGTTTATTGGCGTCGGCACCACGACCGTTTTGAACTTTTTCGAGGAAACAAGAATGCGGCCGGCTGGTATGCCGGACATAATTATCACTTGACGGATGTGGCGGGTGCCAATGTGAATGCTTCTACCGACTGGGCGCTGGGTACGACTTCAGTGGGCGGAGAGGTGAGGGGCGAGGCCGTCTGGAGCAACGTGCTGGGACTGCCGCTAGATGAACCCATGGATGTGCCGGGCGAGCCGGAGGGACAGTTTACGCGGTATTTTCATCGGGGCAATATTTCTTTGTTTGGCGAGCACAATTTCAGGGTGGGGCGCTTGAATGTGTCGGGTGGTTTGTTGATGAACCGCCATTCACAAACGGGATATGGAGTGGACTGGTACCCGGGACTTGATGTGAGCTACTGGATTTTACCCGGCTTCAAATGGATGGCGGCCTATAATAAATCCTTGCGCATGCCCACTTTTACGGATTTGTTTTATTCGGGCCCGACCAATGAGGGCAATGCGCAATTGAAACCGGAGGAGGCGCAAACCATTGAAAGTGCCTTTCGCTGGCGGTCATTTTGGCACGATACCCAGTTGGGTGGATTTTACCGAAAGGGTGAAAATCTGATCGACTGGGGCAGGCGTCCCGGTGAAGAAAAATATACCACTTCCAACATCAATGAGGTGGAGGCTTTGGGATTGGAATTTTCGTGGCAGATGGATTTTCAGGCATTTCTGCCGGGGCAGAATGTCTTGCAGACCCTGGCGGTGAATTACAGCTATACCTGGCAGGATCTTAGTTCGGATGAGGGCTATGAGTCGTATTATGTGCTGGACCATCTGCGACAAAAGCTGAACATTGGGGTGTCTCACGGACTGGGACTGGAGCGTCTCTCTGCTCAATGGAATATGCTGTACCGCGACCGGGCCGGTTATTATAAGCTATCGGCCACCGATACCCGGGTGGATTATGAACCTTTTTGGCTGACGGATGTGCGGGTGATGTGGCAGCAGACGCCGCAATTCAGGATGTATGCCGAGGCTACCAATCTGTTGGATACAAAATATGCGGATATGGGGGAGTTGACGCAGCCCGGGCGCTGGATCAAAGTCGGGTTCAGTTATACTTTCAACTACTAATGCAAAGTAAAAACTTGCATTTCACAGGTTTTGCAGTCGAAGATTAATTGGTATTGGTTTTTCCCGGACTTCAGGATGAGTTTTTCGCCTGAGGCTCCGGGATTAATTTTGGGGCATTGCTCTGTGGCATAGCGGATGCAGTGCTTGGTGGTCATGACCTGCTTGGGGCCGGCCGGTTGCTTTATTTCAAAGCCATCGGCGACATCCTGGCAACCATGCTGCTCATAGAAGGCTCTGGCCAGGTGATTGGTGACGTTGGAGGTATAGTCATGCGTTGTTGTTGGATAGGCATGGGTGGTGGGGACAATGGCAGCGGTTGCACGTGGATATTGCTCTCTGCGATATTGTATGTGCTTTTCGGCGAGCTCACGTCGCATTTGATTGAGGACGGAAACGGAGACAAACAAAGGCTTTTCCAGATCGATTTTGATGGTTTCTACCCTGAATAGAGAGGTGCCCCATTTGGAAAGTTGCTGATGAATTTGTTCCAGCGCCCTTTCGGGCTTGTTGGCCGGTTGTTTTTCGATGGTGGTGTTTAGGGTGGTGGACAGTCCATCTTCATCGCGCAGATTTAGTCGCAAGCCCTCGGGGGTTTCTGAAAGCAGGAGCTCGATGGCTATTTTCCGGACATTATGACTGTTGCTGAGGGCTTTGTCGAAGTTGTGGTTCTGGTTTCTGAAAAGGGTGGCCCCGGCGTAAAGTCCGTTTACCACATCCACGTATACTTTTTGGTTTTTGACCACATTGGCTCTGAGTCCCGTCAATATTTTTTGTCGGTTAAGAAAGCAGAGTCCGTCACCATTGTTCAATAAATCCCCATTTTCAACCAGGAAGTGGTCCTTGTTGACCTGGATGACTTTGCCGATTTTTTCGCCCATCGATTTTGGGGTGTGCAGTGACCAGATGCCTTTGTGGCGACCGTCCAGAAAATAGGAGGAGAATCCCCTCGAAAAAGATTTTTCGGGTGACGGTGAAAAGGTCGGGGCCACCCGGCCTGATGAACTGCGCCGGTAGGCGGGGTTTTGATCGATCAGGGCATCCAGCTGCTGGCGGTAATGGGCAGTGACGTTTTTAACGTAGCCACATCCTTGAGTCGTCCCTCAATTTTGAAACTCGTAATACCGGCATCGATCAGATCCTGAAGTCGGTGCGCCAGACTTAAATCTTTTAGTGAAAGCAGGTGCTGGTTCTTCGCCATGGTTTTTCCGTCCGCCGTCAGCAAATCATAGGGCAAGCGGCAGGGCTGACTGCATTCGCCGCGGTTGGCGCTTCGGCCGTTGAGGGCTTGACTCATGTAGCATTGACCGCTGTAGGAGACGCACAGGGCGCCATGGACAAAATACTCCAGGGGGACGGTGGTGCCGGCTTTTATTTGGCGGATTTGCTTCAGGGACAGCTCACGGGCCAATACCACCTGCTGAAAGCCGGCCTGCTCCAGGAAGCGCACTTTTTCCGGTGTTCGGTTATCGGTCTGCGTGCTGGCATGCAAGGGAATGGGCGGCAGGTCCATCTGCAAAATGCCCATGTCCTGAACAATGAGGGCATCGGCACCTATCCGGTATAAATCCCGGATCAGCGCTTCCGCTTCCTTTAGTTCATGGTTGTACAGTAAAGTGTTGAGCGTTACATAAACCCGTGCATGAAATGGTCGGGCAAACTGAATCAGTCGGTCAATGTCCGTCAGCGAATTGCCCGCCTGCCGACGGGCTCCGAATTTGGAAGCTCCTATGTAAACTGCATCTGCGCCATGCTCAATGGCGGCTATTCCGGTATCGGCATCTTTGGCCGGGGCCAGAAGTTCCAGATGGGTTAGTCCTTCTTCTTCTGATAACATCTGATCCAGTCAATCTCCATTAATCCCGGAAGACTGTTATCAGCCGGGTTTTCCGGTAGTATGGTACAAAATGCCAGGTACATGGCCTCGTCCGGAATATGCTTGATCTCCCGGTGCACTTCTTGTCCGTTGATTTTCCAAACGATGGCTTCCGGTGACCACTCAAGGGTGTAGATGTAGAAGTTGTTGTTGAATTTAGTGCCGGAGCTTTGCGCATTTGATGCACCGCCTGGTTTTTGTCCATCACATGTACACCACATTCTATGCTCTTGCCGTTTTTGAAGGCCGATTTGATCACATCTATTTGAGGGGTGATTTTTTCGCCCACCATCCAGAAGGCATTCAGCATTGGATAGCTGTGATTGAAGCGAATTTTCGCTTCAAACTTGCCGTATTTCTGACGAAAACTTTGTCCCGTAGAAATGAGTCCCGACGTATACTCAAAGTGTTGGGTGGTAAAACCATGGGCCGGATCCCAGACTTTTCCCCTGGCACCATCCCGGCGTGTCACAATTCTGGCAACACTGTCGCGCAGTTCCACATTGTCATCCTTGAAAAACTGTTTTTCGCCTGCCAGCGCATAGGCGTCATTCATCAGCGCTTTGCCCCAATAATAGCCGGTCATCCACTTGGAAGTATCCAGATGCATGGCATCAAAATCATCCTCGAAAGTCAGGTCCCACTGCCGAAATTCTTTGAAGGGGTTTTTCTTTTTGATGTCGAGGTACCACTTAATTTCCTCATTTTTTTTGAGGCGTTCGTATTCTTCTAAAAGACTGTACTCTTCCGACTTCTTAAAGCGCTTTTTGTCCTCCATAAAAGCCTTGTGTTCCTGAAATTCTTTGGATTGTACAATGGCTTCCAGTTTAAAGAAGGTCTTGAGCCGCTCACTGTTCTCCAGGTTGGTGAAGGTCTTGTAATTGGTCTTTTTTTCTGTTTTGAGATAAAACTTAATGTTGGGGTCCTTACTCAATTGCTCATAGGTCTTGAGTTTGGTATAGGCTTCGGTCTGCTTGAAGTCCTTTTTGACCTTGGCTGAGTGAAATTCTCCGGAGTTGACAAAGGCTTTCATGGCCAGATAGGACTGATAGGAGTCAGACTCCGCAATCTGCTTCATACGTTCATGAAGACCGGCTTTGGTAAATTTCAGATAGGTTTTAATATCTGATGAGGACTTCATGGCATTGTACTGGTCGAGTTGCCGCCATTGCTCGGTGTCCTTATAACGGGCCGTTTTTAATTCACGTACTTTTTTTTCAAATTCGCCGGAGTGGACAAGGGCATCCAGTTCCTGGTAGCGTTTCAGCAGTTCTGAGTTTTCAAAACTGTTGAATCGTTCAAAATCGTTGCGCTCATTGATGAGCGATGCTTCAAATTTTTTGGTGGAAACAAATCTGCTTCCGAAATGAATTCCGAATATACTGGCCATGTTCATTTAGTTTAGAGCGCTTGTAGGGTTTGATTACGCAATTTTTTGTTTCAGGTTTTAATTAAAGTGGAAAAATAGCAAAAAAAACCACGGGAAAAACCAAAATCAATCTTTATAAAGCAATAACGCAACATTGGGGTGGCTTATTTTAAATGTGTTACCGGATTGATGAAAAAAAGATTGTTTCCGTCGCTTTTTTTAATTCATTGTGTTTTCGGGATAATCAAATTTTTATACCTTTGCCACGCTTAAGAAAGCCGGGGATAAAGTTCCACCGCATTTCTTTGGAAATTATTGCCCAGATGTTGAAATTGGTAGACAAGCCAGCTTGAGGGGCTGGTGCTCTTAAGGGCGTGCGGGTTCGAGTCCCGCTCTGGGCACACAATAGACCTCCTAAGATTTTTAATCTTAGGAGGTTTTTTTAGGGGTAGCGTGCACAATGCTCTTTGTAACGATACCATAAAAGGGGGCACATCAAAAAAATGACCGTGCAACGAATAGCCCATCTAAACATTGCACAAATGGCATTGATTGTTATTTAATGCGACGAATAATAGGTATATTTGATGCAAATATCGCAACGAATGAAAGCATTTATTCACCAACATGACAACTGGCCTAATTTTACATGGAGAAGTGATGAAATAGTTAACTTATTAAGCGAGGCCAGAAATCTACAGGGAAGACTTATTGGAAAGATGGAATCAATAGGATTCGACCTGAGAAACGAAGCTCTACTTGATACTTTAACGCTTGATGTATTAAAATCGTCAGAGATAGAAGGAGAATATTTAAATCCTGACCAGGTTCGTTCATCAATCGCCCGCAGATTGGGAATGGACATCGCAGGTTCAGTTGAGTCGGATAGAAATATTGACGGTATTGTTGAAATGATGTTGGATGCCACACAAAACTGTTTTAATTCATTGACAGCCGAAAGACTTTTTGATTGGCATGCGGCATTATTCCCAACTGGACGAAGTGGAATGTACAAAATAACAGTAGCTGATTGGCGAAAGGATACAACTGGTCCAATGCAGGTGGTTTCAGGTCCTATGGGGAAGGAAAAAGTGCATTTTCAAGCACCTGACTCTTCAATCGTTGAGAATGAAATGAATCTGTTTTTGGATTGGTTTAAAAATAATTCCAAAATTGATTTAGTTATAAAAGCTGCCATAGCACATTTATGGTTTGTGACCATTCATCCATTTGACGATGGAAATGGGAGGATAGCCAGAGCTTTGACAGATATGTTATTGGCTCAATCTGATAAAAGTAATCAACGTTTTTATAGTATGTCAGCACAAATACGAATAGAAAGAAAGGGTTACTATGAAATACTTGAAAAGACACAAAAAGGAAATCTAGATATTACCCCATGGATTGAATGGTTTTTATGCTGTCTGATAAATGCTTTAAAATCGACGGATGCTACATTAAACAGAGTTTTATTTAAAGCAGCTTTTTGGTCTAAACACTCAAATACTATCATAAATGAAAGACAGAAGAAGCTCTTGAATAAACTATTGGATGGATTTGAGGGGAAATTGACATCGTCTAAATGGGCAAAGATTGCTAAATGCTCAAAAGATTCTGCGATAAGAGATATTAATGATTTGATTGACAAAAACATCCTGCAAAAAGAAGCAGCAGGAGGTCGAAGTACAAATTATGAACTAAAGAAATGAATCATTGCCAGCAGGCAATATCATGTATAAAACATTGGGGGGTTAAGCGGTTGAAGTGAGTTTTTTGTTTATTCATATTCTTCAATAATGCCTCCTGTAATACGTACCAGATCGGTGTGTGTGGACACTAGGTTTATAATGGAGCGGTAATAATTCAGGGAGGTTTGGAGGTAGCTCAGCTGAACATCCCGAAAGTTGAAGGAATTAATGGCACCGGCTTTAAATCTTTCTTCCGACAGTTGCATATTTACCCGGTTGGTTTCCATATTTTCTTTTCCTACTTCCACCAGTTCGCGGTTTACCTGATAGGTATCGTACAAATTTAAGAGCCGGTTTTGGAGCCGATGTTTCATCTCCTCAAGGTTGGTTTGGCCAATGGCCTCTTCCATGCGGGCAATCTGGATATTCCGGTTGACACGATCGCCATCGAATAAGGTGAAACTCAGCGAAAAGTTGGCGTAGTACGAAAGGTATCCGTCTGTTGCGCCGGGAAGATCATTTCCGGGATTGAAGGCATCGGGGTGGTTGTTTTGCGTGGCGCCGGCATTGGTGCTCAGGCGGGGATAACGTGATCGCTGCTCAAGAACGCGTTGTTTCTCCAGTAATGAAAGGTTGAGATATTGATTCCTGATGTTTTGGTTGTTGGTTTCGATGAGACCCAGCAGTTGATCCAGGGAAAATTGGGAAGCCTGGAAGGACAGATCGCCGCTAATGCTTAAATCTGTATTTTCCTGCATGCCGGTGAGGTATTTGAGTTCCCTCACAGATGTAAGAACGGCCACTTCCTGCTCAAGCAAGGCCGCTTTGTCGGTCAACCAGGCAGAGCGTGCCTGCAGAGCATCATAACTGCTTGTGGTCCCCAGCGAAACGCCGTCTTCCACATACTGAAGCCGGTCTTCTGAAAGCTGCATGACTTCGCGCAATAAAGACCGTTGCTCTTCTTCAAACAGGGCACGGTAATAGGCCAGAACAACTGCTTGTATGGTGTTTTCGACCACCAGCGCCAAGTTGCCTCCCGAAAGTGCTTCAAGGGTTTCGAGCCGATCCTTTCTTACATGTGCAGAAAAGCCATGGAACAGCACCCAATTGAGCCGAACGCCGTTTTGAAGAAGGCCGGTTGGGTCCTCATTGTCATAGCGGGTGTTCAAGCTGTTATTGAAGCTGCTTTCCCATGTCAGAGAAGGCAACATCCCGGCATTACCAATGGTATTGCGCAGTTCTGAAATGTCTAAATCGGTGTGGCTTACCCTTATGTCATAATTGTTTTTCAGTGCCTCGCTTATCAATTGATCCAGCGTGTAGCCGGCCTTTGTTTCCTGCGCGGTTAAACCGGAAAAACTTAAAAAAGAGATGAGCAGAATAGCCAATGACTCTTTTACTTTATGTCTGATTATGTGCTTCATTGTTGATGTTTAAACTGTCAAAATGGCGATTAATCGATGGTCCTGTTTTTGAAAACGTTTACGGTCTCCACTTCTTCACGTGACGGACGCTTCCCCTTTACCAACCATTTTAATAATAGCCTGACATCATTCAAGGCCATTATAACAACAGGAAAGAACAGTAGAATAAATCCGGTTCCGAACAGGATACCATAGGCCAGAGCCATGGCCATGGGGATGAGAAATTGCGCCTGTCGGCTTGTTTCCAGAATAATGGGATACAAGCCCAGTGTGGTGGTCAGTGTGGTGAGCACAATGGGGCGGAATCTGGCCAGACCTGCCTTAAAGGCAGCATCTGCAACGGAATAGCTTTCCTCAAGAAACTGATTGTATTTCTGAAGAAAGACCACCGCATCGTTAACAATGACGCCAGAAACAGCTACCATTCCCCAAACACTCAGCATCGAAAGCGGAATGCCATGCAATCCATGGCCCCAAACAGCACCAATCCATCCGAGTGGGACCATCATCAGGACAATGGCTCCCTGACCGAATGACCGGAAATGGAACATGATGATGATCATGATGAGGCCGAAAGCAGGAATGAAATATTTGGCTATTTCATTTTGCGACTCGGCAGCTGATTTTTGCTGACCCTGATAAAGATAGGTCACGCCCGGATACTGTGCCTGGAGTTGGGGCATGATGGTGTTGCTCACTTCTTCCAAGATGTCAGGAACAGGTTCGTATGGATCTACCAGGTCGGCATCAATCCGCATTTCTCTTTTGCCGTTAAAGCGGGCAATGGCTACCGGACCACGTTCCAGGGTATAAGTCACCAGTTCGCTCAGAGGAAATTCACCTTGAGGGGTTTTGATTTTCATGGTTTCAAGTTGTCCGATATGCTCCCGGTCATCGGGTGGATAGCGAACCCACACGCGTATTTCGTCTTTTCCTTGCTGTAGTCGCTGCGATTGAGCGCCAAAAAAGGCATTTCGTACCTGGTTCATGATAACGTACATATCCAGTCCGAGGTAATGCGCTTTGGGCTTTAATTCAAGACGAACTTCCTGAGCCCCGGGTGCTTCATTGTCAACGATGTCCGTTAGTTCAGGTATGTCTTCAAGCGCACTGAGCAGGAAATCACGGGCCTGATCCAGTTCTTCCAGATTTTCGCCCATCAAACTGATGGAAATCGGTTTTCCCCACCTGTTGCGTCCGGCCACTGAAAATTTATCGGCAGCAGGTACTCGCCCAATGGCTTCACGCACTCTGGTGGCAATATCAAATGCAGAAATGTCGCTTCCCTCCAGGTTGCGTAAGCTCACAGATATGTGCCCGGCATGGGTGCCATTCTCCAGTCCGTCAAACGAACTGCCCATCACCAGATAGGTATAATCCACAAAATTGGCCGTATCCTTGTGTTCTTCCATTAGTTGCTCATTGACCTCCCATACGGTCTTTTCAAAACGGCTAAGATAATCATGGGTTTGCTTTTCGCCTTCACCGGGTGTAAAAGCCACATTGACATTAAAACTGTCGGGTGGAATGTTCGGGAAAAAAGTGGAGGATATGAAACCACCCCCAAAGAGTCCGGCCGTAATCAGTATAAGGACAAGCGGTACCACCAGGGCAATGTGCCGATGACGAAGAATGAAGGCCAGAATGCGCCCGTAAAAACGGTCGCGCATCCAGAATATATAACGCTCAAGTCGATTCCGGAAGCGATTTCCAAAGTTGACGGCATCATTGCGGCGCTGCAAAATATGAGGGGAACCGATGTGTGCGGGTAATACCAGCGAGGCCTCAATCAATGAAAAGGCCAGAGAGAATACCACGACAAAAGCCATCTCACCCATCATTTCCATATTTCCTTGGATCAGCATAAGGGGGACAAAAGCAATAATGGTGGTGGTAACAGAGGTGATTACCGCGGGCAGTACTTCCAAAGTACCGTCAACGGCCGCCCGCCGGGGTGATTTTCCCTTTTCAAAATGTGAAAAGATATTTTCGGCCACCACAATTCCGTCGTCCACCAAAATACCAATGACCAGAATCATTCCGAAGAGGGATATCATGTTAATGGTAACGCCATACATGCTGGCCAGCACAAACATACCCAGAAAGGAAGAGGGAATGCCCCATGCCACCCATAAGGAAAGTCGGAAACTCAGGAAAAACGCCAAAATAATGACAACCAGAAGTAAGCCCATTCCCCCGTTCCTATACAGCAGATGCAACCTGGAATTGAGCAAATCCAGAAAATCAAAGGTGACAATGAGTTCCGCATCGGCGTGTTTCTCATTAAATTCATCGGCATATTGGTTGACATAATTGGAGATGGCCTCAAGGTCTTCAGTAATCAGTTTGTTGACTGACAGATAAAGCGCCCGTTCACCATTCAGCCAGGCGCCGCTCGGTGTTTCAGAAAACTGTAAAAACACTTTTCCCAGATCACTGATGCGAATGGTTTTCCCATTGGGGTCGGCCATGACCACATAGTTGGCTATTTCGTCGGGATGGACCGTCCGCGACCGATAGCGAATTATTAAATATTGTTCATCACTGCGCAATTCTCCGCCCGATACATCCCGGTTATTGCGCGATATGGCATTGCTTATATCGGTATGGGTCAGACCATGACGCAGGAGTACTTCTTCCTCAATTTCTACAGCAATTTCGAGGGCGGGAAAACCGCCGATGCTGATTTGACTCATCAGTCCGCTTTGCAAAAAATCATCTTCAATCCGCTGGGCCAGCGTCTTCAGTCGCATCAGATCGGCGCTGCCATAAAGACCCAGCCGGATGGCCGGCGTGGTCGATCGTTGTTTGTAAACGATGGGGCGCTCGGCATCTACCGGCATACTTGAAATGCCGTCAACGGCATTTTTGACCTCCTGCAAGACTTCGTCAATGTCATATTCGCCGGTGGTTTCAATGCTGACCCGGGCAAAATTTTCGCGCGAGTTGGAGTTGATTTCCTTAATGCCCACCAGTCCCCGGATGGCTTGTTCAATTCTCACCGTGATGCCCTCTTCCATTTCTTTGGGACTGGCACCGGGGTAGCTCACCGTTACATAAATATTGCGGGATTCCCTTTGAGGAAAAAACGATTTTTTAAGTTCCAGAAATCCGTATACGCCCGAGATGACAATGACCACGATAAAGAGGTTGGCATAAAAGGGATACCGGACAAAGGTTTCTATTAGTTTGCGCATAACTTTTTATCGGAGAATTTGGTAATTGGGATTTCCTGTCACATTCAGAAGTGGTTCTACAATCAGCTCATCACCCTCGTCAAGCCCTCTGAAATAAACCGTCTGTGGGTTGCGTTTCACAATAGTGACGGGTTTTTGAACCAGTGTTTTGTCTTCCAAAACGTAGACCTTGTTCTTTTGGAAGATGGCATTTCGCGGCATTTCCATGACATCATTGAGCATACTTCCATATAAACGAGCGGTGAGGTACATGCCGTCATACATGCCTTCATCCCCGTTAACAACAACGAAAACGCTTACGGCCTGTGAGGAGGGGTTCACCACCGCACCTATGCGATTGATTTTACCCAACCACTCCTGCAGGTCGTTGTCCGTAGAGACTTTTACGGAATCACCTACCGACAATAGTTTGACCTCTTCCATGGTGACCGGCACTTCCAGTTCGTAAAGGTCGGTGCGGACAATGGTGGCCAGCTGCGTGCCCGGATTAACAACCACTCCCGGGTCCTGAACCACTTCATTAAAGGCGCCGGCAAAGGGGGCTGTGATGTTGTGTTTTTGCAAACGCGCTTCATCTCCCAAAATGGTGTAATAATCGCTGATTATATTGCGGGAAGCCAGAAAAATTCGTTCCTGGGAGGAAAGCGATTCGGGCAATTCAGGCAGGGGTTTTTCGATGTCTATTTGTTCAAAAAACCGATACCATTGATCGTACGAATCGGAATAATCGAGTCGCAGATCGGGTAAAACAGAAGCGAGTGTTTGCAGAAACCGACTTTTGCGCGCCTTTACGCTGAGCGGAAACTCAGGATTGAGCACTTTGGCAATCACCTGACCTTTGCGAAAGGTCTGGCCCGGTCTGAAAGCCACATCGCCTTCGCTTAAGCGACCCGACACTTCGGAACTGACCACCAATTCATTGTAGGTATGCAGACGACCCGACGAGGTGACCACGGCTTGCATATCGCCATAGCTTACCGTTTCTGCCTCTACAAATATATCATGTTGTGGTTTTGATGTTTTTTGTGGCTCTTCTTTCAAAGAAAAAAGCAGGAACATTACCAGAATTCCTGTCAGAAGAAGGCCAAAAGCCGCGAGGGCAATCCAAAGTTTTCGTTTCATTGATCAAATGATGTTATATTTTTAAAATAGGTCGTTAGGTCATTAGGTCGTTAGGTTGTTAGGTCGATAGGTCATTGGGTTATTAGGTTGATAGGTATAAAGACAACTCAAGATTAAAATGGTTTAATTACAGCAACGTAAATATCATAGGAATGTGCGTAGCATATATTATTTGAATGACGCCAGCAAAAACTTGCTTTGGCGACAAATTTAAGCTTATTATCTCAAATCCTACCAAAATTACATGGAACCGGTCTTTTCCCCATTGTTGTCAATGGTTGCAAGCAACGCATACAATTGGCTTTCGGTCAGGTTGAAGTTTTTGAAGAATTTTGCCGCTTTGGGCTTATCCTCTTCAAAACCTTTGCGGGAAACGATGCCACAAACATCTTTTGGGAAGATGCCTTGGGGATCTTCCAGATGTTTGATGTCGTAATTGACCCACTTGTAGTGAGGTTTCCAGCCGGTGATAACGATCCATTCCTTGTTTCTGGCAGCTTTTTGAAGGCTGGCCGAACCTGATTTTCAACACTACAACTCTTATACAGTATTGTGACTTTTTTTAAAAAAGATATCACAAAATCGACTTATCGCCAAATTCCATCCTTAAGATTTGGATTTACAAAGATTTTTTAAGCAAATTTGTGTCAATAAAAAATTAGTTATTTTAACCTTAATATCTATCCCATGCTAACAACCTACGATTTTTTTCACCGCTCCACACAAAATTCTTGGCATCCCATTTTTAGTAAATTTGATACTAAAAGAGGGATCTTCACAGATAAACAAGTTCCAATTCCTTGTCTTTAATCACCTCATTTCTTTCTGCTGGGGTCGTCTCTTGAAATTACGCCATATATGCTCCTACTAGGTCCATAAAGTGTTATTTCATTGATGTTATTGCTTGATTTATTTTTGAAATAATAGACCTTAATTGTAAAACTCCTACTCACCCATGAAAATTGCCATAATCGGTGCCGGTCCAGCCGGGATGACAGCCGCCTATCTTCTTTCGAAAAACAATCACCACGTTGATGTATATGAAGCCAGTCCGCAAATTGGCGGGTTGGCCTGTACCATCCCTTTATGGGGGCAAAAAGTGGACTTGGGGCCTCACCGCTTTTTCAGTAGCGACGCCAGGGTAAACAAGCTTTGGCTGGAAATTGTAAAAGACAATTATGAAATGGTTGATCGGCTTACGCGAATCTATTACAAAGGCAAGTTTTACAACTATCCGCTCAAACCTTTCAATGCTCTTCAAAACTTAGGTATTGTTGAGGCTTCATTATGCATGTTAAGCTACTTTTACCAGAAAGCAACACCCGAAAACAGGGACGGCTCCTTTGAATCGTGGGTACAAAACAGGTTTGGGCGGCGGCTTTACGAGATATTCTTTAAAACATACACTGAAAAGCTTTGGGGCATCTCGTGCAAGGAACTGGATTCTGACTTCGCAGCCCAGCGAATCAAAAAACTTTCCCTCTTTGAAGCCGTGAAAAATGCGTTTTTAGAAAGCAAATCCAACAAACACCGCACTTTGGTGGACCAATTTGCCTACCCAACAGGCGGTTCAGGATCGGTTTATGAAGAAATGGCCGACAGAGTTAAAGAGAATGGAAACAATGTGTATCTTAAAACACCAGTGTACCGCGTCCTCACGCAAAACCATAAGGCAGCAGGCATAGAATTAATGGATGGCACAGTTAAGGAATACGACCATGTGGTATCCACCATGCCTTTTACCATGATGATTGAACGATTACCGGAGGCTCCACAAGAATTAAAGGCTTTAGCTGCCCAATTGAAATACCGCAATACCATTCTTGTATATCTACTGGTTAACAAAACCGAACTTTTTCCCGATAACTGGCTCTACATCCACGCCCCTGATATGCACATGGGCAGGGTAACCAATTTTCGCAATTGGGTGCCGGGACTATATGGCCATGAACAAAAATCAATCCTCGCTCTGGAATACTGGAGCAATGATGATGAACCACTCTGGGGTTACGATGATGATCGCCTGATTAGTCTGGCAAAGAAAGAGATTGTGGCTACCACTCTGGTAGCACCCGGTGATATCGAAGCAGGCCATGTTTTCCGCCTACCAAAATCCTATCCTGTTTACAATCGGGGCTATAAGGATGCGCTTGATCCCATAGAAAAATACACTTCTTCCATAGATGGCTTACACGTAATAGGTCGGAACGGTTCTTTTAAATATAACAACCAAGACCACAGCATACTAATGGGGATTATGGCCGCAGAAAATATCATGCACAATGCCGGTCACGACTTAGGAGGAATCAATTCTGATTACGACACCTACCAGGAATCGTGTGTCATTACCAGTACCGGACTCGTTAAACAGTAGAGAAAGTGAAAATTGAAACCTTAACATACAAAACCAAGACTTTCCTCAAAAGTGACCTCTTTTGGGTGCTTATCATTTCTTTCACTATAAGAAATTTATACCACCTTGTCAACCCGGGAATGCCGCAGAATGCCGATAGTGTAACATACCACTACGCTGCCCAAAATATTTTCAAGGGCGCTATTGACGCCTCCCGAACTCCGATATATCCAATGTTGATGAGAGTGTCTGAATTGATTACACCAGCACATCCTTTCAAATACCTTGTGGCATTTCAACATCTGGTCTCATTTCTCAGTATTATACCTTTTTACCTGTTTGCCAAGAGGGTTGTTAAAAACCGGGCAATTGTGAACGTATTGACCGTTCTATATGCCTGTTTTCCGCCTTTGCTGTTCTACAACTATGCCCTGTTTCCAGAAGCCATTTTCATTGCCTCCCTGGTATTTACTCTTTACTTGTTTTCGGGCTTTGTGCAGACCCCTACAACAGGCAAAGCCATTGCCCTTAACATGTTCCTGTTTTTCATGGTCATGGTAAAACCCGTCAGTCTGGTCTTTTACGGCGTGATAGCTTTTGTTTGGGTGCTATGGTTTTGGACCAACCGTGATGCAAAACATCTTAAACCTGTTGCCATCTCTTTTCTGGCGTCTGTGCTTCTATTGGCAGGTTATTGCGGGTTAAACAATATTCAAAACGGGTATCCGGGTCTAACCACCATCAGCCACGACAATACCTTTATCAACGTGATTTTCAGCGGAGCATATCGCGAATTGCCTGATAAGGATTTTATCACCACCATCGACACAGTTATCCACAAGGGGCACTACTATACCGTTTTTTATCTGAATAACGACCATGACAGATACCAAAAAGGTTTTGCCGATTATCCATTGGAGTACAGACACCAGCATGATATGTGGGGCATATACATCATCCCGCCCAACGAGCTGGGCTACACGACAGAAAACATACGACCATACCTTAAAACCGCAGCCCGCACAACAACCTATGCCCGGTATATACTCAAAAAAGTATTTGATTTTGCAAGTTTCAGGTTCTTTTTCATAACAGGGCTGACAGTTTATATCCTTATTCTGTTGGATATGGTATTGATTTTAAGGAATACAATTAAGTTCAAAACTATTGATTATGCACGTGCTTTAAACCTGCTCATGCTATTAGGCTTACTGTTGGCTTTTTTTGTGGGTGGGGTGAATGATGGTACCCGCAACAGGGTATTGTTACCAATTATCCCTTTCGTGATGGTGCAGGGGACTCTGTTGGTCGACAGCCTTGTTTTAGCTATGCAAAAGACCTTAGTACAAAGCAGGATGCAAAAGCATTCGAAATATGATGAAAAATGGAAATAAGATGAAGTGATAAGTTAAAGCACATAAAAGTTACACAGAGATGCGCATAAGCCTCACATCGAATTCAGAACTTGATAAAAGCTTCGCGCTCTCTGTGTAAGCAACAAACCCGGAAATGCGTCCCGGATACAATTGACGCAAAATTAATTATTTAATCTTTTATTATTATGAAAAAGAAGTTTTTTAATGGGGTATCCACTTTGGCCATTGTGGCCATTGTAGCACTCAACGTGCACGTGGTTACCAGCGAACAAACTCCTGCTTTTCTAAAGTGGGATGTGATAGGGAAGATTTTGGCTGATGGAACGAGTGGTAGTGGTTCGGGGAGTGGAACACTCAGATGGGTATTTAAACTTAGTGATAATAATGCTATATGTCCAGGTAAATCCATCACAGGACAAAAATTTACTTGCCAAAAGGTCGTTGCACCAGACGATGTGACCGGATGTGTTAGTGGATCAACAAAGTATCTGGGCTGTGACTAAACTTAAAGCATCTTTCTCATCCTTTGTAGGGAGCCCGGTTTTCTGGCTCCCTACAAAAATTCAGAAATAATAAAAAATTTATATGAAACCAACATATTTGATTATCGTAATTTTTATTTTTGGTTCGTGCATTAGAACATCACAAGAGTCAAAACCTTTATCTCATGAGATTACAACCATTGATGTAAAGGAGAGTGACATAATAGATAATGGGAAACTGTCAGATGTTGTTTCAATCGATTCTCTGGTCTTTTTGGAATACACTGATGAATCGATTATAGGAGAAATTGATAAAGTCCTGGTATCCGAGGATCGAATCTTTGTAGTTGACAGGGAATCAGCCAAAAGTATTTTTTGCTTTGACAGGAAGGGGAATTTTATAAATTCATACAATGCTATTGGTAGAGGTCCCCAAGAATATATTGAAATAGAAGATGTGTCATTCTATCAAGATAAAATATATGTTTTTGGAGAGCCCAACCAATTCTTCGTTTTAGATAAAAATCTAAATTTTGTAAAGTCGATTGACATAAATTGGACCGATGATATCCCACTTGATCATGGTTATATTTACTTCAGCATGGTCAATAGTGAAACAATTCTATTCTATCATCCTTCGGCACGCTATCATTATCATTTGTATAACTTGAAAAAGGAGGCTTTTATTTCATCTCATATTAATAGATTGGGAACAATGGACATCTCCTGGCCTAGACATTTAACAAAAAATGCTTTAGGGACAATATTTTTATCCCGGAGTTATATTGACACCATTTATACTGTCACCGAAAACCAGATAAAACCAGAGTATTATGTGAATTTTGAAAAGTCAATGACAGTTGAAGAAATTGAAGAAGTCCTAAAGCTTACTGTATACAATATTATAAATCACCCTCCAATTCAAAAGATGCACTTTGTCAATTTATTCATTAGCAACGAAGAGTTCATCTCTTTCGAATTCGTATTCAAGCGATATTTATATTTTTGCTTTTACAATAGGAGGACTTCCATTATAAAAATATTTAACAACAGTTTGGAAAATGATTTATTGCATGGGGCCTTTTTTTGGTCGTCAATTGGTCATCACCAAAACAGTAATATAACTTGGGTAGATGCTGCAGGTTTGGTTGAAAATAAAGAAGAAATAGCCTTTTCTATCCCGGATGATCTTACTTATGATTCTAATCCGGCACTGGTATTTTACCGTCCAAAGTTTGATTAATACTGAAAAACCATTAACAGGTTCATCTTTAATATTTGAGAATGCCAGTTGATTGTTAACAGGTCCAACATAGAATGATTAAAAGGACATCAAGGAATAATTTGCTTGAGCACCAATTTTATCAAGATATTATGAAAAAGATCAATACGATTCCGGTAATCCTAACTTTTGCTTTGATACTAAGCCTATGGCTAAATTTGAATGCGCGAGCCCGTCTCGATGCTTCCATTGCTGGGCAAAGCGTGCAAACAGATAGCATCAAAAGATACCAGTCCACGCTAAATGGTATTGCCATGTTCCGTGATTTTGAAGCTCGTTCCAATGGTCTTAAAATTGACAAAAAGGTTGCTGTTGTTAATCTGGAAGGGGTAACTATCCCTTTCAGTGAAATCATCGACAGCAACATTCGAATCCTAAAATTTTCTGAATCCAACTGTTCTGATTGTACGCAACAGAACTTTCAGCGTGTTTTGGATATGATGGATGCGGAAATGCCTGATAACCTATTTCTGTTAGGAGAATTCAGCAATTTGCGCAAAGTTCGCATTTTTACCCAAATGTTTGAACTAAAATGGCCTGTTTACTACCTGCCCAGCAGTCTTGACCTGCCCATAGACGTAATTGATGAACCCTATTTCTTTGAGGTGGATGAAAGCTTTACTTGTTCGAACTTTCAGATTGCTGCAAGTGAGTCAACTGAGTTGGTAAAAAGCTATCTAAGGGCTTTGGCATCAAAAAACAACTAACATGGTTAACAGAACCTTTCTAACCCAGGCATCCAAGTATCTTATTGTGGGAGGTTCTTGTGCAATAATTGATTTTGCGTTATTGTACTACCTGACAACTGCTGTGGACTTAAACTATCTCGTGTCATCGATGATTTCGTTTATGACGGGTGCCATTGTTAACTACTTTTTATGTGTCGCATGGATTTTTAAAACCAGGGTTATCTCTAACCGGTATTTTGAGTTTTTGCTATACATGGTTATTACTGCGGTGGGCTTGGTCATCAACACGGGGTTGGTTTGGTATTTCACTGAGAAAGCTGGATTGTATTTTATGTTATCCAAGATTTTTGCAACCGCCATTACTTTGGTCTGGAATTTCACCGCCCGAAAGTTCCTGTTACACACGAATTATCAAATAAACAATCTATCACAACGATCAGCAACCGAAAAAAAGCAATAATGAAAGGAAAATTTATTAATACATTCAGAAGTCTTCTGATTGGCGGTTTGATAGCAAATTTTGTTTCGTGCACTACAGGATATGATTCTCCAGAATTGGCGGGAAGGTTAGAAGGCCATTTTAATTACGATTGGCTCTTTCACAAAGGAGATGCCGAAGGTGCCTATAAACTGGATTTTAATGACGCCTCATGGGATGTTGTTGATTTGCCGCATGATTGGTCCATAAAAGAACAGATGGATACTATGTGGGCCAGCTGCTCAGGATATCTTCCCGGAGGAATTGGCTGGTACAGGAAGAGATTTTTTATTGGAAAAGAAGCGTTAAACCGAAAGGTCTTTATTCGTTTTGATGGGGTTTATAACAACAGTACGGTATGGATTAATGGTGAACAGGTAGGTTACAGACCCAACGGCTATGTGGCCTTCCAATATGATATTACGGATCATGTTAAGCATGGCGCGGAGAATGTTCTGGCGGTAAAGGTAGACCACTCTCAATATGCTGATTCAAGATGGTACACCGGATCCGGGATTTATCGGGATGTTGAATTAATTACTACTCATCCATTGCATATTGTACCATGGGGTGTTTATGTAACAACACCTGAGGTTTCAACAGGAAAAGCCATTGTAAAAGCTGAAGTTGAGTTTGTTAATGAGTTGTCGGCAGATGCAACTTTCAATGTTGAGAACTATCTGGTTTTTGACCTGGATACTGTATTTAAAACCTCCAGTACAGTTAGTCTGAAATCCGGGAACCAGGACAATCTGATTGAAAATCTTGAAGTTGAAGCCCCACATTTATGGGACATGGACAATCCACATCTATACAGATTAATAACCCGTTTAACCCGTGAAGGTGTTGTGATGGATGAAAAGGAAACACGTGTTGGCATCCGGGATATATCATTTTCCGAAAAGACAGGTTTTTCCATTAACGACAGTACCGTTAAGTTGAAAGGGATTTGTATCCATCATGATGCAGGTGGTTTGGGTGCAGCAGTTCCACCAATGGTATTAGCAGACAGGTTAAAAATCCTGAAAGAAATGGGCTGCAATGCAGTGCGTCTGGCTCATAACCCACATTCCTCCGTGTTTATGAATTTGTGCGACGAATTGGGTATGTTGGTCATTGTTGAAGCGTTTGATGAATGGGAGCTACCAAAGCGAAAATGGATAAATGGGCGGAATGCTGGCTATCCCGGCCATGAGGGTTATGCCGCCTATTTTAAAAAGTGGCATCGGCAAGATATTGAATCCATTGTGAGGCGGGACAGGAACCATCCTTCCGTCATCATGTGGAGCATTGGTAATGAAATTGATTATCCTAATGACCCCTACTCACACCCTTTACTTGAAAGCGAAGAAAAGCCTGCCAGGTATCATTGGGCAGGATACCAGAGTGCCCTGCCAGATGCTTCCAGATTAGGGCAGGTTGCCAGAAACCTTTCCATGTATGTAAAAATGCTGGATAACACACGGCCGGTAACGTCTGGCATAACAATGCCTCATTTAGCAACTGCCATTGGTTATATTGATGCTTTAGATGTAGTAGGTTATAACTATCTTGAAGGAATTATTGAAAGGGAAAAGGACAATTATCCGTACCGTATTATGTATTCAAGTGAATCGGACCGGTCATTGGAAACCTGGACTTTCGCCGAATCCAATGACTACTTCCTTGGACAGTTTCTGTGGGTAGGATTTGATTTCTTAGGAGAGGCAAAAGAGTTTCCTTTCAGATCCTTTTCTAATGCAATTTGTGATTTGGCAGGCAACAAATTACCAGAATATTATTTTTGGAAGAGTTTGTGGCAGGCTTCTCCTGTACTTGAGTTATCCACCTTGGAGCAACAATCTGATGGAAATAGAGAACTTAGTGAATTGAAGTCCAGTTGGCCGGTTTGGAATTATAAAGAAAAGCAAGATGTGGTTGTGGCGGCTTTTACAAATTGTGAAGCGGTTGAGCTATTTTTAAACGAGAAGAGCCTGGGCATTAACAAGATGCAGGATTTCCCTTCTAAAATTATGATTTGGGAACTGCCATATAAAGCTGGAAAGCTGCGTGCTGTTGGTTATTTGAATGGAAAACCGGTTGCTTTTTCTGAATTGGAGACGCATAAAGCAGCTTTTGCTCTTAAAGTCGATGCCGACGAATTAACTCTGAGAGCAAACAAGGAGGATGTTTCTCAAATTTCTGTATGGATAACAGACCTTAATGGAAACATCATTCCGGAAGGGAATCATAAAATTGAATGTTTAGTGCAAGGACCTGCACGTTTGTTGGCCCTTGAAGATGGAAATCCGTTGAATACCGAGTCTTACTCTTTTCCTTACCGGAGCAGTCATAAAGGGAAAATTAAGGCTTACATACAGTCTTTAGACAAAGAAGGAGATATTACGGTTAGCTTCAAGGCTCCCGGTCTTATTGGTGATAGCATCAAACTTAATGTAGTGGCAAAATGATGAGCCCCAATTAACAATTAATTGAACGTGGCTTTCTTAATGAATTACGGAAATATGGAGCATCCTAGAATGGCGGTATTTTTAAAATTTTTCCAAAAAGATATTTTTTGGATATTATTGTTGGCATTTACTTTTCGCAATATATATCAACAGTTATATGGAGGTGTTTTTTATAATGCAGATACTGTTTCCTACACTTATGCGGCGAACAATATTTTTAAAGGAATTATTGATGAGTTGAGAACGCCGGGCTACCCAATTTTTATAAGGATAGTGCAAATTCTGGGAGATGGTAATTTCCTTTCTCATATAATAACTGCTCAACATGTTTTTTCATTTTTAAGCATTGTTCCGTTTTACTTTATATGTAAAAGCTGGATAAAAAGCAGGGTGCTAGTTTTCTTTGTATCCATTATTTTCGCTTTACATCCAATTCTTCTTAATTACAATAATGCCATATTCCCTGAATCCATTCTTATATCCTCAATAGTAGTACTTCTGTACTTCATTTCGACGTTGTTAAAAGCTTTTTCCTGGAGAAAACTGGTCCTTGTCCAGCTTGTTCTCTTATGGCTGATTATGTTGAAGCCGGGTATGGTTGTGCTATGTGTATTGATTAATACCACCTTGTTTTTTCAATTGTATAAAAATCGGGGATCACATCTATTGCCAGGCTTTATGGGAATAATAATGATAGTGTTTGCTTTATTGGGAGGTTATTGTTGGCTTAATAGTAAGCAAAATGAAGTATTGGCTTTATCCACGGTTACCCATGACAATAACTTTATGAACGTAATACTGAGTTCTGCTTATAAAGAATTTCCCGATCAAAGGCTTGTTAGTATTATCGACACAACCATCCAAACAGGAAAATACTACACTGTTTATTACCTTAATAATGACTTCGAAAAGAATAAGAATCGGTTTGAATCGTTCCCCGATTACTACCCTTATACAGAAAACATGAGGAGCATACAACGTATTCCAGGCAATTCATATGGTTATGACCGGGAAAATATTGATCCATTGGTAAAACAGGCAATGAAAACGCGCTCTTATTCTTCTTATCTAATATGGAAGTTTGAAGCTTTTGCCCAAAGAAATTTTTTTGGTGTACGGGGAGTCATTATTTATTTGATTTTAATGTTGGATTTTCTTCTTATAACCTTTTTTCTTTTTGCCAAAAGAAAATGGAAGTGGTTTAATATTTTCCTTTTGATATCCGCTGCCGGTCTTATTGTGACTTCCATATTAGCAGGGATAGACGATGATACCTGGGAAAGGGTATTGTTGCCTGTCATTCCTTTTTTGTTAATTCTTATTGGCATATTTCTCGATAACCTCTATTATCTAGTAAAAGAAAAGCAGAAAATGACCAATGAATAACGGTTACAGCTAACTAATAAAAATATGCGTTATTTAAAGAAGATATTTATTGTGTTGTTGATTGGCATTGGTCTAATTGTGTTTCGAATGCTGGCTTTTGAGTTTTTTCAGGTTAAGCAGTTCAGCATGGAAGAGACCTATTCTGATGGATCCATAGTGGTGGTGAATAAGTTGGCCTATGGGATAAGGTTTCCCATGCGGATCGGGGATATTCCTTTTGCCGAAGCAGTAGCTTTTATGTTTGGAAAGGCTGACCGTATCCATGATATCTCTTGGGAATACCGTCGCATACCAGGTTTTGCCGGGATTAAGCAAGGTGATGTTGTTGTTTTTGATCATCCTGCACCATGGAGCAGGGAAAAGTTGGTCAAAAGGTGCGTGGCTCTGCCCGGGGATACCATCGCCATCATCAATAACAGAAGGTATGTTGGTGGAAAAGAGGAAGCAGAACCATTTTCTGTAAAGTTTTCCTATTGCGTATATACTCACGAGAAAGAATTGCTGGAGGACAGCTTGAATCAGTATGGTATTGTTGCCCGTGACCATTTGTGGCAATCGAATGGCGCGCATCACTATGCCATGACCTCAGGGACTGCGAAGGCCTTTAGAAATTGTACTCTTGTTGATTCTGTTGTTATGGATAACTTTCAAATTGGGGCGCCCGGACCACAATTGTTTCCACATAACAGGCAATACACCAGGGAGAATTACGGACCATTATTAGTTCCGGCAAAAGGGATGACTGTCTCTCTGGACTCCTCTAATGTTATTCTTTATAAAGATGTCATTACCCGCTACGAGGGAAATACACTGGAAGTTGAGAATGACAAAATATTGATAAATGGGAAAGCATCCAAAAACTATACATTCCATCTGGATTATTTTTTTCTGGTGGGTGATAACCGATACCATTCTATGGATTCCAGATACTGGGGCTTTGTCCCGGAATTTTCAATCATAGGCAAAGTTGGTCCGGTTATCTATACCGGACGGAGAAACTAAAATAATTGGTGATTTAAGATGAACCGCTTTATAACACAACAATGAACAAAAATCGTCTGATAATTATTCTAGGGGCAATTCTTCTCTGTTATATGGGGTGGACCAATAAATATCCCTTGTTAACATCGGCCTCGGGGACCTTTATTAACAGTGGCTTTACCCGCGAGGTGCCCTGGTTCGGCAATTTATGGTATGGCCTGGTAATTACCCATGCAAGCTGGGCATCATCCTTGTGGCTGGTGATCTTTTTTCAGGCTGGACTTATGGCCGTTCTCATATATCTATTCTTTAAGTATTTCATAAAATTGCCAGAATATCCATTGTGGGCTTTAGGGTTCATCACCTTTATAACGGGGTTCACAACTGCGTCGGTTACTGTTAGCACCATTGAACCGCACATTTTTAGTGGTTTGAGTGTATTATCAGGTGGAATCTTGCTCTTTGCTAAAGAAATATGCCGTAGGGATTTCATTCTCGTTTCGGTCATATTTGTTTTTAGTTGTAGTATGGATCCTTCCAACATGTTATCAATGGTTTTTCTGTCAACACTATTCATGATTTTTGGCTTAATTTCAGTCAGAAGAAAGGGAACAGAACTATTGCAAAAATCAGTTCTGGTATTAGCCTTCACCATCATCTCCATATTAATGGTCTCATTCATTCATCACGGAGTCGGGGGTAAATTCAGCCCTGTAAACAGCTACCATACTGCCATTTTACCCGGGCTTATGACAACCGAACAATTTCAGGCTTCCCTCATGCAAAATCCTGAAGGAATGGAAGATAAACTGGATAGTCTTCTTGATTCTAAATCTCTGGAGATGGTGCAGGAGAATGATTTTGTCCGTGCGCATGGCATCTATTCAGCCCAAAATGCCATCAGAGAAATGGTTGCACTAGAAACGGACGATGCCATTATGTTTAGTGACAGTACCGTAACTCTGCGTGCCGTGTTCGACTATTATAACCATGAGGTCAGGGATGTTTTTATTAGCAGACAGATATTTAAAATAATGCAGGTTAAAACCTGGGGTGGTGTTCAGGTATGGGTGTCACTAGCCGGATTGCTTCTAGGTGTTTTTGTTCTTAAGCGACATAAGAATTCATCCGGGTACGGATTTGTTATTTATCTTATGGCAGGCTGGCCGGTGCTTGCATTTTGCAACAGTGTATTTTACGGGCAGGCAGGCCTACAAAGTCATCTAGCCTGGCTATGGGTTTTCCCCATGTTTATTTTTTTCCGGGAATCAAAAGCTGTGCAACAACATCTGAGTCGAATTTCCGCCATTTTAAGCATTAATGTCATTTCTAAAACAACATGAAAAGGGTCTTATATAGCAAATTTTTAATGGGCGATCAGCTCAAAGACATCGGGGCCATTTTTCTTGCTGCAATCATGTTGTGCTTTTGGTCGATTTATAACGGATACCCGTTATTTTTTAGCAGTGATACGGCTATGTATTTGGAGGCGGCTTTTGCTAAACATGTAGGGCCAGACCGGCCGATACTATATGGCTTGTTTATGTATTATATAAGCGGTCAATATTCCTTGTGGTTTGTAGTCATAGTGCAATCATTGATACTCTCTTATTCATTCTACTGTTGGTTTCGTTATTTCTTGCCAGGAGAAAATTACTTGCTCTTTTTCCTGTTGTATTCCGCTTTTGTTTCGATTTTTATGGGCGCATCTTTTAATGTCAGCTGGCTCATGCCTGATGTTTTTACACCTTTATCAGTTCTGTCCATTGGACTTATCATTTTTGCTCCGCGACTTCCCAGACATGTATGGGTTTTTCTTATTGGTCTTTCGATTTTGGGTATTGCCATGCACAACTCTCATCTATTTGTTTGTTTGGGTCTTACCTTACTTCTCTTAGCCGGCTATGCATTCAAATCAGTCCGTGAGATTTATAATCTGGTTGGTATTAAATTTAGCCGCATTGCTATTGTCATAGGGCTTATTATTACATCTGCATTTTTTGCAGCATCAATCAGTTACCAATATGGAGGAGGATTTAAGAGTTCGAGAGGTGGCACCGTCTTTTTGATGGGAAGTCTTGTCGAAATGGGAGTCGTCGACATTTATTTGGGAGAGAACTGTTCACAAAAGGACTATCGCATTTGTGAGTACCGCGACACGATTCCCAACAATTTCCTTTGGGCAAGTAATAGTCCAATATACCAAACAGGAGGCTGGGCAGGCAGTGAGGCGGAGTATTCTGCCATAGTGAATGATATTTTAACAACCCCAAAATATTTAAAATTGGTTGTCTGGAAATCGATTTTACGCACCATTTCCCAATTTATGCATTTTGATACTGGTGAAGCCACCAAAGCAACCCCAAGGATAGATCAAGGTTTTAGACGTTTTTACCCCAATGAATATGACAATTACTACAAGGCCAGACAGAACCAAGGGGAATTGAATTTTAAGTTGGTAAACCATACGCAGGTAGTAATATTTTTATCCTGCATTTTATTATACGCATTGATATATTACAAAAATGGAATGTCCTTAAAATTTAGATTTTTAATTCTGTTCTTGCTCATCGCCCTCCTTATCAACGCCTGGGTTTGCGGCACTTTTTCCGGGGTTTATTTCAGATACCAGGCGAGACTTTTATGGTTAATACCCATGCCTGTGTTTTTGTTCTTAGCAACGAAAATTCGGATTAGAAGCACAGAACAACCAAAACAAACTTAACTCAAAATATTATGAAATATGAATTAACAGTTTTAATGCCTTGTTTAAATGAGGAGGAAACTCTGACACAATGTATTGGAAAGGCTAAGAAAGCTATTGAAGCATACAATATAGATGCAGAAATTTTAATTGCGGATAATGGGAGTACGGATAGATCAATTGAAATTGCTACAGAGTTAGGAGCTCGTGTGCTTCATGTTAAGAGTAAAGGCTATGGAAGTGCGCTGTCGGCTGGTATTGAGCATGCGAAAGGTCGGTACGTGATAATGGGAGACTCTGATGACAGTTATGATTTTGGAGATGTTCCAAGGTTTTTAGATAAGCTAAAGGAAGGGAATGACTTGGTTATGGGCAATCGTTTTCAGGGCGGTATTGAACCAGGCGCAATGCCTTTCCTACATAAATATTTAGGTAACCCGGTGTTGTCGTTCACCGGTCGTTTGTTTTTTAATATTCCGGTGAACGATTTTCATTGCGGCTTAAGGGCATTTGACCGTGATGCAGTCTTAAATCTGGGACTTTCTACCTCCGGCATGGAGTTTGCCTCAGAAATGGTAGTTAAAGCAGCCTTGCACAATTTAAAAATAGCCGAAATTCCTACAAAGCTATCACAGGACGGTCGATCACGTCCTCCACACCTAAATACCTGGCAAGATGGCTGGCGTCATCTACGATTTTTATTGCTATACAGTCCCAAATGGCTGTTTTTATACCCCGGACTGGCTCTGGTTCTTTTCGGTCTCATTATTACCTCAATATTATATGCTACACCGGTAACAATTAATAATGTCACATTTGACATTCATACAATGCTCTACTTTTCAATGTTGACAGTTGTTGGCTCTCAAATTGTCCTATTCTATTATTTATCCAAATTTTATGCTGCAAAATCCAGTCTGATCCCTGGCGGTGAAATATGGATTCAACAATTTAACCGATGGTTTTCTTTAGAAAAAGGAATTGGTTTAGGAGCCTTTTTTCTATTAGCTGGTGTTGCTTTAGCAATTAGCAGCTTTTTGGTCTGGAGTAAATATGCTTATGGAGATCTGGAGCCTGAAACGGTATTACGCCTGGTTATTCCAGCAGTAACCTTTGTTTTACTGGGGGTACAACTTGTTTTTAATAGTTTTTTTATCAGTGTTCTGGGTTTAAAAACAATGCAGTAATTTATCTCCATTTTTTGTTAACCGTTTTTAAGAATTATTACCTTTATGAGTTTTATAGTCTTTAATTCCTTATACCAAAGACCTGCTATGTTGACGAAATCTCTTGCTCTTTTAGTTATTACCAGCACTTTTTATGCCTGTTCTTCTTCCAAAGGCGGTGATGATACGGCCGCGGATGCCGCGGATGCGGCCCGTTTGTCTTATGTGGAGCCTCCGGAAACCCGGGTGGAGGTTACGTCGGTAGAGCGCGGTTCTTTTGAGCTGGAGCTGGTGAGCAACGGACATTTGGAAGCTCAACGCAAGGCGGTGGTGCCTTTTGTGGTGCAGGAGCAAATTAAGGCGGTGCATGTGAGGGAGGGCGAGCGGGTCAATGCCGGACAATTATTGGGCGCGGTGGAGCCTTTTACTTATCAAAAGCGCCTGGATGAGGCGCTGAACAGGCACCAGCAGTCGTTGATCGATTTGGAGGACCGGCTTTTGGGTTTTGGGTATCGGATTCAGGATTCTTTAAAAATACCGGAAGACCAGCTGCGGATGGCAAAACTGCGCAGTGGATTTAATTCGGCGGAGATTTCCCTGGAGGAGGCGCGCCGCAATTTTGAGACGACATCGATCAAGGCGCCCATCACAGGGGTGGTTACCAATCTGGAGGCCCGGGTGCACAATCCTTCTACGGCTTTTCAAAAGTTTTGTGACATTCTGGATTTGAGCAGTATGCACCTGGTATTTTATTTGCTGGAGACGGAACTGGCGGGGGTTGAGCAGGGACAGCTGGTGGAGCTGCGGCCTTTTGCCCTGCAGGGCGAAAAGTTTGAGGGCCGGGTGAGCAGCATCAATCCCATGGTGGATGAAAAAGGGA
>NZ_BAZW01000023.1 GCF_000974365.1 Geofilum rubicundum JCM 15548
CCTTGTACCTCATGTAGGCGGACCCGTAGCCGGTCCCGGAGCCCCCAACGTACTTATTAACGGAAAACCAGCCGCCCTTATGGGCGATGTTTGTGTATGTGCCGGACCCCCCGACACCATTGTGCAAGGTGAGCCCACCGTACTGATCAACGGCGTACCCGTGGCCACTATGGGCAGCATGACCGCACACGGCGGGAGTATTGTGGCAGGAGAACCCAACGTGCTTATAGGCTCCGGATCCACCTCCAAGCTACCACCATCATGCCCATAAAAAGGATACCCTTTCCAAAGATCCGAATTGTCGATCACGTTGGTGCAGCCCTTAAGGGCAAGAGCAGCGAGCTCAAACAAGCCAAACAAAATCAGCAGCAGCTTAAAGAAGAAGCCGCCCGCGAAGAGGCAGAGCAAAGCCCTTGCCTTTTTAATCTTAAGTGGGCCTACGAAGAAGCTGCCACCCGCGATTCGCAGCTGGAGGAAAAGTTGATGATGACCACCGAAGTAAAGGGCATTGACGACGGAGAGACCATTGTTTTTGCCGTGTATCAAAAGGCAGAGAAGGCCGATGAAGAGGACTTGTTCCTTGCCGAAGCAGAGGGTAAAGTCAGCGACCATAAGGCCAGTGCAGAGTGGGCCTTTAAGCAGGACGACATGTCCAAAAAGTCGGAAGAGGTCACCGGCTCCGAAGAAATGGATTTAGGAAACTATTATTTTACCGTACGTTATGAGTAGTACCGCCACCCTAAACGATACCGAACGGCCCGAGGTAACCGTCTATCGAAAAAGCATCGTAATACACCCACTGAGGTACACCCTGGTTCGAAAAAATCCTTTTCAGGGATTGGCCCATCGGTTTTTTCCCCTTCCAAAGGCTTATACAAATGTGGAGGGGCTCTCCTTTGACGGGCAACCCCGTATAACAGAAATCAACAGTACCAAAGAAGCTTTACAAAAGGAGGCACTGCCGGGTAGCTTTCACCAAGCCTCCACCACCCGGGTAGCAGCGTATTATCACAGGCCCTATACCAACTTAGTGAAAGAAACCGAAACCGATAAGCTGGAGGTGGAAGAATTGGAGGAACCCTCAACAGCAGGCAGGTACGAATACCAGTTTGCAGCTGCCCCCGTGCGCCCCGGATGGATTTATATGTTCAGCGAAGAGGACAAAGTGCTGCGCGAATACGAAGTAACCCAGGGCAATGGACAGGTGCAGTGCAAGCTGAAGCGCTACAACAAAGCAGGCGAAACCCAATTTCAGGAAACCGAAAGTCATCAAAAGGCTTATAAAGGCATTCCTGTGGATCCGGAAACCAAAAAACTCCGGATGGAGTTTTTTGAGATTCGATGGGATGAGACCTTACTGTCCGACCTACTCCAAGGGCGAAAGCAAGAATTGATAGAAGGCTTCCAGCTTTTTGATGTACAGAAGTGGGTGAAACAGGAAGGCACGCAAACCGGCGTATTCAGTCGCGACGACATCCCCAAACACTATCTGCCCAACACCACCGACACCCTGGGATTTAATGATCTTTATAAAGAAAGACTAGAACCCAAGGTTGACCCGCTCATCCATCCCTTTGTATGTATGCACGACCGCTTGGGAGCCGCCAACGATATTTGTCACGACCTGTACCAACTCGAAGCCCTGCACGAAGCCCTTATTCAAAACCCCAAAACCGGAGTGCCCGTTGGTGACCTGCTCAGCGCCTTGCTCAAAGATCCCTTAACAGGAGTTGAAACAGCCAAGACCCGGTACCAGGCTAAAAAGCAGGGAAAGCACAATTTTGAAACTTACGAGAAGCAGTATCTGTTGGCAGCAAGTACCTTCAGCGCCATTCAACTGGAACTGGAACGACTGCAATACACCCAGGCGGGCAGTGCCGAAGCCATCAATGAACTCAATAAACAAAAAGGAAAAGTAGATTGGGAGGCCATTCAACAGATTTTACAAATCAGGGCGCGTAAGCACATGCGGGTGAACATCAACAACACCCGCAGCAGTCTGTTAGAAATGCTTAAAAGTGATTACTATCAGCACCTGTTACTGGCAGAGTTTACCGACTATGCCGACAGGTTACATGCCTTTAAGGGTGAACTGATTACCCATGATACTTTGCTGGCACGCGAACCCCGGGCACGAGACGCCGATATCGTACTGTTTTATCAGAAGCGCCTCGACCTGACCCAGTATTTTGAACAAAAACTGGCTGCGGATTCTCCCTTTAGCAAGTTGATGGAGCGGCCCGTAAATGTGGGCGAAAAAATCCTGAGCACCGCCGAAGGCGCTCATCAAATACTGAGCATACTCGAGACCTACATCGGCTACTGCAAGGGCGAAAAGGAAATCAAAATCATCACCAAGTATCTGAACAGCATTCAGCTGAGCGATTTTGAGTTTAAAACCGCCCTGGCCACCCTCGACGATATTCTGGCCTATGCCGAGGAAATCAGCATGAAAGCCTTGGGTGAATCAAAAGTTTTGACCGACCGGAACATCATTTCCAGAACCATACTGGAGGTGCTCGATTCCGGAGAAAGCATCCCCTACATAAGAATTGCGCCACGAGCCACAGCCACCATCCGAAAAGTCGATGAATTGCTGCAAAAAGCCAAGCTCGAAGAAGTGGGTATGGGATTGGCCGTTTTCAACCTGGTGAGCAGCATCAGAGCCACCCAGGAAAATGATGGGCGCAGCGCAACCCATAAAGCCGTAGCCATTGGCGCAGCTCCTTCGCCGTCACCCACAGTCTGGCCAGCTACCTTTATGCCCGCAAAGAACTGTCGAAACGGCTTATTGGTCGTGCAGTAAGCAAAAAACTGGTGACACGGATCGGGTACGTAGGCGATTGCCTAACCATAGTAGAGTCCATTTTTAATATGCGCCAGGCTTTTTTAGAGAAAAACGAGATGCAAGCTTTTGCCTATATGGGCGCCGCAGCCGCCGCAGCCGCCAGTCTGGTCTTTACCGTAAAAGGCGTTTCAATTAGTCTGAGTGCCATCATGGCCAGCGGGGCTGGTGCAAGTGTCGCCGGAACCGTCCTCCTGGCTATATGGCCCATTTTGGTTTTAGCTGCGCTGACCATTTTCTTTGCCTGGCTGGCTGCATCAACAGCTTATTCGCCTCAGGTCCTTTTCTATGCCAATTACCTGTTTAACCTGGATGGCCTAAAAGACCTAAAGCTGAACTACGCCGAGCTGACTTGTGAGGCCCTTATGGCTGAAATTGAGTCCAGTAAAAACGAGATCATATCCAAGACCTTTGCTCATTTTCGCGATTTTGATGCGGCCATCCGGGAGTTCGAAAGTTTGTACCCCATGCTTGTCATCAATGCCAATTCTGAGGATCAGCAAAAGGGTGTTTTGGTTTATGATGGCAGGCGGGGAGCCGATAAGCAGTTTGAAAACAGGGTGAGGTACTTAGATTTTGAAGGACAGTTTCTGCAATTCTCGTCAAGCATAGCAGTGGAGTATGGCTTGCTTTCTGTACGGCCCGATAAGCAGCATGGTAATGGCGTGTGTGTCTTTTTTGTCGGCTACGAAGAGGTGAAGTTTTTTAAGGATAGTTTTCAATTTACTGTTGGTTATGATCTTAGGTCTGTTCCGGAGGAGCGATTTTATGACGAGGCCTGGTTTTTCATCCGCTTAATACTTAATGAAGGACAGGGCCAGTATTGGCCCAATAATGCGAGTAATCAGCAAGCAAGATACTACGTTGTAAAGGCCAGGTTAAAAGAAAGTGGGGAGGTGAAAGCCGACCTAAATGACTTGTATAAAACTTCTGTAGGCAAGGAATATATAGATTTATCTACTGATTTCTTAAATAGAGGGAATACCCTGGAGGCGTTTGAGGACTATCAAAAAAGGAAGACCTTAACCATTTGGAGTGTGGATGAGTTTATGGCTGAAACCGGCTTACAACCCGGGCGCATAAGCACCATCAAAAGGTCGAATGACGAAGTTAATCCGGAGACCGAACGGTTTCTTACCAATTTTTTAAAATCAAAATGAACATGATGGCAAAGAAACTTATTTGGACATGGATGATTATGGTTGTTTTAATGGCCTGTCAACAGCCAGGGAATAAAAAAGCTCAGGTCTATAGGGGAGAACGCCCAAAAGTGGAAGGCCACTTTACAGAAGTTGTACCCTTAAAGGGGGTGAATGGCTTGCCCGATACCAATGTGGTGGTGGTTGGCGATGGGCCTGAAAAGCAACAGCAGTACAAGGCCAGTTTGAAAAAGCTGGATGGCCTGATCTCTGAAATTGCCCAGGAAGTGGATGATTATGAAGACCAGCCCGTATATTGGGTGGAGATACTTGGTTCCGGTATAGTGAAAACGCTTTTAGAATTAAATGGGATTCCGTTTTCGTATGCATATACGAATCCTTTCACTGACTATCGTATTGATTTAATTAATCCATTAATAGAGAAAAGTGGTCCCCAGCAGTTAAAGATTAGAGTTTTTGATGAAAGAGGGTTAGAGTATAGTACAAACCTTTTTCTGCGCGTAGGCTATGCCCCGGATATTCGTCAGCGTGAAAGTCAGCCGCAGTATTTAACGGACTCTATTAAAGTGCCTGCCTATGCCCAGGATTGGCTCACGGTATATTGGGATACCACCATCACCTTTCAGGCCCAGGTGCCCTGGGATTACAGCGAGCGGCTGGCCAGGGCCACCGATTTGCGTACCTTGCCCAATTTGGAGGAGCAAGTATTGAAGAAGTACGAGCAGTTGCGCCAGAACTTTATTAATTGTGATGTTACCGAGATTGTGAAGCAGTCAGCAGGTAAGGTAATACGTGAGTACGAAACCAATTATATCGCTTCCGCAGAGCGCATGCTAAGCAATATCAAGCGAGATTTAACCATTTATGCGCCCAATCACCCTGATAAGGTCGTTTACCCGCTAGCGTATTATGAATTGGCGCTTTATAAGGATGGTAAATTGGTGCAATTGCGAGGGCGTGAAAACAAGAAAGGTGCCTTAAGGACTGTTGAATACAATACCAGCTTACAAGAAGATCCCTTTGATGTAAATCATAACTTTTTACTCTACCTCCCCGAAGGAGCCACTGAGCTGCAAGTGTATTAATCTTCATATTGAGCCTAATAAACCGAAATGTCCATCATCTCCGCCGACGACGATACAGTAACCATATCCCCCACTTAGATTCCGTAGCTTGCCAGGGGTATTATAAATCTTCAAATTTAGTTTGACCGAAGAAAATGGTTGTTTTGGTTGAAAATTTGAATCTTATTAATTCGTCAATTTTGCATTAGGTTAAGGTCATGATTGTTATACTGGAAGGTGAAGGAGATGGGTAACTTTTAGAAAAAAATGCTACATTTGAATCCAACTAATATTTAGCATGAGCAAACCAAGAAAAAACAAGACATTTCAAAAAAAAACTCGCACTAATCCAGAAGTTCTCAGGAGAAAATTAGAGAACTTAAATGATAAATTGGTTAAGATTGAGCGACAAAAGGATTTGATGTATTCAGCCTTTGAGAAACACGTGGAATATTTAACCAATTTCACCAGTCATGACGTGAAGAATGCTATTCAAAATATGGATAGTATCGTTTCTAGTTTAGATCATAATCACGTTTCTATTGAGGAAATTGACACAATTAAAACCTGCTTAAATAGTATTAGACAATCACTGAATAATTTTTCAAATTTAGTTCCCAATTCAGCCAAACGAGAGTTTCAATTAATGGAATTGTTTAAAGCAGCTGAGCTGATAAATAGGTCTGAATTACGAAAAAAGAAAATTGATTATCAAATAGAACTCGATAAAGAGGATAAAACAACCATCAATCAGCCTTTTCATAATATCCTACAGGTAATAAATAACTTAATGCTTAATTCTATAAAAGCACTTGAACAAGAATTCGATAATCCACAAATATTTATTCAATGCAATATCCATAAGGAGATTCTTGAAATTGTTGTTTGTGATAATGGATGTGGAATTGCAGAGATAAATAAAAACAAGATATTTGAAATGTATTTTACCACTACAAATGGTAGTGGAATTGGTTTATACCATGCAAAGTATTCTTTAGAAAAAATGAATGGAAGGATTTATTTGTTAGATTCTTTTCGTAATTTTAAAACTGCAATTAAAATAGAAATACCTATTAAAGATGATAAAGTCAGTATTAGTAATTGATGATGAACGCATACAAGCAGAGAGTCTTGCCAAGTCTATTAAGAAAGAAAAAGTCTATCTTGATTGTTATGTTGCAAGTGAGGAAAGCGAGATTTTATCTTCTATAGAGAATGTCTTCTTCAATGTTGCCATTGTTGATTTAAGAATGGATAATTATAAGATTGATGGATTCTTTATAATTAATAAAATACTTAAAGTCAATCCCTTTGCAAGAATAATCATTGTTTCCGCTTATACTCAGGAATATATAACTCAAATTAAGGATATTCTCTTGACTGGTAAGGTTATAGGTCTGATTGAGAAAAAAGAATATAACCAATTTTTGAACGAAATACTTCTTGCTATCTCCAAATATGAAGAAGTACAATCTGATAATCCATCAGAAACAGCAAAAGCTTTAACAAGTTTTTATGCCAATGCTAAAAACGAAAAGGACACTTATCAAAAGGGGATTGTTTTTGAACAATTCGCAGCTTTACTATTTAGCAATATGGGCTTTGTGAATATAAATAAAAGGATTCTTGATAAAAGCCAAAATGAGGTTGATTTAGTTTTAAGGAATGAATTAAATGATTTCTTTTTTTCAAAATTTTCTCCTTACATACTGGTAGAGTGCAAAAATAAGCAAAATGAATCCGTTGGAAAGAATGATTTTATACAGTTTTTCACGAAACTTAAAAATACCAATGGGCTTTCTAATCTCGGGTTTCTTATTACAACCGGTTATATTGCAAGAACAACGTATATTGAGGCAGTTAGAACCTCTTCTGACATTTGTAAAATAGTATTTCTTTCCAATCCTGAAATTGAAAGGTTGATAAACTCTCCTTTGCCTTTAAATGAGTTGAAGAAGATTATTGATGAGCAGGTAAAAGATAATTGACCGCTCCAGAAAACCTTAGCAAGTCACCAACCACCTTGGGCTGCCACTCCAAAGGTTTCCAAAGCGATACGGGCAAAAGGAGCAGTTTGCCTCATGCGAACCGGCAAACAAGTAATTTTTGCGTCCTACGTTATGCAAAGCTATACATAACGTCGGAAGAAAGGGGTATATGTTTTGTGGCAACCATGAGGTGGCCGAAAATGCGGCAGTTATGTATTCTCTATTGGGATGCTGTAAGACCAGCGATGTAAACAAATCTTAATAAAGTTGGTAATTATGTCTACAAAATCGAAAATTGAACAGATAAAAGAGGGATTTGGAAACCTTTCCAAAAGCCTTTCTCAAAAGGACAAGTTCGACAATGATGCTAGAGTATTGATGTTTCGTTTTTTAGAAATAGTCGATGAAGAGCGAAATCAGCGAAATTGGAGCAGGAAAGAATTAGCTGAAAGCATTGGTGTTAGTGCATCGTTTATGTCCCAATTGTATAATGGAGATAAGCTCATTAACTTCACCCAGCTGGCAAAATTGCAGGATGCTTTGGGATTGTCTTTTAATGTTGAAAAGGCTATCTATCCCATCCAACAGAGATATTTCTGAAGATGTTTTAAACAATCTTAAATTCTTTTCTTCAGTTAATATTGTTATTGGTTACTTAAGAAGTACGATTAACTCATTCACGGCTTCAGCCCCATTTGGACCATACTTGTTGCCACCTGTTGATATGCAGGATTTGTTTAAGAAGAAAGGTGAAATATGATAGCTCACTACAAAACCCCAAACTGCTCAACTTTTTGCGCCCACATCTCAGGCGTGTAAGAAACACCTAACTGATGGCTGGCAGCTGCCATTTTTTTGAGCTCCTCGTCCGGTAAGGTAATCATGCGCCTCAAAGACGATTTAAGCTCCGAAACAGCTTCGTTTTTGAAAGTGTAGCCATTTTTGCCGTCCGCCAGAAACTGCGTAGCCGCACCCACCGCATCCGATACCACCATGGGGAAACCAGCAGCAGCCATTTCGTGGACCACCACGCCCCAGGGCTCGAAGCGACTGGGGAGGACAAACACGCCCGTCTCGCGCAACACCTCCTTTAACCGTTCCGGCTGCAAAAAACCCAGGTGCTGAATGCTCGGGTGCTGCACCCGTTGCTCAAACAAATCGCCCGTGCCCACGCACCACAACTCCCAAGCGTGCTGCTCCTCCTGAACCAGTTCCAGCCAAGCCCGGAACAGCAAATCCAGACCCTTCGCCTTAATGTAGCGCCCCACATACACAAAACGCCGGGGATAGTCCCCGGCTTGCGTACGATAAACTGCCTCCGGAGCAAACAGCGGCACATCGGCCGAGTAGAAACCCGTTTGAATGCGCGCCGCTTTAAAGCCCAAATTTAAAGCATAAGTCCTTTGAGGACTGCCCGGTACCCAGGCGTGCGAAAAGCTGCGGTGCAAAACCCACGGCGCCAAAACGCGCATCAATTGCTGCTTGGGACCACCCAGCCAATGATTGTCCATACTCATTACTGTAGGCACCTTCCCTTTAAAGTGCCGGCATACCCTCAGATAAGCCTTATCCACCCAACCACTGGCCACCACCACATCAGGGTTCAAATCCCTGGCCAATTGCAACAACTCGGCAGACTTGTAATTGCTGCGCTCGTACACCCTGGCCGCATCCGGAAACGCAAATTCAAAAGGCGCCTCCTTATTCACCGGCCAGCGGACAATGTGCACCCGGTGACCCCTCTGGCAAAGTTCTCTGACCCCCGCCACAAAATAGCTGGCCAGCTCGGTGTATAAAAAGAGGATGGTCATTGCGTTACAGGGCTGGTATCCGCAGCCGGATACAGTTGAGGATAAAAATAAGGATTGGCCAGCATCGAGAGAATAATGACCAACACAATGGTAAAAGGATTTAAGGAAGCGGTTAACCACGATTCTACCGAAATAGAAAGCAACAAACCAAACATAACCGCCCATACCATTGGGGTGTATTTCGCTGCCTTAATAAAATTCACCAGCCACCCAAACGAAAATAGTATCAGTCCCACCAGTCCCGTATCCAGCCACATCGTCAACCAACTGTTGTGCACATTGCCCTGGTGCCCGTGCTTTTCAAAGTAATCCTGATATTGTGCCAACACCGTCTCGTTGTAGGTAAACCCTTTGCTGAACCAGTAATTTTCATGAATGTGTCGCCACGCCACCTCAGCCACCACCACGCGTCCCGACCCGGTTTCTAAAGTCTCCAGTCGAAAGTAGTCCTCCAAGTTAAGGTAGGTCACAATTTCCACAAAATTGGCCATTACCAGTTGGTAGGAAGCAAAGACCACCGCCATGGTAATAAAGCCCAATATGGCATCGCGCCTAAGCAGGAACCAGCCCAAAATGAACAGCAAGGAAGAAAAAATACCGCCCCGTGAACCCGCGAACACTGCAGATAAGCCAATCAGCACATAGACCAAAATCTTCTGCCAATTGGTAAACAGCTTTTTGTGAAAAGCAGATACAAAAGTAAAGAGCATTAAAAATACAAAGCTGTATATCCCCAAGCCATTGGGGTTGCCCAACATACCGGAAAATCGCTCGCCTTTAAAGATGACAAAGTCGGGCATTACAAAACGCAAGACCAGTCCCAAGGCCAAAATGGCGGCCCCCAACAAACACAAATGAAAAAGAAAGCGTTCCCGCTCATATTTCAGCAAGAGGAAAACTACCCCGGGGACTAATAACAGCAAAAGAACGTACGAAAGTGTCTTTTGAAAGCCATAAAACATGAGCGGGTTTTCCAATAAAGAATAGAAAGCCAGCACGAAAAAAGCAATGAAGGGCTTAATAAAAGAAAAACCTTCCTCTTTTTTTGGGAAGGTCATGTAGAAGAAAGTCAAAGCCAACATCAATATCGATTTCAGGCTTTGTGCAAAACCAAAAACAGCCTGTCGGCTGTCGCTTAAAGTCAAGATCAACCAAAAAGCCAGCAGCAGCCAAAGCCACTCTCCCTTACGTTGTAAAAGGTACATGTGCAAGGGTACTGCGAGATAAGCCAGAGGGCCTGTGAAAATGCCCAAAGCTACCCAGAAAAGAAGGATGAGATAGTTTTGCTTCTCGAGTAAGGCGGTACGCAGTAGTTGGATCATGAGCGGTTTTCGATGATCTTTTTGATTTCAGAAATGGTCAACTCTGCCACCTTATCCCATAAGAACTTTTCCTCCACTCTTTTTATCGATGCTTTTTTCATCTCGAGCAATTGTTCAGCCGGCAAAGCAATCATTCGTTCGATGGCTGCTTTAAGTTCTGGTTTATTTCCTGGTTGTATAAGAATGCCATTGCTAGCATCAACTTGTTCGCTTACAGCCCCCACATCCGTGGCAATAATGGCACATCCACTGGCCATTGCTTCCAATATTACGGTAGGCATCCCTTCGCTCCAGGAGGGGCAAATTAAAACATCGCAACCTCTAAGAATTTCCTTGATTCGATTTTCGTCGTTAATGGCTCCGTAATACTTGACTTTAGGCAAGCCCTTAATTTGCTTGTTTTCTGGTATCGGGCCGATAAAATGTAGTTGGAAATCTTCTTTTATGTTGCAAACAACTTGATTAAGCTCCTCTACTCCTTTGAGTCTTTCATATCTGCCTATAAAGACAAAATTTAAAATTGATAAATTTGGTTGTAATAATGCACTATCCTTTAGCCATATCTTCTCAATCCCAATCGGTATTTCTCTAATTTTCTTTGAAACGCCAATAGCTTGTAGAATTGAAGTTATTTTGCCCCCCAATGATATAACATATTCAGACTTTTTGATGTTTTGTAAAACAGCTTGTCTAAAAAAGTAATAAGAAAAGTGTGACTTAATGTTTGGGGCAAGCTGAAACATGTTATAGCCATGGAAGTTTATTATTGTCGGAATGCTTTTCCAATTAGGCTCTGTACCTCGGTTAAGGAGATGCCATCCAGAAAATCCTTGTATGTAAATTAAGTCAGGTTGAGTGTTGTTGTTTAAAATGTTATAAACATTTTTTGAATATAAATATGACTCAAAGAGGTAATGTCCCGGAAATTTTCTAACACTAGGGAGGGGGACTAGGTTTATTTTGATACAATCGTTCTCCAAATTTAGATTAGAAGTGTTTGCGACCTCTTGTATTGTAGTTACTTGAGGTATATATAGGTGTATTATTGCATTGTTTTGTGAAAGATACTTTGATAGAAAATAGCTGTGCTTCTGCATTCCTCCAAGTTGGAGAGGGTAAATTCCATCCGTTAGCAGAGCAATTATAAGCTTCTTATTCATTTAATAGCAGGCTTCTAATGTAATTTAAATTTTAACTGAAAAATCTTTTTGTATAAGTAGTTGAAGCCTTTAATGTTATAAAACCCCAGAGCATACATATTATTGTACCAATTCAGTAATTTCCTTGATGATTTGGTGAAGATAGGGCAAGACTCTGTAAATTCCGTGATAGATGCAATTATTTGATCGCACTCTTTCTTTTGAATTGATTTGTTTGATAATGAGTAGTTTACTTGTGTCAGGTAACTAAACAAAGTTCCTCTTAGATTTCGTTTAAGTGTTGGATTCCGTATTTGTTTGTCAAAACTACTTATGTATTGTTTTACCCCTTGATACATTGTTTGTAGTCCTTGAGCCTGACTTTGCTTCGTCCTTTCATGATCTATGCGATAGAAACACTTTGGACTGGTGTTGTTGACTATTTTATATGCCAGCCCTTTTTGTAGCATAGCCCGAGTATGGAACTCCACATCTTGTAAGCGCGGAAATGATTCATCGAAACCATGCAAGGTGTTTTTTACAAAGGAGGTGCGCCATAATGGTGACATTGTATGCCAAGGCAGGTCATGTCTTAAAAATTGTTTAAGATGGTCTCCTTTTTTTGTACGCCATACCATTGTGCTATCACCAATCGCTTTATAAAAAGTGCCAACGGGGAATACTGCAAAGTCCAAAGTGGGATTAGCCTGAATTAGGTTTATCCTTTCTCCAATGCAATCCTTTGTCATAAGGTCGTCGGAATCAAAGAAAAACAAATATGCCCCTCTTGCATTTTCAATCCCGATGTTGCGACAAGTTGATCCTCCTTTAGGGGAACGATTTCTTTGGAAAAGCTTCAATCTTGAATCATTACTGACCAATTTGTTAATAATTTCAACAGAATTATCTGTAGAACCATCGTCAACAATTATGGCTTCCCAATCTTTAAAATCTTGTTCTAAAACAGAACGAATTGATTCTGCTATGAACGTGGCTTTATTGAAATTGGGAATTATTATTGAAACGACTGGGGGGGGAATCATTTGACTTTTCTGTTTTTGTGCTTAGCGTAATTGTGCAGAAAATCGTTCAAGGGCTTGCTTAAATCTTTCAGTATAGTTAAATCCCAGTGCCTTAAATAGGAACAGGTAAGTTTGTGTTGAGTGTTCCTGTTTTGGTGATGGTTTATATCCATTAGGAAAGTATGCTTTATACAGGTATATGGCTGTGTCTAGTCCATTCGCCTCTTGATTCTGCTACAATTTGGGAAGTAATGGCCTTGGCAGGGGATTCGCGCAAATCGTCAATGTCTGGTTTAAAGGCCAGACCCATACAGGCAATGATGGGAGGTCGTTTATTGTCAATTTCAAATTGATGCGCAGCATCTAAAATTTTCTGTACGCTCCATTGGGCCTTAAAGTCGTTTATTTGTCTGGCCTGTCTAATAACATGAGCTTGTTCCGGGTAGTCGGCAACCAGAAACCATGGGTCGACAGCAATGCAGTGCCCGCCGACACCGCAGCCGGGTTGAAGAATATTAACTCTTGGATGTTTATTGGCCAAATCTATTAGCTCCCAAACATTGATGTGGGCCTTGTCGCAAATTATTGACAGCTCGTTGGCAAAAGCAATTTGCACATCTCTGGATGCATTTTCAACCAGCTTACACATTTCTGCAGTTCTGGCATTCGTTGGATGCAACTTGCCTTTCACAAAAAGGCTGTAGAATTCTATGGCTTTTGTCGTGCTCTGTTCGTCTATACCTCCAATAACCCGGTCGTTGTTAACCATCTCTTCCAAGGCATTACCCGGGAGAACCCGTTCCGGGCAGTAAGCAATGTTTATCCTATTCTTTAGATCAGGTCTTTCTGAAAAGATGATTTGAGCCATTTTTTCTGTAGTCAGAACCGGAGATGTGGATTCTATAATAACCAAATCATTTTTCTTAAGCATGGGGATGATGCTGCGTATGGCTGCTTCTACAAATGAGGTGTCGGGCTGCTTATCCTGTTTAAAAGGCGTAGGAACTACAACAAGGTAAACGTCTGCTGCTTGCAGTTCAGTTGATGCACTTAGATGACCTGAAGCAACTGCCGATTGCACGAGTTCTTTTAAGCCTGGTTCAACAATGTGCACTTCCCCTTTGGCAATGGTGTGGGTAACCTCTTGATTAACATCAAAGCCGTTTACTCTGATTTTTCGATTGGCAATAAGTGCTGCAGTTGGTAAGCCTATGTACCCAAGGCCTAAAATGGTGACCATAGAAGAAATTGATTTTTGAGTATAATTATCGAACTCCTTGCCAAGCATTTTTGCGACAAAATTATTGGCAGGATTTGTAGAGAAGTTCTTTTATTTTACTTATTCGTAGTTCAGGTTCACAAAGATTAAGAATGTGCTTTCTTCCCGCTTTTCCCATCTGTTCCGCAATTTCTGGATTTTCTATTAAATAGATAATTTTTTCAGCCATAGCTTCAAAATCAAATTCTTTAACAAGTAGGCCAGTTTCTCCATCAATTACGTTTTCTGGTATTCCATTATGAAAAGTCGAAACAACTGGTATTTCATGTAGCGCAGCCTCTGCTAAACTTATTGCAAACCCTTCTTGGTCACCCGATTTTGCTGTCACACTATGTTGAGCATAAATCCAATGTCGATTTAGAATTGGAAAAGATTTTTCACGGCTGAGCACTCCATGCAGGTGAACGTGATTTTGAAGATTCAATTTTTTTATTGTTTCTTTTACTTCCATTTCGAGCTCGCCACCTCCAATAATTGTTAGCCTCGCGTCAGGTATTCTTCCTTTGACAATACTAAAGGCATGGAGTAAAGCAATTGGGTGTTTCTTTTGAGTAAGTCTTCCAAGGAAAAGTATTGAAGGTGGGGTTTTTAATCTTTCTTTCCATGGGAGAGGCTTGATTTGATGAGTTCCGATTCCATATCTAATTACTGAGATTTTTTCTTTGGGACAACCCTCCATAATTAGAAGACGCTTAATATAATTACTTGCAGCAACCATAAATGATGCAGAAGCAAAAACCTTCTTTAACTCTAGTTTGTAGACTGGATCATTTAGAGCTGAAGTAATATCATAACCGTGAACATGGACAATAAATGGAATGTTTTTATGCTTTAGGAACCTATAAGTTAAAACTGCCGAGGTTCCATAATCGATATATGCAACATCAGGCTTTTTATCTGGAGGGATGGATAGATTGAGGGCTTGGTCAGCCATCCTTTGCTGATACCAATTTTTTAAAACATACCCCTTGCCTCCAATAATTTGTCCTAGCTTATATAGTTTGTAGGAAATTCTTAAACCCTTTTGTGCAAAGCCGGTTGAAACCACATTTAGGTTCTTAATTCCTTCAATACTGTGCTTCTTTTTGCCACCATATACAGTTAGGTCAATATCCTTTTCGTTATTAAGGCTCTTTATTAAGTCAAAAATAAAGGTTTCTGATGGACTAACATCTGTGTGGGTAAAGTATCCTAATTTCATAATTATAAGAGTATCCAGCTTTTACATTGAATGTAAGGTGGTTTATATTTGCTCGATCTAGCCCAAGATTTTGGTGCGATTGTTTTTGCCCCCTCCTGTTTGTTTGCTAACCAAGCTCCCCACCATGCGAATGTGGAATTTGAGATAATATGGTGTTTACAATTTGTCATTAGTCGAAGTTCATCATGTGGGTTTGGGACCTTTGGATCAATGAATATACATTCATTACTAATTTTCATATTTGCAAATATTGTTTTTGTGTACTCAATATCGTCTGAAAAAATAAAGAGAGTGGGATAATCAACTTGTTTATTTAATAATGAAATAGCGTTTAAATAATAGGATTCTGTAAGCGCGCCAATTTTTTGAGAATATTCTGGGTGGTTTACATAATCTGTTCTTCTGATATGAACAGAAGTAGAGTTTTCTGATTGTAATATCTTGGTCAAATATTCTTCATAGGATTCGGATAAGTCCTTTTTAAACTTAAAGTGTTCACGGATATCTGACTCAACATCTCTAAAGTAGATTTCACTTTGCCACCGACCAACAATGCAGGTGTTATTTCGAATTTTTAGTTGGTTGGGATCAAAATCATGATTGGGTTGAATGTATAGCTTTTTCTTTAAGACCTTTCTTAAAACCAAAAAGAATAGACGGCGTAAAACAAAACGGTTCTTAGCGCTACCATTATATAGTTCTATCTCAAAATTGGTTGCAAATTGCAAATCAATTTTAAAGGCATCAAGTTCAAAATTTCTACTTACTTGATTTGAGCCTTGATTATTGGCAGGTTTTAGAAGGGTAGTGTCAATTTTGAGTTTTGTGTTATTCCTTTTTGAGGTGGACAATCCAAATGCATATTGGAACATTTGATTTCCAAGTCCTCCCATAAGTCTTGTAATTATCATAATACAAGGGGGTTAAAATCTGAGTAGAATTCCAGTCGCTTGTGGTTCGATTTATCCTTGGTGATGAATATTTCCTCAATGTTTGAAATTGTGCCAATTAAATTGTTGCTTAGGCTCGCAATTTTTAGTGCATTTTGCGAAAGATCATCACTTATTTTCACAGAAAATGATTTTTTGTTAAAAAACAAAGCTTCAAACAAAACAGAGGAGTATGGACTAATTACATAGTCGCAGTTTTGTATAAGGGAGTAAATGTTGTTTTCGCTTATTTCAAAATATCCTATATTGGAATAAAGGATTGTTTTTGCTTCTTTTGAGTATTCCCAGCCTGGATGTGGCTTGTAGCAAATATGAATGTTGTGTGATTTAATAAGTGGGTGGTTCTTTTTTATCCAGCTTATTTGTGCCGCTTGTTTCTGTTTGTCAATCGCGATGGATACAAATAGGATAGTGGTTTTCAAGGTGTTTTGTGTAAGATTATTTTTAGGAAAATATTGAAAGAATCCGATTGTTTTTATCTGGTCTTCACGGAATTCCGCTCCGCTAGCAACAATTTCTCTCCAAAAATTGCTTACTGCATAGAATACGTCTGCAGTTAAAAGCTTTGTTCGCACCATATTTACAATTGGTGGGTATATTAAGCAGTAATGTGAATTAAAAATGAGTCCATTCTGAAATTCATAAATTGGAATCTGATTTTTCTTTAAAGTGAAAATTATTCCACTTTGATAAAAGGCTGATATTGTGTAATATTTTTTAATACTAATCCCTTTTATCATTTCTTTTGATGCTAAGTAATCACAATAGAACAAATACAATGAACTGTTTATCCAGTTTAATTCATTTTTGTTAAATTTGTTTTTTGCTTTTATGTTTCTATATGTGAATAACAGTTTAGTGAAGAGGAGGATGTCTTTAACGTTTAGTTTAGGCGTACTAAAGTAATCATCATATCTTAAACAATTTAAATTGGATTCCTTAAGGTTAAGAAAATCAGATTTGTTATTCGTTAGAAAAACAACATTTTCTTTTCCAATGTGATTAATGATATTTTCAAAATAAATTGAATAGTAAAAGTTGGTGTTTTGGTCTTTCATCACCCTTAAGTTGCCCCCAATTAATATTATGCTTTTGTCTATATTAAAATCGTTAGATTTCACTTTTTTAGCTGGCTTGACAATGCTTTTAACAATTAATTTTAATAAAGACGTAAAGTTAAGGTTGTTAAAAGTGTATTCATGATAGAACCCTTCTAGGGAGGTTGTTAATATGTTGTAGTTGCAAAAATTGAAACTTTCAGGTGAGATAACTTTATTAAAAAAGACTTGCTTTTTAGCTGACAAGGACATTTGAAAGGATATGTTAGTGAGATTTAAGTGAGCAGCTGTTGTATTGTAATGCTTTCACGGTCAATATAGTATTCTCGAGCGAGATTGATTGTCTAATGCTCTCCATAGGTTTCATTATTCGTCTCATATATTTTCTAAGGCGTGTAAGTATTTTTTATATAACTCAATAAAAATTGCATCAATTAAGGCTAGTATTGAAAAAAACACAAAATAATTTTCAAATTCATAACGCTTATCAACCAGGTTTTTTAATGTTGGTAGGTTTTGCTGATAAGAAATTGTGTTATGGGCTATACTGTTTCGCTGTCTATATAAATGATTTTCATATATGCCTTAAGGGAATAGCTGTTTTTGTCTGAAAACAAATTATTAGAGTCACAGGCAAAATGAACATTCGAGATGTTACTCCAAATTGCTTGGTAGTCGTTGAATTTTTTTTGTGCCAATGTTTTTAAGTTTGATTCAAAAAAAATAGCCACTATTGAGTTATTGAGTTCTTTTAGTAACTTGTTTCTCTCTTCTAAGCTGAGGACAGAGAAGGATGAATTGTGTTTCTTTATCTGGATTATTAGGTCCTTATAGATTTCTTTTTTTTCTGAATAATGTGAACATTCTCCTAGTTGCTTTTTTGTAAATCTATGGTATCTATATTCATAATCATTTGTTGCTAACTCCCAACAAATACATTTTAGTTTCTGCTCTTGGGCACCTGTCATTTTTAAAAATACCGACTGTAAAACATAGTCTAATACTGGAAAGGTTTCGATACCTGATCCTATACCAGAACTTACTGACGTTGCATCCAATAAAATGGATGTAATCGGATTTAAAATGAAGCTGTTATGGTTCAATTTATAAATGCCTGTTATATACTAATATAGATGACTCAATGCGAATTCTAAGATGGCCTAAATTATTTGGACTTTTTTTATGTGATTCATTAGCTTTCAGTTTAGCTATTTTACGTTCAAGTGTAGCTTTCAATTCTTTTGCTTTAGTTAGATCAATTGGCTTTTTTTTATATACTATGTTGTAAATAAGACCGAAGAGATAAATATCCAGATCTATGATTGAAGGATATTCCTTGTATAATCCTAATTGTGCTATTGTTTGTTCTAATTGTGAGTATTCTCTGTCAAAAGTTTTGTTGGGTATTAAATCTGAAAATTTCCCAAAGGTTTCGGAGTCAATGTCATTGATAGAATTGTAGATATATTCTTCATAGTATTTTTCCATTTTCGGTTTGTAACCTCTTGCGACCTTACTGAAATTTCCGCTTTTGTGATAATGAGCTAAAAGGGACAGGTATCTAACAAAATCCGCTTTTGCCTGAGTATTGATTGTTTTTATCACAATTCTCTCACAGAATTTGGGCGAAAAGAAGCCAACTAGATCTTGATCTAAGAAATATAATGATTCCCTGCTTTCTTGTGGTAATAACGGTTCACCTTGAATATTTATATTTCTAAAAACCGATGAATAGTATTTTTGTTGTTCTTTCTCTGATGTGACCTGCGGAACAAGATAGGAAAAACCTAGGTAAGTTGAATTCAGAAAACATTCATCAATCTGTAGGTCAATAACCTTGTAATTCCCTTCTATAATCCTATTAAGTATAGCTTCTTTGTTATTCCCCTTTTGTGTCAAATTAGAAAAATTCCATTCTAGAATATTATCCAGTAGTAAATTATCTTCCTCTTCTTCCATGTCATCCCTCTCATTAGCAAATAGATCTATTGTACTTTTGTATTTTTGCTTATCTGGATACAACCCTAGATGCGCTAGTAATATGCTCGTTAATCTTTGCTGCCCATCCAAAATGAGGTTTTGATTAGTCGACCCTAACTTAAAGGCTCCAATTGTTACTGGTGGCACAAATTGCTTGCCTTTTAAGGTTTCAATTAGGGTCTTAACCTTCTTTTCATTCCATACAAAAAAGCGTTGATAGTCAGGTAGCTTTAAATTCTTGTTGAGAATTAGAGTAATCCAGTGTTTTAGAGTGTATTCACCATAATATACCTTGTTATTCATGATTTCGGCTAGCTGTTAGTTGTTCGAGATCTATTTTTTTAAGTTCCTTCATACGTTTTCGTTTTGCATTTCTAACTATTGTGTGGATGTTAGATCTTTCGTGTAAAATACAATCCTGTTTATCAACTGGATGGGAGTTTGTTTGATTGATCAGACATTATGTATCTAGCGAAAATGGGGTTCCCTTTTGGATGGTCTTATTTACTTTTTTTCCAATGATGTCTGGTAAGTACTTAGGATGTAGGCCGAAGTTTGGTCGTATTGACTTAACAGCATCTTCTGTTATAACGTCTCCTTTTTTTAGGTTCTTAACTACAAAGATGGATCGAGCAAATTTCTTACTTTGCTTCGCTTTTTCGCTTAATCTATAAGTGACATTTCCTGTGGCCTGCTCTGCCACTCTAACAGCGGTTACCATTTCAGAAAACTCCTTTTCACTCAGTGAAAAGGATACATCTGGCCCTCCTATTGTTTTATCGAGGATGAAGTGTTTTTCAATAACTCTTGCACCCAGGGAGACCGCGACTATGGGTGCAATTGTGCCTAATGTGTGATCTGATATTCCGACTTCAACTCTAAACTTCTTTTTCATGTTTGGGATAGTCGTCAGATTAGCCTCTTCTATAGGAGCAGGATACGAAGATGTACATTTAAGCAAAACTATATTGTTATTGCCAGTCTCTCTACATGTTTTTACTGCAAGATCAATATCCTCAAACTCTGCAATGCCAGTGGAAATAATCATTGGCCGCCCTTTAGATGCAGTGTATTCTATTAGCGGGATATCCTGTATTTCAAAGGACGCAATTTTATATGCAGGTGGGTTAAATTGCTCCAAAAAATCGACTGAAGTTTTGTCAAAAGGTGTAGAAAAGCATATTAGGCCTTCTTCTCTTGCTACATCAAATAATCTTTGATGCCAATCCCAAGGCGTGTATGCCTCGTTGTATAAGTCATAAAGGGTGCGCCCTTCCCATATAGAGCCTTTCAATACTTCTTTGAAGTAAATGTTGTCGCACTCAATTGTCATTGTATCGGGCGTGTATGTCTGGAGTTTTATGGCGTCAGCTCCTGCTCTTTTTGCAGCACGTATTGTCTCGGTGGCAATAGCGATGTCTTGTCCGTGATTAGCGGATAGCTCGGCAATAATAAGTGTTTTTTCGTCGATGTCAAAAGAGCCTATTTTCATTTTTAATTGATTTATATACTACACAAGGTTCATTTTTTATTAGGGTTTCTGAAAACTTTTTTAAAACCCGCCCTTTCAAATGATTTTATGGAGCCGATATTGCATTTTTTTATGTAAGCAATTATATCGTTGTTGTTTGATTTCCAGAAGTTATGGCATCCAGCTTCGATTATTGAACTGCCCAAGCCTTTTTTTCTGAATGAAGGAGATATTGTTATGCTTATAATTACCACATCATTTTTTTCAATTCGCACGTGTCCTATTGGGGTCTGTTCTGATGAGAAATGATACCAATAACAGTTTTTGTCTGATAGCTTTTTGTAAAACCACTGTAAATGTTCTTCCCATGTTATTGGTTCTGAAATAAAGGAATAGTGCCTCGTTTCGGGGTCATTGCTCCATTCGAAAATGACTTCACAATCTGGTTCAATAATATTTCGAATTTCAATTTTCATAGCTCAAGAAAAGCATTTACTAATCTTATATTTGATTTTCTGTCTAGCATTTTCACTTGATTTTTAGTAACTCTACGAATGGTATCGGGTGTGGTAATTTTCTTGATAGCAGCACATAGGCTGAGGCTTCCAATTTTTGTCCAATCTCCTATGCAGATAGCAAGTTCTTGTTCTTTTATGCTGTCGTAATTTTTTTTTTGGTTTTCTACAAAATAACCGCAAATAAATGGCAGTCTTGCTGCACATGCTTCAATAGAAACTGTGCTAGCAGGTAATAGACCAAATTCAGAAGTTCGCATGAGTGATAAAATCTGAAAAGAAGATAGGTGTTCAAAATGACTCACATTTATGCTATTATTGCCATGAAAGGTTGAGTTTACTTTACCGACGACTACAATTGGTTTTGGAAATTTGATTTGATTTAGTATGTGTAAGGTTTTTGAAGAAAGGTCTAGTGGATCAGTGCCCCCCATAATAATTACTGCGCCATACTTTTTTTCGTCAAATGACGCATCATCTTGAAAATATGGCTGGCGTAGCAATGCGAAATCTAATCCTGTTAATACTTTAGTGTAAGTTTCCTTTGAATAAACACTTGGATCAGCACCAATGGAATGATTAATGATCATATCTGCGACGAAGTGAATTTCATTCAGGTCATCTATGCAAACCAACTTGCATCCTTTGGCACGGATTGCACGTTGATAGTCGGTTGAAAAGAAATAGTTATCTAAGACAACAATTTCATTTCCTGTTAGTATGTTTAGAAATTGCAAGTAGTGTTCGTCATCATTAGATAGATTAATGTACTTGTGACAAACCGAGCTTATTTCTTTAAGTTGATATTCTGAAGGATTACGTGTAGCAAATATACAATTGAAAGCCTGATTTAACATCTCTGCCAAAGCCAATGATCTTATGAAATGCCCCATCCCCAGGTTTGCACCACCGTCAGCTCGAAAGATTATGGTGCCTTTAGCCATGAGTAATGTGATATTTTAACTCTGCTATACGCCAATCATCCATTGTGTCTATATCTTGAACTTCTGATTCGTTCAAAATGATAGCAGTTCCTTGGTTACAAAAAAATGTACCCTCTTTTTTAAGCGCTTCAGTTTTTATCCAATAGAATGATCCCGAATCATGATAAGCAGTTTTGAGATCCTGGCTCCTAGTTTTAATATGTTCTGGCCATACCATTTTTAATTTACCATCCACGCTAATTTCTAAAGCACGTAATATCGGATACGTGAATTTGACGACTGGACAAACAGAATTGAATGATCCTTCTTGTAATTTAAAATATCCTTTAATAATACTATGTGGCTTGATTAGGGGGGCAGTTGGTAAAATGCAGCAGACGTTTTCAAAATAGACACCCTGGAGTTTGTAATTATTTATGACTTCATTCGCTACATCAGCGAGAGTGGCATAATCGTCTGAGTTCTTATTAGTTCTTAAGAAGGGCACTTTGGCGCCGTATTTTATGGATATATTTCTTATCTCTTCATCATCTGTTGAGACCATCACTTCGTCAAACAATCCGCTTTCTATTGCTGCTTTTATTGAGTAGGCAATGATTGGTTTCCCCAGGAATTCTTTGATGTTTTTTCTCGGAATTCGCTTGCTTCCGCCTCTTGCAGGGATAATAGCCAAATTACTCATAGTAGCTTTTTATGGTGCCTATCACATAATCTTGCTCTGCATTCGTTAAGGTCGGAAACATAGGTAAACTTAGGCATCGCTCGTAATACCTTTCAGCCATCGGGCAATCACCTTCTTTCCACCCAAATTGTTCATAATATGGCATTAAGTGGACTGGTATGTAATGTACTTGTGAAAAAATATTGTTTTCGCGTAAGTAATTATACAAACCCAACCTGTTGTCAACTTCTATTATGTAAAGATGATATGCATGACCATCTACAACTCCTGACTGGCCATGAATAAACTGGATATTTTCAAAGGCTCTATTGTATTTTTTAGCAATTTCCTTTCGCCTTTCTAATCCTTCATCGGCTCTTTTTAATTGACTATTTCCTAACGCAGCCTGTATATCTGATAATCTGTAATTGAACCCTAGTTCTTGCATTTCATAGTACCACCCCCCATGGTGTTGAATTAACAGGTTTGCATCCTTGGTTATACCATGTGTTCGCAAGAGCAGGAGCTTTTTATACAATTCTTCATTGTTTGTAGTAATCATTCCACCTTCACCGGATGCGATGTGCTTTACAGGATGGAATGAGAAAATGGCTAAATCCGCATATAGTCCATTTCCACATATTTGATTTTCTCCAGCACTATCTGAAAAGTAACCTCCAGGAGCATGACAGGCATCTTCAATAATCCAACAATCGTATTCTTTGGCAAGTTTATGAAAGGCTTCTAAATCGACGGCTCTGCCAGCAAAGTCAACAGGAATAATGCCTTTAAAGGTGCCTGTTGGGTGTGATTGGAGTAATTTTTCAACTCCTTTGATGTCCAATAGATATGTTTCAGGGTCAATATCTGCAAATACAACCTCTCCTCCGGCATAGCGCACACAATTAGCAGACGCAGCAAATGTAATTGGTGTAGTTATTACTTTATCGCCCGGCTTCACATTTAATGCAAGAGTACAAAGGTGAAGAGCTGCAGTTCCATTGGCTACCGCTATGGCGTATTTTACGCCTATGTATTTAGCAAAAGCAATTTCGAATTCAGAGACTGCTGGTCCTTGCGTTAAGTAATCTGACTTTAAAACATTAACTACCGCTCCAATATCCTCCTGGGTAATAGCTTGTCGTCCGTAAGGTATTGCCTTCATATGCATTTTAAATTGGTAATGTACTTGGCTTATTGTAATGGCTTAAAGTTGGGATCTACATGTTCACGAATTAATTTGCGCATTTCTTCTACATTAACCCAGTCTGCATTTTCACCAGAATTGTATCTGAATCCTTTTTCAACTTCAACGGCCTTATAATGGTGCAAGTATTTTTGTTTGTTGCAACCTGAAGGAAGAATGGCATAGTATTTACCAATATCAATGGTTTGGAAGGAGTCAGATGCTGTTATCATTTCTTCATGGATTTTCTCACCTGGTCTAATGCCAATGTCTATTAGTTTTGCATTTGGTGCAATGGCTTTGGCAACTGTCTCAATTTTATAGGATGGAATTTTTGGCACAAATAATTCTCCACCTATCGCATTATCGATTGCCCATAATACCATTTCAACGCCTTCTTCAAGCGAAATGTTAAACCTTGTCATGTCCTTATCTGTAATGGGCAAAGTGTTTCCTTCTCTGGCTTTTTGCATAAAGAATGGAATCACTGAGCCTCTTGACCCCATAACATTTCCATAGCGAACAACTGAGAATTTTATATCTTTCTTTCCTTTAATATTGTTGGCAGCAATAAAAAGTTTGTCAGAAACCAATTTCGTGGCACCATATAGATTAATTGGCGCAGCGGCTTTGTCCGTTGAAAGAGCAACGACCATCTTCACATTGGTCTCAAGGGCCGCATCTATTATGTTTTGTGCGCCTCCAATGTTAGTCTTTACGCATTCATCAGGATTGTATTCAGCTGTTGGCACCTGTTTGATAGCTGCTGCGTGGATAATTACATCAATTTCTTGACAGGCTCTTTTAAACCTTGGTAAATCTCTTACGTCACCTAATGAAAAAACGTACCTGAGGAAACTTTTCATGAGGATTACAACTGAGCCATTTCGAATTGTTTCAGCTCATCCCTTGAGTATATTACAAGTCGTTTAACGTCTGGATATCGTTTTAAAATCATTTCGGAGAACTTCTTGCCGAATGAACCAGTTCCCCCGGTTATCAGTATTGCTTTATTATTTAAGTCCATAGTTTAGAGTGTATGTTTATCAGCGTGGTAATTGATGTGAAATTTTGCTCCAACCAGTAAATCGGTTTTGTTGAGTCTAAGCGTATTGTTTTTGTCTGGCTTAGTGTATTTCATCTTAAAAAATTTCTTCGTATTTTATTTCCCCTGAGATTCTACCATTTGCCACTCTTATTATTCTTGAGCAATACTTCAAGGTGGTTTTACGATGAGCAATGATGATAAGGGTTAAGTTGCCATCTGCCAATGAGCGGATTGATTCCGTGATTTCTTCTTCAGTCTTTGTGTCAAGAGCAGAAGTGGCTTCGTCAAATAGTAATATATCAGCGCCGGCATATAGGGCTCTCGCAATACCAACGCGCTGCCTTTGGCCTCCGGATAGTTTAGTACCTCGCTCTCCAATGAGGGTATGCACCGAATCGGGGAGTGTTTGGACGAAGTCCCACAGACTAGCCTGTTTAAGGGCTTTTTCCAGTTTTTCTAAGTCTATTTCACCACCCTTTAGCCCAAAAGCCACGTTTTCGGCGACGGAGCTGTCGATGATGTAAACCTCCTGTTGTACATAACCAATACGGTCGCGCCACGATTTTAGTGTGTTTCTATTTAGTGGCTTGTCGTCAATGAGGATTTCTCCTTCTGTAGCTCCCAAAACCCGAGTAGGAGATTCATAAGGGTGGTTTTGCCGGAACCGGATACGCCAATCAACCCCAAGCTCTCTCCTTTGTTGATGCTTAGGTTCACATTGTTAAGCATTTTTTCTTTGGCATCGGGAAACTGAAAGGAAAGGTGCTTTATATGGATGCCGCTGTTGAACTGAATTTCTTCGTGTTGTTCGTTCTCTGGGATAAATCCATTGACTTCGTTTACTATGTCGAAGGTGTATTGGTAGCCTTTGACGCTGATCAGCGCCAACATAATGCGGTTGGTTGAGGGTAGGATACGGTAGGCAGCCAGGGCGTACATTCCGAGGAGGGCTGCAAGTCCGGCGCGATCGGGCAAGAACCAAAGTCCGTAAGCGGTTATTGCAAAAACGGTGATGACCATGCCTGTTTCCAGAACTTTTGTTGGTGCTGCGTTGTAAACGGTTCGGCGTATGTTTAGTTTAACCAGGCGGCCAATGAAATCAGAAATGCGTTTGCGAAACACTGGTTGGGTGTTGGTGATTTCTACATCGGGGAATCCGTGTACGCTCTGAAAAATACTTTTGGTTAGTTCGGGGGCTATTGAGTTGACTTCTTTTTCGAGTTTAAGTGCTCGCCCCTTTACCCAGTTGTAAAACAGGAAGAAAACCGGTAGAATGGTGATGGTGAGTAAGAGTATTGCTTTTGGGTCGTATAGAAAAAGGCCGGTGAGTATTAGAACCAGGATTAAAAGTTCGTTGAGCAAGTTGAATGTGGGGAGCACAATTTGGTTGGCAAATTGGTTGGGTACAATATGTATGTTTCGAAGTATAATATTAGAGTTGGTTTTCTTAAAGAAAGGAAAACCTTTGCTGTAATACAGTTGGTGTAATCTGTTGGAGAAATACTGATAAAGTGATAATGAAAAACGTGCCTGGGAACGAACGATGTAGATGCTGGCTATGTTTTTGAATACTATGGCTACGACGATTAGTCCTGCAAGCGATAGTATAAATTGGTTTTCGGAGTTGAATCCTACAAAGCTGTATATTTTGCTGATGGTGTGGTGCGATTGAATGACACCGGGTTGCAGAATGACTGAAAATAATGGGAGAAAGGCTGCCAGGCCAACCAACTCAAACATGGAGTTAAGAAAGAGCAGCGCAATCATTTTAAAGGATTTTTTGCGATAGGCGGGTGGCAACACGCGCCTAAGCTTGAGCAGGGTTCCTGTGATTATGTTGTTCTTGATAATATGCTTGATGGTTTGGTTCATGATTTGCATTGATGAAGCACAAGAATGTAATTGCTTATGCCTATTTAGTTACTCTCGAGAATCTTTTTGGGCGTGACTTGTATTAATGTTCCTTCGAGGCTCGTGTGGATTTGCATCGGAATCTTTTGAATGAGTCTGGTGACCATATTTTGTTGGGTTATTGGGGTGTAGGTAAAAGTATCGCCAAATACAAAATGCTGTTTGTAAGCTTCAATAATATCGGGCGTGGTTTGTGAAGAGATGAAAAGGTAATTGGGTTGAAATTCTTCTTTATGGTAGTGGGCGCGTGCTTCGTTTGATTGAACGCGTTGGATGTATTGGAAATCAGAATGATTATTGATTACTGCATAATAATACCTGTCGTCGCCTACCACCCGGCTTTGTGCGGGCAGATGCTTGCTCACCCAGGCTGTTAGCTGCTTGTTGTTGCGCTGGGGCACGGTGGTGGCAATGGTTGCTGACTTAAGCAGGAAAACACCTCCATTGACACCTAACAACAAGGCTATAGCCCCAAAGGCAGTTAGTCGATTGAGGCAGCTGGTGTTCGCTTTAGCTTGCTTTTCAAAGGCCATGCCGATGATCAGGTACCAAAAGGGGACTACCAAGGCGGAGTAGGCTCCGGTGTCTTTAACCAGTAGGTAAAAAAAGGGGATGGGAAGTAGAATCAGCCAAAATTTTTGTTGTTGGTAGTGTTGTTTAAAAAGCAGGGCGATACTCATGAGGCCTAAGGCTATCATAGGGTATTGATGGAAAGGAATGGAAAAGTTCCCTCCAAGAAAACTGGAAGTGAGTGTATGGCCTGTAAAGCTGCTGGAGTGACTTTGGGTATATGCTGCTAAAAAGTTGGAGAGTGAGCCAAAACCTATACCAATCCAAATAGCATAAAGCAGCATGGAGGTTAGAAGAAGGGTTGCTGCTTGCTGGTATTGTTTGTTTTTGATATTGGTGAAAAACACGAGTGCAAAGAAGGGCAATACCAAAATAGCAATACGTAGGGTGGTCAATACCGCTAAAGTGCCTAAGAGGGCAATGAATTGCTGTTTGATGGATGAATGCCCCGTGAGATGTAGGTTGATGGCCCCAAGAAAGAACGCTAAGGCCACCAGGTCCATGCGTCCGCTGTGCGCGTTTTGGACAAAGATAACATCAAAGGCCAGCAAGATGGTCATGAGGTACAAAGTTGTTGACCGCCACCCCAGCTTTTTTATAATCCGGGAAAAAAGAAATATGGAAACGATTGCACCCAATAAGTTGGCTAATCGAAAACTAAAAAGACCGAAACCCAAGGTCTTTGTGATGAGTCCGGTTAGTAAGAAATAAATAGGTCCGTAGAGTAGTACGGGTTCACCATTTGATTGAAGTGGGCATACAGCAAGATGAAAACCGCTACCATTAATAAATGAATGGGTTATAGATGCGAAAAACGTTTCGTCGAACCAGGGTAGTGGACTATATGGTAAGGCCCAGAAGTGCCAAAGTGCAGCCATTAGTATGACTAGAACAAAGCTTGGTTTGGCATATTTTTGTGTTTGGGAAAGCATTTCTTAGCCTTGATTAAAATTGTTTATTGTTTCGCAAATATCTTCAACCTCGGCGAGATCATAATATAAGGGGAGGCGCACCAAACAATCGGAGTAGTAGTCCGATTTAGGCAATTGGTTGCCGGTGTATTTCGGCTTGTAATAGGGACTGTTGTGTAAACTCAGGTAGTGAAATACTGCGTGTATGTTGTGTTTTTTAAGGTGTTCGATTAATTGGGTACGGAACTTGGGGCTGGGGCAGACGAGGTAAAACATGTGGGCATTTGGGGTGGCATAATCGGGTGTGTAGGGGAGGAGTACACCTGTTTTGGCTGCCCAGGTTTGCAATGAGGCCTGGTATTGGTTCCAGATGGCCTTCCGTTGGTTTTGTATCCGGTCCAGTTCTTCTAATTGTGCCCAAAGAAAGGCGGCGGTAATTTCTCCGGGTAGGAAGCTGCTGCCGGTATCTACCCATCCGTATTTGTTGACTTCTCCTCTGAAGAATTCGGCTCTGTTGGTGCCTTTTTCCCAAAGAATTTCGGCTCGTTTTATAAAGCGCGGATCGTTAATGGCCAAAAGGCCTCCTTCGCCGCATTGAATGTTTTTGGTTTCATGGAACGAAAAACATCCCAAGTGTCCAATGGATCCAAGTGCTCTGGGTTTTTGCGGGGGCTCTTTGGGTGATTTGAAATAGCTGTCTATGGCTTGTGCGGCATCTTCAATTACAAAGAGATTGTATTTGTCGGCAAGCTGCATGATTTTGTCCATATCGCAGGCCACGCCGGCATAATGGACGGGTACAATGGCTTTGGTTTTTGGCGTGATGAGTGCCTCAATCTGCTCTTCGTCCATGCCGGGGTGATCTTTTCGACTATCGACAAAGCGCAGAACTGCTCCCTGGCGCACAAAGGCGAGTGCTGTACTTACAAAGGTGTAAGAGGGCAGTATTACTTCATCGCCGGGTTGTATGTCGACCAAGAGGGCACACATTTCCAGTGCATCGGTACAGCTGGTGGTCAGGAGGGTCTTTTTGAAGCCCCATCGTTCTTCGAAATAGTTTTGACAAAGTTTCGTGTATTTGCCGTTGCCGCTGATGTGTCCGGTAGCTACTGCACCATAAATGTGGTGCACTTCTTTTCCGGTGATATGGGGCTTGTTGAAGGGGATCATGGGTAGAATAACTCGTATTACAAGTGGTAGATGAGTTCTGTCGTTTCAGGAATAAACCCTGTCTTGGAGTAAAACCGACAAGCTTGCAGATTGTCTTCTTGTGTTACTACTTTCAGCTGCTTATAGCTGTTGACTTGGGTCCACTTTTCTGCAAATGCTATGAGTTTAGCGCCGATATTTTCCCCCTGGGCTTTTGGGGCAACAGCAATCAGGCCTATTTGCGTATAATCGTTTTGCTTCTTTATGGTTATGAAGCCCTGTATTTCGTCGTTCTGCTTATAAACAGCGGTTATGTCGGCTAGGCTGCGATCTATTGATTTTTGAATCCAGTTTTGATAAAGTTCGTCGAACTTTTGATTTAATCGAGGGTCTTTCTTGAACCTACTGCTGTGTCCGCTCAACAATGCCAGCTGGAGCAATTCATCGGATAAGTGTCCGTTGTAGGGTTGGATGTTTTTGTCTGTCTCTTTTGGCTGGGCTACATTTAGGTTCTTTTGGTAGGTGACTTTGTGGTCGGCCAGTATCCCTTGATGCTCCTCAATTAGTTTATGGGCCTCATGAGTTATGCTTTTTGTGCTAATATAAATCAAGCTGTATCCTTCTTTTTGTTTCTTGGCTATTATAAAGTCTGCATCTCTTACGTTGATTTGGGTTTGGATAATTTTGCCTATTTTCTGATTGAAAAATCGGCTGTCCCAATCCAGATATTCAATTGCTGGCAATGAATTCATTCAAAATTAATTTTTTCTGCAACCAGGTAGGTGGGTCTGTCTTTAACCTGGTCGAAGATCTTTCCAATGTATAGCCCTAGCATTCCGATGAGTGTTATTATTACACCCGAAAGTAACCAGATGGATATTATCATGCTGCTGTAACCACTTACCACAATATGGCCTGTCAAAGCACGAATAAAAGTCACTGCAGCAAAAATGAAAGCTGCAAATGAGATGAAAATGCCTGCCTTTACGGTTAGTCGTAGTGGCTTGTCAGAGAAGGAAAGAATGGTGTTTAGTGCTAAATTTAGCAAGGCTTTAAGGTTGTAGCTGCTTTTTCCTTCTTTGCGGGCGGCATGGTTTACACCAATTTCGGTTCTTTTAAATCCAACCCAACGGACCATAGTGGGGAAGTAGCGTGTTTTATCCTTCATGGATAAAATGGCTGCGATTACATTTTTTCGATAGATGCCGAAGTTGGCGATTTCGGCATTTTGCTCGGTGTCTGTTAAGTAGGCGAGGGTTTTATAAAACCATTTTGACCCTGTCCTTTTCAGAAAAGAGTGTTGTCTTTCTACTCTTCTTGCCAATACAATGTCGAACCCTTCTTGTGCTTTATTGTAGAGTAAGGGTATGTCTTCGGGTTGGTCTTGTAGGTCGCCGTCCATTACTACCACCCAATCGCCGCTTGCGTAATTGAGCCCGGCTGTTATGGCATAATGTTGTCCGAAGTTTCTGGAAAGATTGAGTCCTTTTACACGCGTGTTTTCCTGGGCTATTTGGGTGACTGCCTCCCAGTCGGCCGATGGACTGGCATCATTTACATAAATGATTTCGAAACTGAGTTTTAGTGCTCCGAGGGTAGTGGAGATCCTGTCCGTTAACTCCTCTACTGCTTTGTCGCAGCGGTAAAGGGGTACTACGATGGAAATGCAGGTGTTGCTCATAGTTTTACCGTTACAAAGATGCCAGCTGTAATGAGCAATAAGCCTATTACTTTGCCCCAGGTGAAGGTTTCTCCAAAAAGAAACATACTGAGTAAAAAGACGAGGATGAAGGAAGCGCTCATGAAAGGATAGGCAAAGGATATTTCAAATTTGGTCATGGCTGCCATCCAGAATAAGCTGGCAACAAAGGCGGCGGCAAAGCCGCTGACAAGCCAGGGATCCAGAAAAAGCTTCACCATAAATAGTGCTTTTTCGTTGAGCGCTTCAGGCAGTTGCCCCTTTAGGTTCATGCGCCACTTTAAAACCAATTGCCCGTAAACGGTAAACAGGATGCAGCCTGCGATGTAGATATACCCCATTGGGTTTTTGAAGTTGTTTTTGTTTGCGTTACGACTGATGGAGGTTTAAGTGCCTGTTGGTCGTTGGGGATTCTTAATTGAATTTTGTTAGTTCTCTTGGATGGAAAAAACCTTTTATACAATTAAGGTTACGTATGCAGATTTGAATATGTGTTCTGGATTGGATAGCTGCGCCGTCGTAAACGGGGCCTCCCTCGGTAAACACTCCTCTGATTGTGTCAAAGGATTTTAGCTCACTACCGCCTCTCGAATTAAAATTGCTTTCGATCTGCTCTTTAATCTTCTGGTGCATATATTCAAAAACGGCACAATCCAATTCTCTAATTAATAGGTCCTGATGTTTATCCTTTTCGTGGTTTTTGTTCTTTGGTATTGCTTTGTTTGCAATGGCTAAGTCTTGTATCATTGATTCGTAGAACTTGGGTAGAAACTCAATATATGAGGCATCTGTTAAATCAAAACAAAGATCCAGTTGAAATATTACCCCTACAACTGCCGGTTTGTCAATGGCGCCCCTTTTCTGTTTATCCTTTGCCCATTGCATTGCCCTTTTCTGGTTGTTTTCCCAAACGTAGAAACCATGCCCTAACCAATCAAATTTTTCTTGGCTCCTCCTAATGTCATTTGGCACGGAAATCAATTTGTTTTTAATTGATTCGTCGCATCCGTGAAATCCAATTAGTAAATTAGGTCGGTTGCTGTACATTCGAATTTGATATCTTATTTTTTGTTGGTTTCGAAAACCTTTTCTAGCTCTTTAAAATGAGTGGAGAAGTTTTCATTTTTAGTGAGAATTTTGGCAGACTGCAAGGATATAATAACAGTCTTTCTTGTGCGTTTCTCAGTTTTTGTTTTTTGAGCTAAAACTGCGAGTAGCTTTTGTTGTGTGTTATACATGATTTGCTGTTTTTAGTTTTAACAGATAGGAATATCCTGTGTCCGTTTGTGGGTATAATTTCTCGAAATGAGTAGTTGGTAGTTGTGATCCACGAATTCCACGAATTACACGAATTGTGGAAGGGGTTGGTTGTGTTTGGGTTACGGTTTGGTGGTGCTTGGGGCTGGGTACGCCTCCGGCCCGTGAGTCACAGCTGTTACTCACCAAGGCTTTGCAAAAATAGTGCAATTAGTGGTAATAACGAAGAATTGGGGGGCGAAGTTACAGGGATGGGTCCACTAATCGTAGACCAGCGGTGTTAGTAGGCGCCTTTTACTTTCATGTCAACGAGGTACACTGATTTGGAGGCGGTGATGAACAGTTTGTTGCGTTCTTTTCCGCCGAATGTGACGTTTGCGGTCCAGTCTTCGGGGATGAGGATTTGATCGATTTGTTGTCCTTCTTTGTTAAATACGGTTACGCCATCGGCATTGGTGATGTAGATGTTGCCGCGCTGGTCCAGGGTCATGCCGTCTGATCCTTTTTCGAAGAGGAGTTTTCGGTTGCTGAGACTGCCGTCTGCCTGGATTTGATACGAATAGGTTTTGCCGTCTGCTATATCTGAGACGTAGAGGAGGGTGTTGTCGGGGGTGCCTATTATTCCGTTGGGGGCCTGGAGTTTGTCGGCAACGCGTGTGAGTTGTGTGCCTTGGGGGTTTAAATAGTAAACGCATTGGGCATCTTGTGGCATTTGTTGGTGGTTCCACCAGGGGCGTTGGTAATATGGGTCGGTGATGTAGATGCCGCCTTTGTTGTCGATCCATAAATCGTTGGGTCCGTTAAGGGGTAGGCCGTTGTACCCTTCGGCTAAAATGCTTAGCTCGCCGTTTTGATTGATGGAGATGAGCTGATTGTTTAAATCAGCGCAACTAATGAGCTTGCCTTCTCTGTCGAAGTACATGCCGTTGGAGCGATGTGAGCTGTCTGTAAACACGGAGAAGGAGTTGTCTTCCTGGGTCCATTTAATGATTTGGTTGTTGGGTTGATCGGTAAAATAGACGTTGCCTTGCTTGTCGGTTGCCGGGCCTTCGGTAAAGGTGAACTGATTGCTGAGGAGTATGGGCTGTGCGCCTTCGGCTACTACGCGCTGGTCTTTTGGGGACTGTACGCATGAGCTTGTGAGTAGGAGGCTGGTTAGGAGGGTGATGAAGATGTGTGTTTTCATGGTATGGTTGTTTGGTGTTGGTTGACAGTCGAATGTTAAAATGGACCAAAAGTATTGTTTTTGCATACAGTTTAGTGTATCTTTGTGATGCTCATCTTTCCTTATTTAGGGAGAAGGAGTTTCGGAGGACGATGCATCTGGATATGCACCGTCCTCTGCGTTTATAATATATCTTTGAGTTTGCTTTTCATCTTCTTTTTCATTTTCTTTTCGCCGTAGTGCTTGTTCAGATAATATGCTGAAAGCAAATAGTAGTCGGTCTTGCTGCGCTGTGGCTCAAGGACAACAACATACTTTTGAGTCAAATTGTAGATGTAGGTGCGGTATTTCTTTTTGCCGTTTATGCGCTCTTCGGTACTGAATATTTCTATCTTTTTATTTGTTTTTTCATCGATATGATATTTGACCCAATGCAGCCGTTGCGAACGATGTATTTCAAAAATTCTTTGGGTATAAGTTCTTCCATGTTTTTGTTTTGCCAATGGACCTGTTTTTTTAGCGAGATGTTTTGTGATGGAAGGCTGTGCTGCATCTTTGTTTGTCGGTTTCTGTTTTTCTTAGTACGTGGTTTTGTGGGGTTCAAAGGGGTGATATAGAATATTATGCATCTCTATGCTTGAATACCCCAGCAATTCGGGTTTGGGTTGATGCCGATTGTGTATCAGTATGTTCTGATATTGAAAATATTCTAAATACATGGCCTTGCGTTTTGTTGCACCAAGTTTATTTAAAATGGTTGCCATTTGCAATTGCCTGGTGGGGGCGGGAGCCGGTTGCTGTTGATAAATATTAATACAATTGGTTTAAAAATTTTGTTAAATTAGCCACCTGAGTAGTTACCTTTCTTTATTCTTTCTTTCACGCTTTCCATTTCCCTGTATTACAATGGGTTTCCATTTTGCGTTAATTGTTGAATCCTTCAATTCTGCTTCAATTTGTGATTGCGTGTAAAAGGGTTCTGTCATATAAAAAACTGCATAAAAAGTGTCCCAAAACTCAGAACCATTATAACCGCCAATATCTTCATAAATACCTCCGATAGCACTTTTTGCTTCCTCAAGGCTGGTAATGAACTTAAATTCTATAAGGCATTTTAAGCTTTTTATGCCAAAATCTGCTTTATAAGTTTTTGAGACTTGCGGAACGGGCTGTTCGCGAATGGTGTCTGGAAATACATGAATCAAGATGTCATAAACTGCTTTTTGGATTTCTTTTTCCTTAGTAGGAATGATTTTGCGATCCGATAATATTTTTGCTGTGTTACTAAGGATTTGTTCTAATACTTCAAATGCGTTTAGGCTGTCTTCATTGTTTGTGTCTGAAGGCTTTAAACAATAGGATAATGCCTTGTGATATTCTACCAATATAGGGAGCACGGGGCTAAATAATACGTCAATGACTTTTATGTAATTTAATTTTGAGAGGTCTTCATTATAGGGCGCTAAACTCTTGCTTAATTCGATACTCATTTGCGACAGCTCGAAAGCGTCAAATGCAAGGATTAACTTTAGTTTAATGTTGTTCAGATGTTTTGTAAATAGGTTTTTTTTGGCGTCTATATCCATTTGATAAACTCCACCCGCCATACTCTCATGAAGGATGGTAGTATATGCTTTCATCTGCTTGTTGGCATCTGTAAAGTCCTTCTTCAGGTCTTCATTAAAATCCGAGTGGTTAAAGTAATGCATTGTTGCTTAGTGTCCTGTGTGCTGGGTTCAAGTGCCGCATTTTTCACACTTGGGGTCTTCCTTGTCAATGGGTATGAGCTCACAACTTATATTCCCAATTACTTTTGTTACTGCTTTGTTTTCTATCAGGTGATATATTTGTTGCATCTCGTTGCAAGACAGCAGTACGGGGTATTTACCTCTTATCTTTTTATTTTTTTTGGCCACCAATTCTGTAGTTAGCTCGCCAAATGGTATGGTAACACGATCGCCGTTTTTGGCGATTGGAAGGAAGGAGAAGAGGCTTCGACTTCCGTATCTTGATTTGTGTAATGTCTTGCCTCGTAGGTGTGGGTTAGGGTTAGTGTGCTTGGTCCACGAATTTACACGAATGGGATGCTGTCCACAGATTCCACAGATTTACGCAGATTTTTTTTAATGATTTTTGTCCACAGATTTGTCAGCTAATTATCGCGGATCGAAGATCGACGGTGTCAATTTTACTGAATATTGACTTCTGCATCAAATTGAACCCTGGTTTTATATTCTTTCATAAAGTATTCGCGCTGTGCTGCGTTTGAACTTTGAAATGTGGGGCGTCTGGCGTTTCTATTAGCGACAATGGCGATTCGTTTTGTAAATTGTTCTGCAAATGCTTGTGCTTTGTTTTGCATTTGCTTGATGGTGCTTTCAATTTGATTAAGGCCTTCTTGCTGCCAGGCTTTTCGACCTGTTTTTAATTCGATGTAGTAGATTGTTGTGTTAAAGGTTAACATGCCGTCGCATCGTTGAGCCATTTCGCCATTTGTCCGGAGGATGTCGATGCAATTATCTATGGCTGTAAATTTTATTTGCTTTTGTTTTGTATTGATTACAGTGGCATGCCATAACGCTGCGTCCTCAAATCTTAAAACGGCTGGTTTTTTGTCTCCTGGATCGTAAATGCCGAATTTGTCTTTGTTTGTCTCTGTCTGGCAGGTTGCTTTCTCAAAATCAATGCTCATAGTCCCTCCTCAATGTCTAATAGTGCGTCGAAAAGGGTGTTGGTTTCACCCAATAGTCGGTTGAGATAATTGTTGTCGGAGGGAATGCCGTTGTAATCTGTTAGTTTGGAGATCGTTCCTGTTTTTTCGTTGAGCTCGTAGATGACTATGTCATCAGGATTAATTGCTGATTCTGAAGGAACTATTTCGCTTATTTTTTCTTTCTGTTGGTTAGATGCTTTGGTGGCTAATATGCCTGCTTTTATGGCCAGTGTTATATAATTTATCAGATACGGACTGTGTGTGGTTATTATTAGTTGGTTCGCAAGGTTTTTGTTGTTAAAGCTCAGAAGGCTGTGAATCATATCTCTTTGTGAGCTTGGAAACAGGTTTTGCTCGGGTTCTTCTACAATGTTGATGAAGGCGGTTTTTTTGAATCTTGATGAGAGAACAGATAAGGCTGCTCTTCTTTGTTCTTCTGTCAAACTGTCGTTGGCCCAAATCTCTTCGACGCCTTTCCTAAACCTGTTCATTTCTTCGCTACTCATGTTTTGAGTAGTTTCTGACTGCCATTTTACAGAATTGGAGAGGAACCATGAAACCAAATACATGGGTACGATGGATTGAATGCCTGAGGATGCTTCCTTAAGCTGTATCTTGTAATCATCGCCTTTAATGTAAACGATGTCGTTGAGTTTTTGATACTCTACATACAGATTGCCAACTAAAGGGAGCTTCATAGCTCCCTTTAGTTCGTTCTTGGCGTTATCGTACTCGGTGACAAATTCTACCAATGAATCGGAGGTTAATTTTAAAGCCTTAGGGGTTTTTACATTGGCAATAAAATTGCGCTCAGCTGGTACGTACATTATCTGAGGCAGATGATAGAGCACTTTAGTCTCAATCCGCTTTATTGTGAGACTGCCTTTTCTGTATTTGAAATGATAAGTTGTTCCTTTGAATTCAATTTCTGATTGATCTTTGTCGTCTAAATCAAAAAAATAATTTTCAATACGGTGATACGCACAATAGGTTCTCCTGAAGCGGTTGTATTTGGTGAAGTCGGTGGTTTTGTAATCTCCTCTGTTAAGCACTTTCTCTATCCATGTGAAGATGGATACCAGTTTGGCTATGGTGCTTTTTCCACTTCCCTGATTGCCAATAAAAACAGTTACTCTTTTGATGTCTATCCAACCATTGTTTTCAAGACGCCCATCTCTTATGGGGCCAAAATTTTTGATTTTAATTTTGCGCATGGTTGCTTCTGTTAGTTGGTCGCGGCCAGGGCGTATAAGCGAAGCGCTGTCCTTGAGTGTTTTCCACGCTACGCCGCGGTGAGTTACAAAAAGTACTCACCGTTGCAGTGCCAAAAATAGTCAAATTGCCTTTAATAACGAAGAGTGGGGTGGAAGTTTCAGTGTTTAGTCAACGAATTTCGTGAATCGAAGATTAGTGCTGCTAATTCCACTAATGGGGCTAGGAGAGGATGAGACGATCGTTGTTATTTATGATGTCGGCATTGGAAAGGGAATGATCGATACCGGTGCGCATCGACTGTTCGACATTTCCGCCCAAGCGGGTATAGCCAAAGGCTTTGGCAACTTCTCTGATGAGGTCTGCTTCGGGGAGACTTATTTGGTTGGTAAGGACGTCCTTTATGGCGCAGGCAATTTCTTCTTTGGCAATGTCTTCTGCATTTCGTTTGAAGTCGTCGGTGGGCGGGGTTCTTATATGTGCTGTGCTTTTGAGGATCTTGTTCGTTGGTCCAGTAGAATTTGGTGCCGTTTTGTTGTGTGTATTTTATTTCCATTTTGTTGTACTTGGCGGTCAGGTAATTATTGAGTCTTACTCCCAGTCGGGAAATGCCCCAGGCGTTTAAGATGCGTTTTGAAAGGAGGGCATGACTGATGGGGGCTTCTGTTTCGAGGACTTGGGTTATTTGCACGGTGATCTTTTCTTTGAGTCTGTAGTCGAAAAGCGCATCGGAGTTTTGGAGGTTTGTGGGTGTTAATTCACAGACTCGGTAGGGTTGGGCACTGCTGACGGGTTCCAGAATTTGCTGTGTGATTTGCTGTGTTGTTGGCTGCTGCATGTCTTGTAATTTTATACTGGCATATTGTTCCCGCTTTTGTTCTGTGGCAACAGGTGACTTAATGGAAGCAGTTAGCTGACTAGCCGGTGTTGTTTCAGTTCCGGGGTCAGGTAATTGCTTTATGACTTTTTCTATATCTTCCAGTACCTTTTGTGGATTGTCCCACCAATCAAGGGACCACAGTTTGTAGATGTTCCATCCGAGCATTTTTAAAACGCCTGCCTGATTTAGTTCGCGGTCCTTGGCTGTTTTTGCGGCGCGGTAGGTGAGGCCGTCGGTTAGTATGCCGAGCAGGTATTCTGATGGATTATCGGGGTTTACAATGGCGATGTCTATTTTGTAGCCTGAGCTGCCGATGTTGGTTTCCACCGTGTAGCCTAATTTTTGTATGGCTTCGGCTACCTTTTTTTCAAACGATTTTTGGGTGGTTGGACTAGACCTTTGTTTTTGTGGAAGGGTTGCCATTCCATTTTCGGAATATTGCAGAAAGGCTTTAATTCCGGCAACGCTTCGGAGGAGGTGCGGGAGATGTCAATTTGGTCGGATCGTAAGGTTGAAAATACCGTCATTTCGTATCTGGCCCTGGATATGGCTACGTTTAATCTTCGCCAACCGCCTTCGCGGTTGAGGGGTCCAAAGTTCAGGTAAAGCTTGCCTTCTTTATCGGGTCCGTAACCTACCGAAAACAGAATGACATCTCTTTCGTCGCCTTGCACATTCTCTAGGTTTTTTACAAAGACGGGCTCCTGGGCATCTGTAGCGGTTTTCTCTAATTCCGGATTTTTCTTGAATTCTTCATTTAATAAGTCTTCAATAATATTTTGTTGTACCGAACTAAAGGTGACGATACCAATGCTTTTTTGTGCGAGTTTGGGGTTGCTTAGTCGTTTAATGATTTCGGCAACGACTGCCTTGGCTTCGAAGTGGTTTTGCCGGGTTTTTCCGCGGTCGTAGTACCCGGGCACATACTGGTTGGTGACTTTTGTAGCGCGGTTGTCGGGTGAGGGGAAGGTAAGCAGCTTGTTCTCGTAATAGTTTGAATTACTGAATGCTATGAGGCTTTCGTGCTTACTTCGGTAATGCCACAAGAGGTGTTTGGAGGGGATGGAGAGGGCCAGACAATCGTCCAGAATGCTTTCCAGATCTTCTTTGTCGGCATTTTCTTCGTCGAAATGATTGCTGGAAAAGAAGTTGGTGGGAGGCATTTGTTTGGGGTCGCCGACAACAATTACGTTTTGCCCTCGGGCAATGGCGCCGACTGCTTCGCAGGTGGGCATTTGTGATGCTTCGTCGAAAATTATCAGATCGAATTTTGTTTTATCTACTTCGAAGTATTGAGCTACGGAGATGGGACTCATCAGCATGCAGGGGCACATGCGGGGTAAGAGGTTGGGGATAAGGTCGAATAGTTTTCTGATGGCCAATCCTCTACCGTTGTTTCTGATGGCACGCTGCAGGATGCCTATTTCGGAGCTGGTGGATGCTTCTTGCGAGAAGGAGGGCAGGTGGGAGGCGAGTTTGGCAAATAGCTCGGCTTTGGTGAGGGCTTCGAAGTACTTGCTTTGCTCTTTAAACTTTTTTATTTTGGCCTCAAATAGTTTCCCGTTGAAAATTGCAAGTCCCGGTTCTTTGGCTATAATGTGTTCTGCAAGACATTTGAAAATAGATTTTTTAAATGAAGAGAGTACCTCATTGGTCGGAAGCATGCCATTGGAATAAGTTTCGACTACGGGGAGCAGACCCATTTTGATGGTCTCTTCTTTTATGCGGTTCCAACTTGACCAATCACGCAACAAATCGAGGTTCTGCAGCCAGACTTCTGCATTTTGTTGCCAAAATGCAGTATGGTTTGTGGTTTGGGATAGTTCTTGGTTAAAGTTGATGGACAATAAGGAACTCAGTTCCTGTTCCAATTTTTCTTGTTCCTGAGTAAGGGCATAAAAATGGACAAAGACTTTTCCTTTAAAATTTTGAAAAGTGGAGCTGCCTTCTTTCAGCAGTTCTGCGATTGTATATCTTGTATTGTTTAATTGTCCGGGATCCTCGGTGATCTGGTGCAGAAGGTTGTTGATGATCAGACTTTTTTCGCAAATGTGGGCAATGGTTTTCCAGTCGCCATTACCGTTGTTCCATAAAAAGTCGAGTGTCTTCGCATATTTGCTTTCATTTTCGTTGATAAGGTCTTGCTCTTTTTGGTAGGCAATGAGGGTTTGGAGTTGGCTTTCTATTGTGCTTTTATTGATTTTCCCTGTCTTTGAAAAGGGCCGTAGGGTTTTAACTATTTTGTTTTGACCAAGGAATTTTGGTAGCAACCATCTTGTAGATGCTTGTTGCCATTGAAACAGCAGTGCTTCGGCGTTTACTTCGAATATGTTTTTAGTGAAATCATTCAAAAGAAGGGCACGATGAGCATCGCGCTTTTGCCCGTGATCTGCCAGCTCAATGATTTGGGCCAGGTTGCGTTCGGGGTGGTCAATATTTAGGAGGGTGGGGGGACTGTCGGGCAGGCTTATCAGTTGTAAACTGAGTCTTTCCAGACTTTTAGTTTTGTTTTGGTCAAGTCGGGTGGGTTCAATTAAAAGGAGTTGGCACAGCTGCGTGATTGTTTCGAGTTTGTTGCCCAGCAGTTGGTTATATTTAGCAATTACTTCTTGTGCTATGGCTTTGGTTGGCTGATTGTAGGTGCTAATTTTTATTAGGGCCAGGGGGTGGTTGTGTGGGTGTGTGCATAAGCGGTGAATTTTTCTTTGCTTAACTGTGCAATCAAATCTTTGTCGAGATGAATTTGGTCGCTGGCACTACTGAGTGCGGCGTAGCCGGTAAATGCATCGTATAAAGAAAAACCGTATTCGCCCTGATTATGAAGGGCGTTTACGTACTCATTCAACTCCGTCCTAAGCAGATGAAGCCGTTCGGCTTCTGATTCAAATTCGAGGGGGGATGTTTTGCGGATTATTTCTGTTGTTTGTCGGAGCTGCTCCAGCACGGTCGATTTTTTCGACTTGTTGGAGTGAAGCTCGAGGCAGAAGGGGCCCAGACCTATGTCGGCCAAACGCTTCTGCACAACGGTGAGTGCTGCCATTTTTTCGGCGACGAAAAGCACTTTTTTGCCTTGATAAAGAGCGTTGGCTATGATGTTGGTGATGGTTTGTGATTTGCCTGTACCGGGGGGACCATGCAGAATGAAACTTTTATTTTGGGCGGCAGCACAAATGGCATCGAGCTGGGTGGCATCTGCGCTTATGGGCAGGGCTATCTCGGATGGTCGATAACTGCCATCCAGGTCGCTATTGGTGGGCACGCCATCGGTTTCCCATTCCAGTTTGCCGGTAATCAGACTCTTTACAATTTTATTTTCGCTGAGCTTAGAGGCGTTGTGGTGGATGTCGTTCCACATGATGAATTTGCTGAAGGAAAAAATACCCAGAAAGGCGTGTTCTTCTACATCCCACCTGGCCTGGGACATAATGCCTCTGCGTACCAGGTTAAATATTTTTGTTACATCTACCCCGCTTTCGTCGCGGGGCAACTCGGTCAGGCCGCCGATGCTTATGTCGAAATCCTGCTTGAGCATCTCAAGCAGGGTGATGTTCATCAGGGTTTCTTCTTCTCTGCTTCGTATTACATAGCCTTTTTGTGCCGATCTTCGGATAATTTCAATGGGCAGCAGCAATAGTGGGGCGTAACGGGGAAGTTCGCTTTTGGGGCTTTCGTACCATTTTAAAAAGCCCAATGCCAGATAAAGGGTGTTGGCGCCATTTTCTTCGAGGGATAGTCGGGACGAGCGGTAAAGTTTAGTTAAGGCTGATTGTAATTCGGCCTCGGTCAAATAGGTACGTAGTTTTTGGTGAGAAAGGTCATATTTCAGAAGATCAACAACGGGGTCGGTCATGCTGATGGCCTGATATACTCCTGAAGTTTGGTTGGGGTTAATCCAGTTATCGGGTTTGGTTAGTATCTGAAATTCTTTGCCTTCGTCCAGAGCATCCTCAAAGTCGTTAAGTTTGATGGCGACCAACTGAATGGTGTTGCGGGTGGTTCGTAGATTTAAAAGGTTATTGCGTAGGCTTAAGTCGAGTAATTTCCTTTCCCAGAGCTTTTGTTTGGAGAACTCTGCGGGCACTGAGGCCTCCGATTCCGGATGGTGGTTAATGTCTTCGGGGTTAAGACTTGCTCTCAGTGTGGATTTTTCTTCTTTAATTATTTCCCAACCGGTGTCGGTAATAACCCGCTGGGGTAGGGGCCTGATTCCGCTTAACCGGGCGCGCTTTATATCAATAAAAAGGATGAAGTTGTCCTCATTCACCAGATGAAAATTGGCCGCAGCAATGGCTTCGTCAAAGGATTGTGCTTTGCCTGCATTCATAGCGGTAGCTTCAACCAGGGAAATTTCGTTTATTCCGGTGGCTGTTCGCTTTTTTAATAGGGAAACGTCGTCGTTTACCGTGTCGGCAAAGCTGTCGTCTATCAACCAGGCGCCCACAAAGGCAGTATCCGCCCCAGCAAAGGCGTGTTACTGAAGTAAGTTTTTGTCTATAAATTGCGGCAAAAGTTCTTTGAAATTACCGGCAGGTGTAATATGGATGTTTTCCATGACGTACTTCAACCACTTTTGGGCATCGATGTCCAGTTTCTTGCAAGTTCCGAAGAAGCTGTAGAACATGGCAATGTTTTGAGCCGCATCGTGTGATCCGGCAAACAAGAAATTTTTTCGACCTAGAGCTAATGGACGTATAGAATTTTCCACGAGGTTACTGTCGATCTCCAACATGCCATTGGTAAGATAGTTCTGCAGGCTGGTCCATCTGTTGTTGCAATACTCAAAAGCTCTACCTATAGGACTCTTGGGAGTTACAGATCCTTTGTGCTTGTAGATGTAAGTCCCAATTTCATTAATCACTGGCAAAGATTTCTCCAATCTCAGGTCATGCCTTTGTTCGTGAGATAGATTTTTATCCCGTGCCAGAGCCTCAATGGCATAAAGAACTTGGATCAATCTTAACAGATGGGAAGCTCGTTCCTTATCATTTTTCAAGGCAGCCTCTATGTAGCGCCTGGCATGGGCCCAGCACGATAAATGGGTCAGCCCCCCTTTCTTTGCCAAAAAGGTATAGCCATTGTAACCATCGGTTTGTATAAACCCATTAAAAGTATCCAAGTCGTCAATGGGACCATTGGCCGATCGACTCTTATAATATTCGAATAGCACGCTTTTTGACAATGGGGCATACCTAACCCACATGTACCCTTTGTGACACGTACCTTTTTTGTTATGATCCTGTACTTTTATTGGTGATTCATCAATCATTTGATAGGTTTCCCTGAAAACATGTAATCGGTGTACCGCATACAAAGGTCGTAACAAATTGGCTCCTAGTTTTATCCACGATTCCAGCGTGGAATCCGGGATGGTAACACCCATTTGGGTAAGCATTTGACGAGTGCGGTAAACTGGTAAGTGATATACGTACTTATTGATAAATATCATTCCTAGCAGATTAGCACTGGCGATGCATTTATGAAGAGGTCTGTTTAAAGGAGCAATTACTTGCTTTTGGTCTGCCTTCTCGTCTTCTTTGGTAATGTATTTATTACGGATATAAAGATTCTTATGCAACTTAGCAGGCGTATAATCTAACTCCTCTGTGATTTCCTGGCCAATGCAAATCATATTGGTAGTATCTTCTGTAGGCTCCAGAATAATCTCAATAACGGGAAGGTGTGAAGGTAGGGGCATGCGACCAGGATGCTCTTTCTTAACTTTTTTGCGTTCGTATTCCAGGCGGATCTTTTCCTGTTCTTCCTTAACCACTTCAGAAATAGCCTTTGAATCAAATAATTGCAGCTGACTGGGATGCTCTTGAGGAATGAAACGCTCCCGTTTGGAGCCAAACATCAAACGACGCAATTGGTCTAGCTGAAAGGCCATATATTCAACATCTTGTTCAAGTTTGTGTATAATGGAGACATTCTCTGTGATTACAGATTTCTGCTTAGTAAGAATTGACTCCTTGTCAGTAAGGAGAGTTTCCTTCTCCAAAAGAGCGGTATCCTTCTCCAAAAGAGCGGTATCCTTCTCCAAAAGAGCAGCTTCCTTCTCCAAAAGAGCAGCTTCCAGAGCCGAAATCCTGGCCACTAGTTGTGCGGTGTTTTGATCGTATGAAGGATGCTGATTTTCCATACGCAAATATAGTATTAATCATTTGATTAACAAACATATAGCACATATTTTTTTGCAAAAAAACAAAAATATTATTCAAATTTAAATCGCTTTTTGCGTTTCAAATCTTTAAAGGAAAGCCCTTCCATAATCATCATCAATTCCTCCCGGGTAATGAGTCGTGATGGAGTTGCTTTGCTATTTTGGTCACCTAAAGAATATCTGCCACGCTCCAAGCGTTTATAAAACAGCGCAAAACCATCTCCATCCCAATATAAAAGTTTGATATGTGTACCCGTACGGTTAATGAAGATAAAAACGGAGCCGCTGACAGGATCCTTTTGCAAGACATTGCGTGCGATTCCAGCCAGCCCGTCAAATCCATTACGCATATCAATAGGCTTGCAGCACAAATAGTACTTCAGATTTGCACTTAGTCCGATCATAGCCTAATAGATTTTTAAGCAAATGCCATTCGGAAAGGAAAGCGTAATTTGTGGTAGACGTTTATCCTGTATCGGCGAAATTGCTGCTGCATCATTAGATTCTGGTTGGCTGTCTGCGATCACAGATTGAGTTTGATTCTGGAATGAACTAAGATCGATGAATTTAATGCTCCTGGAGCTTTCAATATCTTGCGTGCTTTGCTGGGCTTTGTACTTCCGTACCCAGTATTGCATCTTAAAACGGGAGACTCCAATAAGTTTTGCGTAATTTAGAATTGTGTTTACACTGCTCTGTTGAATTGCAGCGTGCTCAAGCATGGTCTGATTTAAAGATTTTCTGTTTTGCATGATTTTTTCTGGCAAAGTTAGCCACCAAAATCATGCCGGAACAGATGCGTTTACTGGGGTGAATACCAAAGGCATGGCCTTTAAGCACAATCAGCAAGGGGGCGAGTCCAATGGCTTCGATGCAGCTTGCATATAAAAGGGCGGTGTCGATACAGGTAGAGAGTTTGTGTGCAAAAATGGTGTCGCAGGTGCGCAGGCGCTGTCCGGTATTCTCGAAACTTGCCGGTGGGGCGCAATACACCAGTTGAAGACTGGCAATGGCTTCGAAGATGGCACCCATTTGTTTTTTTACCCGGTCGGGACTCAGGCTCTGGTAGCCGTCGAAGGATGGATTGCCAGTCCACCTTTCAAGTATGGTGGCTGCTGTTTGTAGTACTTTGGCAATTTCGGGGTGGTTGGGTGTGACAAAGGCTGCTAAGATTTCGGGCAGGACACCTATACCGTTCCACTGATCGTAGGCCAAAACATCGACACTGTAGAATTGCTGTGCTAACAGTTCGTTGTTTGAAAATACTTTTAAATTCAGTTCGCCCGAAAGCCTTTCTGTCAGCTCGGACAAGAATTTGGCAGAAAGCTTTAGGTCTTTTACTTCAAGCTCTATTTTTTGGTTGGGAGGCAGTGTCTCGAGGCGGTGCTCCCAGCTGTAAACGAATTCAGGTTCGCTTGTCAGCGTTATTTTTAGTTCGTGCAGGTCCTTCTCTGTCGTGTTTTCGAGCACCAGATTGCGAACTATGGGAATCCGGTTCTGCTGAATGGCATAATTTACTACAGGTGTGTAAATGAACTCGGCAACAAGAGGGCTGATTGAGGTGATCATTTGTTAAAAATTTTTGGTCCACGAATAGGGATCACTAATTGGGTCCACGAATTTCACTAATTCAAGCGCAGCGCAGTTCCGCAAGGCGGGAACAGGAATTGGGGCTTGGTGTTTATTTGGGATTAGGACTCGTAATTTAGGATAAATTGTTGAGGTTTTGGTTTGTGGATCAGAAGATTAGGCAATAAATTACACGAATGGCATAAAATGGAGGATGGAAGCAAAAAGGGAAGTGATTAGGATGGACTGCACGGAAAGGTTCGTTTTTTTTTAAAAAACTGATCGAGAATAAGTTGCCCATGGTATTCAAATGTTAAAACTAGAGCAAAATGTTGTTTTTGTAAGTGAATGATGTATATTTGTGGCGCTCATCTTGCCTTAATTAGGAAGAAGGAGTTTCGGAGGACGATGCACCTGAATGTGCACCGTCCTCTGCGTTTATAATAAATCTTTGAGTTGGCTTTCTAGTAGAAGATGTCAATAAAAACCCTGTTGACCTTGCCGTTTTGATCGATGCTTTTTACACGGACGGTCAAAGGGAGCTTAGCCTTTTTATGAAAGACACGTGAGTGGACGAGTTTTACATAGCCGATTGCCTTTGGACCTTTGAATAGCTTCACGGCATATCGATCTTTTGTATTGTCTTTTTCCAATTTGTAAGTCAATATATCATTAACTGATAATTGACCTGGTGTTACTTCAAAATAAGAGTGCCCACATATTTCAGAAACAAACCGCAAATCTTTTACAGGGTGAAAGTCAGCCAAAAACTCAAAGTTGTCTGTTGATAACATTCCCTGAGTATATGCTAACAAATAGAACTTGTCGTTTTGATATTCCTTACTTATGTTCCAAAAATCAAGATACTTTTGAATGTCAGATCTTTCGGTTTTTATTAACCGCTGACCAAAAATATCAAGCACTTTTTCTGTGTAAACCTTTGTTGTATCGGGAAAATCAACGTAGGGGGTAAAACCCTCTTCTTTGGCCTTCGCTACACCCGTTTGTATATAATGGAATTGCACACCTTTGCTGGCGCTTCTTTGGATTTTTCCAACGATCACCCTGCGGCTGCCCTTTCCTTTACGCCAGGTTAAATATATGCTTCCTATTGCTTTCACTTGTGAATGTTTAATATACTATTAATGCGCAAAGATATCAAATTTGATATAAATTCTTTCCTGTCGCGAGGGAGTTCGTATTGAGAAAGTTCTGACGGCAATTTCTGGTCTATATTGAAAATGCAGTCGCGAATTGCTTGTATTCTGTAGTGCTCTTGAATTCTTTTAAAAATGCTGTTGAGTTCCTGGGAGTATTCATTTTGAAGCTGTTTTACTAACTCAAAGTGACTCAACTTCCTTCCATGCCAGTGAATTTCAGATGAGCCTTTGTTGATATAAGCCCGCAACATGGTTTCATCCGCAAGCATAATTTTAATTTTTTCTTCAGATAATTCCCGACCTAAACAACTCCCACTATCGTAGATTTGTGAAAAGCGACTAGCTTTTTTTTGTAGTTTTTTGCTTGAGGAGGCTCTTGAAATTGCAGATTGTACTTTATTAAAGATTTTACTTTTCCCACTTTTTGTATTCGCTTTATGGTCAGTTATTGCTTTATTGTATTCCGTAATTATTCCCCAGTTTTCCTGATGTCTGTCGCCATTGCCAATAATACTGTCCAGTACAATTATTTCAAGAATATCTTTAATGTATTGACCCAGATCAAAATGTTCGAGCGCTTTTTGTATAAAGTGGAAGGTATAGAGTTTTTTGGAGAGTTTATCTTCAGGATTATAGTTTGAATCATATCCGGTTAAATAACTCATGCCTTCAGTCAATTCATTTTGACCTTCATTGACCATAGACTTTGAAAGGCAACCAATTTCCCCATTTCTATAGGCTATGTCATATTTTAACATGTTAAAGCCTAACAGATCCCCCACTTCACTTGCTATAATTTCGGACCAGAATTCATGCTTGTAATCAATATTTTCTTTTTTAATGTGACGTTTTAAAAAAGTAATTACAAGTATCCAAGGGGTTCTCAACTATGACCTTGCTGCGAGTCCCCCCAGTCTGAAACCAGGTCTTTTCATTCCAGGAAGATATGTCAAAGAAATATGCCAATTGGTTAGGGAGGGGAATTTTTAAGGCTCCAAGGTGTAATACGCTAAGGTTCCTTTGTATTAGGCTGTTACGCTGTTGCTTTGTTCGTCGGTTCCGGTTAATGTGATTTGATAGTCCTCTCCAATTTTGGAGATGGTTTTTTCTGCCGAAGTAAGGGTGGTGTAGGGAGGTTGATCAAATGCGTCTCATTCTTCTCATTCTTCTCTCCAGTCGGTGTATTTCCCTACATTCTGTATGATGGGGCTGTTTAAGAAGAAGGGGTCTTCGACTTCCGTATCTTGATCTGTTTAATGTCTTGCCTCTTTGGAGTGGGTTACGGAGGAGTGGCAGTAGGAATATAACCAAGGGTCTGAAAAGACGAATGGATCTTCGTTGCCATTATTGATGCTGTCAACGCATATTTTTCCTTTCCATGCCGTATTCTCTTGCCCGTTTTCTATAGCGGTTGCCTTTGCATAGATGGCTTGGCGGGCCTTATCGGGGTGGAAGATGATGTAGTGTGCTTGGGTCACTAATTTACACGAATTGGATGTTGTCCACAGATTGCACAGATTAACGCAGATTTTTTTAATGTTTTTTTGTCCACAGTTTAGTCACCTAATAACGCGAATTGAGGATTGACGGAGGCAATTTATTCAAGGGTGTAATAGGGCAGGGGGCCTTGAAAATGGGTGATGATGGTGTTGCCTTGTGCATCGGTTCCTGTGAGCGCTATTTGGTACTGGTTGTTTTGTTTTGAAATGGTAAGTTCGGCAGCGACCAGAATGCTGTAAGGATTCTCGTTGCTTGCGTTAAGTGCTTCTTGCCAATCGGCGAAATACCCAACATGAATGAGGTTTTTGTTTTTTGTAGGTTAAAATATAATAGGGCTATTTGAGAGTAGTAATTTGCTTTATTTTTTCGGATACTGACTGAGCCATACGGTAATGGCCGAGGTCGGAGAAGTGGGTGCCATCTACTGTACCTTCGCGGTCAATGCCGATTAGTTCGTTACTGTTAAGATAATAAATATCTGTAAAGCCTAAGGCTACCGCTTCAGTAAAAACCTTTCTTAATTCCTTGTTTTGGTTTGTAATAAAGGCATGGGTGCCAAAAACAGAATCTGGTTCTTGCTTAAGATAGGAAGGAGTTCGATAGATACTTTCTATAAGGAGTATTGGTGTTTGTTTGTTTGTTTGTTTGTTGCACGGAGCTGTTTTATAAGGTTCAGTGCGTTTTCTTGAATGGTAATGGGGTGTGCGTTTGGCGTACAGTCGATAACATATATGCTTGCATCTATTTCAATTATGGCGTCTCCGACTGACTTTTCAAACAGTCCGTTACCACTGAAACCAAAGTTTATTACCTCTTTATTGAGGATTCTTGAAATTATTGAAGGGTAAACCATTCCTGGTCTAGAAGCACTTCCTCCTTGGGTAATACTTGTGCCATAAAAAACTATAGGTTGTTCAGAGGGATGCTCTTTTGGTGTATTGTGGAATGCTTTTGGGTCTATTCCGATTGAAAAATTCTCCACTTCATTGTACAATGGCAAGTAAATTCGAAAATCCTTGACGCTGCTGTCCATTCCGGAAATGAGCGTTTGCTCATTTTGTAGTTGATCTGGTATGCCCGAACAGACATATTTTAACTGGTCATTCTCTTTTACATAGAGGTCAAGCCCACTTGCTCCTATTGCTGTCATATTGCGTGGTTGCAGGCCTTTTTTTAATTGCCATTTTGCTTTCAGGTATGGAGAGTTGGTTGAAAAATCGATATAGATTCCAGATGAATTCTTGCTTAATTCCCAGACTTCCGGACGTAGCTTTTCTTTCAGGGAACTGGGGAATCGATACCAATTATTTTCGTTGTGATATTTCCCATAAACAGCAAGGGATTGACCATTGATATAGAGGGTGGTATCGTTTGCAGTTTGGAGGGTATGCTGCCTTTGGCTGGTATATTGCTGAAATTTATTGATTAACCTTGGATAGGTATAGCCTAACAAGGCTATGGTATTAAGTATAACGCTGATCGCAAATAAAGCCAATAGTCTGCTTTTGCTTATTTTCATTTTGTCGAAAAAATGTTTTGCAAATCTTGTATAGCTTCCGGTGTTGAAAGGGATAAATTGAACAACTCTTTGTGCGCTTTAATCTTTTCTACACTCCATTCCCACCAAGCAGACTTCAACAATGTGTTAATGGTATCTTGATTGAAACGATACTTGATGACTTTGGCTGGTGAGCCACCTACTATGGCATAGGGTGGTACAAAACCTGTTACTACTGAATTGGCTGCTACAATAGCGCCTGTTGAAATGTGTGCGCCGGATAAAACCACACAATGCGCTCCAATCCATACATCGTTCTCGATGACAATATCTCCTTTTGAGGTAATGTCTTTCTCAATGTTTTCTCCAAGTACATTTTTGTTGATGTAGTAGGTGGAAATTCTGTCTGTGTGATGTGAATGCTCTTGAATGGATACGTTACGAGCTATGGAACAGAACGAACCGATCTTAACTTTGTTAAGGCTACAAAAAATATCAAAATTGGGTCCGTTAAGGCTGGTAAACCTTCCTATTTCAACTTTTCCTGTAATTGTTATGTCGGGTCCGTAAAGTCTGAGTTGCTCCTGGCATTGGAAATTGCCGTGTATGGTTGCACTGGATATTGTGCTTTGCGGGCCAATTTCCACTTGTCCATTTAAGCTGCAATTGGCAATTGTAGTTTGTTTTCCAATTTTCACTGCTCCTGTAATGACGCTATTGTTAAAATTGCACTTTTCAGCAATAGACGCGGTTCCAAAAACAGATGTTTGTTTCAAGGTTGAAAAATTGCCAATTTGATTGTTCCTTGTGAGATGAGTCTTTTCTAATTTAACACCATTTCCTATGTTGATGTTATAAATGGAATAAAGGTTGATTCGAAAAGTGTAGAAAAGGATTGAAACAATATATCTGAGCAATTTTCGCATGGTGGGTGTTAATGGTTTGGTTTGTATATTAGTTGCTTATAAATGAATTTAATATTTTACTGTAGTCTATTATTTGGCTGACCTTATTGGGTGATTGAGAATTAATATGGTTTTCAATTTCGTTAACTAAAACTTTGGTGTCTTGATGCTCAATATAAATTGCCTTTTTTTGCATAATTTGTTCTTGATAGTACTCTTTGCCGAGCTCGTGTGTTAAAATAGTTGGCACATTAAATGCTGCAGCTTCTATTGTGGTGCCAGAAACTTTTGTTATATGTAACCTTGAATGGGACAGAATTAGCGGTAGGGGATATTCAGTAGCATCCTTATGGTTTATTAGATTAAGAATTCCATTTTGATTAAAGAAATCAAGTATTTCATCCTTTATCTCTTTTTGTCTTGGATGTATCCTAATCCACCAATTGTATTTTTGATGTGTTTGTTTTATTGCCTCAATTACAAAATCTTCCAGATAACTTTGAAATGGGGAAAGGCAAACTAGTACAATGTTGTCACTGAACTGATAGTCTCCATTATGGTTAATTTCGTTTCTTATCCAATACTGATGCCATGGATTTCCAAACTGTAAAATTTGCTCTTTTGCTTTAGAACAGATGCCTTTTGATAAATCCAAAGCTGAATTATTATCCCAAACCCAAAATAGCCCTGGTTGCATTTTATAACCTGCAGAAGGAGCATTAATTTGTTTTGCATAAGCCGGGTGAAAAGGAGATTGAGGACCGTGTTGTATCTCAATTGTTTTAACCTTATTTTGATTAAATGCTTCAAACATCGCCAACATGTTTATATCATAGTAGCATAAGCCGAAGCCGATCTGGGGTTTTACCGTTTTAGCTATAAAATTGAAGAATAAATAAATTGGAAAATAGCTATTATCTGAAAAGCCAACAGCAGATTTACCTAATATGTTATAAACAGATGATGGCAATTCGTAATTCCCTCTTAAATTATCAGCTAAATACTCCTGACCAGGGAAATCCGAATCTTTAATTAACCAGTTTTTATAATAGAATAAATGTATTTTATTAAATGCCCTGAAGTAATCATCTATAAATATAACATCTTTTCGATTAGGTAGATGAGTGTTGTTGTAACTTTCTTTAGGTGAATACTCTATTTGTAAAGCCCTTTGGTTAACAACTTCTAAATCCTCAATAATTGAATGGTAAAATTTGTTGAAATGAACGCCTTGAACATTCTCCCTATGGCTCAATGCACCTGCAAAAACATAGCTATATCCACGTGTCTTAAAAAACAGTTTTACAATCGACAGAATGTCTTTTGCATTGTTTGATAAAAACGAAAAGAATGTTCTTTTGGGTTGATTTGATGGAATGAAGGATGTCTTTTCCTGCTTGAGAGGTGGGGTATTTCTTAAATCTGCCAGTAAGGCAAAAGATATTTGAATCTTCACCATTGGCCATATATGGTGGGTTCTCAACCTCCATTTGTTCACAGGAGCTTCCGACTCAATAAAATTTAACAGGTCAATAACATCCTTATATGAGGCTATCTTTTTTCGTTTAATTGTATGTTCTTTAGTTTGATTTGTCATTATTCTGAAATATCACTCCAACTAACCGGCGTTCCCTTTAATACATCATTTTTTAGTCTCTTGCCTAATAAGAGTCCTAAGTATTTGGGATGTAACCCGCTTGCCGGCCTTATAGACCTGACATTTTCTGCTGTAACTATTTGTCCTTTCTTTAAGTTCTCTACAAAAAAGAGGGACCTTCCAAACTTTCTGTTTTGTTGAGATTTTTCTGTTAAATTGTAGTTTATTTTCCCTATCGATTTTTCAGCCATCCTGACAGCTGACACCATCTCGGCAAATTCCGTTTCATCTAACGAGAAACTGGCATCTGGTCCACCAATTGCCTTATCTAAGATGAAATGTTTTTCAATTACTGAGGCGCCCATTGCGACCGCAACAACTGGGGAAATAAACCCGGGTGTGTGGTCAGAGAGTCCAACTTCAACATTAAACTTTTTTTTCATGTCAGAAATAGTTGCCAGATTGGCTTCTTCAATTGGTGCAGGATAGGATGAGGTGCATTTTAGTAATATGATATTTTCATTTCCTGCTTTTTTGCATGTTTCTATAGCTAGCTCAATATCTTCTAACTCAGCTATCCCTGTAGAAATTATCATTAACCTACCTTTAGAGGCAGTGTATTCAATCAAGGGAATATCCTGTATTTCAAACGATGCAATTTTATAGGCTGGTGGATTTAATGTTTCCAAAAAATCAACAGCTGATTTGTCGAAAGGAGAGGAAAAACACTTTAACCCTTCCTCTTTAGCCATTTCAAATATTTTACTGTGCCATTCCCATGGAGTGTAAGCCTCTTTGTAAAGCTCGTAGAATTTTTTACCTTCCCAAATGGTCCCATTTAGCAATTCAGTAAAATGTATATTATCGCAGTCAATAGTGATTGTGTCAGGCGTGTAGGTTTGAAGTTTGATGGCATCTGCTCCGGCCCTTTTTGAAGCACGGATGGTTTCTTTTGCAATATTGAGGTCTTGACCATGGTTAGCAGAAAGCTCAGCTATAATGAAAGTATGCCCAGGTCTAATCATGATGTTATCTTTCATTACTTTTTTTCTAATTATTGATTGTAATGTTGTTAGCTTTGTATATGACGCAATCAGAATTGTTTATTTTGTCATCCATTAGATAGGAAAATCCAGCATTTTTAAAAGCTTTTATTGAGGCAAGGTTTTCTTTTTTGATATATGCGAAAAGTGGTTTGTTTTCAATTTTCCAAAATTCTGTACAAGCGTTGCGAAGCATTTCTACAGCTAACTTTTTTCCTCTAAAGTTTTTATCAATAGAGACCCCAATAATGGCAGTTTCCTTGTTTTCAATTCTAATTTGTCCCGCTGGGACCCCCTCAAATTCAAAAATTAAGATTTGGGTCTTTTCATCCTCTAATTTGTTTTCGAACCAATTGATATGATCTGTCCATGATATTAAATTGTTATAGAACGATGCTGCTCTTACAATAGGATCATTGACCCAGTTGAATAAGAGTTCAGCATCCTCTATATTTGCATGCCTGAATTTTAAACTCATACTATGTCAGTTGTAAAAATTCGTTTATCAGCCGTTCTTTAGCGCATCCATCTATTGCTTCACGTTGCGTTAGGAATATGCTATTAGCAATTTCAGGATTAGTGATGCTTGTAATTGCTGAATATAGCGCTTTATCATCCACTGTATTTATATCGCCTATGCCTAAAGCTAGGCTCTTCTCTTCTATTGAAATGTAATTGTCTTTTTGGTTATTGACGAACCATCCACAAATAAAAGGAAGTCGGCATGCAATTGCCTCTGTTGACAAAGTGCTGGCAGGCAAAAAACCAAAGTCAGTTTTTTTCATTAAATCAACCATTTCCTCAGCATTCAGTTGCCAATAAATAGCAGTTTTTTTGTTGGCCTTATTTGTCAAGGATTTAGGATCTATATTAGTGATTAGGTGCACTTCTGAAATTGCCGGATGAGCCAGAAGTTGATTGGTAATTTTAATGATAATGCTTTCAGGATTGGTAGCTCCTAGGCTGATTAATACTTTACTTAGTTTTTGCTTTGGTGTTGTTATTTGTGTTTGTCTTGCTGCTTCTAAAAACGGAAGTCTTAACAAAGAAAATTTATATCCTAACAATAGTTTGGTGTACGGTTCCTTTGAATAAGCATTGGCGTCAAGACCCTCTGCATTATTTATAACAATATCGGCTACATAGTGTCTGTCGTGCATGTCGTCTATACATACTAGCTTACAGCCCTTATTTTTTATAGCTTGCTGATAGTCTGTATTAAAATAATAGTTGTCAAGGACGACAATTTCATCACCAACTAATTTATTTAAAAATTGGCTATAGTGGTCATCGTTCGATAAAATGATGCATGTATTACAGATTTGTATAATCTCTCTTTCTTGGTAACTAGTAGGCTTTCTAGTAGCAAAGACACACTGGAAGTCTTTTTTCAGCATATTGGCTAATGCTAATGAACGCACATAATGTCCCATACCAATTTGACCATTGCCATCAGTACGGAATATTATTTTTCTTTTCGTCATTTCTAATTCTAAACTTTAATTCCGCAATTTCCCAATCTTCAATAGTGTCTATATCTTGAACCTCCATTTCCGGTATAATAATTGCTCCACATTTCATACAAAACAATGATTTTTGTTGCATTAATGCTTCATTCTTAATCCAATAAAAGGAGCCTGAATCGTGGTAGGCTGGTTTCAAATCCTGACTTCTGGTAATTAGATACTCCGGCCATATCATTTCCAGGTTGTTATTTTCGTTTATTTGTAATGCCCTATATATTGGGTAAGTGAAGGCCACTACGGGGCAAAGGGAATCTAAATCTTTATTGTTTAATTTGTTGTAAGCTTCAATTATTCTGGAAGAGTTAATTAAGGGTGCAGTCGGCAGGATGCAACAAATCGTTTCAAAAATCTGATTCGACTTTTTATATTCATTTAAAACTTCAATTATTACATCGGCCAAGGTTGCAAAATCATTGGATGCTTCTTTGGTTCTGAAAAACGGAACTTTGGCTCCATACTTTTGAGCTATTTTTGCAATTTCCTCATCATCGGTTGATACCATTATTTCATCAAACAGCTTTGACGCTTTAGCTGCTTCGATGGAATATGCAATAATGGGTTTTCCCAGAAAATCCTTAATGTTTTTACGAGGGATGCGCTTACTTCCTCCCCTTGCTGGTATTATGGCTATCGTACTCATGAATTAACAAAATCCAATACTTTATCGATAACATAATTTTGCTCATTTATTGTGAGTGTGGGGTACATTGGTAAACTGAGACAATGATCATAATAAGTTTCAGCTATTGGCAAATCATGTTTCGTATTTTCTTGATTCTTATAATATGGCATGGTGTGTACTGGTACATAGTGCACCTGGCTGAAGATATTATGCTTTCTAAGGTATTCGTATAATCCTTTTCTATCATCTATTTGAATAATGTATAAATGATAGGCATGATTCGCTTCATTAGCGACAAAAGGTGTTTGAATGTGATCGTTTTTTGTAAAGGCCTGATTATAACGTTGTGCAATCTCTTGTCTTGCATTTAATCCTATGTCTGCTCTGCTTAATTGGGATATTCCCAGCGCCGCCTGAATATCAGACAAACGATAATTATAACCTAATTCAATCATTTGGTAATACCAACCACCATGGTTTTCACTCATTTGATCCTCATTTCGTGTGATGCCATGCGTACGATATAGGCATAACTTCTCATAGAGTTCTTTATTATTGGTGGTTATCATGCCTCCCTCTCCGGTAGCAATATGTTTAACAGGATGAAAGGAGAAAATGGCCAGATCGGCAAATTGCCCATTTCCACATTTTTGATTTGTGCCTTGATTGTCGACAAAAAATCCACCTGGTGCATGACATGCGTCTTCTATTATCTTTAGATCGTAATCGTTAGCCAAGCTGCGAATTTCTTCCATGTTTACAGGATACCCTGCAAAATCTACTGGTATTATCCCTTTATATGTCCCTTTTGGGACCGATTTAAGTTTTTCCTCTAGTTTTACAATATCAATACAGTATGTTTTGGAGTCAATATCAATAAAATCAATCTCTCCTCCGCAATATCGGATACAATTGGCACTGGCCACAAATGTTATTGGAGTTGTTAACCATTTGTCTCCGGGTTGCACGTTAAGTGCCATTGCGCTCAGATGTAATGCTGCTGTTCCATTGGCGACGGCAACTGCATATTTGGCATCAACATATTTGGCAAACTCCTTTTCAAAATGCTGGATAGTCGGTCCTTGTGTCAGAAAATCTGATTTAAGGACTTGGATAACTGCATTTATATCTTCATCGGATATAAATTGTCTGCCGTAGGAGATAGGTTTCATTTATATCGTGAAATTAGGATCAACAAATTCCTTTATTTTTTCTCTTATGGTTTCAACGGTTTCCCATTGGGTATTAGTTCCGGAGTTGTATTTGAAGCCAAAATTTAGAAGTGTGGCATTATGATGTTTTATAAAATCTTCTTTTGTGTACATATAAGATACCGATGGGAGGATGGCATAATATTGATCAAATTCAATGGTATTTAAAGCGTCTGTTTCAGTTATCATTTCTTCGTGCAATTTCTCACCAGGTCTTATTCCAACTTCCTCTATCTTTGCATTTGGAGCTATAGCTTCTGCAACATCGAGAATTTTATATGATGGTATTTTTGGTACAAAAATTTCCCCGCCCAGCGCATTTTCAATGGCGAAGAATACCAAACGCACTCCTTCTTCCAATGAAATATTGAAACGAGTCATCTCTTTATGTGTAATGGGTAATATACCCTCTTTCCGTTTATTCAGGAAGAAGGGAATAACCGAGCCTCTTGATCCCATAACATTGCCATATCTTACAATGGAAAACTTGATGTCCTTACTGCCTTTGATATTATTTGCGGCGGCAAAAAGCTTGTCAGACGTCAATTTTGTTGCTCCATAAAGGTTGATTGGTGCACATGCCTTATCTGTACTTAATGCAACGACTCGTTTTACACCGCATTCTAAGGCTGCATGTATGACATTTTCAGCCCCATCAACATTGGTGCGTATACACTCTGTTGGATTATACTCAGCCGTATCAACTTGTTTTATGGCTGCCGCATGTATAATAACATCAATACCTTCGCAGGCCTGCTTTAGCCTTTCCCTGTCTCTTACATCACCAATAAAAAATCTTAATTGAGGATATTTTACTGCGGGGTATATTTGCCGCATATCAGATTGTTTCAATTCATCTCTCGAATAAATAACAATTCTTTTTACTGCTGGGTATTCGGCAAGAATCATTTCAGTGAACTTTTTTCCAAATGATCCGGTTCCTCCTGTGATTAATATTTTCCTATTGTTGAGCATGGTTTCAGTCTAAAATTTTCCAGTCAAGTAATGTGCTTATATATCCTTTTCTGCTATTTCCTCTTGTTGTGCTATTATCATTTAAAGTAAATGATAATATATGAGCAGGGGTGTCAATGTTAACCGAAATGTTGCTGTGTCTGTTGGTGAAATTGAAATATACGGTATAGGTTCCTATGCCAAGTGTTCTTCTAGGTATTTTTATCTCAACTTTTGGTGTTCCTGATGGCAGTTCGCCAAGTTTATGCATTAAGATATCATTACTGTCTGAAACTAGAATTGGAGTGTTGTTATGTTTTGATAGTATCTCTAAGTATCCTGTCAGCCCAGGAAATGATCCTGAATTCTGAAATTCAAGTAGAATTCTTATATCTTCATCACATTCGAAGACACTTTTTACTTCATTATTGTTATTAAACAGTTTAGCATACGCTAGCTGAAAATCTTTAGCTGGATCAAGAGTAAATTTTTTTTCACTGCTTAAGCTGTCAAACTCTTGACTGTCAAGATAGTTTTTTATTGTTTTGTCAATTTCTCCTTGAAAGGATATTAAACCATTAGCTAAAATTATACCTTTCTGACAAAGTTGTTGTACACTTCCCATATTATGACTCACAAACAATACAGTTCTCCCATCATTTGTGCTCACATCCTGCATCTTACCAATGGCCTTCTTCTGAAATTCTGCATCTCCGACGGCCAAAACTTCGTCAACAACCAAAATCTCTGGCTCTAAATGGGCGGCGATGGCGAAGCGAGCCGGACAGTCATTCCGCTGCTATAGCGCTTGGTGGGGGTGTCGAGGTATTTGGCGACGCCGGCGAATTCGACGATCTCGTCGAGCTTGCGGGTGATTTCCCATCGTCGCATGCCCATGATGGTGCCGTTCATGTAGATGTTTTCACGGCCGGTCATCTCGGGGTTGAAGCCGGTGCCGACTTCTAAAAGGGAGCTAGCCGACCTTTGACTTTGATGCTGCCGGTGGTGGGGCCGGTGACGCGACTCAAGAGTTTCAGCAGGGTGCTTTTGCCTGCGCCGTTCTTGCCGATGATGCCCAATACTTCGCCTTGGTGGACTTCTAAGTTGATGTCGCGCAGGGCGCTGATGTGCTCTCCTTTTTGGGCTTTTTGGGTGCGGTCGTTGACTTGGCCTACTTTGGCGTAGGGGTCGTCTTGTCCGAGGATGTTCATGCGCCAGAAGCGGTTGAGGTCGTGGGAGAGGGTGCCGGTGCCTACTTCGCCGAGGCGGTAGACTTTGGAGAGGTTTTCTATTTTTATAACGGGGCTGCTCATGGTTTTTTGTCCACAGATTCAAGCGTAGCGCAGTCCCGCATGGCGGGAACGCAGATTAACGCAGATTAAATTTAAGAGGATTAACGTAGATTTTTTTGTCCACAGATTCAAGCGTAGCGCAGTCCCGCATGGCGGGAACGCAGATTTACGCATATTTTTTTAATGTTTTTTCTGTCCACAGATTACGCAGATTAGCGCAGATTAATTTTAATGGATTTTAAATGGATTCAAGCGCAGCGCTTCCGATAAATCGGAACTGCGCCTGCGGCTTGAGATCCCGCATGGCGGGAACGCAGATTAACGCAGATTTAATTTATGAGGATTAATGTAGATTTTTTTGTCCACAGTTTTAGCTACGCTGATTTTCAATTCACAGATTACTTTCTTCTATTCATTGATCAATCATTGATTAGTCGTTTATGTTGAGAGTATTTCCCAATATCCTCCTTTGTCAGAACCGATTCGTTTTATTAATTTCTTTGTGCGTAGTGATTGGATGTGCCGTTGTATTGTACGCGGGGATAAATCAGTAATCTTGGCTAAATCTTTTGCAGATAGTTTTTGATTGTCTTTTAAAAGGTTTAATACTTTCAATTCGTTATCTACGACACTATCTACGACATTATCTACGACACTATCTACGACACTATCTGTGACATTATCTGTGACATTATCTACGACACTCTTCCCATATACAGTAACCCTGAAGCCACCGGCTATTTCCTCGAAATGAGGTGTCGGTAGTTGTGCTGTTTTGAATGATTCGAGGATTCTTTGAACGCCTGATCCATATTTTTCTATCCATCCCATTTCTTTAAATAGGTTGGCAATAAGTTTGTTTTTGGGAGTGGATATATAGTCGTTTGAAATTAGTTTATCGATTGTTAGGCCATTGGGTAATTTTCCTGGGTTGAAAAACTCTATTTTCTCGTCGAAAATTTTTATAACTGAATCAAATGCCATACTATAATCGCGATGAATGATCATATTTAGTATGATTTCGCGTATGGCGTCCATTGGATATTGCCATTGAATGGTGTTTTCGATATTGCCATCAAAGATGATTGCCTGGTTTATATGTTTTTTGATGAAATTCATCACCATTTCTACTTCATTTACAACATCGGTTTGGAGTCTTGCATTATCGACAATGTTGGTTGATGACTTAAAGCGCCCCATTTCTATGGTTGTCATCACAGTATCGTTTTCTGTGAACAACAGAAAGCAAGCATTGGTCAGTTTATCTAGTCGGACTAATTCTTTTTTCTTTAAAAAGGTACTTGGGTTGGTGTCGATGGTTAACCCTCTGGATTGAAGTCTTTCAATCACTTTCTGAACTTTTTGTATCGAGATATCCGAATGTGTATGTAGTGTATTCGTATAGTAGTCCCAACTGGAGTTAAAGGACTGCAAATGGAGCATCGAAATTTCATCAACAGTTAATTGATGGTTAGAGTTTTTAACTCGTTTAAAATAGCGTCCTTGAAAAGCAACGGGTTTAATTGGGAATTCCTGTATGTACAAGCCAATGATATGTTTTCCTTCTATCTCTGTTTCTAAGACATCAGGTATAATTGAAGGATAGGTTTTTTGCTTTATTTCATTTATCCAGGACTTCAAAGTTTCCGAACCAATTTCAACACCTTTTATTACTCCTTGGTCATTAACCCCAATCAGAATTATACCGCCATGTGTATTTGCGAATGCGTTTAATGATATTATAACTTCGGTATTAAACCCCGATTTGAACTCGATGGTTTCATTTTCACCTGAAGCGATTAGTTTATGAATTGTAAAGGGGGCGAAGGTCATTATTTTTTATTACACGAATGGTTTTTTTGTCCACAGATTCTTGGTAAACCAAGCGGCATAGCCGATGACAAGCGTAGCGCTTCCGATAAATCGGAACTGCGCCTGCGGCTTGGGATCCGCATGGCGGGAACGCAGATTTACGCAGATTTTTTTAATGTTTTTACTGTCCACAGATTACGCAGATTAGCGCAGATTAAATTTAAGAGGATTAACGTAGATTGTTTTTGTCCACAGATTACGCAGATTAACGCAGATTATTTAAATATTTTTCTGTCCACAGATTACGCAGATTAGCGCAGATTTTTTTAATGGAATTTGAAACGGAATATGACGCGGGGATTTAAATGGGATTAAAGGATTATTCTTTTGTATTGGAGGCTTTTGCTTCCGAAGTTAAGTAATAGTCCTACTTTCATGTTGGTTGCTTTGAGGTAGTTTAATACCTGGGCGTCGTGCTCACTGCATAAATCTGAAATTGCTTTTAACTCTACTATGATTTGATCGTGACATATAAAATCTGCGATGTATTTCTTGCTTAATATCTGATCTTTGTAAAATATAATCAGGGGTGCTTCTCTTTCAAATTCAATGTTTCTTGTCTTTAATTCTATTCCTAATGCCTCCTGATATACACCTTCCAGAAATCCGTTCCCTAATTGCTGATGAACCTCCATGGCTGCTCCTATAATCTCATAGGTCTCACTTTTTAATGGAAATTCTTTTTTTAACAGCTCAGGCATGAATATTTAATCCATTTTTTTTAATCTGTGCCCATCTGTGGACCCCTTTTTTATTTTAATCTGTGCCCATCTGGGTTCCCGTTATACGGGACTGCGCTATGCTTGAATCCAGTGGACCCCTTCTTCATTTTAATCTGTGCCAATCTGTGCCATCTGTGGACACTTTTCCCTATACGGTGTCGATGAAGTTGCGTTCGGTTTTGTGGAAGACGATGATGCCTATGATGAGGATGACGGCGGTGACGCCGGCGCTATATCCTAATGATGTCCAACTGAAATGGCCGGAGCCTAAAAAGGCGTATTTGAAGCCTTCGACGATGGGGGTGAGGGGGTTGGCCATTAATATCATTTTCATTTTGCCTTCGGGCACTGTGCTCATGGGGTAAATGACGGGGTGGCGTACATGAGCAGTTGAACGCCGAAGGCGATGAGGAATTTCAAATCGCGGTACTTGGTGGTCATGCTGGTGAACAGGATGCCCATGCCCATGCCCATCATGGCCATTATGGTGATGTAAACGGGCAGTAGCGCCAGTGTCCAGTTGGGTTGTATGCTGGGTTCTCGTTGCAGGAGGTAGTAAGCATAAACGACCAGGAAGAAGCCTAACTGGATGAAGAATTTGATGAGTCCGCTGGCTACTTTACTCAGGGGCATGATGAGCCGCGGGAAATAGACTTTCCCAAAGATGTTGGCGTTTTGCGTGAAGGTGTCACTGGTCTGGTTGAAGCTTTCGGCGAAGTAGTTCCAGATGACGATGCCGCTGAGGTAAAAGAGGACTTGTGGGGTGCCGTCGGTGCTTATGTTGGCGATGTTGCCGAATACGACGATGTAGATGATGGTGGTGAGGATGGGCTGCACGATGAACCATATGGGCCCCAGCACGGTCTGCTTATATACGGTGATGACGTCGCGCTTGACGAACATGGCGAGCAGGTCACGGTATTGCCAGATTTCTTTGAAGTTGATATCGAAGGCGTGGCGCTTGGGCCGGATGATCAGGTCGTAGTCTTGCATTTTTTTCCGCTAATTGGGTTTTGGGGTCCGCTAATTACGCTAATGGACGCTAATTTTTATTACGCTAAATTTTTTTGTCCGCTAATTACGCTAATTTGTTTGGGCTTTAATTCGTTTAATTCGCGTAATTGACTCCGTCGATCTTCGATTCGCGGATTCTATCTTTCTTTTACTATTCGTTTGTATTTAAGGGATTGCTCGCCGAAGTTGATTAACAGGCCGAGCTTGTATCCTGTTGCTTTTAGGTAGTTGATTACCTGTGCTTCGTGGATGCCTTCAAAGCTGCTGATGGCTTTGAGCTCGACGATGATGTTCTGGTAGCAAATGTAATCTGCCTGGTATAATTTGTTTAAGGTTTCTCCTTTGTAAGCGATGGATAAGGGTACCTCTCGCTGATAGGGGACGCCTTGCTGTTTGAATTCGATTTCTAAGGCTTCGGAATAGACTGGTTCTAAAAAGCCGCATCCGAGTTCCCGGTGGACGTTCATGGCGGCGCCTATTATTTTGTAGGCTTCGTCTTTGTAGATGAGGGTGGGGGTTAGGAGATTGGGCATTGGGTTATCCGCTAATTGGGTTTATCCGCGAATTACGCGAATGGTCGCTAATTTTTTTTGTCCACTAATTACACTAATTGGCACGAATTTTTAGGTTTTTAATTGGTGTAATTGACTCCGTCGATCTTCGATTCGTGGATTCATCTTTTTTTTTGTGGTTTATAGTACCAAGTCTTTTGCGCGTATTGTAACTATTTGTCCATTTTGGGAAACAACCAGATCAAAGTTTCTTTCCTTTTTTGATTTGATTAGTCGTTTATGTGTCAATTCCAGCCCTTTTAAAACCTTTTCTCTTATGTTTTTGGTTTTCATACGAAGAGTTTTTGGTCACTGAATTGTTTTTGTCCGCTGATTACGCTAATGGGCTCGTATCATTTATTGGTGTAATTCTTTGCAAGCAAAGCTGCATAGCCGAGCGCGCGTAATTAGCGGATTAAACCTTTGGCGGTACGCACGCCTTCGGCCCGGTGAGTTCCACCAAAGCGAATACAAAAATAGGGCATTTCCTGCTAATAACGAAGTGTGGGGGTGTTTAGTTACAGTGGAGAAATTGTTTTTTTTTAAAGGCTTTTGTATGAGAGTGAAAGGAAATGGGGGTTTTGAATGAACCAAATTATTTGTTAATGTGTTTTAAAGTAATCTAAATAAGAATAAGGTCATTTTAGTAGCCATTTAATCCATGAGACCATGAAAAGCAAAACCTTTCTATTGGGTATGATGGTTCTGATACCACTCAGCCTGCTCAACCTCTCTTGTGAGGATGATGCCCCCAAGGATATTCTGCAACCGGATTTGCCGGAACCGGATATCAACAAGTTTGCAGAGAATCTGGAAAATTACATTAACTGGAACAATGATGAGCCGATTGGCTGGTCTTATTCGATTAGTAAAAACGGGGTTTTGCGCAAGGCGAAGGCTTTTGGGAGTGCGCGGACAATTGCTGATGGTCAGCTTGATTTTAAAACGACGAAGAAGATTAATGTGGCGAGTGTTTCTAAGTTTTACACGGCCATTGCGGTGATGCAGTTGCTGGAGGCGAATGACTTAACCATTGATGATAAAATTGTTTCTCATCTGCCGCCTGCGTGGTGGAATGTAGGTCCGGGGGTGGATGATCTGACTTTTAGGGAATTGCTGACGCATACTTCGGGTTTGCAGA
>NZ_BAZW01000022.1 GCF_000974365.1 Geofilum rubicundum JCM 15548
ACGACAGCTGTTGTAACTGTAGTTGATGACACCGCAATCATTACACACCTGCTCATGACCACCCAAAGTGGCCGTTCGACACTGAACAATATTGTACAAAACCTTGATTTGTTTGGGCGATAGCTCACCGCTCTGCAACAAGGATTTCCCAAATTGACGGACAATGTGAGCCAACTCATGCTTGCTTATGCAGTGCTTTTCCATAAAGTGTGTCTAAAGGGCTGTGAGGAGTAATGTGCTGGCACTGGGCTACGTGAAGATATATCATGGTTGTTGAGATGTCGGCATGGCCCAGAAGATCCCTTAGGGTTACGATGTTTAATCCTTGCTCCAATAAATGTGTAGCATAGGAGTGACGCAAGGAATGAAGATTGATACTTTTGGCGATAGAGGTTTTTTTAAGGTTCTCCCGCATTACCCAGGATAGTCCTTTAACGCTGTAGCGTCCATCAGGCTCTTTACCGTTGAAAAGCCAAACAAGAGAATTTTCTGCACTGAGGTATTTTTTGAGTCCTATGACCATTGCAGATGACAATGGAACAATCCGGTCTTTCTTGTATTTGCTCTGGCGAATATGGATGACCATGCGCTCAAAGTCAATATCTGATATCTTAAGATTGATGACCTCTTGCCCACGTAATCCGGCCGAATAGATGAGCGTAAGAATAATTCGGTGTTTAAGCAGCGTAGGAGCTGAAAACAGCATTTTTAGCTCCTGGCGATTCAATACAACCGGTAATTTGGTGTCTTGCTTTAATGAAGGCAGTGCAATGGCCTTTTTGTTCATGCCCAACAAACGGTAGTAATACCTAAGGCCGTAAACCATGTGTTTGAAACTGCTGCGCGAAGGCGCATTAGGGTCGCGTGCCAGGGCTACCAGATACTCGTTAATTTCATCTTCGATGACGTGTTCTGGCAATTTTTCAAAATGAATGACAAACAGAGCAATGCACCTGATGTAATTATTCAGGGTACTGGCGCTCTGGCCACGAAGAACCACCTGATGTTCCAGCTTCAAGGCTCTGTCCTTAAATTCAGGAACCAGAACCATGGCGCGCTCAACAATAGTTAAGCTTGTTTTCTTTCTCATAACTGTATTATTTTAAAGTGAATAATACAGTTATAACGACTTGTGACTAAAAAGATTTATGCTATTTTTGAAAGGAGCTATCCCGGAGGATTTAGTTCAACATCATGTGTAAAACAATAGGGGTTAGATAGTTATGTGACATTTTCTGCCCCGCATCAAATTTTGTAACGGCAGACAACAACGACGCCCGCAAGCCCCCATCGTATGCTAAGGATAAACCAAGTTTTTGACCAGCATTTTATGCTGCAAATTTATATAAATCCACAGATGGAGTTTACCGGTTCACAACTGCTAAAAAAATCGATATACTAAATTCTAATAAAAAGAAATGAATAATGTTTCCAGAAAGAAAGAGGATGTAAGTATGAAGTGGAATATAAATCGTTTAGTCGTGGCCATCCTATTGGCATTTCCTTTATTGCTTTCAGCACTATCGGCCCAAACCTTGAAGGTAAAACAACGCAGCGGCAACCAAACCGCCTACATCTTGAGCAACATACAAAAGATGACTTTTCAAGACGGAAATGTCAACATTCAGGAAAAAGATAATACCACGGTAGTTCATGCCCTCGACGGATTAAGGCATCTCAACTTTTTTGAATCTACTACTACCATTGATAGGGTATTAAAGCAGGAGAATAATGCCAATATGGTTATTTATCCGAACCCTTTCACTGACATACTTAATGTTGATTTAAGAGGCTCAAATGACACAGAAGGCAGTATCACTATCTTCTGTTTGAACGGCAGAGTATTATTAACTCAAAAAAACAATGGTTCGGGGCCGGTCGCATTAAACTTAAGTCATTTACCCAATGGCGTTTTTTTCTGTCGATATACCTCATCTACAGTCAATAAAAGCATTAAAATAATTAAGAAATAAGATAAAAAAATAATGAGAAAGTATTTAACCTTAGCCATAACATTACTTATAAATTGCTGCATTCAACTTTCAACTGTATCAGCTCAAAACGATACCATTTATTTTATGAAAGATGGATTGGTTATTCATAAGCAATCTATTAAAATGGCAGATCTTGACAGTGTAATATTTTATCAGCCTGTTATAGATGCGCCTACAGCCGGGACTTTTATTGACACACGGGATGGGACTGGATACAATTGGGTGAAAATAGGCGACCAGATTTGGATGGCAGAAAACCTGAGATATTTACCAAGTGTTGTTGGCCCTGGAGCAGGATCGCAAACAATTCCATATTATTATGTTTATGATTATGACGGCACTGATGTAACTGATGCAAAAGCATCAGTTAATTATGAGACATACGGCGTTTTATACAACTGGTCTTCCGCTATGGACGGAGCTGCGAGCAGCACAGAAAGCCCTAGTGGTGTGCAAGGCGTATGCCCCTCCGGTTGGCATTTACCAAGTGATGCAGATTGGACAAAATTAACCGATTATCTTGGAGGTGAAAGCGTTTCGGGAGGTAAACTTAAAGAAACCGGAAGAACCCATTGGAACACTCCAAATACCGGAGCAACTAACGAAACCGGTTTTACAGCCCTTCCGGGCGGCGACTGCAACGACATTAGTGCATTCAACTACATTGGCAATTACGGTTACTGGTGGAGTGCTACGGAGGGCAGTAGCAGTAACGCCTGGCAACGAAAAATGCACTACGTTTACAGCAACGTTTTCAGGTCCGAACTCAGGAAGGAGTTAGGTTTATCTGTCCGTTGTCTGAAAGACACTCTTCCCCAACTCACCACCTACACGCTCACCCTCACCACCAATCCTCTTGAAGCAGGCACAACATTTGGTACTGGTCAATATGAAGCAGGTCAAGAAATTAACCTTTCTGCTACAACCAATGCTGGATGGAGATTTTCAGAATGGACCCAAAGCGGAGAAACGATAAGCGAAATAGTGGATTTTACATACACGATGCCTGCAGAAAATATAACACTTACGGCGCGATTTAAGGACAACAGTAAAACAGACATAGTAGAAGTTCTTAACCCTGTAACCGGCCAGATATGGATGGACAGAAACCTGGGTGCTAGTCGGGCAGCAATTAGCAGAACGGATACGGCAGCCTATGGCAGTTTGTATCAATGGGGCAGAGGAGGGGATGGACATGAAAAAAGAACATCCGGAACAACCACAAATTTAAGTAGTGGTGACATACCCGGACATGGCTACTTTATAATTAATGAACAAAGCCCATTGAATTGGCGCAGCACACATAATGCCAATTTGTGGCAAGGTGTTAGTGGCATTAATAATCCTTGCCCGGACGGCTACCGGCTGCCAACTGAGGCAGAGTTAGAAGCCGAACGGATAAGTTGGGAAAGTATTGATTCAGAAGAAGAATTTCTCTCACCTCTAAAGATGCCGGCTGGAGGTGTTCGAAGAAGTGATGATGGCTCAAACCTGAATGTGGGATTCTACGGTGTTTATTGGTCGAGTTCACTGTTTGACATCTATTCGAAGGCACTATACATAAGTGGTACTGGTGGTTTTATCAGCAATAATAGCCGTGCAAGTGGCGCCTCTGTGCGTTGTATTAAGGAATAATTATAGGGTAAGATAATATGAGGAGTGCTATAGCCAGCGGATGCATAGATTTTATCCTCTCACCTGAAAATATAGCCCAGGAAATTATACGGATTATGAAGGCAAGTAAATAAATGAAGCCCGACGTGCAGTTGCCAAAACTGAAAGGAAAAAACCTAAAAAGTTTCCTAAACCTTTACTCTATTATCACTATTTTTACGACGTAAAGGAGGCTGTTCCCAAACGCGCGGTACTTGTGCTGAAAATACGCTTTAACAACAAACCCAACGGTTTTTCCTGCTGAATAAACAATTACAATAAATAATTAGATACATGAGCAAAAAAATTCTTGTCACAGGTGGCACCGGGTATATTGGGTCACATACAGTGGTTGAACTGCAAAATGCCGGGTTTGAGGTGGTCATTGCAGACAATCTGTCCAATTCGAAAATTGAAGTGGTGGACGCCATAGAGAAAATAACCGGTCAACGACCCGCTTTTGAAAAGACCGATTTGTCGAATGCCATCGAGACCAGGGATTTATTTGACAAGCACACGGATATCGTGGCCATTATTCATTTTGCGGCTTTTAAGGCGGTTGGTGAATCGGTACAAAAACCTTTGGAATACTACCAGAACAACCTGAATTCCCTGATCAACATCCTCGATAACATGCGCCGCCTGCAAATTGCCAGTCTGGTCTTCAGCTCAAGCTGCACGGTTTATGGTCAGCCCGACCACCTTCCGGTGACCGAGCAAACGCCCCGAAAGCCGGCCGAGTCACCTTATGGAAACACCAAGGCCATTAGTGAGGACGTGATGCGCGACTTCTGTCAGGTTAACCCTGAAATCAACTGCATCGCCTTACGCTATTTTAATCCTATTGGTGCGCATCCGACAGCCCTGATAGGTGAGCTGCCCCTGGGCGTGCCTAACAACCTGGTTCCCTTTATTACACAAACGGCGGCCGGTCTGCGAAAAGAACTGAGCATTTTTGGTGATGACTATGACACCCCTGACGGTACGGCCATTCGGGATTATATTAACGTGGTAGACTTGTCAGAAGCGCACGTGGTGGCCATTAACCGCCTCATCAAAAAAAATCAAAAGGCCAACTACGAATTTTTCAACGTGGGCACCGGCCAGGGCGTATCGGTGATGCAACTGGTCAAAACCTTCATGGAAGTCACCGGCGTAAACCTTCCCTACACCATTGCACCTCGACGTGCCGGGGATATTGAAAAGATATGGGCGGACACCACTTTCTCAAATAAAGAGCTGGGCTGGGAAGCTAAAAAAACGGTTGAAGAAACCCTGCAATCGGCCTGGGCGTGGGAAAAAAATGTCAGAGGCATTTAAACCAGATCTGAACCCTTTCGTCAAATCATTATTGGTTGGATGGGGATTATTAAGTAATTTGAAACCCATTAAGAAGGAATAGGCTTTTATTACCAATCATTTTAAATGCGCAACAAAGAATGAAAAAAATATTAATAACAGGGGGAGCAGGTTTTATTGGGTCTCATGTCGTTCGCCTAATGGTCAACAAGTATCCAGATTACAAAATCATTAATCTGGATGCTTTAACCTATGCCGGGAATCTTGAAAACCTCAAGGACATTGAGCACAAAAACAACTATGAATTTGTCAAGGGTGATATCACGGACCCCAAGGTTGTTGGCCGTCTTTTCGGCACCAATCAGTTCGACGGCATCATCCATTTGGCGGCCGAATCGCATGTGGACAGAAGCATCAGTAACCCGATGGAGTTCATCAACAGCAACATTGTGGGGACGGTAACCTTATTGAATGCGGCCAGAGAACAGTGGAAGGACAAAATGGAGAGCAAGCGCTTTTACCACATTTCTACAGACGAAGTCTATGGTTCATTGGGAGAAACCGGGCTGTTTACAGAAACAACGGCCTACGATCCCCGCAGTCCCTACTCTGCCTCAAAAGCCAGCTCTGACCACCTGGTCAGGGCTTATTACCACACTTTTGGGTTGCCCATCGTGATCAGCAACTGCTCCAACAACTATGGGCCCAACCAGTTTCCTGAGAAACTATTGCCCCTGGCCATCAATAACATTCTGAACAAAAAACCCATTCCCGTTTATGGAAAGGGAGACAATATCCGCGACTGGTTGTATGTCGAAGATCATGCAGCGGCCATTGATGTGATATATCATGGGGGAAGAAATGGCGAAACCTATAATATTGGCGGCATCAATGAGTGGAAAAACATTGACCTGATTAAGCTATTGTGCCAGGTCATGGACGAGCAGCTGAATCGCCCCAAAGGCGATGCCGAGCAACTGATTACCTTTGTAAAGGACAGATCCGGACACGATCAGCGCTATGCCATTGATTCATCCAAACTGATGAAAGAACTGGGCTGGAAGCCATCCCTGCAATTTGAAGAAGGTCTGGTCAAAACCGTCAAATGGTACCTGGACAACCTCGATTGGATGAAGCGGGTGATGTCGGGCGAATACGAATCGTATTACAATGATCAATACGGCGACCGTTAATAAAACGATCGTGAACTAACCACCAATAAAAAATGCGGCCCGGAGCCGCATTTTTTATACCCATCTTTTGAAAAGTTCCCTGCCCCTACTCCACCGTTACCGATTTAGCCAGGTTACGGGGCTGATCCACATTGCATCCACGCATCAAAGCGATGTGATAAGACAGAATCTGAAGCGGAATTACCGCCAATAGCGGAGAAACAGCCTCGTGGCAATCCGGTATTTCAATGATATGGTCGGCCATCTTGCGAATGATTTTATCGCCTTTGGTGACCACCGCAATCACTTTTCCCTTGCGGGCCTTCACCTCCTGAATGTTGCTCACCATTTTTTCGTAGGACTCGTCATTGGCAGCCAATGCCAACACCGGCATATTCTCATCAATCAGTGCAATAGGTCCGTGTTTCATCTCTGCTGCCGGATAACCTTCGGCGTGGATGTAAGAAATCTCTTTCAGTTTCAGGGCACCTTCGAGTGCCACTGGAAAAAGTAATCCGCGTCCCATGTACAGCGCATTGCTCACATCCTTATAAACAGCGGCAATTTCAGCAATCTTATGCTCCTCCTTCAATATCTCCTCTATCTTTTTGGGCACCTGAATAAGTTCTTTAATGAGATGCTTGTATTCTGAAGCAGACAAGGCCTGACGCTTGCTGCCGAGCAGCAAAGCCATCATCGTTAACACCGTAATTTGTGAGGTAAACGCCTTGGTGGAAGCCACACCTATTTCTATGCCTGCATGGGTATAAACCCCGGCATCCGTTTCGCGCGAAATGGATGATCCTGCGACATTACAGATACCCAGAATGGTGGCATCGGTCTCCCGCACTTTGCGTATCGCGGCCAGGGTATCGGCCGTTTCACCGCTTTGAGAGATGGCAATCACCAAATCATCTTTCTCCAGAATGGGATCCCTGTACCGGAATTCAGAGGCATACTCCACCTCCACCGGAATACGGGCATACTGTTCAAACAGGTATTCACCCACCAAACCTGCATGCCAGGAGGTTCCACAAGCCACAATGATAATTCGGCGTGCTTTGATTAGTTGGGGCATCACATCCAGAATGCCACCCAAAAAAATCTTACTTTCATCCATGGAAATCCGGCCACGAAAAGTATCCTGAATGGTCACCGGTTGCTCATGAATTTCCTTGAGCATGAAATGTTCATAGTCGCCCTTATCAATATGATCGATGGAAAGACTGATTTTTTTAATATCGGGTGTTTTGCTATCATTACCCAAATTTTTTAACTCCAGACTATCCTGACGAATAACCGCCACCTCTTCATCGTTCAGGTAGATGACCTGATCGGTGTACTCAACAATGGGCGTTGCATCGGAAGCCAAAAAATACTCATTATCGCCCACGCCAACAACCAGCGGACTACCCTTGCGGGCTGCAATCAATTGTCCCGGTTCATCTTCGCAGGTAATTACCAATCCGTAAGCTCCCACAACCCGTGTCAAGGCCAGTCGAACCGCCAGCTCAGCAGTGACTTTTTGCTCCAGATAGATGTTCTCTATTAAATTCGCCAACACTTCGGTATCCGTCTCACTTTTAAATTGATACCCTCTGCTCTTCAATTCCTTGCGCAGGTGGGAATAGTTTTCAATTATGCCATTGTGAACCACAAAAAACTTCCCATTCATGGATTGGTGGGGATGGGCATTGACATCGTTGGGCTCGCCGTGTGTCGCCCATCGGGTATGTCCCATTCCAATCGTCCCGGAGATGTCCTGATCCTTGGACAACATCTCCAAATCCTTAACTTTTCCTTTGCATTTATACACATGCGTCTCTCCGTTCAGCAAAGCAATTCCTGCTGAATCATACCCTCTGTATTCGAGTCTCTGCAGCCCCTTAATAAGTATCGGATAAGCGGTTCGCCCGCCAACATAAGCAACTATTCCGCACATAATTATATTCTTTTAGTTTCTGTTATTATTTGGTCCTGGCAAGGCACCCATTTACCGCTGTCTTGCTGACCTCTATTCATAATATTTGACTACTCCACAATGAGCGCAGCCAGCTTCTTTCGGACTTTATCGGCCAATTTGCTTTTCTTATCAATGTGCTCAAGAATATCCTTCACAGCAGGATGAGACGTAAACTCGCCCCGAACATTCTCAAAATCGGTAGCCCGTGTGTCTGCAGAACCATCAATGCCGAATCCGGTTTGCGACTTTAGTGTAAATTCTTTACGGGCATCCTTATACATCATCTCATCCAACAGGACGACGGCATTTTTCCATTCTTCCACAAATCCATCTATTTCATCCCGGCCAGCCACAGCCACATCCAACCCAATTTCCTCCTTCAGCCTGGGAACAATCCAGTTCCAGGCCCAGAAAAAATAGTTCTCTTTCCATTCGCGGTAATAGCCATTAAGGTCAACAATGGACTCAATTTTTCCTTGCTCAAGGTCATTGACAAACTTTAAAACAATTTCTTTAGGCACCAACAAACCAGCCATATCCACCCATTCACCGGAACCCTCCAATCCATCGGATGTCAAGGCCTTACGCATCTCAACATCTGTTTTATACCGTTTCAGCTCCAGCTTTTTAACCAGGCCGTTACCCAGAAATTTTACCAGTCCCAAACGATACAATTGAATGCCCCGTTCAAGCGCTGTGTCAGAAATCTTCACGCTGTTGTACATGTAATATTCAGAGGTCGGCCCCGAAGTCTCCTTCAAATCTTTCAACACCTTAATACCCTGTATCATTTTTTGAATGGAATAGGGACTGAGCAGGTTGAAGACGATCGAGTCGAGCAACTCGGAACTTTTGCGCCGGTCGCGTTTGGGCCATTTACGGGCATCGCGAATGGTACCTATACTTCTTAGATTGACGGCAGGCGCCAGGTGACTTTCATCCCGGTTTTCAATCAAATAGGAGAAGGGCAAATCAGACGTGTCGGGATTGCGATAGTGCCGCCCCATCACCAGAGAAAAAGCACCAATTTTAGCCGGCCATAACAAATAGGAATCGCTGGTGGTCTTTCCGCCACGCTCCACAATTCCCTGATGAATAGGTCCCAGTTTATACATGTGATTACTCTGGTTGGAACCGCTGCCAGCATTCAAAAAGGAATAATACCCTGCAATAAGTAAGGTGGATTTATGATGAGAAACCGTATAAGGTCCGGCAAATATGGAGCAGGCCTCTCCATGAAACCCCTGGCAATTGGCAAAGAAAACCGAATTCTCCGCACTGTATTGTTTTCCCAATACCGTGCCCTGTCCCACAAAGCACTTGGAAATCATGGTAGACTCCGTAACGATGCTGCCACAGGATGTAATGAATTCCTCGGCGATCACTCCGGGACCAATATAAGCCGGATCTTCCTCACAACTATTCACCGATCCGTTGGTCAGGCGGTAAATGCCTTCAATTTCGGCATAAGGTCCGATATTCACGTTTAAAATAGTGCGGCAATTGAGCAAATGCGCTCCTGTTCCAATCTTACCGCGATCCGATCGTGTCTTTTCCACATAGGCATCCACCATATGCATTAAGCGACTAATAAGTTCGGGACGATGGCGATAAAAGGCCATGAGGTAGGCCGATTGCGCAGACAATTCATTGTACATGGCTATTTCCCGCCCCCCTGTTTCATTCAAAACGGCCACCCTGACGCCATTTCCGAAAGCGGAGGGCTCGGTTACCGACAGGGAATCCACATTTTCGATAATCACATCATCACCAATATCGTAGTTAGCGAGATGATTTTTTATCTGACTGATATAAACATTATCACCGATTTGACAATTATGAATGGTCGCATGATACAATCCTGCCATTTTTGGAACACCACCCGGCGAAGTAAAAGACTTCTCAAGCAGACCAATTGAAACACGGCCAGAAAACTGGACATTTCGAATGTTAGAGGCAGAAAAGTCGCTTTTTACCGTGATAAGCGACCAGTCGCGACAAACACAACCATTCCTTTCAAGCTGAGCAATTTCTTCTGTTGATAGATTTCGAAACTTCATTTCCGAATGATTTAATGAAAACAATTCGAAAGTAAGAATATTTAAGAAAAGGGACACCATGCACAGCAAAACGAAACCTTCACACAACAAAACAATGTGCCAGTGTGCCCAATAACAAGGTTATGAAAGACCTATATATTACTCAATCCATTCAAAACCTCACTAAAGCAAAAAACAACTAAAAACGAACTATTCAAAAGGAAATGAAAGATCACCCTTCGTGTATGAGGTCATTCCATTCAGGATGTCTTTTAACGAAAGTCACAATAAAAGGACAAACCGGAATTATCTGAACGCCGTGGTCCCTGCACCACTCAAAAGCGCCTTTGGTCAGTTGAGAAGCCACCCCTTTACCTTTGTGAGCATCAGGAACCAGCGTGTGGACAAAGGCAAAAACATCGGGCTTTTTCACTTTATATTCGATAAAGGCTACAGCACCTTCTACTTCCAATTCAAAACGATGAAGATCTTCTTTATGAACTACCTGTGGCATAATCATTAATTTTAAACGTAAAACGACAAAAAAATGGCCTTACAGGGAAAGATAAACAACAGCCGGCAACAAAGCAATTTTCGGGGCAAAAAACAACAGATCAGATACAGATCCGGCTCCCCAACGGGCTGCCCGACCTCTTACCGTTCCACCGAAGCCTTCCATTGCAAACCTTAAAAAAAAATAGTAAGTTAGTTGCTTAAACCAAACAATCATCTGTCATGGATAACTATTTACTAATTAGTCTTGTTAGCGTTGCGCTATCGCTTTTTTTGCTGATATCTGTCTGGAATATTTTCGAAAAAGCCGGAAAACCGGGATGGACGGCCATCATCCCCATATACAACTTAATCATTCTGCTTCAAATCATTGGTAAGCCCTGGTGGTGGATTTTCCTGATCCTCATTGCACCAATCAACCTCGTCTTCGGCGTTTGGGCAGTCAATTTGCTTTCAAAAAGTTTTGGAAAAGGTGTATGGTACACCGTGGGTATCATTTTTCTACCCTATATTTTCATACCCGTATTAGGATTTGGCGATGCCCAATACCAGGGGGCAGCAGGAAAATAAAACGATTTTTCTACTTGGCCATAAACATTTTTACCGTGTGGGCGATTTGGTCCTGTTTTCCCAAAACATAGACGATATCGCCCTTTTTAAACCTCGTTTCAGCCATCGGATTTTCGACAATCAAATCTGATCGCTTGATGGCAACAACGGTTACTCCGGCGTTTTTTCTAAAATCCAGCTCTGCCAGATTTTTACCGACTACCGGAGAGTGTTCATGGACTTTTAAGGCAGATATTTCTATGTTGGGAAGGTCCTTCATTATTGAAAAGCGCGAAGATTTGACGGATTGTCGCACCACCCCATAATTATCCTTTCTGATGCGGCCAATAATCTGACTAATATCACTCTGCGGAATCAAATATTTGTTCAGCACCCGCTCGAAGACTTCAATGGCCGTTTCAAACTCCTCCGGAATAACCTGGGTAGCTCCTACTCTGTGTAACTCTTCAACGTCTTCGACATATCTGGTGCGGACAAAGATGGAAGCATGCTTGTTTAAATGTCTGACGCGTTCAATAATCGACAGGGCAGTAATCATATCACCTATCGATACCACGATCACCTCGGCGGTTTCCACATGCGCCCTTCGCAGAATGGGCTCATTGGCGGCATCCCCATAAATGATGGTCTCTCCTTCCTCCTGTCTCTTTTTTACTTCTGCCGGATCAAAAGCTATAGCAATATAAGGCAAATGAATATATCCCGCCATGGCCGCAATATTACGGGAACGGGAGTCCTTTCCAATTAACACCAGATGATTCTCCAGAACCGGAATGTCAATTTGCTTAAGGGGAAACATCCCTTCAATCAGCACTTTGGGCAATGGAAAAGAAACCAACCAGGAAGACAGCGGTCGCGACAGCATAATCTGAAAGGGAGTGAGCGACATGGTAGTAACGGCAGTAGCTAAAAACAATTGGTAATAGAAATCTGACACGATGCCGTATCCCAGGCCCAATTGCACCAATATAAAGGAGAATTCACCGACTTGCGCCAGAGCCAGTCCGACCAGTATGAAACCTCTGAAAGTATGCCCGAGCACAAATCCGGTCATGCCCGCCACAAAGGCCTTGATGCCAATCACAACCAACACGGTTATAAAAACAAGCGAAAGATTGTCCACCACAAATTCCAAATCCAGCATCATTCCAATGGAAACAAAAAAGAAGCTGGTAAAAATGTCTTTAAAGGGAATGATATGTCCGTAAATATGGTGACTATGCTCGGATTCAGAAATCATTAAGCCCGCCAAAAAGGCGCCAAAAGCCAGTGACATGCCCAGCTCGTTGGTAAGAAAGGCGATGCCCAGACAAATAAGCAGGACGCTCATAAAATAAAGCTCCTGATTCTTCGTCATCGCAATAATATGTAAAACCCAGGGCATCACCCATTTATGTCCGACATAAACCATAACAATAATGAGAACGGACTTAATGCCCAGATAAAAAATCATGCTGCCTACCCCCTCCGTCTCCCCGCCTAAAAGGGGTGTAAACAGCAACAATGGAACCAGCAGAATGTCCTGAAAAATCAGTATCCCCAAAACCGTCCTGCCATAATTGGAAGTTAGTTCAGATCGATCCTGCAAGACTTTCAAAACCACGGCGGTACTGCTCAGAGCCGTAATAAAACCAATAAACACTGCTCCCAAAAGATCCATCTCATAGCTTCTGGCGACCAGTAAAATGAGAGCGGCAGTAACAAACACCTGCATAAATCCGCCCACAAAAACAACGCGGCGAATTTTTATCAGGTGCTTCAATGAGAACTCCAGGCCTATTGTAAACAAGAGCAAAACAACGCCAATTTCAGCCAGAGTATGGATACTTTCCGAGGAGGAAACAATTCCGGTAAGATGCGGCCCAGCCAAAACTCCGGTCAGTAAATAGCCCACAATGGTAGGCACTTTTATCCGGTTAAAAGCATAATTCACCAGAGTCGACAAGGCAAATATGATAAGAATATCTTTAAGTATCGGGAATTCCATGGGATGCCTGTATGGATATATTGATTAATAGCAATAGCCCCAAAGATAGCCATTATAGAGGAGCAATAGGGAAAAAACATCCAACCTTAACAAATAAAATGTACCGACTTTAAGCAGGCCAACAATCAATTACTTTTTTCTTTACCTCGTCCAGTCATCTTTTTTGTGAGACAAATTGACGATTTTGCATTCACAAATTACTCTGACGCATGCAGACAATCACCGCCAAACGACTCTAGAACAAACCCTTAACAAGCAATCCCCCAAAATAAGCCAAAACCAGACAGCTTTCATAATCCTATTCTGAAACCTATATTTGTTTAAAAGAAAACAATGGGAAACAGAATAATTTGAACCATTTCCTGTTGACGAATTAATTCATTAACATGAACCATTATGAGAAAGAGTTTGATATTGTTGGTATTTGTGCTGTTTGCTCTCCCCAAAATTGCTTTGGCAGATAATGACCCCTGGGAAAAAGCCAAAGAGATACTGGAACAAATTAAAGATCCTGTTTTTCCCGACAGAGATTATGTGATTACTAAAAACGGCGGAAAGCCAGGTGCGAAGCATGACAACACCAAAGTAATCAACCGTTTGATTGAGAAATGTAGCAAAGCCGGTGGCGGTAGGGTCATTATTCCTCCCGGGGAATTTTACACGGGTCCCATTACGCTCAAAAGCAATGTCAACCTTCACCTGCAAGAAGGCGCTACACTCATGTTTTCAAATAACCCATCTGATTATACACCTTTTGTAAGAACGCGCTGGGAAGGGCTTGACGTTATCAATTATCGCCCGCTTATCTATGCCAGTGATGAAACCAACATTGCAGTCACCGGAAAAGGCAAACTGGATGGCAGAGCCGACAACGAAAGTTGGTGGTGGATGAAAGAAAAAAAGGAGTATGGCTGGAAAGAAGGCATGAGCAGCCAATACCAGACCGGTCGCCCCAAACTCATGAAAATGGCGGAAGACAATGTGCCGGTAGAAGAGCGTCTGATGACGGAGGAAGATTTATTGCGCCCCCAGTTCATCAGTCCCATCAATTGCACCAACGTATTGATTGAAGGCGTCACCATAGTAAGAGCTCCCTTTTGGGTCATTCATCCCATTTTCTGCGAAAATGTGACCGTAAGAGGCGTGACCATCTCCAGCCACGGCCCCAACAACGACGGCTGCGACCCCGAATCAAGCAGGAATGTATTGATTGAAGATTGTTTGTTCGATACCGGGGACGACTGTATAGCCATCAAATCAGGACGCAACAACGACGGTCGCAACACGCCCATCCCCAGCGAAAACATCATCGTGCGCAACTGTCACATGAAAGATGGTCACGGTGGCGTAGTGATGGGAAGCGAAATTTCGGCTGGCGTGAGCAACGTTTTTGTAGAAAATTGCACCATGGACAGTCCCGAACTCGACCGGGTCATCCGCATCAAAACCAACACCGTCCGGGGCGGGTATGTGCGCGATGTCTATGTGCGCAACGTTGAGGTAGGCCAGTGCCGGGAAGCCGTTTTTCGCATTGAACTGATGTATGAGCGCCGCGACGGGGATGGTCCGTATATGCCGGACATCAGAAACATCGTTCTGGAAAATGTCAACAGTCAAAAAAGCCGCTACGGGGTATTGATTGAGGGACGCGAGGAAGCCATTGTTGTATCGGATATCCAATTCATCAATTGTGATTTCCACAACGTTGAAATACCCACCAAAATCACAGGTTCAAAAAATATCGAATTCAAAAATGTCAGTTTTACGGTAGATGAAGTAACCACCTACTAAATAAACCGACGATTTTTCCACCAAAACCCCGGGCATATGGTCCGGGGTTTATTTTTTTATAATTGATAGCAAGTGGTTTGCATCTCAAGCATCGTTTTTTAAATATTTTTTTAATCCCGAAGGTTGGATGGAATCAAAGAATACGCTACATTTGCAACCGCAAAAACAAAGTTACAGATGCCGAGGTAGCTCAGCTGGTTAGAGCGCATGATTCATAATCATGAGGTCGGCGGTTCAAGCCCGCCTCTCGGTACCAAATCTACAAAGGGTTGCAGTCTATCAGACTCGCAACCCTTTGTTTTTTTTGCATCAAACGTGCATCAACCAGACCATCATTTAGCGGATCATATCCAAAAGTTGGGTCTAGGCATAAATCTTACACAATCTAAAGAGGAAGAATTTGACATCAACAACGCCTCGGAACTGTCTTCTAAAGTCTTTTATTTTTGCATTGAATGATTCAGCAGCGGCATTCGTACTTCTGCTGTAGAAGTAGTTTGTGATTGTTTGATGATGCGTTTCAAAGGTTCTTCTAATGGTCATAAAAGCGTTAAATCCTGCTTTCTCAATGTCATTAAACCAATGTGCCAGTTTTGTTCTCGCAATATCTGGCTGAATTTTCCAGTTATAGATTTCACAAAGGTTATTGGCAAGTTTATAGGCTTTTCCAATGTCAGGATATAATTCAAATAGTATTTGGGCTCTATTCCATTGAGCGAGTGTCCAGCGTTCTTCAGGTTTAAATAGAAGATATCTGCTTCTTGCCAGCAGTTGTTTTCGGGTATCATCATTGGATAGAACTTCAGGGTGGTATTCAATTCCTTTTGTTTTGGCTTCTTTGTAGGCTTTATTTTCAGCATCTAATGTTTCCCATCTGTGCTTAATGCGGATGTCTTGAACGGCCTCGTAGGCCAGTTTCTGCACGTGAAACCGGTCTGTAACGCGCATGGCACCGGGAAAGCATTTTTTGACAATAAGGTTCATATTTCCAGCCATATCCAGTGTAACCTCTCGAACAATTTTGCGCTTATGAGCCGGGTAATGCTCAAGTATTATTTTGATTATATCACTTGATTGAGTCCCTTTGAACATCCCAACAATAGCTCCTTTCTTTCCTTTCCTGGCCTTGTTGGTAATAATGGTATAGAGCTCACCATTGGACAAAGCCGTCTCATCAATTGTCAGGTAAGGACCGAGATTTTTGGGGTAAATAATGTACTGCTCTGCATGTGCCAGCTGCTTCCAACTGTAGAAATCACTCAGTTTCTCTTTATATTGACGTTGAAAGTTGCGCCCATTAACGCCCAAATAGGTTTCTAGACTCTGACAGCTTATTGCATTAGTATCGACTAATTTCTTTTAAAAAAGCAGCATACTCTGCGCTCATGCGAGTACCCTGTGCTACTAAATTCCAATCTCTTGTAACCTTCTTTGTTTGATTGTCAATCTCCACATCCCATCGACGCCTTTTAACATTTAAGGTTACTAACATATTGCGAATGGGATAATCATTGATCAGGCGAGGCTGCATAAAACCACTTGCCTTGTATTTATGCGTTTTATATTCTTCAGGAATTTTGTTTTTTTCTTCCAGATAAATGGTCAGTGTTTTATCATAGACATATTTTCCGCTTTCGCCTTTTTCCAGACTAACAATACTAAAGTACTCTAGGATCCCTTCTGGAAGTATGAGTTCTAACAACGATTGGTTGATATCTTCTTTCATCTGCATTTAATTATTGAAATGCAAATATGAGATATTTTGAATTTAGACCCAACTTTTGGGCGTGATCCCATTTAGCTGCAACCATCGCCCCTCCCCACCCAATCCACCCAATCCACCCCATCTACCCTTCCCACCCTTCCTACCTAACATCCCGCTTCGCGGGACTGCGCTTCGCTTGCCTCCCAACCTCCCCTCCCCTAATTTATTTTCATTCTCAACATTCCTTATACTATTTTCGGGCTTTGATAAAAAACAATCAAACAATTCAGAATGGAAAAATCATTGAAAGGAAGCGAAACGGAAAAAAACCTATTAAAGGCCTTTGCCGGTGAATCTCAGGCACGCAGTCGCTATACCATGTTTGCCAAACAGGCACGCAAAGAAGCTATCGCCAAATTGAAGCCATCTTTTTAGAAACCGCTGATCAGGAACTCGAACATGCCAAACGATTTTTTGGATTTTTAGAAGGCGGCATGGTGGAAGTGACCGCGACATTCCCTGCCGGGAAAGTAGGAACCACGGCTGAAAACCTGAAAGCGGCCGCAGAGGGTGAAAACGAAGAGTGGGCCGACTTGTATCCCCAATTTGCAGAAGTGGCCGCAGCCGAAGGATTTCAAAAAGTTGCCAATGTGTTCAAAAACATTGCAAAAGTTGAAAAAGAACACGAAGCCCGCTACCTGGCACTAATGGCCAATGTATTGGAAGGCAAAGTATATGAGCGTGAAGAAAAGGTGCGTTGGAGATGTCGCAACTGCGGTTTCGTTCATGAAAGCACCAAGGCACCAAAAGTTTGTCCGGCCTGTGATCACGACAAGGAGCACTTTGAAATTGAAGTTAAGAACTACTAGTCGGCTCAACCAGGCAGATTAAAACAAAGAGCCTGGACTTAAAGGGCAGCCTGAATGCCTCCCCGGCTCTCTGTGCATCCTCTGTGGCTCTCTGCGTAACTTATAATTATTTGTTACATGGAGGCTCACAGAGGCCCCACGGCAACCACCCCATCCAACCCCATCTACCCCATCAACCCCATTTACCCAATCAACCCTATTTACCCAATCAACCCTATCGACCCCTATCTACCCCCATTTACCCCATCTACCCTTCCCACCCTCTAGACCTCTTGACCTAATTGCCTCTCAACCTCTTGACCTACCCCCCCTCTTTTCCCCCCTCATCTATAGGCAAATTGCTGTAAAACCCGTAATTTCGCTAAAAAGAAATCGAGCATGAACCATCTTCGCATCCTATTTATGGGCACGCCGGAATTTGCGGCCCATCATCTTAAAGTACTTCACGAGCGGGGCGCCCACATTGTTGCCGTCATTACCGCGCCCGACAAGCCAGCAGGAAGGGGACAAAAACTAAAACCTTCAGCAGTCAAAGAAATGGCGTTGGAGTTGAGCATCCCCGTTATGCAACCAGAAAAGCTGAAAAACCCGGACTTTTTAGAGGAGCTCAAAAGTTACCGGCCCGACCTGCAAATTGTGGTGGCCTTCAGAATGCTGCCTGAAGTCGTATGGAATCTGCCCCCAAAGGGCACCTTCAACCTCCATGCATCGCTATTGCCCCAATACAGGGGGGCTGCCCCCATCAACTGGGCCGTCATCAACGGTGAAAAAGAAACCGGCGTCACCACCTTTTTTCTGAACCATGACATTGATACCGGAAACATCATCATGCAGGAAAAAGTCGCCATTGCGCCCAATGACAATGCCGGCGATGTTCACGACCGACTCATGGAAGCGGGTGCCGTTCTGGTTGTAAAAACAGTAGAGGCCATTGCAGCCAATACGGTTCAGGAAATACCTCAAAACACCAACGAAAGCACCCTTTTAAAACCGGCCCCTAAAATCTTCAAAGAAGATGGCCGGTTGGATTGGAACCAATCCGCCGCATCCATACACAACAAGATAAGGGGATTAAGTCCCTTCCCCGGTGCATGGACCGAGCTGATTGAGCCCGGCAAAGAAGCGATTGCCCTCAAGATATTCAGCACAAGCCTGCTGGATGAAATAGAAACCCTGCAACCAGGGGCTGTATATTGCGACCATAAATCGGTCCTTAAGGTAGGCACCAAGGATCGGCCCCTTCTGATACATGAACTTCAACTGGCAGGAAAAAAACGAATGAAGACAGAAGACTTCCTCCGTGGCTACAAGTGGCAGCCGGAAGCCTATTTTAAATAATTTTGGTTCTTGCCCGACAAAACGAAATATTCTTTAAGTCTGACAGACAAAGCCAAGGGTATTTTCTTAAAAGCGGCCCCTTCTGTGAAGAAACTGACTGGATTATATCCCCCAAATATTTATATTTGTCTCCAGATGCTTTTCACAGGCACTGAAATAAGAATAATTGCGTTTGAACCATACAAGCTAATTCGAATGACTAAGATAAAAATTGCTACATCACTGTTATTGCTTATACACCTCGCCTTTTTGGCGGACAGCATTCACGCACAAAATAGAATTACCCGCCAACAGTACATTGACACCTATAAGGATTGGGCCATTTCAAGTATGAATGTGACAGGCATTCCGGCTTCTATAACCCTGGCTCAGGGCATTCTTGAGTCTGCCTCAGGAAACAGCACGCTGGCCAAAAGAGACAACAACCATTTTGGAATAAAATGCCACAGCGACTGGACCGGCAAGCGGGTGTATCACCACGATGACGCCAGAAATGAATGCTTCAGGAAGTACAACAGTGCCCTTGAATCCTTCCAGGACCATTCAGAATTTCTCACCACCCGTTCCAGATATGCCGCCCTGTTTGAATTGGCCACCACCGATTACAAAGGATGGGCACACGGTTTGCGCAAGGCCGGATATGCCACGAATCCGCAATATGCCCAGCTCCTCATCAGAATTATTGAAGAGGAAGAACTGTATCAATACGATCAGAACATCAGTCCCCGGGCCCGTAAATCTAACCGGGAACTGGAGCGAAGAAAAGATGCCGGAGGACTGGTCATTAACCCATACGAAACACGGCCGGTCAAGTACAACAATGGGGTCAAATACGTTGAATTACAAGAGGGGGACACTTTTGAAAGTCTGGCCCGAATGTTCAATCTAAAAGCGTGGGAATTGCCTCACTACAATGATTTACCTCCGAATACGCGACTCGACAAATACCGCCTGTTGTATGTAGAGTCGAAAAGGCGCAACGCCCACCCCGACCATCCACACCATACCGTACGTAGCGGTGAAAGCATGCATGAAATAAGCCAGATATACGGCATTCGCCTCAATCGCCTCTATTATCTTAACCGCATGGAAGAAGGAACAGAGCCTCAAAACGGGGACCGACTGAATCTGCGCAAACGCGTTAAATATTAAAACGGGACACCATGCGTAAAACCCATATTGGCATTGAACTGACCAATTACGATGCCATTAAAGACTTAAAGGAAGAGGAACAGCAACTGGTAGAATCAGCCTTATCAGCTGCCCATAAGGCCTATGCGCCCTATTCTCAGTTCAAAGTAGGAGCTGCCGTTTTGCTGGAAAATGGAGAAATCATCACCGGCAGCAATCAGGAGAATGCCGCCTATCCGTCAGGTTTGTGTGCGGAACGTGTGGCTTTGTTCTGGGCGGGATCCCAGTTTCCCGAAGTAGCTGTAAAAACGATGGTTATTGTTTCGGTTAAAGGGACTGAAATGGTTTCACGCATTGTGGCTCCATGCGGGGCTTGCCGACAAGTTATCAATGAAACATCTCATCGCTGTAAAAAGAATTTTCCACTATTATTGGTGGGCAAAGATGGCATTATCAAAGTGGATAATGCCAACGACTTACTGCCTTTATCCTTCGGCCCGAATGAACTTTAATCTTCAATTTCTTTAAGAACCTTTTCAACCTCCTCTTCGGTTTGAAGCAGCTTTTTTCGACACAGACGAATGAGTTCTGAAACCCTTTTCACCTTGGCGGAAAGTTCGTCCACATCCAACTCCTCATTTTCCATCAGCCCCAAAATTTCTTCGATCTCGATGATGGCATCACCGTAACTTATCTTTTTATCTGTCATAACACTATCTAATTTTTTCTATCATCCATTGAAGGAATGGTAAACTTAACAGTGGTTCCCACGCCTGACTGGCTGTCCACTTCAATTTCACCATTGTTTATTTCCACAAACTCTTTGCATAGAATCAAACCCAATCCGGTACCTGGCTCATTGTGGGTTCCGGAGGTGGACTGATTGCCATCTATTTTAAAAACATTTTCCAATTGCGTACTGTCCATTCCAATCCCCCTATCGGCCACCGTCATTTCGATAACACCATCGGCTCTTTTCAGACCATTGACCTGGATGGTGCTCCCCACCCTTGAAAACTTAATCGCATTGCTGATTAAATTTCTAATAACCGTGGAATAAATATTGGCATCGGCCAGAGCCTCCAATTGCCCTTCCATCTTTAAGGCAATCACAATATCCTTTTCCTGCGCACTGATGCGCAACAAGTTAACAATATTGGTTGTTAAGATATTTAAATCCAGTTTTTCAGGATGGCAGGCCGTATTTCCTGTCTGTGTGCGCGACCATTGCAACAAGTCCTCCACCAAAGTGTATAGTTTGCTGGTGGAATTATGGACCAATTTGCTGTAATACTGCACTTGATCGTGGTTCAAACTTTCTGACTGCAGCACCAGCATTTCAGACAAGCCCATTAACGAGCTAAAAGGACTTCTAAGATCGTGGGCCACAATAGAGAATAGCTTATCCTTGGATTGATTGGCTTGTTCTGCTTCAAAAAGTTTTTCTCCACATAGCGCTAACTCTTTCTTAAGACGCTTTTGACGCAAAAATAACAGCGCAACAAGTATCCCTAAAGCCAAAAAACTCATGGCCATTCCCACCAGAAAATAACCATTACTAAACACCAGACTACCGACGCCAAAAGCCAACATGGAATTTTCAAGGGCGAAACTAAGAGGAAACAGCAGAAAAGCAGGCATACATTAACAGCTTTAGTTACAGTGTAAAATTAAAATTTATCCTTAAAATTAAAAGCCAATTTAGAAATTTATTTGACCTGTATCTGGACTTCACTGCTCACTTTTCCATCCTAAACCGGGTTTCAATAAGATCTCCCTGATTTAAAAGTTGAACATCTTTTATCACCTCACCATTGCGCAGCGTAACTGTAAATCCCCGCTTCAATACCTCTGAAGGGTCATTCAAACGGTTATTCTTATCCAGCATCTCCAAATGCAATTTAGAATGTTTTAAAAGAGAAATACTCTGGCCCTTTAACTGGCCAATATACCTCCCCAGTTTTTGATGCTCACCGGTCAAAGCCCTCGAAGGCATTTGCCTGATCTGTCCACCAAACTGTTTCAGCAATTGCGCTTGCCCCTGTAAATACCCTTGAGTAAGGGCCGGCACGCGTCGACCCAAATTCAAAAGCTGATGTCGTTTTTCGGCCATCAACTGCTGAGCCCTTGGAACCAGCTGGTACGACTGCCGATCCAGACGATTCTGGTGCTGCAAGAGCTTTTCCCGTGTAATTTGCTTTAAATTCCTGCTATAACTGTTCACCTGTTCCAATACCCGGGAAGCGCCAGATATCAGGAACTCAGCCACAGCCGTTGGGGTTTTGGCAGAGGTATGAGCGACCATATCGGCCACTGACACATCCCGGTCGTGACCGATTCCCGTAATTACAGGAAGTGGGAACTGGGTGATATGATAGGCCAGCCAATAATCATCAAAACAAAGCAAATCGAGACTGGCCCCTCCTCCCCGTATTAAAACCACTAAATCAAAAAAACCGGCGTACGCAAATATCCTGTCAAATGCCTCTGCAATAGACTGTGCAGCTTTTTCGCCCTGCATCACAGCGGGGAATAAACGATGGTAGAAGGTGATTCCAAAAGCGTTGTTTTCCAACTGGTGAATAAAATCGCCATACCCGGCGGCTCCGGCAGATGAAATAATGGCGATTTTCTGAGGCACCAAAGGTAAAGAAAGACCTTTGTTCATCTCAAGCACCCCTTCTGTTTTCAATCGCTTGAGCACCTCCTGACGTCGTTGCTCCAAATCACCCAAGGTATAAGTCGGGTCAATGTCCTTAATGGCGAAGCTAAGACCATAGACTTCCTGAAATTCAAGGGAACCTTTCACAAGAACCTTGATACCATTGGTAAGGGGACGTCCCGTGGAAGTCTCAAAGTAGGGTTTGAGCATGCGATAAGTATAGCTCCAAATCATGGCCCGCATACGGGCCACTACCTGATCAGAGCGTTCATCCTTCTCTACCAGATCAAGATAACAATGGCCGTTTCTGTTCTCACGCAACTCTGCAATTTCTGCCCGCACCCAAAGCGCCGACGAAAAAGAGCTTTGTACAACACCCTTTAACTGGCGATTGAGTTCCAGCAAAGAAATAGCGGGGTGTGACATAGGTTAAAGTTTTAGTTGTATAAATTATTGTCCCATCATGTAGCTATCCGGGTCATTGGTATAATCTTCCGGATCTTTGAGTCGCCCCCGGTTCCGTTCAAACTCCCGAAAGCGCTCCTCCTGTTGCTTATCTAAAAACCCCTGCTCTTCGGCTACACCATTTTTATAATTCAGACGATAATCTTCATGCCCCAAGGCATTAAAGAAAAACCAGGAGCCATCCATTCTGCCTTCATTGTACATGCCGTAAATTTCCTTTCGCCCATTTTCAAAATAGATGGTATAAGCCCCGTGCAATTTCCCCTCCTTATAATTGGCTGTCAAACGCTCCCCGCCTCCGGGATAGTAGGTCGTCTCCAAACCGTGCATTTTACCTTTCTCCCAATGGGAGATGGAAGCCACACGGCCATTGGAATAGTAGGTTACCGACTGGCCATCTTTCAGATTGTTCACATAGTGCTCCTCTGCAATCAATCGGCCTTTGGGATTATAGAACTGCCATTCACCGGTTTTATGGGTGCCTTCAAATGTCCCCTCAGCCATCTTAATCCCATTCTCATCAAACAACACCCCAAGCCCTATCTGGCCCTCATCATCATATACGATGCGCGCCATTTGGCGCCCATTGGGATGAAAGCGCAGCATTTCTCCCACGGGTTTTCCATCCACAAAAGTAGCTTTATACATGGTATGGCCATTAGGATAGGTCCGCTCCCATACCCCTTGCCTTAAACCATCCCCATCCGTCTGATTAATACCCCCGTCCGTTGCAAACGCCTCTTGCGCCAGAATGGCAGAATAAGAAAAAAGACCCAACATCCAAATAAGCACCCAATACTTCCTCTCCATAACTCACTTATTAATTTGCTCAAAAATAAAAAAAGTCTCCCACTTGGGGAGACTTTTTTATAACCTATAATGAGAATAGTTCATTACCGCTTTGTAAATAACTGTTTTTGAATAATTTGCATCCAATAATGGCAAAACAACAACTCCTCAACGCTACAAGTAAATCGCCGCAATAAAAATCGAAACGATCCCTTTATTCCTGTATGGGGACAAACTCAATCGACCAAAAATTATTGTCACTCCCTTTGCGCAAAACCGACAATTCTGTCCCCAAACTATTGGAAAACAGATAATGCGCCTGCACCTCATAAGGAGCTGCCTGGGCATCAGGTTGATAAAGATTGTCATAGCTGTAGGTTTGCGTTAAGGTAAAATCATTGTCTTCAAACTGATAAATTTCAGGTGAAATAGATTGGTAATTTTGATATTTGAGCGCAAAAACCGAATGACTACTTCTACAATAATCCATCCAGGGAATGGTGTAGTAATAGCTATCTCCCGAAAAAGCAAGACTTGCAATAGAAGAAAGTCCGTCTGTAACATAACCATCTTTGGAAATGGCATCAGATAAGCGGTAAACGCGACCTTTTGAACTGATGATATAATTGCCCACAAACCAAAAATCATCGAATGATTCAAAAATGTCTGCCTTTTCACTTCTGTCCATTATATCGTACACATAAACACCTGAAGACACTTCTGTTTCAGACCCAATAATGTAGTTTTGACCAGGTACCTTTTTAATCAGACAGTCCTCATACACACGACTTCCCTCCATGGCATATCCGTTACTAAGATTGACCCAATAAACAGATGTATGCTGAACATCAAAATCACCGCTCTCTGTGTAGGCACACCAATTATATGCAGCCCACTCTATGTCGGCCAAAATACCCGAGACCTCGATTGTTTTTGTAACGGAATGACTGGTCATATCTACCACACTAATTCTACCACCATGTCCTACCAAAGCCTTTGAGTAATCTTCTGAAAGCGCCAAACAAGTGGGGGCTTTGCTCAATGGTACTTCGTACAAAATTTCTCTGGCGTTAACGTCATAAGCGACCAGTTTATTGGGTTGCCCCGTAACATAATACAAGGTATTAGAGCCTTTGTCGAAGGAGGCATCCGTAATGTGACCTTCCAGGGCCTGGATGTTTACATTATTACCTACTGCACGGGCTGTTACGGAAATGGGGTAGGAAGGATTATTGGAATCGTTGGATTTCAGATAAATGGTGGCAGAATTCAGGCCCGGCTCAAGTTGGGTGCGGTCGCAGATAAAAGAAATCTCAATACCAGAATAAGCGGGACAAACGCCGGACATTGCAGAAACGCTGAGCCAATCGGGAAGTTCTTCTAAGTGCCAAGCCAGAATACCATTTCCGTTATTATTAATATTCAATAATTTGCTGGTTTCCGTTGTCCCAAACTCTATTGGTAAATAGTAAGAATAAATTTGCAACTGAGGCGTTCCCAAATCAGCTGAAACGGCGACTTCAACCTGTTGATTGTTCGGGTCGTTGGTCACCAGCCAAATGGAGCCATTTAAACCATTCCAACCGCTTTCTACGGCCCTTTCGACATTCAACTTAAAGGGGATATTCGTAATCCCACCTTGCCCAAGAAGCAGGGACATCGGGTTGAACCGGTCGATGTCTACCGAAAGCCAGTCGGGCATGCTCACAATATCCCAGAGCAAAACACCATCTCCAAAATTGGCAATTTCCAATTGGTTACTTCCGTTGTCGTAACTAATTCTAAGCGACCCCGCCACTTGTACAGCAGGCTCACCTTCTGTAATGTAATATACGGGGACGGCGTATTTTTTACCGTTGGCACTTACCAGCATCTGGTCGATGTAAACACCCGCTTCACTAAAATCCGCTTGCGCGTGCGCCTGCCCGTGAATGATCGCCGTGTCCTTACTAAATTTACCTGAAAAGGCGTCGAGAATCAGCCAGTCGGGTTTACGCTCAATCCGGAATTCGGTTTCTCCCGCCCCTTCACACACAAAATGGTAATCATCGGCTTCCCATGTTGGGAGATAAAAATGGAAGACTCGCCCACATCAGTAATGTCGGAATGCTCATTAACGAAGTCATTACTGCAAGAAAACGAAAGCACTGTGGCAGTAACTATAAGAAAACTTTTAAAAACCCACTTCATAAATATGAAATTAAAGATGTTCGACACGCATTTAGAAACTGTACCTCACAGTCAAACCATAGTCGAGGTGAGAGACATCGATGGCCGTTTCCAGCTCCTGATCATTGATTTCATTATCGGCATCCTTGTAGGAGGCTTTTTGGAGTTTCGCCCAGATGAAATTCCCTGCCAAACCGGCCGAAAACCCGGGCGAAATTTGATATTCAACAGAAAGCCCGCCTTTGATGCCGACTGTTGCTCCCGTAGTTACCGCATTGGCCTGGTCATAGTATTGTTGATATCCTATGTTATAACCAGCACCCTCATTCCAATAAGTTTGATATTCAGAACTTCTGACTTCATTGCGAAACAGAAAAAGCCCGGAAGACAAAGTTTCTGATATTTTCAATTTTCCTGCACTGCCCGGAAACTGTTGAAATAAAAGCGAAAGGCCCGAAAAATGGGCATAAAGCTTTTCATCCAAGGATAAATGGACAAACACCGGAAGGCTCATTTGATTGTATCCTGGGATTAAAAAATTCTTTTCGGAGGCAGAATAAAAAAGCGAATAATCAACGCCAATACCCACATTTTTGGACAGCAAATAATGAAAAGCTGCATGAATGTGTAATCCGTTTTTCAGTTGTCCAATGTAATCATCTGCTTCCGAAGTCGGCACCCCCATTTCCACCAACGTATTTTTATAGGAGCCAAAATCGGTAAACAACCGGGCCATACCACCTTGTATCGTAAGGAGGTAGGGGCGTTCGGGCCTGTCCAGACTAAATGGTGCCCGATAAGGGTCCCTGTCAACACCTGGTTGATTTAAACGTAAATAATGTAATACATTCGAAGTGGCTATCGACTTTCCAACCACCTGGAATTCGGAAGTCTCTTGTTCATAGATGATGCGCTCATCACCCACCGATATGATTCGACAGTCGATGGTATCTTTTTGAACTGTAATGATTCTATCTTGCGCTTTGGTAGCTGTCAACGCAATAAAAAACAACCAGATGGGCAGTAGTCTTTTCATGGATAATATCAGAATTAAGGTATTTGATGCACTGCATACAGCGCTCGCAAATTAAGTTATTATCTCTTTTATTTGCAAGACCCGATTCAACAATTGTATCAAACATCCGAAATTTCGATTTCGATCCCAAAAAAACGCAGCAAGTCAAAAACTTGCTGCGTATATTCAATAATGGATGGTCGTATAAAACCGTACCTTATTTCACTTCTTCAAAATCAACATCGGTCACTTCGTCATCGCCACCTTTGTTGTTTCCTGAAGATTGCTGTTTTCCGGCATCACCCTGAGCTTGACCGCCTTCAGCGCCTTGTGCCTGACTGGCGTTGTACATGTCCTGAGAAGCCGCCTGGAATACCGTGTTCAACTCAGTGGTGGCCGCATCAATGGCAGCGATATCCTGAGATTTATGGGCTTCCTTAAGCTTTTCTAAAGCAGCTTCGATGGGCGCTTTCTTTTCAGCAGGAATCTTATCGCCAAACTCCTTCAGTTGTTTTTCAGTCTGGAAAATCAAACTGTCGGCTGTATTCAATTTTTCGATACGCTCTTTGGCCTGCTTATCTGAATCCGCATTGGCCTCAGCCTCCTCTTTCATGCGCTTGATTTCATCCTCTGACAATCCGGAAGAAGCCTCGATACGAATGCTTTGTTCTTTACCGGTACCCTTGTCCTTGGCTTTCACATGCAGAATACCATTGGCATCAATGTCAAAAGTCACTTCAATTTGTGGAACACCGCGTGGGGCGGGTGGCAAACTGTCGAGGTGGAAACGACCAATGGTTTTGTTGTCTTTGGCCATGGGACGTTCACCCTGCAGGACATGAATTTCAACAGATGGCTGGTTATCGGCAGCTGTTGTGAAGGTTTCCGACTTTTTAGACGGAATGGTGGTATTCGACTCAATCAGTTTGGTCATTACACCACCCATGGTCTCAATACCCAATGACAGAGGGGTAACATCCAGCAACAATACATCTTTCACTTCGCCGGTCAATACACCTCCCTGAATGGCAGCTCCTAAAGCCACAACTTCGTCGGGATTCACGCCTTTTGAAGGTTTCTTTCCAAAGAAATCTTCTACCAATTTCTGAATAGCTGGGATACGGGTAGAACCACCTACTAAAATCACCTCATCCACATCAGAAGCGGTCATGCCGGCATCTTTCAAAGCCAGTTTACAAGGTGCAATAGCCCGTTGAATCAAACCATCTGCCAACTGTTCAAACTGTGAACGGCTCAATGTTTTGACCAAGTGTTTGGGAATACCATCCACGGGCATAATATAGGGCAGATTGATTTCAGTGCTGGTGCCACTTGACAACTCAATTTTGGCTTTTTCAGCCGCATCTTTCAAACGTTGAAGGGCCATGGGATCTTTGCGCAAATCAATGCCTTCATCATTCAGAAAACTTTCGGCCAACCAGTTGATAATAACGTCATCAAAATCATCACCACCCAGGTGGGTATCACCATTGGTTGATTTTACTTCAAAAACACCATCACCCAACTCAAGAATACTGATATCAAAAGTACCACCTCCTAAGTCGAACACAGCCACTTTCATGTCCTTGTCCTGCTTGTCAAGACCATAAGCCAATGAGGCCGCCGTTGGCTCGTTGATGATACGACGCACTTTTAATCCGGCAATTTCTCCTGCTTCCTTGGTCGCCTGACGCTGCGCATCGTTAAAGTAAGCCGGTACGGTGATAACCGCTTCTGTCACCTCTTGTCCCAGATAGTCCTCAGCTGTTTTTTTCATTTTCTGAAGTACCATCGCAGAAATCTCCTGTGCGGAATATTGACGGTCATCAATTTGCACACGTGGAGTATTGTTATCGCCTTTTACCACCTTATAAGGCACGCGGGTAACCTCATGAGGAATGTCTTCATACATGGTACCCATGAAGCGCTTGATCGAATATATGGTCTTTGTGGGATTTGTAATGGCCTGACGCTTGGCAGGATCTCCTACTTTACGCTCTCCATTTTCCACAAACGCCACAATTGAAGGGGTTGTTCTTTTACCTTCGCTATTGGGGATGACAACCGCCTCGTTACCTTCCATTACTGAAACGCAAGAATTAGTAGTTCCCAGATCAATTCCAATTATTTTTGCCATTTTGTAAATTGTTTATACTGTTTTCAATTATTTTATTTCGGTCTCTATCAACTTTTGATGGCCCGATAAAAGCGCTGAAAAAATCAGGAGCGGTTTTAACCGGACAGTCATAAACAATCAAAGGCTGTGCCATTTAAAAAAAGGAGAAGTTTTATGTAATAATGGCACTTGAGACATCTGCAAAATGCCGGATCTGTAGGATCAAAACCCTTGGCCATCAAAAAAAGCCACCAAGCAAAAGTGGGGCGCAGGCCCCACTTAATCAACTATTAACAACCATTTACCGGCCCTTTAAAAGTGCGTCATTTTAGGTCGAATGGCCGACTGACAGTCATAAATGACAAATCGTCAGAACAATCACTTACCGGCAAAATATTTCATAAACTGAACCCTTAGTAAGCCGGCAGGATTATCGATGTTATTCTGGCTCAACTGACCTCGAAAATCCTCAATTCCTTCAAAACTTTTACCTTCCATCCAACCCGCCAGCTCCTGGTTCATTTGTCTTAAATGCGGGATCCCGCTTTTATATAAAGAAGAGGCTACCTGAACACCTTGCGCACCGGCCAAAATCATTTTAGCCGCCGTTAATCCACTATGTACACCGGTAGTAGCATACAAGTCACATTTCACCTTTCCTGCTGTAAGGGCTATCCAGCGCAACACATTTAAATAGTCGTCCGAACCGCTATAAACCGGCCCGGGAACAATTTCCAGTGCTCCATATCAAAGTCCGGGTCAAAAAACCGATTGAAAAGCGTAATCCCCTGAAGTCCCGATTCTGATAACTGCCTCAACATATTGCCCAGCCCTGAAAAATAGGGACTGATCTTCACATTTACCGGAATGGTGACTTCCTTCATCACATTACGGACAATATCCAATGCAGCAGACTCATAATCTTGTCCGGGTACAGACAAATCCGACGGTAATAAGAAAACGTTTAACTCCAGACCATCGGCTCCTGCCTCTTGAAAATATTTAGCAAATGAAGGCCAGTTTTGAGAAGTGACACAATTAATGCTGGCAATAACAGGAATATCCACTGCTTTTTTGGCATCAAAAATCAACTTCAAATAGTTCGTCAGCGTGTCCTCTACATCATCATTTTCATAAAACCCGATGGTCTCCGGATAAAGATAATTTTCTGAATGCAGTTTATTCAGGCGACGGTCCAGCTCCACAACAATTTCCTCCTCAAACAAAGATTTAAGCACAATAGCACCTGCTCCGTACATCTCCAGTTCCCTGATTTGGGCCAAATTTCCTGTAAGGCCGCTACTGGCTGCCACAATAGGCGAGGGCACTGGCAGCCCCATATAAAAAGTAGAAAGATCAGTCATAAAACAATCAAGGGTTAATATGAAATATGACAGCAAAGTACTTGAAAAATCTGAAAAAAGTAAATACCCGAACAAAAAAAAACAGGTATTCGTTTGCATGAATACCTGCTTTTTTATGAATATCGATCCAATGGACGCGTCAAAATCTACTTTTTCTGGTACTTGAAGTATTGCAAATTGTGGCCCATTCTTGTCTTCTTGGTATGCATATAAAACTCATTGAAAGGATTGGTTTCCACTTCAATGGGCACATTGTCAACAATCTGAAGACCATAGCCCTCTAATCCTATCCGCTTAATGGGATTATTGGTCATCAAGCGCATTTTGCAAACGCCCAATTCTCTCAGAATTTGTGCACCCACACCATAATCCCGCTCATCAGCATCGAAGCCCAGTTCAACATTGGCATCCACTGTATCCATGCCGTCTTCCTGAAGCTTATAAGCGGCTATCTTGCTCATCAGACCAATACCTCTACCTTCCTGGTTCATATAAACAATCACCCCTTTCCCTTCTTTCTCTATGGTTTTCATGGCCTTATGCAACTGCTCGCCACACTCACAGCGCAGGGAACCAAAGATGTCACCGGTAGCACAACTGGAATGAACGCGCACCAATATGGGTTCTTCACTGTCCCACTCCCCTTTTATCAGGGCCATGTGCTCAAGGCCGTTCGACTTCTGCTTAAAAGGAATAAAGCGGAAATCGCCGTAGGAAGTGGGTAGATGGACTTCAACGCCTTTTTCTATCAGACTGTCCTGCTTTAAACGGTAAGCGATCAAATCTTTGATGGTCACAATCTTTAATTGGAACTTCCTCGCCATTTCCATGAGTTCCGGCATGCGGGCCATGGTACCATCGTCATTCATAATTTCTACCAGCACGCCCACCGGACTAAGACCGGCCAAACGGGCCAAATCAACGGCAGCTTCGGTATGGCCCGAACGGCGAAGCACGCCCTTCTCCTTGGCTTTCAAGGGAAATATATGTCCGGGACGCCCCAATTCTTCAGCCTTGGTATCCGGGTTGGCCAGCGCCAAAAGCGTCTCAGCCCGATCAGATGCAGATATGCCCGTCGTACAACCACGACCAATTAAATCGACCGAAACGGTAAAGGGCGTGGCATGTAGAGAGGTATTTTTTCCGACCATCAAATCAAGATCCAATTCTTCGCAGCGCTTCTCCGTTATAGGTGCACAAATAAGCCCCCTTCCGTATTTGGCCATAAAATTGACCTTCTCAGGCGTTATCAACTCGGCAGCAGCAATAAAATCGCCTTCGTTCTCCCGGTCTTCATCATCCACTACAATTACAAGCTCGCCCTCACGAATGGCATTAATGGCTTCCTCAATAGTGTTAAGTTCAAATTCGTTTGGTAATGACATTGGTATGATATTGATTAAATATGGTCTTTTTTCCTTTTAAAAATAAATTCTTTCAATTTTTGCATATTGGAATAATAAGCATCTGCATTTAAGAGGGCTGAGTCGGTGGCCGACTTATAAGTTAGAAATGCCCCAATGGGCAATAACACAGCCGATGACAACCACATGCCCTGATAAACAAACCAGACGCCATCACGGGCAAATTTGGTTCCCATGGTATCGATAATGTAATACACAACAAAAAAGAAGATAGATATGACAACAGGCATTCCTAATCCGCCTTTACGGATGATGGCCCCCAGGGGTGCACCAATAAAGAAGAAAATCAGACAGGCAAAGGAAAGGGTGAATTTCCGATGGTACTCCATCTGATGTTTTCTGATCCGGTCATCCTCCCTTTCAATGAAGCGCATCTGGTCATCAATGGTTTGTTTATGATCTCTGGCCGACCGGATGGCATTCTGAATAACCATTAACTGCCTGCCCCCATCCAGGGTGTTAAAGGCAGAGTCCGCGTTGGTCACTACCGCTGAATCAATCACCGACAAGCGCTCGCCTCGCGGCTCCCGCATCCGGTTGAAATGCAAATGAGAAGAGCGATCTTCCACCGATGCGATGTAAACCTGGCGCTCCTGACGAAGGGAGTCCAAATCATGAGAAATCTGTTTGAGATTTTTCATACGATCACCGCCCCGAAAAAGGTTTTCATCTGTTTTGGAAAAATCGAAGCCCTGCAACTGTATAATGCCAATCTGTTCCTTGAACACATCTGTACGGTACATCCAGGAGTCCTTCTTCTGCTGCTGCCTTTTATTGCCAGCTTCAAGAGCCACCCGTTCATCGTAGCGCACCCCGTCATAGAGGGTCAGCAACAGGTGTTTTTTATCTTCAGAAACCTGCAATTTACCCGAATCCGCTAAAGTCACATTACTGTTAGCTGCCTGCCGATCGCGGTGGTCATAAATCATCACTTCCCGAAGCATATTGGTTTCCCTGTCCTTTTTCTCGACTTTAATACTAAAATCATCCACCCCCTGATAAAAAACCCGTTCTTTAATATCTAATTCCAGGCGGGTTTCCCTGATTCCATGCAGAATAGACACCAATTTAAGATTGGCGACCGGTAATACATTGTTGGAAAAGGCATAAGCCATGCCGGAAATGGCCATGGTAAGAACGATAAGCGGCATCATTATTCTGGGCAAAGAAACCCCGGCTGATTTAAGTGCTGTCAGTTCATAATTCTCCCCCAGGTTACCAAAAGTCATCAATGAAGCCAGCAAAATGGCCAGGGGCAAAGCCATGGGCACCACCTGCAGAGAAGCATAAAACAGCAATTCCATCAAAACAGTCCACTCCAGCCCTTTTCCAACCAGATCATCCACATACCGCCACATAAACTGCATGACAAGAATGAACATGGCAATAAAAAAAGTCATGATTAATGGCCCTGTGTAGCTTCTGAATATAAATAGATGCAGTTTCTTCATGGTGATTCAAACACAGTCAAAAAATACGCTACAATGGACAATAATTATTCCAAAATGCAAGCAGCAAATAAAAAAACCCGGCTTATGCGTTAACATATCCGGGTGCAAATTTAGTGATTAGAAATCAAAAAACAGGATAAATCTAAGCAGAACCCAAACCGTGCTTCAGAATTTCAACCTGACGGTTCCAGAGTTCTATGATATCATCCTTGTCATCGGCCTCTGTATGGTCAATAACAACCAAGGCTACATCACCGGTCAACTCATCCACATTAATAAGGAATTCAAACCAAACACCCTCCAGATCTTCATCTATCCAAGTGTATCTGACCAGCTTGTTCTCCTTTCGCAAAGTTTGTTCCGCCTTTTGCTCACTTCCCTCCCACTTAAAAGTAAAAACCTTGCCATGAACCGACACATCATCGGCAAACCATTCACTAAGTCCACTCGCCGTACTCAATCGGTTAAAAAGTATTCCGGGAGAAGTGTTAAGAAGATATTCCAACTCAATAGTCTCTCTTTGTTCTGTCATATCAATGAGTTGTTAATTGTTTATATTTCGACAATATAGTGGTTTTATCCAATAAAAAAAAATCTATCTGAGAAAAAAGCCTCAAACAGTCTCTTACGAAGCACTAAATCACTCACTAACAAACTTCTAAACAAACACATCACTCAACAACTCCCCCATCCGCCAATTTTATTCGCCCGGCTTCAAGAATGATCAGACGCTTTTTATATAAAGCCCCAAGTGCCTTCTTAAAATTCTTTTTACTCATCTTAAAAAGCATCTCAATATCTCTGGGCGAACTTTTATCAGACACCTGCATGAGGCCACCCTTTTCTCGTAAAACAGCCAGAACTTGTTCCGAGAGATCATCCATCTTCTCATAGCCGGGACGTTCGAGCAACAAATCAATCTTCTCATCCTCCCGAATCTTGGCAATATACCCCTTTAGCTTTTGCCCCATTACCAGCGGCTTAAACACCTGATTATAGTAGAGAACCCCTGAATGTAAGCCATTAATAATGGCCTTATAGCCCAATTCGGTTCTGGAAGCAATCATCAGGTCCACCTCCTCGCCCGGTTGGTAGGATGGGGAAACATTGTCCAAAAAGCGATCAATTTTTGCAGATGCAGCAATACGGCCGGTTTCATCATCAAAATAAACATACACCACATAGGAGCGGTCCTTCTCCATCTTCTCTTTTTGTTCCCGAAAAGGAACCAAAAGATCCTTCATTAAACCCCAATCCAAAAAAGCACCAAAATTGCTGACCGAAACCACCTTTAAAAAGGCGAAATCACCTACCACGGCCAGAGGTGTTTCCGTGGTAGCAATCAAACGATCCTCCGAATCAAGGTAAACGAATACATCCAACTCATCCCCTTCTTTGGTGCCGTAGGGCACATATCTCCTGGGCATAAGTACATCTCCAATGGTATCTCCATCCAGATATACACCAATGGTGACCACCCGCAAAACCTTTAACTTGTTTACTTTTCCTATTTCAACTGCCATCTCAGCGATAATTTTTATTGAGGCCAAAGATACCCATAAAGTAATTGGGACCTTGACAAAGTAATGAATTTTAAAAAAAATGCCAATAAAAAGAGGCTGCCATGACCGGCAACCTCTTTTATACTCAGTTATAAAACCAAAGTCCAATCAGTAACTATTTGACTTTATCCTTATTATTTAACGCAGCCACAATTTTGGCTTCTATTTCTTCGGCCAACTCCGGATTGTCTTTAATCAAATCCTTAACCGCTTCACGCCCCTGTCCCAGCTTGGTCTCACCATAACTGAACCAGCTGCCACTTTTCTTAACAATGTTATGCTCCACCCCCAGATCAACAATTTCGCCGACCTTAGAGATACCCTGACCATACATAATGTCAAATTCTGCTTTACGGAAGGGGGAAGCCACTTTGTTTTTTACCACTTTAACCCTTGTCTGGTTACCAACCACTTCATCCCCGTTTTTCAATTGGGATATACGACGAATATCCAATCGGATGGAAGAATAAAACTTGAGCGCATTACCACCGGTGGTGGTTTCGGGATTGCCGAACATCACGCCAATTTTCTCACGCAGCTGGTTGATAAAAATACAACAGGTGTTGGTTTTACTAATATTGGAAGTCAGCTTCCGCAAGGCCTGGGACATTAATCGGGCCTGCAAACCCACCTTGTTTTCACCCATTTCTCCTTCAATTTCAGCCTTGGGCGTTAAGGCCGCTACGGAGTCAATCACCACCAAATCCACAGCAGAAGAACGAATCAACTGATCCGCAATTTCCAGTGCCTGTTCCCCATTGTCGGTTGGGAAATCAGGAGCTCTTCAATATTAACCCCTAACTTTTCGGCATAAAAACGGTCAAAAGCATGCTCCGCATCAATAATGGCAGCAATACCTCCCATTTTCTGGACTTCTGCAATGGCATGAATGGCCAGGGTGGTTTTACCGGAAGATTCAGGACCAAATATTTCCACAACCCGTCCACGTGGATATCCACCCACACCCAATGCCAGGTTCAGAGAAATGGAACCTGATGGAATAACGGGCACATCAATATAAACCGTATCCCCCATGCGCATAATGGCACCCTTGCCATATGACTTTTCAATTTTATCCATGGTTAACTGAAGGGCTTTCAGTTTTTCCTGATTCACTTTATTCTCTTTTGCTTCTTTTTGTTCAGCCATCTTTTGGTATATTATATTCAATTATTTTAGCATGGTGAAGATAAGAAAAAAATTAAAAACCCATTCAATCAAAGCCTTATTCTGATAAAATCTGCTGGCTATGATTTTTCGTATTCACCTTCTCAATCACCTTCTCAATCAGCCCCTTCTCATCAATAATAAAAGTTGTCCGCATCACTCCCATATAGGTTTTTCCATACATTTTTTTCTCGCCCCAAACACCATAAGCCTGAAGAATTTCCTTTTCCGTATCCGCCATTAAGTTAAATTGGAGCTTATATTTATCGATGAATTTTTGGTGAGATGCTTCACTGTCGGGACTCACACCGATCACCTCATAACCTTTGCTCAGAAAAGTCTCATAATTATCATTTAAATCACAGGCTTCTGAGGTACAACCCGGCGTATTGTCCTTCGGATAAAAATAGAGAACGACCTTTTTACCTTTGAAGTCTTTCAGTGAAATAAGTTCTCCGGCCTGATTTTTTCCGGAAAAATCCGGTGCTGGCATTCCTTCTTTTAAATGTGTCATTTGCGTATGTTTTAATTAGCGTATCTGGCCCATTTCAGCCGTTGCCGACCTCCCTGATCAATCAGGAAATGGGGCCATCGCTTCTGAAACAAGGGGTGACTATCTTTTGTTGCGAAATATGTGACAATGTCAAAGGAAATTCCCCAGCTTTGATTAAATTTGAAGCCCTTAATCATAAATACATATCAATTGATAATCAGACATAAAGCAAGTATCATGCGGAGGAAAATAGTTTTTTACCTAATACTCTCATTTTCGTTTTTAACGGGCATAAGGTCTCAGGGACAGGCCACACCGTCTGAAGCTCTGTCGCTCTTCAAGGCCGGAAAATATGCGGAGCTTTGCCAATTTACGAAAAGCTTTTAGAAAGAAAAAACAGAGATGCTGACTATAATTACTATTACGGTGTTTCGCTGTTCAAGCTCAATCAAAGCTATGATGAAGCCATTCAACGCTTGAAAATAGCGGCTTCACGACCGCCGGAAGCGGATGTCCATTTTTATTTGGGACAATTGTACCAACGCGTTTATGAAACCCAACTGGCAGAAGAACAATACCAGCTCTTCCTTAAAAAGCAAAAGGGCAACAACGAAATGACCGACCGGGCCAAGCGGGCCATTGAGGACTGTCAGGCTGCCGAAAGACTGATTAACAAACACTTTAACATTGAAGTCATTCAAAAGGACACCATCGATAAAGCAGACCTTCTAACCTATTACCATCTATCTAAGGATGCAGGGAAATTATTGACAGCGGGTGAATTTTTCAGTGTAGGGGTCCATCCCGATCAAATTGTTTTTCGTACCGAAAGAAGCAATGAAGTGTTTTTCCCCCTGTTGGGAAGCAGCGGAAAGTACGATCTGTATAAAATTGTCCGCTTGCTGGATGCATGGACGGAGGCGGAGTTCCTGGAAGGTTCTATCAACAGTGATTACAACGATCTCTATCCCTTTATGCTAACGGATGGAACCACCATCTATTTTAGCTCAGACCGACCGGGCGGAATGGGTGGCCTGGATATATACCAGTCCTTCTTTGATCCACAATCGGGCACCTTCTCAGAACCTGCCAACCTAGGCCCCCCGTTTAACTCGCCGGATGATGACTATTTACTGGTCCCCGACATATACGCAGGAAGGGCCTGGTTCGCCACCAACCGTGGTGTTGGAAGCGAGCGCCTGGTCATTGCGGAAATTGTGTGGGACGACCAGGTCATTCGTAATTTAACCCAAAACGTGCATCAGATAAAAACGTTGGCAGCACTGCCTGTTTCAGAAAATGCCCTGCCGCGTGCCAGCTCCACACTCTCCTCCCGTAACGCCCCCAAAAAAGAGCGAAAAACAGAGCTGTTCCGATTTCAGGTCAGTGACACCCTCGTCTACACACAGTTTGAGCACTTCCAAAGCAAAGAAGCCCTGTCGGCCTTCCGTGACGGTTTTACCATCAGCCAAAAGCGGGACAGCCTGACCCTACTTATGGGAAATAAGCGTAAAGCCTACAGTCAAAGCTATAATCAGCAAGAATTAAAACAGCTCATCGAACAAATTGTGGCCTTGGAAAAACAAACCTACGGATTGGAAGAATCTATTAACAGCCACTACCAAAAAGCCCGAAGGATGGAATTGGACCATATCCGACAGCAAATCAGAGAAGGCCGTTACGCCCCGAAGACTTCCACTCAAAAAATGCCAGATCAACCAACGGAGTTGCAGACCATTTTAGCCAACCTGAAAAAGGGGGAATTATCCTTCTACACAGATGCCGAGTTTCAAAGAAAAATGGAGGAGCGGGCACCCATGTACCGCACCCTTTTCAATCCCTCTCAAATCGCTGAACTTCAGCGGGCCGACTCGCTCTCTGTCTGGGCCAACATCCTCTCCCTTGAATCGGCTCGATTGCTGGAGGAATCGCGCAACATTACCACACAGCCGGTTAATTTAAAGGACAGAATCACCAATGGCAGCGACATTGAGGAGGAGATGAGTCAGCAAATGGAGGACCTGATCCATCAATCCAGAGAATACAAGCGCAACTCCCTGATACTCTACGAGCAGGCATTGGATCATAAATACCGTCTTTATTATGAGAGGGCCCTCGCATTGGGTGCAAGCTCCAACCAGGCTGGAAGCGAAGAGCTGGCCAGTCATGCCAGAACCCGCTACAATGAAGCGGATGAGAGCATCAAACGTTTACAAACCTACCATCCGGAGCAACTGGAACGATTGCTGGCCCTAAAAAGACAAAGCAATGAAATGTTGGAAGAATCGCTCAATATACAAATGGCCGGAACCGCACAAGCAATGGTAACAAGTCCTGCCAGTCAGACCGGCACACGTTTCACGGACATTTCAGGCAGTGTAGCGCCCTCCTATCCAGCCATTCACAAAAACGAAGCAGGCGTCGCCACCGGTCAGCCGGCACGAAGGGACGAAACCCCATCGGATATAGTGGCCGGCGCTTTTGCGACCGCCCAACCCGGAACCGGCCAAACGGAACCGGCAACCACTCAAACCCCGATGCCGCTCGAGTACCGCATACAAATTGGGGTATTCAGAAATGAACCCAACGCAGCAGCCTTGGCCAACATTCCGCAAATATCCAGTGAAGCCTTGCCCGACAAGCCTTTAAGAAAGTATTTCAGCGGCTCCTGGCCGGCCTACGAAACAGCCAAATCACAGGTGGAAAACATCAGAGAAGCAGGTTTTCCGGGCGCATTTGTAGTGGCCTTTTTCAATGGCCAGCAAATATCACTGGAAGAGGCCCGTAAAAAAGAATAATTCAGAAATCACGCACTGAAAAACAGTCACTTGAATCCAATTTAAACCCTATAAAAACGTTTCAGGATAAAAAAAATCCCTTTTGAAAAGATTTGCCGCACCGGTTCATTATCCTTTCGTTTTTTTTTGTTACTTTGAGGTCAAATATTTCAGATATGGTACCTTTAGATAAGAAGAGTGAGCGGGATAAATCGAGGAGGCAGCACTTGGAAGAGCGCTTGCTTATTTTGCACAATGACGAAATCAACACCTTTGACCATGTCATCCATTCCTTACAGGAAGTCTGTTTGCACGACAAGGTTCAGGCCGAACAGTGCGCCATACTAACCCACCTGAAAGGCTACTGCGAAATCAAACGGGGTGTGTTAACCGAACTGGAAGAACTACAAGAACAACTGACAACGAAAGCACTTAACGTCACCATAGACTAGGACAATGACCATCATCGTATTATTGATTTTAACCGGAATATTACTGCTTGTTCTGGAATTTTTTGTTTTCCCCGGTGTTACCATAGCCGCGCTTGGGGGCCTGCTCATGATTGGCGGCGGTGTTTATATGGCTTATAGCACCTATGATCCAACCACCGGCCATCTGGTCCTGTTCTTTACCATTGTGGCCATTTTGGTGGTATTGGTGATGGCCCTTAGGGGAAACACATGGAACAGTCTGATGCTCAACACCGAGATAAAGGACAATGTGCAGACCGTGGCCGATGACGTTATACACCCGGGCGACAAGGGCGTGACCACAACCCGTTTAAACCCCATAGGCAAAGCACTCATAAACGATCTGGAGGTGGAGGCCAAATGTCCCGGCCAATTTGTCGATCAGGAAACAGATATTGAAGTGGTCAAAGTATTTAAAACTTATGTAATTGTTAAAACTATAAACTAAATTGTATGGAAAACTTTGGAGCATTAGGACTTATTGCAGTCATTATAGTCCTATTCTTTTTATTCTTATACTACGTACCGATATTGCTGTGGTTTTCCGCACGCGTGTCGGGCGTTCGTATATCCTTGCTGCAGCTGATACTGATGCGTATTCGTAAGGTGCCGCCTACAGCCATCGTAAGAGCACTGATAGAAGCGCATAAAGCCGGATTAAAGGATGTTAAACGGGATGAGCTGGAAGCTCACTTTCTGGCTGGCGGTCACATTGAAAAAGTGGTTCACGCCCTTGTTTCAGCCTCTAAGGCCAACATCGACCTGACCTTTCAAATGGCTACCGCCATTGACCTGGCAGGAAGGGATGTATTTGAAGCCGTTCAAATGTCGGTCAACCCCAAGGTGATTGACACCCCGCCGGTAGCTGCTGTGGCCAAAGATGGTATTCAGCTGATTACCAAGGCACGGGTAACCGTTCGTGCCAACATCAAGCAATTGGTGGGTGGCGCCGGTGAAGAAACCGTCCTGGCCCGTGTGGGCGAAGGAATTGTGTCCTCTATCGGTTCGTCCAGTTCGCACAAAGCCGTTCTGGAAAATCCGGATTCCATCTCCAAAGTGGTGCTGGGCAAAGGTCTGGATGCAGGAACAGCCTTTGAAATTCTCTCCATTGACATTGCCGATATTGACATCGGTAAAAACATTGGGGCTGAGCTGCAAATTGATCAGGCCGACGCCGATAAGAACATTGCCCAGGCGAAAGCTGAAGAGCGCCGTGCCATGGCCGTAGCTGAAGAGCAGGAAATGAAAGCCAAAGCACAACAGGCCCGGGCCAATGTGATTCAGGCTGAAGCAGAAATTCCAAAAGCGATTGCAGATGCCTTCAGAAACGGAAATTTGGGCGTGATGGACTATGTGAAATACCGCAATGTAGAAGCCGATACGGCCATGCGTGATTCCATTTCCAAACCACCACAAACAGCCTATCGTCCGCCAAAAGGTAAGGACAAGGATAAAGATGATAAGTAATAGCATCTAAAGTGTCAAAAAGGGGCTGTCGAAATTCGACAGCCCCTTTATTTTTAATAGTTCGTTATCTATTATACGAACGATCTATTGTTTATTAATGGTTATGACCTTCGTGCCCCTTCTCCTCTTTTTTGGTTTCTGTGCGGTCATACTTACAGCATCCGGGCAATTTCTCATAAACCTCATCCTTGGCCTTATGTTTTTTGGTATCGTGACCCGCTTTCGCAATGGCCTTGTGAACGGCATCCAATTGGGTGACTTCATCATCGAAAACCACTTCAATTTTTTGGGTTTCCCTATCCCAGTCGGCTTTAGAAACACCCTCCACCGAGAGGGCTGCCTTTTCAATTCTGTTTTCACACATGCCGCACAAACCTTTGACGGCAAATTTTTCTGTCTTATTGGCGGCAAAAACAACAGTGGTTGCCATCAATAACATAACGAATAAACTTAAAACTTTTGTCTTCATAATTTCCATTTTTAAATGATTCAACTTAAATAAACAGAGCCAGGGTTATTTTTATCAATGATTGTGACCTCCGGTTGCGGGAGGGGCGTTGGTCTTATCTTTTGCAGCAACAGAGATGCCCTTTCGGTAGGTTTCCTGTACTTCTCCGCAACGCAACATCATGTCCCCAAAGTAAGGATTAATAATATCCTCTGACTCACTCAACCAATGCGCCCCTTCATCATCAAAAGCCATGGGGCAGAATTGCTTATATACCTTATCAATTTCCAGACCAAAGTATTCGGTCATCTCTAAAACCGCCTCAGAAAGCACCTGGAAATGTTCACGTTGCACCTCAATATCTTCGGATTGGCGGAGGTGAACACCCGCTTCGGACAAGGGGCCACTGAGCGCCATCCACTGATCATGTGCCGGCCCATCCAACAATCCCATATCCACGTTTTCAAGTGTGCCTTCTATTTTTGTTGCGGCTGAAGCGGCCCCTGCCCCATCATCCTCAACCAGGGCATTTTTCACCTCAAAGTAAACATGGGCCAAGGCCGTTATTTGCTCTCTGAAAGCCAGCGGCGCATCCAGTGTTTTAGCGGCGGGTCTGTTCATCATACTGGGCTTGCCGGCCAATTGGGCAGCAGCATCTACACTAAAGGTCCCGTTGGTGACAATTTCCTCACCGGCATCCAGACCTGATACGATGGCAAAAGCATCCCCCAAATCAAGCCCTAAAACCACCTCACGCATGACAAAACTCACGCCTTGGTCGGATTCACTTTTGACATAGACAACCGATTTTTCACCCGTCCACATAACGGCACTTTTGGGCACAACCAAAGAGGATGGGTTGTTTGACAGTCGGGATGCAACCCTACCGGAAGCAAACATTTCGGGCTTCAACTTTTGATCAGAGTTATTGACTTCAATACGCGCTTTGGCAATGCGCGACCTGGAATCAATGACGGGATCAATGTAGTCCACTGTCCCCGTGAAGGTTTCTCCGGGCAAGGATGAAATGGTGTAATCGACGGTTGCCCCACGCTTGACCCAGGGCAGGTCCGACTCGTAAACATCGAAAAGCACCCAGACTTTGGACAGGTCCGTTAGCTCATACACCGCTTGTCCCCGTTGAATATAGTCACCTGAACTGACCATCATGCGGGTCACGTAACCAGAGGTATTGGCCAGTATCGGAAAAGTACTCTCCGTTTTACCCGAGGCCAGAATCTCATCTATTTGTCCCTCACTCAGCTTCCAGTTTCTCAACTTTTCTTTGGCCGAATGAAACAGGGCCGGTTGAGACTCTTTCATTTTCTGTGCTTCAAACAATTCTTGCTGGGCAGTCACCAACTCAGGGGAATACACATGCGCCAACACCTGCCCTTTGGAGACATAATCACCGGTAAAATTCACCATCAATCTTTCAATTCTGCCCGGGAAATGGGCCGGCTGCGTATATACCAGCCGTTCATCGGCCTGCACTTTACCGGAAAGGCGCAAGGACTTCACCGACTGGCCAGTGGTAATCACACTCGTCTGAACACCTGCCAGCTGCATAGCAGTCGGGGACATGCGTAGCGCGTTGGCATCTGACTCTTCGGCCCCATCCTCCTCTACCGGAATCAGATCCATGCCACAAATGGGGCAATCACCCGGCTCACCCTGCCGGATTTGCGGGTGCATCGAGCAGGTATAAGTGGTTTCACCTTCGGCCTCGTGGGCATGCTCCTCTTGCTCACTCTCTGATTGAGCAGATCCACCGATGACCAGCCATCCCAATAGGAGCCCGACGACAAAAACGGCCACCATAATGAAAATATTTTTCTTATTTATTGCGTTCATTTTAACGTGTTTTAGCGGTGATGTAATTAACTTCTTCAAGGGCGATATAATACTGACTGAGTGCCGCCACCTTCCGTTTCTCATAACTGAGCAGTTGCTGCTGGATGCGAAGCACCTCTTCAAAGGCCTTACCAGAATTGCCATAGTCGGACAGCAACAGATTCAGTGCTTGTCTGCTTCGCTCAATCTGACGCTCATACAAGTCTACCAAATCAGCCTGTTGTTGCACCTGAAACCAGGCCCGGTGATAAGCCCCCGTCAGTTCATTGGCCACCTCTTCCTTTTGCAAGGTTGCGCCCTGTTGCACAAATTGGGCTTCCTGACGTGCTGCCCGGTACTTTTTTCTAAAAAGAGGAATCGTTACCGACACCATGGGCATCAATACGTCCTTCCCGTTATCAGCTAAAGCCATATCGCTGCGCTCATCCACCAACACATAATCGAGTCCCAACCAATTTTTGGCAGGCCTTGTTTAAGGGCGACTCTTTCAGCGGCTTCTCCGGACTTCACTTTCAAATCAAGTGCTGCCATACGGGGATGATTCACCAATAAAGAGTCTTTGCGATAGTCCGGAAGCAGATCCATATCTGTCAAAGAATCAACGACTTCCACCGGAGCGTTGTATGCCCGGTTCAACAGGGCATTGAACCGGCTGAGCAGACTGGCTTCTTTTTGATTCAGTATTTCCAGCTCTATCTGCGCCTCATTCAGCAACAAATCCACGCGGATAACATCCACCATGGCCCCCATGCCATTTTCGTATTTCTGGGTGGTCGTGGTTTTAAAGGATTCGAGCAAGCGGATATTCTCCTGCTCCAGACGCTGCATCTGTTGTAATTCGTACAGAGGATACCAGGCTTGGGCCACACGAAAAAACAACGCATTGCGGGCATCCAGGAACTCCTGAAATTGCACCTCAGCATTTAGAGCAGCCACATCCCCTTGCGCTTTGAGCGTACCGAACCAGGGGAACATCTGCGTCAGGGAAAATCTGGCCCTTTGCGGTCCCACCCGCGTTTCCACCGGGGAAACAAAGTACCCGAACGAAAAAGTGGGGTCCGCCAGCGTCCTTGCTTGCGGAATTTTCTGCAAAGCCGCTTCATAGGCCGCATACTTCGCCTTCAGTCCCGGATTATTCTCCGCCGCTATTTGGTAATAGTCGTCCGGACTTTGGGCATAAACGCCCAGTCCGGCCAACATAAATACCAGTAAGAGATATATGTTATTTCTGTTCATTATCTTTCAGTTTAAGCTTACGTTCCTCGCGCATACTATAAAGTACCGGAACAATAAAATAGGTAATAGAAGCCACCAACATACCACCAAAGGCCGGAATGGCCATGGGCACCATGATGTCGGAACCCCGTCCGGTAGATGTCAATACTGGCAGCAGGGCAATTATGGTCGTCGCCGAAGTCATGATGGCCGGTTTAATCCTGCGCTGACCTGCTTCTACCACGGCGGCCCGGACTTCCTTCAGGTTGGTCGTCGCATTGCGCTTAAAGCTCTGATCGAGGTAAGTCCCCATAACCACACCATCATCGGTGGCCAGACCAAAGAGGGCTATAAAACCGACCCATACCGCCACACTCAGATTCACTGTACCCATTTGAAACAAGTCGCGCATATGGGTACCAAAGAGGGAGAAATCGACAAACCAGGTCTGACCATACAACCACAGCATAATAAATCCGCCACTAAAGGCCATGGCCACACCGGTAAAAATCATCAAGGCGGTGGTCACCGACCGGAACTGGAAATAGAGAATAAGGAAGATGATCATCAGCACCAGTGGGACAATGATCGACAAGCGCTTTTCGGCACGTACCTGATTCTCATAACTCCCTGAAAATTTATAGCTCACACCGGCAGGAACGATGAGGTCACCTGAGCTGATACGATCCTGGATGGCCTGTTGCGCATCGTTGACCACGTCCACTTCAGCGTAACCATCCCTTTTATCGAACAGCACATAACTCACCAGAAAAGTCTCCTCACTTTTAATCATTTGCGGTCCTTGCAGGTATTCAAAATCGACCAGCTGGGCCAGAGGTATCTGGGCGCCACAGGTGTGGGCACCAAAATCTTACCCAGCGATTCAGGATCCTCCCGCAATTCACGCGGATAGCGCACCCGCACAGGAAAGCGCTCCCTTCCTTCAACCGTGGAAGTAATGGCCATACCACCGATGGCTGTCTCGATGGTTTGTTGCACATCCTCCACATTCAATCCATAACGTGAGATGGCATCCCTATTAATATTCAGATGCAGATAGGGCTTACCGATGACCCGATCGGCAAAGGCCGCTTCGGCCTTAACCGAGGGCACCTCTTTTAGAATACCCTCCAGCTGCATACCAAAACCTTCGATCGTCTTCAAATCAGGTCCGTAAACCTTAATCCCCATGGGTGCCCGCATGCCCGTCTGCAGCATGACCAAACGTGTTTCAATGGGCTGCAATTTAGGCGCCGAAGTCACACCTGGAATTTTCACGACCTTCACAATTTCGTCCCAAATATCGTCGGGCGACTGGATGTGCGATCGCCAGTTTCGAAAATAAAGGCCACGGCTATCGGGGATCAAATCACTACGCCCAACACCGTTGCCTAAAGCCGTCTCATGATCCAGTGTATCCCCATCTACTGTGATAAAACGATCCTCATCATCCGTTTTAAAACGCATCCGGTGTCCCCGGTCGTTCAGGATATATTCCGGTTTGTAGTTGATCACATTCTCGAACATTGAAACCGGCGCGGGGTCCAGAGCTGATTCTACCCGACCGACCTTACCGACCGTCAGCGCCACCTCCGGAATATTGGTCAGCAACATGTCCAGTTGTCCCACCACCTTGCGGTTGTATTCCACACCTGAATGGGGCATGGAAGTCGGCATCAACAGAAAACTCCCCTCATCGAGCGAGGGCATGAACTCTTTGCCAATGCCCGGAAGCCCGTGCGCCATTGTCGACCAAACCTTAGAAGTTCGGACATTCCATCCTACCTGATCAAAGCCCTTGGCCACAAAGCCAAAGACAGTGTTAAATCCCAGCCAGATGGTCATTCCAAACATAATCAACACCAGCGGAATCAGCATAAACTTGGCTTTATGCGCTAAAGTCCAGCGCAAAATGGGGCGGTAGAAACGCTCCAAAACGGTAAAAAAGCCAAGTATAAGGCCCACCAAAACAGCTACAAAAATAATATTCAAAAGCGTGCTTTTTCCCGGACCCAGCGGCAACCAGTATGTGGCCAGCAGCCAGACCACAGCCAGCACAGCAATAATCAATTCCGCATGTTTCAATAAGCGGTTGTACCAGATGGTTGATTCTTGTTCATCCACCGTGTAAAAAAGTTTGACCAGTCCAACCGCCCCAAAAAGGAACAAGACCACACCACCCCATATATGACCAAAAATCAAGGCCGCTAAACCAATGACCATCAACAGACCGTTGCCCCATTTCAGAAAACGCTTGTCCTTTATTTTAAAACCAAAGAAAATGTGCGCCAGTGTGGGCAATATGAACAAGGCCACCAGTAATGCCGCCACCAGTGCAAAGGTCTTGGTAAAAGCCAAAGGCGTAAATAATTTCCCCTCGGCAGCTCCATGGTAAAGACCGGAATAAAACTCACAATGGTGGTAGAAACGGCGGTAAGTATGGCTGAGGAGACCTCAGAGGCTCCATTATACACTGTGGTGATCATTTTTTGTCCGGGAGGTGCCTCATCCACATGTTTGATCACATTCTCGGACAGAATAATACCCAAGTCGACCATGGTACCAATGGCAATGGCAATACCCGACAAGGCCACAATGTTCGCATCCACCCCAAAATAGCGCATGGCAATAAATACCATGAGCACGGCAATGGGGAGCAGACTGGAAATTAAAACCGAAGCCCTCAGATTATAGATCATAACAATAATCACCAGAATGGTGATCAGGATCTGGAGCGAAAGCGCTTCCTCCAGGGTTCCCAGTGTCTCATAAATCAACTCTGTACGATCGTAAAAGGGCACAATGGTCAGCTGACTCTCCACCCCATTGTCCAGCGTTTTAGACGGTAAACCCGGTGCAATTTCAGCCATCTTATCCTTCACATTGTTGATCACCTGCAAAGGGTTGGATCCGTAGCGCGCCACCACAACGCCCCCCACCACTTCGGCCCCATCCTTATCGAGAAGCCCTCTGCGAGAGGCGGGTCCCAAAGCCACCACCGCCACATCCTTTATTCGGATGGGCACATTGTCCTGCACCGCCACAACGGCCCGTTCAATGTCCTCAATGTTTTTGATGTAGCCGAGACCCCTTACCAGGTATTCCGCCTGATTGATTTCAATGGTCTTGGCCCCCACCTCTTTATTGGATTTTTGGACCGCCTGCATCACCCGGTGCAGTGGAATATTGTAAGCCTGCAGGGCGTCAGGGTTCACATCTATCTGATACTCCTGGACAAAGCCGCCAATGGATGCCACTTCGGAGACCCCTTCTGCGGAATTAAGGCCATATTTTACATAAAAATCCTGAACCGTTCTTATTTCGTGCAAGTCCCACCCCCCGGTAGGATTTCCTTCCTTGTCGCGCCCCTCCAGCGTGTACCAGAACACCTGTCCCAGCGCCGTGGCATCCGGCCCCAAAGCCGGCTGCACACCGTCGGGCAGCAAGCCCGATGGCAGTGAATTCAGCTTCTCCAGAATACGCGAGCGCGACCAGTAAAACTCCACATCTTCGTCGAAAATGATATAAATGCTCGAAAAGCCGAAAATGGAAGAGCTCCGGATGGATTTCACCCCCGGAATGCCCAACAACGAAGTCGTCAGGGGATAAGAAATCTGGTCTTCAATATCTTGTGGCGACCGGCCCGCCCATGGGGTAAATACTATTTGCTGATTCTCCCCAATATCGGGAATGGCATCCACCGGCACCGGGTCGCGCGGCAGCGCACCCGTATCCCAGGCAAAGGGAGCAGTCATTATCCCCCAGCTGACCAGTAGCGTCAACAGCAGAAAAGTGACCAACTTATTCTCCAAAAAGAATTTGATGATATGATTAAGCATGGAAAATTGATTTTAAATGTACAATACACCAACAACCACACCTTTAATAAAGTGCGGGATCAATTATTGATTTTTAAAATCAAATCAGGAAAGTCTGAAAAAGTACTTGAACGTCCTTTTCAAGTGGCGGTGATGGATATTCTGTGTAAATGTAGTTGGTTGAATTTGGCCTAACATCCAACTTCAAACCGGAATAAAAATAGACTACTGCAAAATCAACATTTAATGCGGTTTGAACAGCTTTTTTTACAAACTCATGGTCTAAATGAACCATTTGATATTCGTTTCCACAGCAGGGAACTTCATCAAAACCAACTCCCTTGGTACTATTCTTTTCAGAATCATCGCAAGGTTCTTCATCAAGAGGCATTTCACAGCCCAAATGCGTCTCACCCCAAATGATCTTCGACTCCACGGATTCTCCACCGCAAAAGTGCGTACCAATGGCCAGATAAAGATGACTGGCCAAAAGAACCAAAGATAATAATATGGAAAAATGCTTCTTCATTAATAACTGTAACGTGAAATTATCAAAAATGTTCGAGAAAAGAACCAATATAAAAGAAATTAATCCTACCACTCAAGGTGGATTTTTCAGTCTCTTTGCTTGGGCGGACACATAACCGAACCATATGAACAAAACACACAACAATCGCCATCTTTTGGCTTAATTATATGCCTACAGTTGGGGCACTCGTAAAAAAAACTACAAGCGCTTTCCGGCATGGTTTCTTCCTTCTGGAATGCACAAACGGGACAAGTAATTATTGAACGGAGTTGAGTTGTTGTCATAATTAGTAACTAAAAGTCCATTTTTGAACCGCCTATTACATTAAATCTCTTTTGCGCTCTTCAAACTCGTGCTGGTCGATTTCGCCTTTTGCATAGCGTTCCTTCAATAATTCGAGCGCTGATTTTCCGGCACTTTGAGTAGATGCAGCATCCCGATTCATAGATTTTATTACAAGCAGGACAATTGCAATCAGGACAACCAGACCGATGATCCACCACCAGCCCATTCCCCAGCCGTGTCCGTATTCTTCCATCATAATTTTCTCCTTTTTTTTATTGTTTATAATTGTTAATCCGAATGAGTTTGACAATATCGAGCCATACATTCTCAACCCTAATGTTTTCAAGGGCAAAACCAGCTTTCAATAAATTATCAACCGTTTCGCGGTTGATGTTTGCCCCTTAGAGATGTAGGGGTACAAAGTTTAATGAATCCATTAATGGCCCCATGATTTTATTATGGCTTCTCACGTGTTCGAGCATTACTATTTCTCCACCGTCTCTACAAACACGTTTTATCTCTTTAAGTCCCTGCACCGGGTCGGGCATGTTTTTACCCGTACCAATTCCCACCTCCAGCACATGACCCTTTACTCCCGACAACAACTTTTCCCGCCATTTGGATGCAGTCAATTCCATGGGTTTATCGAGGATGTCGTAAAACCTAGCAATTCGGTTGTAACATTTTTTTATTTTGTTGGTCACGGTATATTCTAAACAAATTTAACCCTTCTTAATCGTAAGGCATTAGAAATAACCGAAACTGAACTAAAGCTCATGGCGGCAGCTGCAATCATAGGACTGAGTAAAATACCGAAAAATGGAAATAATACTCCTGCTGCAACAGGAACGCCCAGAGAATTGTATACAAAAGCAAAAAACAAATTCTGCTTTATATTGCGCATGACTTTGTGACTTAATGCACGTGCCCTTACAATACCGTCCAAATCCCCCTTAACCAGCGTTACTGCAGCGCTTTGCATGGCAATGTCGGTTCCTGTTCCCATTGCAATGCCTATGTCAGCTTGTTCAAGTGCCGGAGCGTCATTGATTCCATCACCTGCCATGGCCACTTTCAAACCCTGAGATTGTAGCTCCTTCACTTTTTTGTATTTGTCCTCCGGAAGACAGTCTGCTTCAAAATCATTCAGTTCTAACTCATCGGCCACTGCTTTAGCAGTATACTTGTTATCACCGGTAAGCATATATACTTTCACACCCATGTTCTGCAAATCCTGAATGGCCTTGGCCGAAGATTTTTTAATGGTATCAGCCACACTAATAATCCCTTCAACCTTGTTTTCAATCAAAAGGTACATAACTGTTTGTCCGGTTAATTGCCATTCCTTAACCATTTCCTGTTGTTCTTTTGGAAGCGTTGCTCCAAAATCATCAGACAATCGGCTGTTTCCGAGTCCAATACTTTTGCCGTCCAGAACTCCTTTAACACCTTTACCGGTGACCGCTTTAAATTGTTCAACCTTTTGAAGTTCAATCCCCTTTTCTTTTGCACCATTTACTATAGCATTCGCAACCGGATGTTCACTGTTGGCATCTACAGATGCAGCTATTCTAAGTATATCCTCTTCGGACAATTCGCCAAACGAATGAAAAGACTTCAAAGCAGGTTTTCCTTCGGTAATGGTCCCGGTTTTGTCGATAATCAAGATGTCTATTTTATTCATTTCTTCTATAGCACTCGCATCTTTTACCAATACGCCAGCCTGGGCCATGCGACCGGATCCAACCATTATTGACATGGGAGTTGCCAGTCCCAATGCACAGGGGCAGGCAATTATAAGCACAGCCACTGCATTCACAAAGGCATACACATAAGCCGGATCCGGCCCCCAAATTGCCCATATGGCAAAAGTCACTAAGGCAATACCTATGACAATCTGGACAAAATACTTAGCCACTACATCGGCCAATTTTTGAATGGGTGCGCGCGATCGACTGGCCTGATTGACCATTTCGATTATTTGAGCCAAAAGTGTGTCTCCGCCCACTTTTTCAGCTTTCATTTCGAACGAAGTATTATCGTTGATGGTTCCTCCGGTAAGTTGGTCGTTTTGAGACTTATCCACCGGAATGGGTTCTCCTGTAATCATGCTCTCATCAACCACAGCATTACCCGTTGTGAGGACACCATCAACCGGTATTTTTTCTCCAGGTCGTACCCTCAAAATATCGCCTTTCTTTACTTCCTCAAGTGGTATTTCTGCTTCTTCCCCGTTGCGAATAACCCTTGCCACGGGTGGCACCAAATTCAGTAATGCTTTAATGGCAGAATTGGTTTTGCTGTGTGCCCGGAGCTCAAGCACCTGTCCCAACAACACCAGTGTTAAAATAACTGCGGCAGCTTCAAAATAAAGGTGGACATTACCGATGGCATCTTTGAACTGCTCAGGAAAAGCCCCCGGAATGAGCAAAGCAAATACACTGAAAAGATAGGCGGCACCTACCCCTATGGATATTAAAGTCCACATATTAGGATTCCACCGGATGATAGAACTCCAGCCACGCTTAAAAAAGCCCCAACAAGAATAAAATACAACAGGCGTGGCCAATGCAAATTCAATCCAACCCCAAACTTTTCTAGAGGCAATTTTGTCCAATTCTAAAAATGGAATAAATTCCGACATGGCAATGATGAATACGGGAATGCTTAAAGCCAGAGCCACCCGGAATTTCCTTACCATTATTTTGTAGGTATTATCTTCCTCGCTGCTTGCATGCGCTTTTTCAGGAACGAGATCCATTCCGCATTTTGGGCAGCTGCAGGATGGTCCTGCTTCACTTCCGGGTGCATCGGGCAAGTATATATGGTCTGCTTGTTTCCCGGTACGGATTTGGTCTCCTCTTTTTTCAGATGCATTCCGCAAACCGGGCAATCACCAGGCTCATCGTAGGTTTTATCACCTTCGCAATGCATCGGACAAAAATACTTTGCAGGCCCTCCGGAATATGCCTCATGAGCGTGTTCATGAGCGTGTTCACTAGAATGATGTTGTTTGTGATCAGCCTCTTCATCGTCAACCGACACCAAGTCCATATTGCATACCGGGCAATTTCCAGACTCATCATAAACTTTGTCCCCCTCACATTTCATAGGGCAGTAAAATTGGTCCTTGTCTTTTCCCTCCATATCACTCAGATTTTCATTAACCGATCTTTCATTTTCATACGAATCGTTACTTAGCATACCACTTGCAACTTACAACGATGCAATAGCCTTTTCCAATTTTGTTTTGATCTCTTTGGCAATACCAATGAGCTGATCATTGTCAACAGACATCATTGAGGCGGCCGGGTCAACAGCTGCTACTTCCACTTGATTAACGCCGGTTTCCTGCACAATTACATTGCACGGAAGCATGGTGCCAATTTTATCTTCCAGCAACAGTGCTTGATGGGCATTTGGTGGATTGCAGGCACCTAAAATTTTATATTTTCTAAAATCAACATCCAACTTTTCTTTTAATTTTTGCTGAATATCAATTTCCGAAAGAACGCCAAAACCTTCTTTTTTAAGCGCTTCAGTTACAAGCTCAATGGCTTTATCAAATTCTGCATTGATTGTCTTATTGATGTAGTAGGTCATGACTAATAATTTTTTTTGATTATGAATAAAATGATTTGATGGCTCATTCAGGTGGATTGCTATTTTCGGACAGCATGATCCTTATGTTTGAGTCTTTGCAGTCGTATGAACACACCCTGAAATACAAGTTATTAATAATTAATTCTTTACACAACCAAAAACACTACTAATTATAAAACAATATAACACTCGAACTTTCTCATTCAAATCAAATTTGAGCTTTAAATCGCGAGAATGCCGACTTCATCTGTCCTTATTTTATAAACCTCATCAACTGGAGAAATGCTCACCATACCATCCCCTTGGTAACCTGTCCGACCGTTTTGTTTTATTGTGTCTATGATTTTCTTGACGTGCTCATCCGCAGCAAGTATTTCGAGTTTGATAACTCTATAAGCCTCAGCAAAAGGATATTTATCACTGATGTGGTCTTTTTCCTGATCTGAATATTGGCCCGTGCCTTCACAATCAACAAAGGTCATACAGCAATAGCCCTCCTGCTTCAGGGCATTATACACTTCCTCGGCTTTCCTGTGCCTAATATAGGCTTTCACTAACTTCATGGTATCATATTTTAGTTCAACAATGCATCTCGAAATATTTTTATTTTAATGATTTTGGGACTTCAATTTCTTTATCATTTCTTTATTATTCATATCTTCCGGGCAATTTGCCAGATCTTTTAGTTGGCATTTTAAGCAGCCACTGTTTTCATCCAACCCATTTTGAAAATCGAATGCACAAGCATACCCTCCAAACTCCGCTTTTGGCTTAAAGAATAATTTTACACCCAATGCCAGCAATACGATGGCAAGCAAAATGACGGATATGATTAACACTTTTAGAAACATAGTCTGCATCTTTAATGGTTAATCAAAATTATTGATAATCTGAGGATTAATCTTGCAAAATTATTGAACAGACTTACATAATTTTTGAATCTACGGAACCCTGTTTCATTCGCTTAAATTGATGGGGCGAGAAGCTGTATGCAACTTAAACTGATTCGAAAAATGAGAGGGACTGCTATACCCAAGCTCATATGAAATTTCTGCAAAATTTAGTTCATCGTAAAGGATCAGCATCTTTGCTCTTTCAATCCTTTGGTGAATCAGGAACTTTTCAATGGTAGTGCCTTCAAGCTCTGAAAAAACCATGCTGAGCAGACTGTAATCCCTACCTAACTTCAGAGCAAGGAAGGTGGATAAATTCAATTTCTCCTTCTCTGCAACTGAATTCTTTATCCAGTAAAATATCCAACCCTTAATTTGCTCAACTATTTGCCTTTGCCTTTCTTCCAGCATTTCAAAACCCAATTCCAGCAAGGCCATTTTAAGCTCTTGCATTTTTTTAATTTTGTCCTTGGGTAATGCAGTAACAATCTGGCCCATGCTCACCTTCTCATATCCAATCCCGAGTTTGTTCAATATTCCTCAACTGCCCATAAGCAGCGGGGACATACCATGTTTTTTATGTGAAGAATATTGGCTTCCATTATTTACTGTTTTTCTGTTTTAAATCACAACAATCTAATTTTTTATTGCCAAATGATTCCCTATTACTCCTGGCCAGGTCATCAATAAAGCGTCTAAAAAAACCTTTCCGTCTCTTTTTTAACTCCCTTAAGGGATAACCAGCATCTTTAATGATTTCTTTAACCATTTCCTCGGTAAGATGAAGAGAAACATATTCTATGCTGACTGATTGAGTAGCAATGTTTATTGACTCTATTCCCTTTACCTTTTCAAGATTTGATTTTAGTATAAAAATATCATCATCCTTCAGATGCTTTTTAAAACTTAAAACAATCTCCTTTTTATAATCGTCCATAATCAGTTTTATTTTACATTCAAGAAAGTGTAAATTCCAACAACTACAAATGTATTATGCTTACTTACAAAAACTTAGGCAAAGTTGAGATTTTACACATCAGATTTAATGCATAATAGGTAATTATTCGAAATTGTACAGTACACCAATAACCACACTAAAATTTATAGTATGGAACCAAGTGTTCAGTCAAAAAATCAAATCAGGAAAGTTTGAAAAAGCACCTGAACGTCTTTTTCAAGGGGGCGAGAAATATATTCTGTTAAAAATTGGTGATTTGATTTTGGAAATAACTCCAATTTAAAACCTTCAAAAATAAAAGCTACGGCCAACTCAACATTAAAATCCGTTTGAGCAGTAGTTTTCACAAATTCATTGGTTAAATGAACCAGTTGATATTCATTTTCACAGCATGGAAGTTCATCAAAACAAAATTCCTGAGAACTGTCTTTTTTTAATTCATCGTATGAATTATCAATATTGGGCATCTCACAACCCAAATGTATTTCACCCAAAAGAATCTTGGACTCTACGGAATCTCCACCGCAAAAGTGCGTCCCGATGGTCAAGTACAAATGACTTGCTAAAAGAACCAAAGACAACAGTATGGATAAATACTTCTTCATGTATTGTAAAGGTATAAAAAATGATTGAGGGAAGCCAATCGATAATAATTATTTCATATCGCTTGCGATATAAAATAAAACACCTATCTTTGTATCGCGAACGATATAAATAATTCTATAAACAAAAGAAGATGAGCACGGCATTCTATTCATTTACAGCAGAAGATATTAAGGGACAGGAAATCAGCATGGAAGCCTTTAAAGGCAAAACCGTATTGGTGGTCAACACCGCCAGCAAATGTGGCTTCACTAACCAGTTTGAGGGACTCGAAGCGCTTTACGAAAAATACAGGGACAAAGGACTGGTTGTTCTGGGTTTTCCCTGCAACCAGTTTGCCAATCAGGAACCCGGGGATGAGCAGTCCATTCAAAAGGGTTGTGTACTGGATTATGGCATCACCTTTCCCATGTTCCAGAAAGTGGAGGTCAACGGTGACAATGCCCATCCGCTTTACAAATACCTAAAAAGTGAACTCACTGGTTTATTTGGTGGTAAAGTCAAATGGAATTTCACCAAGTTCCTAATTGATGGCAATGGGCAGCCGGTCAAGCGTTTCTCACCTTATTACAAACCGGAGAACATTGAACAATACATCAAGAACCTCATCAACTAAAAAAACATAAGCGAGCTTCCAAAGAATAATCAGCCATGACTGTGGAACGCCACTGTACTGCCGAAAAATCAGAAAACGTTCGGCACACAGGGCGTTCTTTTATATTTTTGCCGCAAACTATGTATTTATGTCACACGAGCAACTCAAATTAAGTAACCAGCTGTGTTTTCCGGTGTATGCTGCTTCCCGACTCATTATCCGGGAGTATCAGCCCATGCTGGATAAGCTCAACATCACCTATCCGCAATATTTGGCTTTACTGGTACTCTGGGAAGAAGACGGGCAGACTGTGAATCAAATTGCCCACAAGCTCATTCTCAACACCAACACCATAACGCCACTACTAAAACGGATGGAGACGCAAGGACTCATCATCCGCTACCGATCGTCCGAAGACAGCCGTAAAGTGATGATCACCCTCACCCCAAAAGGTCGCGAAATGGAAAAAGAAGCCGCCTGCATTCCCGAACAGCTCATTAAGGGATTTCAAAACAGCACCATGTCGGTTGAAAAACTTCTCAACTTAAAAAAGCAATTGCATCAATTGATCGACTTGTTAACAAGACAAGACCGCTAATTGCGCAGGGCCACGTAAACAAGATAGGCCAGGTAAACGGTCAGCAGAATAAAAGCCTCCCAGCGATCGAGTCGCCGCTTACCTCCGGTAAACATCGCTACCAACAGCAACACCGTCCCTGCTAAAAGCAAAAGCAAATCATGGTTGAAAGCCGTTGAATACGCCATGGGGCGAATCATGGCTGAAGTTCCTAAAATCAAAAAGATATTAAAGATATTGGAACCAATCACATTACCAATGGCCATATCGGCACTCTTCTTACGAATGGCCACCAGAGAAGTCACCAATTCCGGGAGGGAAGTGCCCATGGCCACGATGGTCAGTCCAATCACCTTTTCGCTGACATGAAACAGGCGGGCCAAATCAACCGCCGAGTTGACCACCCAGCGTCCGCCAAGAATCAATACTACCAAACCACCCAATACAGCCAGGACCGCAAGACTCGTCTTCATGACGCTTCACCGCCTTCCTCCTCCCCTTCCGAACGCTTCATGCTTTTAAAAACGTAGAACAGAAAAAGAACGAAACAGACTAGAAAAGCAAGGGCATCCCATCTTCCAATGCGCAATTCCTGACCACTAATAAAAAACTCATTGGCCAATAAAAGTAACAGTACGGCAGCGCCCAATGATATTGGAATTTCTTTTCGGATGGTACTGACCTGCACGCTCAAAGGAGCAATAATGCCGGTAATACCTAATATAACGAAGAGGTTAAAATTGTTACTCCCTATAACGTTTCCCAGAGCAATTTCAGGATGTTGGTTGACGGCAGCTAAAACACTGACTACCAATTCAGGCGCAGAAGTCCCAAAAGCCACTACCGTTAGTCCGATAACCAATTCGGATATACCGTATTTGCGGGCAATAGAAGAAGCCCCACTCACCAGCCAGTCGCCACCCTTCACCAGCATTACCAAGCCAATCACCAACATCAAAATCGAAAGTCCCATAACATGCCTTGAATTAATTGGCGCGAAATTACCACCTTTACAGAAATATTATTGAAATTAGCTGAAAAATAATTCTATGTCGGCAAAAATCCGCAAATCCATCGGAAAAATAAAAGGTCTGTTACCCACCCCCACTATACGCAAGGCCCAACGTAAACCTCCGGGACAGGCGCCCGGAACGGTGCTTCATACTGGCACGCAGAAGCTGGACAAGGTTCTCATAACGGTGCACGACTTTACCGAAACGCACTTCGAGAGCATTCCCATTACCGAGATAGAAAAATCAGCGCCCTATTTGAGCGACAGCTCCAAGACCTGGATACAGGTACGTGGTCTGCACGATATCGATACTTTAAAAAAAGTGTGGGACTTCTTCGACCTGCACCCATTGATACAGGAAGACATTGTCAGTATTAGCCAGCGCCCCAAAGTAGAACCTACGGAGAAGTGATTTTCATTGTCATGCGAATGATAGCAGCCCATAACAATGGCGGAGAAATGTTCAAGTCGGAACAAATCAGTTTTGTTTTGGGCAGCAACTTTATCCTTTCGTTCCAGGAGAGCGATGAGCCCATTTTTGAGCCCGTACTTAAGCGGCTGGAGACAACGGGCACGAGGCTTCGCCGACTGGGCGTCGATTATCTGGCCTATGCCTTACTCGACAATGTGGTGGATCATTATTTTTCGGCCCTCGACCAGATAGGCGAGTCCATTGAGTCCATTGAAGAACTGGTCATCACCAACCCAAGCCCGAGCATCTTCAGAACATCCATTCCATGCGGCGCGACCTGATCTATTTCCGGAAATCCGTCTGGTCCCTGCGCGACGGCATCAACAGTCTCCTCCGCGATGAAACGCCCCTCATCAGCAATGAAGTCAAAGTCTTTTTGAGAGACGTTTACGATCACGTCGTGCAGGTCATCGACAGCATTGAGAACCAGCGGGAAATGGTTTACAGTCTGTACGACATGTACATGTCGGCCCTCAGTAACCGCATGAACGAAGTCATGAAAGTCCTCACCATCATTGCCACCATATTCATCCCCCTCACCTTCATCGCCGGCATCTACGGCATGAACTTCAACCCCGAAGCCAGCCGCTGGAACATGCCCGAACTCAGCTGGCCATGGGGCTACCCGGCCGTCATGGTGCTCATGCTCATCCTGGGTCTGCTCATGGTTGTTTACTTTAAGAAGAAAAGGTGGCTGTAAATAAATAACTCCGCAAATCTTTGTATAAAAGGTTACACAGAGATTCACGGAGCATTAAAAAGAATCATAGAGACCATTTGCCTTACACAAACAAATTCAGTCCGGCCGTCTCTGTCCTTTCAAGATAGCTGGCCACGCCACCAATCTCCACGCCATCGATGAGTTCTTCGGCTTTAACCCCCATGACGTCCATCGACATTTGGCAGGCGACAAATTCAACGCCGTTGTCCATGGCCGACTGGATCATGTTCTCAAGGGTGTCCACATGTTTGTTTTTCATCACCATGCGCATCATCTTACTGCCCATACCGGCCATATTCATTTTTGACAAGCCCAGTTTCTTGCTCGATTTGGGCATCATCATACCAAACATTTTGCCAAACAGGTCCTTGTTCACGGCCGGACCTTGGTCTTTCTTGATCACGTTCAAGCCCCAGAAGGTGAAGAAGATGGTCACTTTTTTGCCCGAGGCCACCGCACCGTTGGCAATGACGAAGGTGGCCAAAGCCTTATCCAAATCATCACTGAAACAAACCAGCGTAGCGCCGTTGTGGTCGGGAGAACTGCCAGTCGACCGCGCATCTCTGGCCTTGCCCTTCCGCACCACGGCGGTAATTTCTCCACCATCCTGCGTCACTTCAACCAACTCATTTCCGGTGACATTGGCCCAGGCCTGAACGTCCTTGTAGAATCCGGCATCCGAAGCCGTAATTTTGAGGGTTTCGCCCACGGCCATGGTGTCAATCGACTGCTTCAATTTAAGTACCGGGCCGGGACACTGCAAACCACAGGCATTGACGACTTTCAAATCGCCCACGGCTATTTGCGGTACACCCGCTTTCTTCTTTACCCCCTGATAAATATGGTCGTCATGCCCAATATAGTCATTGGCAAAAATATCCTCGTTACTCTGTTTCTGTGTGGCCGTCTCATAAGTCTTCAGGCCGCCCGAAAGATTATACACCTCTTCAAATCCGTGCTGCGACAAGATGCGGCAAGCCACATGGGCCCGCAGTCCCACCCCACAAAAAGGCACCACCTTTTTGTCCCTGGGAATTTCATCCAAATGATCACGCAATTCATCCAAAGGAATGTGCACAGCGCCTTCCATAGAACCCAATTGGTACTCATCAGGTGTGCGGATATCCAGTAAGTAATACTCACCATCTGAATCCGCCGATATCTCGCGCCATGACACCATTTTAGTCACCCCTTCCAAAATATTCTGGGCCACCATACCGGCAATGTTCACCGGATCTTTGGCCGAGGCAAAAGGTGGCGCATAGGCATGTTCAATTTCAGCCAGATCATAAACCGTTGCCCCATGTTGGATGGCCGTGGAAAACAGATCGATGCGCTTGTCCACCCCATCATATCCCACTATCTGGGCACCCAGCAGGCGACCATCTTCAGGCGAAAAAGAAATCTTTACGGTCATGGGCAAGGCACCCGGATAATAACCCGCATGCGAGGAAGCATGGGTAATGGAATCGGTGTGCGGAATATTCAGCTTTCCCAACATTTTTCCGGGAACGCCCGTCGATGCCACGGTCAAATCAAACACCTTGGCAATGGCTGTATTCACCGAACCTTTATAGACCCGGTGGTGACCCTTGACCAGATTATCGGCCAAAATGCGTCCCTGCTTATTGGCCGGTCCTGCCAAATAAGTAATCATTTTAGTTTGGGTAATGGGATTGGTAAACTCAATGGCATCCCCCACCGCATAGATGTGCTCGTCCGAAGTCTGCAAAAACTCATTGACCACGATACCCCCGGTCTGTCCCAACTCCAGCCCGGCCGCTTTGGCCAGGCGACTATCGGGCCGCACCCCGATGGAAAGGATGACCATATCCGTTTCAATCTTTCGCGTGGTGTTCAGCGTGACTTCCAGTCGGCCCTTAGACTTTGAAAAGGAAGAGACCGCTGTATTCAGGAAAAACTCCACATGCTTGGTCTTCAAATGCTGGTGCACCAAAGCCGCCATCGAATAATCCAGGGGCGTCATCACCTGTTCGGCCATCTCCACAATGGTCACATCCAGTCCGGCCTGATGCAGGTTCTCCGCCATTTCCAGGCCAATGAATCCGGCTCCCACAACCACCGCATGTCGTGGCTTACGCTCCTCTATGTATTGTTTGATTTTATCGGTATCCGGTACATTGCGCAGGGTGAAAATACCCTCCTGGTGAATACCCGGCAGTGGTGGTTTCACGGGCTCAGCACCTGGAGAAAGCACCAGCTTATCGTAGCTCTCGGTGTACACCTCACCGGTCCGCAAGTTCTTCACCTCCACCTTTTTTTCAGCCGGATGGATGGCCGTCACCTCCGACAGATTGCGCACATCCAGATTAAAGCGCTGGCCAAAAGTCTCGGGGGTCTGGACAAACAAATTGTCCCTGTCCTCAATGGTACCCCCAATATAATAGGGCAAGCCGCAATTGGCGTAGGAGATATATTCTCCCCGCTCAAACATAACAATCTCGCAATTCTCATCCAAACGCCGCAAGCGTGCGGCTGTTGTGGCACCTCCTGCCACACCGCCAATAATCAGGTACTTCATCTATATCCATTTAATTGTTTCTTGTCTACAATACATCCACTCTTCGATATATTGTTCTGTTTACCTATATATCTTTTTAGATGTTTTGCAAATGTACATGATTACAGAAAAAAATACGTAATAAATGCCGGCTTTAACCTCTTTTTTGATTTATGGACAATTGTAAAGACCCATTCTGGTCTATCCGAAAACCTTCTAAGGGCACCTGATGAACCGACTGCCAAGATGCAACAATAACTGCGGACCAACCGAACCATCATAAAAACAAAAGCAGAAGTGCCTGCTTCCCGACCTACAAAAAACCACCCTTGCTCAGGGACTTTCAGTCCATCAGCAAGGGTGGTTCATCTCATGAATTCAAGGGGTATCTAAGCGCCCCAGCGAAAAGAATCAGGCCACCGTAATGGCATCATTGAGGTAAACATCCTGAATTAAATGCAGCAATTCAATGCCTTCTCCCATCGGTCTCTGAAAGGCTTTACGTCCGGATATCAGTCCGCACCCACCGGCCCTCTTATTGATGACAGCGGTTTTGGCCGCTTCGGCAAAATCACTGCTACCCGAAGAGGCGCCGCCGGAATTGATGAGGCCAATTTTTCCCATGTAGCAATTGGCGACCTGATAGCGACACAAATCAATGGGATTATCCGACACCATTTTTTTGTACATATCGGGATGTGTCTTGCCAAATTTCAAATCGCGGAATCCGCCGTTACAGGTAGGTAATTTTTGTTTAATAATATCTGCTTTAATGGTGACCCCCAAATGATTGGCCTGACCGGTTAGGTCGGCCGCCGTATGATAATCCTGTTCCTTGGTTTTAAAATCCCCATTTCTAAGGTAACACCATAAAACCGTAGCCATACCCAGTTCATGAGCCGCCTCAAAGGCCTCAGCCACCTCTGTCAACTGTCGGTTGGATTCCTTTGAACCAAAATAAATGGTGGCCCCTACAGCGGCAGCCCCTAAATTCCATGCCTCCTTAACTGTGCCAAACATGACCTGATCGTATTTATTGGGGTGGGTCAACAATTCATTGTGATTGAGCTTGACGATAAAGGGTATTTGATGGGCATACCTCCGGGCATGTAGTGCAAAGCCTCCGAAGGTGGTAACCACCGCATTACAGCCACCTTCCATGGCGAGTTTAATAATGTTCTCAGGATCAAAATAATCCGGATTGGGGGCAAACGAACTGCCTGCGGTATGCTCAATGCCCTGATCCACCGGCAAAACAGATAGGTAACCGGTACCACCTAAGCGGCCATGATTGTAAATCCGTGATAAATTAATCAGCACCGGAACATTTCTGTCACTCATGCCAAATACTTCATTGATGGTATTAGGTCCTGGAATATGTAAGCGCTCTCTGGATATTTTGGGTTGATCAAAAAAAAGCAGTGCTTCATCCTTACCCAATAGCTCCATAATCTTTTCCGTATTGTTCTCTTTGTTTTTCTTCATCTTGATTAGTTTATTGTATTGAAAATCAATAACATTAATATCGGAAAATATTTTACCATTGTCAATAAACTCAGCATCCAAAATAAAGAGAAACTTTTTTACCGTCCCAACGTTTTAACCATAAGCCGACGCAGACCATCCATTCATTTGTAAACCATTAAAATCTGATGAAACAACTATTATTTATTACCTTTCTGGCCATTCAACAATTGATTTTACCGGCACAAACCATCCAAGAGCTATCAGCTGAGGAAGCACACGCTTTTCTGGAAAAAGTCAACCCGGATACCCTGCTTATTATTGATGGCAGGAGCAAAAAAATGTTTCAATCCGGTCATCTGCCCAATGCCATCAACATAGATGCCTATAAAAAAAACCTGGAAAAACAACTGACCGCCAAAGTCATCCCTCACAAGCACCTGTTCATATATTGTACCAGGTCGACACGCTCCGACTCCATTATCAACACCTTAACACTGCTGGGATATAAAGGCGACATCCTCCAAATGAGTGATGGCATAACTGGTTGGAAAGAGCATGAATTTGAATGTATTGTTCCGGAACAAAAATAACCAGCACCCACTAAAAAGCAACAAAGGGCCGTCCGTGGACTGCCCTTTGTGACCTTCAACTTACCAAGAAAAAATAATTAAGCCATCGATTCTTTATTGTTGCTGCATGGCGCCCAATTTGGCATCAATGGTTAGGTGTTGGCCATCTACATCTCCTATAAGAATCGTTTAATCACCATTAAAGATCTCTTAATCAACAAAAAAACCTACTTGGTTGAAAATAAAGCCTTTCACCCTTTACTTACAGCTTTTTTGTCTTACATTTAATACACAATAACCAACACTGCAGAAATGGCTACTACAATCTCAGAAATTGAACAAAACATTTCAGCGTTTATTGTTCAAAATTCGCATGCAGACACAACACTAATGAACGCAGAGACACTCCTCTTTAAAGAGGGCATTTTTGACTCGATGGGATTTGTCCAGCTGGTCGACTTTTTAGAGTCCACCTTTGGCATATCCATAGACGATACGGAATTCGTAGAAGAGAATTTTGAGTCGCTGCGGGCCATCAGCCATTATGTACAAAAAAAAATGACCATGAAAATGGCCTAAACACCCGGTTATATGTGCGGCATCACGGGTTTTTTAAATTACAGGCAGCTTCCTGCTGATTCTGTTCCGATATTGAAAAAAATGCTTGCCTGCATTCAATATCGCGGACCGGATGAAAGCGGAATTTTCCTAAACAATCAAGTTGCCCTCGGAAGTGTTCGCTTAAGTATTATAGATATTTCAAGCGGACAGCAGCCGCTGTCCACAACCGATGGTCAGTATTGGATTGTGTTTAACGGTGAAATATTTAACTATCTGGAAATAAGCAGAGAGCTAACTACCTTGGGGCATCGGTTTTCAACCGAAAGTGATACGGAAGTGCTATTGCATGCTTGGCTGGAATATGGTGCGGATTGTTTAAATCAATTAAATGGGCAGTTTGCCTTTGCCATCTGGGACAATATCAAAAAAGAGTTATTTCTGGCCAGAGACCGGGTGGGGATCCGACCGCTTTTTTACACCTGGAAAAACAACACCTTTATTTTTGGTTCAGAAATCAAAAC
>NZ_BAZW01000021.1 GCF_000974365.1 Geofilum rubicundum JCM 15548
GGCTTTTGGACGCTAATACTTTCATATGTTATGGAAAATTGCGAATTTTGACAAGATGGATTGTTTTAATTAAAATATTAAGCAATGAAGCTGATACGAACCTTTATATTAACCCTGTTTGTTTTTTCTGCCCTATCGGCTTATGGCGATAAGCTGGCGCATCTTAGAAGTGCCAGAAAAATTGTCACCGTGGAATCTATAACTGCCCCCTACTATACCATTCAAGTGGTAGCTCTGAAAGAGCCCCCTGGTAATGCTGCGTTTTTCACGACATTGACACAGGCCAGAGAATTCATTTGTACCGATGGATTTGTCAGGTATACGATAGGCGAATATGACACATTTGGACAGGCAGCACGTGATTTGGAGGCACTTAAAGCTCAGGGGTTTTCTGATGTTTTTGTGCTTAATACACGAAAAATCTCTTTAAAGAATTCGAATCAGACACTGGTTATCGATAAAAATGCGCAACCTGTTGCCGGAGTGGCGTATACCATACAGGTGGCAGCCCTTCGGTACCCGGTATATGTCAGTGAATTTGAAGAATTTGAGGATGTTCAGGAATATTATATGCGGGATCGTATTTATCGATATTGTGTCGGTAACTTTGATGGGGCAGTTGCTCTTGATGAGTTGTCAAAGGTACGGCAGAGCGGATATCCGGATGCCTTTTTGGTACCCGTTGAAAAGTATGCCTCCTTTAAAATAGAATAAATTGTGCAGCAGGCCGGCCTGTCGTTGACTGCTTTTTTGCAGTCAGAGGAAAGTCCGGACAACACAGAGCACCACGCTTCCTAACGGGAAGATGTCCGCAAGGGTATTGTAGCGTAACAGAGAACAACCGCCCTGCTTGTCGGGGTAAGGGTGAAAAGGTGGGGTAAGAGCCCACCGGTACTGTAGGTGACTATGGTAGCCGTACGTAACGTGGGTTGCAAGACCATGTATATCCCGGTTCCCTCTGGGAGCAGGGTTGCTCGCCCTGTTGAAAACAGCCGGGAAGGGTAGGTCGCTAAAGGTTATAGGTGACTAAAACCTTAGATTAATGACAGGCGCCAAATTTATTTGGTACAGGATCCGGCTTACAGGCTTGCTGCTTCAATTTATTTTTTCTGCAAACCATTTTAATTCCCTTGATTGTGATTAGTGAGAAAGTAAAAGCCATACAAAAATTTATAGAGGAGGATATCTGGCGCATGCGCAAGGATAATACTTCCTCGCGACAGTTTTGGGTTATTCGGACTTTCCGCATTTTTGTTTTGGCCGTTAAGCGTTTTCTTATTGATGATTGTATGGTAAAGGCTTCAGCGCTTACCTATTACTCCTTGCTTTCAGTAGTTCCTGTTGTGGCTCTGGCTTTTGCCATTGCCAAGGGCTTTGGTTTTCGGGAAAGTCTGGAAGAGCAACTGCATAACCGTTTAACCGGTCACGAGGAAGTCGTACAATGGGTACAAGAATTTGCCTTGAGTTATTTGGATAATACCAAAGGGGGGATGATTGCCGGTGTGGGTGTAGTGATCCTTCTATTTAGTGTTATAAAGATTTTGAGTGATATAGAATCGTCATTCAACGACATTTGGGACATTAAAACAGCCCGTAGCATGGTTCGCAAATTTAGCGACTATATTTCATTTATGTTGGTATCTACTGTTTTACTGGTAGTATCGTCCAGTTTTATGGTTTTTATCACCAATTCCATTGATGTTTTTAATTTAGGAAAAATTGCCACGCCCATCATTGCCTGGGCCTCCCCATATCTTCTGATTTGGGTGGTGTTTACCATGATGTTTATGCTCATGCCCAACACCAAAGTACACTTCACTTCTGCCTTATTTGGGGGCATGGTGGCAGGCACACTATTTCTTGTTGTCCAGTTTGCCTACATTACTTTTCAGGTGGGCATGTCGAAATACAACGCTATTTACGGTAGCTTTGCTGCTTTGCCTTTGTTTTTAATATGGATGAACGTGTCATGGTTAATCGTTTTATTAGGCGCTGAGTTATCCTATGCGCATCAAAATGAAAAAAGTTATGAGTTTGATGCAGATACGCAGACAATAAGTGATGACTATCGCCGATTGGTAAGTTTGTTGGTCGTAAAATATGTCGTAGGTTGTTTCAAAAATGAATGGCCTGCCCCCAGTTTATCTGATCTGTCGCTGAACCTTAAATTACCGATCCGTTTGGTGTCCGAGTTAATTCATAAATTAAAGAATTCTGGCATTTTAGTGGAAGTTAATTTTGAGGATAATGAAAAGGAAGCGGGCTATGTTCCTGCTTTTGATATTGACAAAATGACCATTACCTGCATTGTTCAGAAACTGGAGAAGTCCGGGGCATCTGATTTTCATTTTGAAGAAACGGCGGATTATAAGACCTTGCGTGGCATTTTGGATGAGTTTAATAAAGTTCAGATTGAAATGCCGGCCAATAAACTGTTACGTGATTTGTAGATGGAATTATCGACCTAAACACTTGGCACATTTTCTGATTTCAGGTCTTATTTTTAATCGCTCGAAGTCAATAGGTGCATGATTTAGAATTAAAAGGCAGCATTTTTTCGAAAAAAATGCTGCCTTATTATGGGAGCCGCACCAGTTGAGACTAATTAAACTCCTAGAAAACAGGAATTTGAGTGCATCTCAATCGCGAAGATCCTCCGTATCTTTCGATATCCCCGAAGGGCGAGGCCTGTCCTTAAAAAAGATAGCTTACTCGGTATGTTATTAGTGTTGAGTTTAACAATCACTAGTAACTGATGCGGTTTCTTTTGTTTCAATGAACGTATAACAAATATAGCATTTTGAAACGGGGTATGCAAGCAAATTAACCGGATTGTGCCGGTCAAAATCCTACTTGCCTTTGCGCCAGGGGAAACTGCCATAGCCCCGCATGATGGAGCGGGTAGGGAACACGCCCTGACTGGCAAAACGGATGTCTTCTATGGTATAGAAGGCTCTGGGGTTGTATTCTTTAATGATATTGGCCACCAGCTTGTAATCGCTGCGTTTGATGACGCAGTATATAATATTCACCCTTGAACGGGTCCCCATGCGTCGGTGGCTGTTACGCCAAAGCCTTCGTTGGCCAGCCTTTTTATCAGAGCATCACCCTGTTCGTGGGTGATGATGCGCAGATTCACAAATCCCAAGGCCAATCTTTCTTCTATTATCAGACCCACATAATTTCCTACAGCAAATCCAGCAGAATAAGCAATATAATACATCCAGTAATCCAGATTTTGGATGATTTTACTCATGGCCAATAACCATATAAAAACTTCGAAGAAGCCTAAAATAGGTGCTAATATTTTAAATCCTTTGGACACAAATACAATACGCAGCGTACCAATGGTTACGTCAGAAACGCGCGCTAAAAAAATGAGAAGTGGGATAAATACCCAGGTAAACCAAAATCCTTCATATAAAAAATCCATATGCTGTTCTCTTTTTTGTCGGGGTTATGCAGGCTGTTTAATTACCTGCTGATTATTGGTCTTTTGAAGAATGCGTTAATATCACGAATAAGGTTTATCCAGATTTTTCGGGACCGTATTTGGCATTTTCCTAAAAAAGACTATTTAAGGGATGCGTCAAAACTGTTTTTATTAATAATATAGCGGCTGTGAGCTCCAATGGCCAGTTCTTCATGATTTTCATTGAAAATGGCAATGTCAAAAAATAACTTTTTATTTTCAATATATTTAAGATGGACGATGCACCGTACTTTGTGTCCTAAACCTACCGGTTTGAAATGCTTAATATTGATGGCTGTGCTGACCGTTTCTTCATCCTCTTTCAGGTAGGGGCCAATTAAATTGGCCACTGCTTTCTCTATAATCAGTATAAGGGAAGAGGTGGATAAGGCTTGTACGCTCGATGTTTCAAGTGTACTGGCCAAATCTTCGGGCTCCACACGCTTCTCTAAGGTTAAACGAAGTCCTTCTTCCAGGAGATTGGTAGTCATTTTTACGCTGGTTTCTTGTATTTAATTTAATAGAAGCATCAGCCGCTCATGCGGCTGATTTATTCATTAATCAAAGTTAAATGAAATGTCAATAATAACCAACAGGGAGGCCGGACTATCGAAGCATTAGAATTCGGAGGTGAAATGAAATTTTATGTTTTTAAAACTTTCCTGTGCCATTTGAAGCATGTAGGAAGAGTCTGCCAAAAAAACATCTCTGCCATGCTTGTCTTTAGCCATAAACTGCGTTTTCCGCTTTTTAAAGTCATCCAGCTGTTTGGGGTCATCCGACTGAATCCAGCAGGCCTTGTACAAATGAATGGGTTCATAGCGACAGGAGGCTCCGTATTCATGCAACAAACGGTATTGGATCACCTCAAACTGCAGGGCACCTACTGTGCCAATAATTTTTCGTCCATTGAACTGGTTGGTAAAAAGCTGTGCCACACCTTCATCCATCAGTTGGTCGATCCCCTTGGCCAACTGCTTCGATTTCATAGGGTCGGCATTTTCAATGTATTGAAACAGCTCAGGCGAAAAGCTTGGTAACCCTTTAAAATTAAGGACTTCGCCTTCAGAAATGGAATCTCCGATTTTGAAATTACCGGAATCGGGTATGCCTACGATATCTCCCGGAAAAGCCTCATCAATAATGGACTTCTTTTCGGCCATGAAGGCGGTGGGACTGCTGAATTTCATTTGCTTGCCCAAACGGACATGCAAGTAATTGGTGTTACGCTGAAAATGACCAGAACATATTTTTACGAAGGCCAAACGGTTGCGGTGATTGGGATCCATGTTGGCATGAATCTTAAATACAAATCCGGAGAATTTGTTTTCATCGGGTTCAACCTCACGTGTTTCGGTTTTTGATGGCAACGGCGACGGAGCTATTTGAAGGAAGGCGTGTAACAATTCCTGAACCCCGAAATTATTAAGCGCACTCCCAAAAAATACGGGAGCCAGTTTTCCTTTCAGGTACTCCTCATGGTCAAATGCGGGATAGACACCTTGTACCAATTCGATGTCTTCACGCAGCGTTGCTGCTGCTCTTGGAGAAACATAGTCATCCAATTTCGAATCCTGGATGTCTTTGAATTCAATGCCTTGCTCAAGCGTCTGCTTGTTGGGTGTGAACAGGTACAGGTTTTCTTCGAATATATTGTAAACGCCACGGAACTCCGTACCATTGCCAATGGGCCAGGCCAGGGGACGCACCCCAATTTTTAGTTCTTCTTCAATTTCGTCCAGAATTTCGAAGGCATCGCGACCCGGCCGGTCCAGTTTGTTGACAAAAACCATCACCGGCGTGTTGCGCATGCGACAAACCTCCATGAGTTTTCGGGTTTGACTTTCCACACCTTTGGCAGCATCAATCACAATAATAACACTGTCAACGGCTGTTAATGTCCGATAGGTGTCTTCAGCAAAATCCTGGTGACCGGGTGTGTCCAGAATGTTGACTTTATAACCTTTGTAATCAAAACCCATGACAGAAGTAGCCACTGAAATTCCCCTTTGCTTTTCAATTTCCATGAAGTCGGAGGTGGCCGTTTTTTTTATTTTATTGGATTTAACAGCTCCTGCTACATGAATGGCACCACCAAATAAAAGTAGTTTTTCAGTGAGGGTTGTTTTTCCGGCATCGGGGTGACTAATAATTCCAAAAGTGCGTCTTCTTTTTATTTCTTCTTTGAATGTCATGTGGTCTTTCTTTTGAAGTGGCAAAAATAGTCAAATTCTATGGTTCTGTTGTTTTTTTATTCATCCGATTTTGTCTTACTTTTGAATAGAATACATGCAAAACAGACGAAGGTATGAGTTGGAGTAATTATCATGGTCATTGCTACTATTGCGATGGAAAGGAAGTGCCTGAGGCCTATGTAAAAGAGGCCCTGAAACAGCAAATGCGGGTCATTGGATTTTCGTGTCATGCACCCTTGCCATTTGAAACGGGGTGGACGATGCCGGCCGACAAATTGGACGATTATTTGACAGAAATAGATCAGGTTACGCGGAATGCCCCGCAGGGCTTGACGGTTCTTAAATCTTTAGAGGTGGATTTTATTCCCGGTATTATGGGTCCCAACCACCCCGACATTCAGGCTTTGGGCCTCGATTATGTGGTTGGTTCGGTACATTATGTCGACCGGCTTCCCAACGGCAACCACTGGTCAATTGACAACAGTAACAGCGAGTTTGCAGAAGGTATCCAGGAAATATTTAAAGGGGATGTTCAGTTGGCCATCCAAAGATATTTTGAACTTCAGCGCCAAATGTTGATGGAGGGAAGTCCGGATATTTTAGGTCATTGTGATAAGATTCGCATGCACAATTTGGTGCACCCTCATTTTAGTGAGACCGATGAATGGTACATCCGGGAGGTTCATGACCTTTTAAAATTGGCGGCCGAAAAGCAGGTTGTTGTTGAAATCAATACCAAGTATTTTACACGCAAAGGCATCTTTTTTCCGTCGCAGGACCATTTCAAATACATGTTTGATAATGGCGTTCGCGTCACCATTAACAGCGATGCACACCGTCCGGAAGCCTTATTATCAGGTTTTGCGGAAGTTGCTGAGCTCCTGTTAAAGGCTGGCTTTACCCATTTATGGGAATGGGATGGAGACCAGTTTTCCCCTCATTCTTTTAGTGAAGAGGGGATAAACTGGTCTTGATGGTATTTTTGAAGAGGGGCTTAAACTTTTATATCAATCATTAATTGTCCGTCCTTTACCAAATCATCTTCTTTTACGGCTACCTTGGTCACAGTGCCCTTTCCTTCGCTTTTTATTTCGTTCTCCATTTTCATGGCCGAAAGGACTATCAACGGCGTGCCCGCTTCAACCGTGTCACCCACTTTTACTTTTACTCTGACGATTTTGCCGGGCATGGGGGATTTTATTAACTGGTGCGCCTCTTTTTTCACTTTCCCGTTCGGACTAAATGCGACAGCCGGAAGAACGTCAATGTTGAACGAATTATAGAGGGTATTGACCTTGTAATTGCCTGGCTGGTCGCTGGCAATCATTTCCATATTGATACTGTTTCCGTTGTTTAAAATGGAGTAAACGCCTTCTTCGACTTTTACCACATCCAATTCGTAGGTCTTTTCTCCAACGGAGACGGTAAAAATATCTCCCTCCTTTTTAAGAACTTTGATGGATTTTTCTTTATTCCCTGATTTTACATGCATTTTCATGTGTTTATATTTTGTTTTATTTGCCACATGGAACTCGCCAGATAGTCATTATCCTGTGTGTGGAAGGCTGACTTCTGGCTCGTTTCATCTGTAATAAAATTGAGTTTTTCTTCAAATTTGGCGCTGATCTTAATAAGGATTGTGTCGGAATAAACGACCAAAGTTTTTCCAGTTAGAGCCACCCGGGCTTTGTTTCTTGGTGAAATCCATGCGCTTATTTTGTTGATTCTGATAATCCAGATAGGCCATGATCATGGCAATGTCTTCGCTCTCCTCGTCGCTTGTATCCGGTTTGGTTAATTCATCAATATGGTCATCAATGAAATGGGTGTTGTAATTGCCATCCACAAAGGGTTGGGCTTGCATGATGCTTTGAACAAAGGATATATTGGTTTTAACACCGGTTATTTTGTATTCGTAAAGCGCCCGTTTCATGCGCTCTATGGCGTCAGCGCGGGTAGGCGCCCATACAATGAGTTTGGAAATGAGCGGATCGTAATACATGGGTATTTCAAAACCTTCATAAACGTAGCCATCCGTCCGAACACCTAAGCCAAGTGGTTCCGTTATGTGGCGTATTAAGCCCGGACTGGGGTTAAAATTATTGACCGGATCCTCGGCATAGATGCGGGCCTCAATGGCATGTCCGCGTTGAATAATCTCATTTTGAGACATTTCTAAGGGTTCGTTATTGGCTACTTTTATTTGTGCCTTTACGATATCTATGCCCGTCACCCGCTCGGTTATGGGGTGTTCTACCTGCAGGCGGGTGTTCATTTCAAGGAAGTAGAAATTTCGGTCTTTGTCGACCAGAAATTCAACCGTTCCTGCCCCTGAGTAGTTGACAGATTTGGCTGCTGCGATGGCTTGTTCGGCCATGGCAGCCCGTAGTTCAGGGGTTATGAATGGGGAAGGGGTTTCTTCAACCACTTTTTGATGGCGGCGCTGCACCGAGCATTCTCTTTCAAAGAGGTGCACCACATGGCCATGGTTATCAGCCATGATCTGAAATTCTATATGGTGGGGCTCCAGCAGATATTTCTCCATATACACGGCCTCGTTTCCAAAAGCAGTACGCGCCTCTGATTTAGCCCGCAGGAGCGAGGGAATTAAATCCTCTTCCGATTTCACCAGGCGCATGCCTTTGCCACCACCACCGGCAGAGGCCTTTAACATCACGGGGTAGCCAATTTCACGCGCCAATTTTTTTATGTCTTCATCCGCTTCGGGGAGTTCATCTGTTCCGGGTACAATAGTGACGCCGGCTTTTTTCATCAGTGACCGGGCCGTCATTTTATCGCCCATGGCTGTTATGGCTTCAGCGGAGGGCCCAATAAATATCAGTCCCGCCTGAAGAATGCGATTCGCAAAATCGGTGTTTTCCGATAAGAAACCGTAGCCCGGATGAATGGCATCTGCTTTGCTCTTTTTGGCGATGGATATTATCTTATCTATATTTAAATAACTTTCGGAAGAAGGGGCAGGGCCCAGCCGATAGGCCTCGTCGGCATATCTAACATGCATAGATGTGCGGTCGGCGTCTGAATAAACCGCCACACTTCTAATGCCCATTTCACGACAGGAGCGGACGATTCTAACAGCAATTTCGCCACGGTTGGCTACCAATACTTTTTTTATCATAATTCTCGTTTTACCTGGTAATGATCTAGTTTATTGAACCATTTGATTGGTCAGGGAAAAAGTGCAAAATTTGTTAATAAAAATGATTGATTTCTAAAATCTTCTAGTAAACAGCCAGATTAGAAAGTTGTTTAATTAGAATGGTTCCAAATTGTGGATTTTGGTCCGGAGATGTTGAACCTTTGGTCGCTTAAACCCTTATATTTGGTACATAAAACTAAAAAAGTATCGTTATGCTGAATAAGAAAGTAGAAAAAGCCCTGGTAGCTCAGGTTGAGAAAGAGGGTTATTCATCACATCTTTATCTGGCCATGGCTGGCTGGGCTGAAAGTAAAGGGATGGAAGGCATTGCCAAATGGTTATATGCGCAAGCCGATGAGGAACGCATGCACATGCTTAAATTCATTTACTATGTGAATGAGCGAAGTGGCCGTGCGATTATCCCCGGTTTCGAAAAGCCGCCGGTTGATTTTGATGGTGTCAAAAAGATGTTTGAACAGGTTCTGGAACATGAGCAGTATGTCTCCAAATCTATTAATGACATTGTACAAGTTTGTCTCGATGAAAAGGATTTTACCACTCACAATTGGATTCAGTGGTTTGTTGAAGAGCAAATTGAAGAGGAGGCTTCGGCTCGTGCCATATTGGATAAACTGAATTTGGTGGGCGACGGCAGCTTGTATTTATTTGACCGCGACATCATGACCATGCGTGGTTCTGCCGATTCTGCTGAGTAGTAAAGCCCGGTAAGCTAAAAAAAAGGATGGCCTGCTGAGAGACTGTTTTAATCTGTATTTTAACAGTTTCTTGTTGAGCCATCCTTTTTTTTATTGTTACTTAAAAGCGATGTGTTATTTTTGTGCCATTCTTAGCATGGCCAAACTGGCCAAATAGAGAAGAAGCTGATTCGGTTCCTGAAGGACGGGACGTGTTGTAGCTGATAACCGATAATAATTGTATTCAAGTGAAGCTAGTAGCAAAAACATTTCATGGCCTGGAGCAGGTGCTTGCAGGGGAGTTAGAGGCCTTGGGTGCCAAAAACATTCAGATTCTTAAAAGGGCGGTATCTTTTGATGCCAATAAGGAGTTGCTTTATAAAAGTAACCTTCAGTTGCGCACTGCCATACGCATTCTTCAACCACTAACGACTTTTTCTGCCCGGCAGGAAGATGAACTTTACGCCGCGGTGAAAGCCTATGACTGGTCGCCCTACCTGAAAGAAGATCAAACGCTGGCCATTGATGCGGTGGTGTTTTCACGTTATTTTACCCATTCTAAGTTTGTGGCCTTGCGTGTAAAAGACGCCATTTGTGACCAGTTCAAAGAACGTACGGGCAAACGCCCCTCTGTCAATTTGGAGCGGCCCAACCTTTTAATTAATGTGCATGTGGCGGAAGATAAGTTTACCTTATCGATGGACAGCTCTGATGAGCCGCTTAATCGCCGTGGCTACAGAACCAAAGAACATCCTGCTCCCATAAATGAGGTTTTGGCTGCCGGACTGGTGATGCTTTCGGGTTATGACGGTTCTCAGCCCTTTTTAGATCCCATGTGTGGTTCGGGTACCATTGTTATGGAGGCTACCATGATTGCTGCCAGAATGGCACCAAACATGAAGCGAAAAGAGTTTGGTTTCCAACGTTGGAACAACTATGATCCGGAATTGTGGAAAAAGGTTTACGAGGAAGCTAAGAATCAGGTGCGGACTCCGCCGGAGCGCATTAACGGTAGCGATATTGCCTTGAGTGCGATTGATGTTTCGAGGCATTCGGCACTTGATTTTGGTTTAAAGCAGTACATTGATTTTACTGTGGCGCCCTTTAGTGAAGTGCATCCCAAGGGCAGGAATGGTATTGTAATCATGAATCCGCCTTACGATGAGCGTTTAAAATCGAAGGATATCGTGATGCTTTACACGGAAATAGGTACACAGTTGAAACATAAATTCAATGGCTGGCAGGCTTGGGTGATCAGTTCTAACTTCGAAGCCATTAAAGTGATTAGTCTGAAGCCGGCCGAAAAGCATACTTTATTTAACGGGTCGCTGGAATGCCGCTTTCAGAAGTTTGATATGTATGAGGGGTCCAAGAAGATCAGGCGCCCCATAAAGTCAGGTGACCAATAGTCCTGATGAGGACGGAAAACAAAGCGTTTTCTTATTGACAATTAAATAATAGCACTATGAGCAAAGTTACGATTAACAGTTTTGACGAGTTGGAAAAACTAATTGGACACGAGTTAGGAATTTCAGAATACCATACGTTTACCCAGGAACAGATTCTTTTGTTTGCAGATGCCACGCTTGATCACCAGTGGATACATACCGATCCGGAAAAGGCTAAAACGGACTCACCCTTTGGTGATACCATTGCGCATGGTTACCTGACTTTATCGTTATTACCACATTTGTGGAATCAGATTGTAGAGGTGAAAAACCTAAAACTTCAGGTGAACTACGGTATTGAAAAATTCAAGTTTAATCAGCCGGTTTTGGTGAACAGCCGTGTGCGATTGGTGGCCAAATTAATTAATGCGGTTAATCTTCGCGGTGTTACAAAGGCCAATATTGGGGTAAAACTGGAGATTGAAGGCAATCGAAAGCCTGCCTATGAGGGAGAAATTGTGTTTTTATACCATTTCTTGTAGTGCAGTAAATGTTTTTGGGCAGATGATTTGCGTAAATCAGATTGTTTTAAATAAATCGATGAAGATGAAAAAGCTGTTTTTTTTATTTCCTGTGTTGGCAGCGTTGCTGTTAGGTAGTTGTGATGACGGCAAAGTCAACTTCTTCACAGTGAATCAGGACATCCAGTTCGGTGAGGAAGTTTTGGCTGAAATATTGGCAGATCCCGCCACTTATCCCATATTGTCAGAGTCGGAATATCCGGAAGCTTATGCGCATGTTAGAAATATTCGCAACAGCATTCTGGCATCAGGAGAGTTAAAGTATGCCGATCGATTTGATTGGGATGTTTATATTATTCAGGATGATAACGTTTTGAACGCCTTTGCGGTTCCGGGAGGAAAAACTTTTTATTATACCGGATTGATTAAGTTTCTGGATAATGAAGCTTCATTGGCAGGAGTCATGGCGCACGAAATGGCCCATGCCGATAAAAGGCATTCCACCAGTGTGATGACGAAGCAATATGGATACTCTGTTTTGTTGTCTGTCATTTTGGGTAGCAATGAATCTACCGCTGTTGATATTTTAGAATCACTGGCCATGGGCTTGGGTTCGCTTAAATTTAGTCGTGATCATGAATATGAAGCAGATGAGGCGGCTGTGACTTATTTGTACCGTACGGATTATGATGCCCGTGGCGTGGCTTATTTCTTTGAGAAAATGGACCCGGAAGAGCAATCTGCCGTAGAAGTCTATTTAAGCACCCACCCCAGTCCGGTTGACCGCATAGAGAAAATTCATGAACGCCATCAGGAGTTGGGCGGAAAAGAAGGGGATAAGTTCACAACCCAGTACCAGGAGCTCAAGAATAAATTGCCATAGGTCTTATTTTGAAATTGATTTTAATCTAATAGGTCACTGGTGGCTGTGCCATTAAAATAGAAAAGGGGGCTTTGAGCCCCCTTTTCTATTTTACCTTAAGATGCCGCCTTTATTGCAGGCCCAGCAAGTCGGGACCTTGCTTAAACCTTATATCGACGGGAATGCCTGATTGGTTAATGCGGTCTAAATCAGATTGCAGCGCTTCACGGGTAAAGCCCATTTCCGCCAACAAAGCTTTAGCGCCTTCATAATCACCATTGCCTTGCAGTGTGAGTGTTTTTTCAGCCAGTTGATTGATGGCTGCTTTCATTCGTTCAAAGTCCACTTTGTAGGTTTCGGTTTCTGCATCGCGCGAAAAAGCGCCTTCCTGTTCAAAGAAATAGAAACTCAGCATATTGGATTTTCCATGGGCCGAAGCAGCTCCAAATCTAACGGAGCGAAATATGCCTGCCATAAAGGTGACGTAATTATCCATCAAATCTTTTTCACTCAACTCACCCATTTCAACCAATTGTCCCACCATATATAATCCGAGAATATCTGCCTTGTTCTCCTCAATGGAGCTGTACAGTTCCTTGTGTGCGTCGCGGACCGTCCCCCTGTCGTTGATGGTGTTTTTAATGCCCAGGCCGTGCGCCACTTCGTGAAACATGGTGTTTTCAAAAAAGGCGTCAAAAGTGATGTGTTCCTGTTGCGCTGCATCAATCAATAACTCGCTGATGGGTACCAGTATCTTATCGAATTTGTAGCGCATGGCATTTTTTAGCTGGAGTTTGCGACTGCCTTTCTCAATATGAACAATGGGATCGTTGGGCAGATTAATGGCAATGGTCTTACTGCCGGCATTGCAATCGCCGGCATAGTAAATCGCGTCATACACCCCCATGTCACTGTCGCTACCGGGAACTTCAGCCTTATAGGCGTCATCCACCGGTAAACCCTGCTGGAGGTCGGGCAACAAGGCCGTGAAGCGATCCAGGCGCTGGCTCCATTCCATATCTTTTATGAGCAGGTAAGCTTCATGGGCTGCTTTGTAGTTGAAAAGTGCATCTTCGTAGTTCTCGATGGGACCCACTACAAAATCGATGTTGTTCTCACGCATGTCCATCCACGCCATATCGCTGGCCAGATAATCATCGGTGAGCAAAGCCTCTGCCCGCAGGTTCAAATAATCTTGCAGCGGTTGGTACGCAGCCAGCTCTGCTGCCTGTCGCAACAAAAGGGCTGCTGCCTTATGCTGTTCCCTGTACGCCACGCTGTAAGGAACTGATACCAATGATCCATCCGCATTGCGGCGAATGAGCGTATATAGACTGCGCTTATCGTCCGATTCAAAAGCCTCAAACTCTTCGGTGGTCATGTCGGCCGGATAAAAGCCTGAACCGGCCGGTTTTGGTCCCACCCCTTCCACAAAGGGTTGGTTGTTGTTCAACCTTTCCCAGGGGCCATAATTGATTTCAATAAATGCTCTGGTGGCTTCATCCTTAACCGATGATAGCAGCACGTCTTTATCACCGTAGGCTTGTGTCCAGAAAATGTGGTCCATAATCCTGGCCGCTTCAATTAATAAGGGCAGCATCTGTTTTTCATTCTCGCTCAAATGGGAGAGGTCTGTGGTCAGTTCCACTTCTACAAAATCATTTACTTTTTTCTGCATGTCACTTCTTGTTTCCTTTTGGGGCGTACATGAGGCTATCAGACTTAAACAGCCGATGCCGATAAAAATTAAAACAGTTAATGGTCTCATTGGTTGAAAGTATTTTTATGGAAGAATGATTAATGACAGAACGGGGTTTTATGTCTTGTTTTATAAGACAATAGTTCGTAAAAGTTTTTTATTTGCTTAATTTACAAGTAGTTATGGTTTAGTTGCCTGTATGCTTAATTGATTTATAATTAAGGACTTGCTCTTACCTAATACCTAACGACCTAATAATCTAATGACCTTTTTAAAAGATTGTGATAAAATTAAGTGTTTTTTTTCAAAAGATTAGAATTTTCCAAAATATTACCGTACGTTTGTATCATTAATTAATATCAATATTATCATGAATAAAGGAGTAGTAAAATTTTTCAATGAAACCAAAGGTTTCGGATTTATTAAAGATGAAAGCTCATCAGAAGAGTATTTCGTACACGTTTCAGGTCTGATTGACACTGTCAATGAAAATGACGAAGTTGTTTTTGACTTGACTGAAGGACGTAAAGGATTAAATGCAGTAAATGTTAAGCTTGCTTAAGTTTATATCATTATAAGTATTTATGAATTGAAAGAATCCCTTTGCTTAGGCAAAGGGATTTTTTTGTACTAAATAGTGATGTTTAATAAGAGGGTGCTCGCATTTAAGCTGTTTGCCCCAAAGATTTCCGAAGGTTTATTAAAAAATTGCTATAAACAACAAAACAGATTCCGGCACAAGGGAATCATGCGCCATAGGAATCTGTTATTGTTTTGATGACTTAATTGGTATCTTGCGTACAATTAGGGCTTTTTGCCTTCATTTTTTCTAGCCATATACCTGCTTCTTGCCTCTTCAGCATCGGCTTCAGCGTTGATATAAATGGTAGTTCTGGCATCAATGACTACTGCTTGCATTTTGTTTAAATCAGGCGATTTAATAACATTCCCTTTTTTGTCCTGCATAGTGTTCCCCTTTCTATTATTAATAATCTGTTATAAGCATCTCGTATGAATGGCCGGCAAGGGCTATTGGTGATGAGTTGTATTAAGAAGATTTACAAGTGTTTAACGGATGTGCATGGCATCAAAAAACTGTTTATCAATATGCAATAATTCATAAAGATAATGATTTTTTTGTTGTTGTGCAAATTAAAGATTATGAGAAGATTGGCAGGTAAGCTTGGCAAGGGGCTTGATAAAGCGATTCCAATTGATTAAATTTAATTAACCATAAAACTGAACGCTATGTTTCAACAAGCACCTGTTCTTTTATTGGTGGATGATTCCAATGTTAATTTGGAGATTCTTAAAGACATTCTTAAACGCTATCCATTATTAACGGCAACTAATGGCAAAGAGGCCCTACTGTTAGCTACTGCAGAGCCCAAGCCGGATCTTATATTGCTGGACGTGGTCATGCCGGGAATGGATGGTTTTGAAACTTGCCGGAAATTGAAAGAGCGAGCTGTTACAAGGAATATTCCTGTTATTTTCATTACCGGACAGAACGATTCTGATCATATTTTAAAAGGTTTTGAAGTCGGCGCCGTTGATTATATCACCAAGCCATTTAATATTCCCGAGTTAAAAGCGCGTGTAAAAACCCAGTTGACCATTAAAATGGCCCGAGATCAGAACCTGCGTTTATTGCAGAAGATCGAATTGGTGAACAAGCAATTGACAGATAGTATCAGGTATGCCCAAAAAATTCAAAATGCCAGTCTACCCAAACAAACGTATTTGGATCAGGTGATGCCGGAGTATTTTGTTCTGTTAAAACCCCGGGATATTGTAAGTGGTGATTTTTATTGGGTGGGAGAGGTGGACAGCCGATTGTTGGTGGTAGCTGCTGACAGTACCGGCCATGGTGTGCCGGGCGCCTTTATGAGTATGTTTGGTGTGGCCTATCTGAATCAGATTGTGGGCTATCAAAGCGTTTCCATTCCTTCACAAATTCTGGATCGATTAAGGAGTATTGTTATTGATTCCTTTCAACAGACCGAATCAAGTGAAGTGAAAGATGGCATGGATATAGGGGTTTTAAGTATTGACAGAACCCGGAAAGAGATAGAGTTCGCCGGTGCTTTTAACCCGCTGTATATCATCCGAAATAATGAATTAACCATTGTTTCGGCCGATCATATGCCTGTTTCTATAGGAGAAGTTGACAGGCCTTATCACAATCATATCATTCCTTATCAAAAAGGGGACGCTCTTTACTTATTCACAGATGGATACGCCAGTCAGTTTGGTGGTCCCGATGATAAAAAAATAAAATCAACCGGGTTTCGTCAATTGCTTATAGAGCATCACCATTTGCCCATGTGTGAACAGAAAACCATTTATGACCAGTTTTTTGAAGAATGGAAGGGAAATGGTGAGCAAGTGGATGACGTCCTGCTGATTGGTATCCGACTCTAATGTTTGATGTTTTTCATGTTTTTTGTAGGCAAACCCAGAAATTGTTGCCATTTTGGTGGCAAGTTTAAATAAAGAAATAATGGACCAATACCTTTTGCAAATAAAAAGTGAATGTATGGGAGTGGGGGATGAAGCGCTTGGAAAAATGCTCACCCGATCCTTTTTGAATAATCTGATTACCCAAAAAATCTTGCCTTCTCATATTGTCCTATACAACAGTGGGGTGCTTTTGGCTTTGGACGGCACTGATTCTGCCAACGCCTTGAAGGAGCTGGAAAAAAGAGGTGTTGAAATTTTAATGTGTGGCACCTGCATCGATTATTACCAGTTAAAGGATAAAATGGCTCTTGGAAAGGTCAGTAACATGATGGCTATAACCTCACAACTCATCGATGCAGCTAAAATAATTACTTTGTGAATACCTACTTCGATAACTCAGGCACATCCTTTCCCAAACCTCCTCAGGTAGCTGAAGCGATCTCCAGATATTTAAAGGATGGTGGAGGAACCTATGGCAGAGCTGCTTATGGCCGCGCCTATGAAGCAACTGTATTAGTAGAAGAATGCCGGGATAAATTGGCCGAATTGATGGGGGGATCTAATAGTGCCCAAATCGCTTTCACGGCCAATTCAACCACTGCCATTAACACCATAATAAAGGGATTGTCATTACGTGGTAAGCGGGTTTTAGTCTCACCTCTTGAGCATAATGCCGTGATGCGTCCCTTGTTATTTCTGAAAGAGACGGAAGGGGTCGCGATTGAAATGCTTAAGACCCATAGCGATGGTGTGATTGATATTGAGGCCCTGGATCTAATTACCCGTTCTAATATTGGTTTGGTGGTCATCAATCATCAAAGTAATGTGAGTGGTGTTGTGCAGCCTGTTTCAGATATTTGTAAATGGGCCGCAGATATTCCTGTTCTGATAGATGGGAGTCAGTCGGTTGGACATATCCCCTTGCATCTTGAAGAATGGGGGGTGGATTATTTTGCCTTTACCGGACACAAAGGTTTATTAGGGCCGACCGGTGTGGGTGGGTTCTACGCCCGTGAGCCTGGAAATATAACCCCACTTATTCATGGTGGTACAGGCAGTGCTTCTGATAGTTTTGAAATGCCTGCTTTTGTGCCCGATAAGTATCAGGCAGGAACGCCGAATATCGTTGGAATTGTGGGTTTGCTGGCGGCACTTAATAACGTCCCTCAGCCAATGACAACATCGGCCGACCTGCGTAAGGGGATTCAATCTGTAGCTTCACTAAAAGGTTTCAAAGTGCTGTGTGCCTCCTCAGAACATGAGCAGGGGGGCAGCTTCTCTTTCACACACGCGGAGTTATCTCCTTCACAGTTGGCACGTGAGTTGTATGATAAGTACGGCCTAGAGGTGCGTTCCGGCCTTCATTGTGCACCTGCAGCCCATCGCTTTTATTCAACCTTTCCGCAAGGATCAACGCGTATTGCCTTGTCTGCTTATCACTTCCCGGATGATTTGGTCTACCTGTTCGGTGCCTTAAAAGAAATAGCCAGTCGATTTTAGTTATGTCAATAGTCCTTATTACTTTTCAAAATGTTCATCTGGTGATTAAAGCCGATAAACTGCTGCGGCAACGGCAATTTATTTGTAAAATAGTACCGGTCCCGGAACATATCTCCTCAGAGTGTGGCATGTGTATCGAAACCAACATCGCTAACCTGCAACAACTTCAGCAATTGTTGCGCGGCCATAGAATGGAACATACTGTTCACATTTGATTAAGCAGGGCGGCCAATTGCTTTTTGAAGCGGGCAGTTGGCGTCCACAGCTATACCTTGCCGATATTTCCTGAGTAGTGCAACGGAATGCTCGGCCAATAAACGCCGGACCCGCCGCCTTTCTCCTTTAATGCGTTTAATGGAGAGTTGATCATAGGCGGTGGTGTTGTGTCGCATCCAGGCAATGACTGCACGTGAAGCCCTTTCTTCTATAGGAATCATGGAAGTACGCGCTACGGTGCCACTCCCAATGGGAATGGCATGAGCAGTCACCGCATGGGCGATGCGCTTCTCAATCTCCTTGTGTGTTTCGTGAAAGTTGAGAAATTGTTGAATCGTCTGAAAAAACTCAGACGCATAAGCGCTTTGTTTTTGGTCACGTCGGGCAAACGCTGAAAGTTGCTTTTTTTTATAAGCTTCCGTCTCACGCACTGCTGCCACTTCCTGTTGTGCTTGACGAATGGTTTGGGAAGGCGCCCAAACCCCTTTAGAAATGGTGCGCCTTCCCTTTTTTATTTGGACCCGCCAGTATTGACCCTTCGCGGTTATTTTTCGGGTTATCCCGGCATCACCAGCTGGTTGAAAGGCCCAATTGGCAGGCGGGCTTGTTTTTTCTCCGTATTGATTAATGAGCGTGCCGTTGGGGCCTGGTGTTACTATGCAAATATCCATCCGTCTGATTATGCTTAATTTGTTGTATGCGCCATGCAGGTTATATTTGGCTACAATTCTTCCGGAAAATTCTCAATAAAGCGCAATATTTGCAGGGCCGCCAAACCCCATTGGGCCGAATAATTGGTTGATATCCCTTCTGCCTCGCTTACCGGATTTAAGGAATAAGGTCCTTCCACCACCTTTACTTCCGGAATAGCAAGCGTTTTTTCCGGATTATTTCGGGTAAACTCATTCCAAGCCCTTTCAGCCAGCTTGTCACTGTTTTTTTTCATGGCGGCATACGCTGTTAATCTCGAGTGCCCCTGCGGAAGACTGCGATTGTTCGATACACTTCCCAATTCCTTTTTCTGCTTGTTGGGAGAGGCGTTATAGAATTCGCAATATCGAATCCAGGCACTTTCGAAAGCAGGCATATCGATCAAGTCAACCAATTCGCTACAGATTTCGACCAGTCCGAACACCGCATTCAGGTGCGAAACGCTAATGCCCTTTCTATCAGAAATGTCAAAGGCGCCGCTTTCAACATTCATTCGGCCAGACCCAGTAAAAAAGCCCTTGGGCTGCGCAGCAATGGTCTCCATGCTATTTACAAGCCGCTGATAGGATTTTTCGTTGCCGGTTCTTTCCCAGTCGGTCAGCCAGGCCGAAGCTATTGAGCCCCAATCGGTACCAAAACTCAGTCCCACCATGGTCGAGTCAGAAACATCCACATTGGCCCGCTTGCGCATGGGAGGCACATCGTGTAAGGATTTATGGGCTTCCAGCTGTTCGTCCATTAAATCGCCGATGCGTTCATCGGCCGTTAAGTAATAATAAAAGCGCCGGTTGGCAACGGTGCTGATTCGTAATTGTTTGGCACTGCACCCCCAATGGAGCACGTTGTGCCGGGAACCCAGCGGGGCAAACGGTCCTATATGGTGCACATCCACCTCACCGGTGTGCCGGGTCATGGCTTCTGCCATTCTAAAGGCATCAGCCCGGCCCGAATGCAGGAAATAGTACCACAGCCAGATGTCGGTCGCCAATTCTGAATTGTCCCAGGCGTAACCACCCACATCGTATCGCCAGACGTGGCGATCCGGATCATAGGTATGCATCACATCACCGTAATCCCAGAAACCATACCAGTTATGCTGTTTCACTTGTTGCTGGTAATAATCAAACAGCCAATTCAGGCGCTCATTGATTTGTGCCTTCACCGGGTGTGGCTCCGTTTCTTGTTGAACCGTCCACAGTCCCCCGAATACACCACTCTCCTGAATGTGATTCATGTCTGCCATGAGCACCGGTGGTTGTGCCACCGAGGCCGCATAAGAAACGAGGTCCTCTCGGGCTGGTGTTGCACTCACCGCCCAGAGGTTAATTTCACTGGTTCTGGCAACGCCAATGGGGCGTCCAAAACCGGGTTCATAGTCTTCATAAGTAATCTCCAGTCCTTCCCACTGCGCTTCATAGGTATCCATACCCATTCCATCATGGTAAAAGCGCAAATCCATTGCCTTGGCGTCTGGCGCCCACAGCCAAAGCGTCACCTCGGCCTGGTCACTGATGGCGTTGCGGATATCCAGCTGGGCAGGGTATGATTGCCAAAAATTTTGGATGCCGAAGGCCATTCCGCCTGCAGGTGATCCTGCATAGCTACTCCGTTGGAACGTTCTCCCTGAGCCGGGTTCAGCCATGTATGACCTGTTTGTGTTCTTTTTCGAATTTGAAAAGCATGCGGCGATGATTGAAGCAGGGTGTAATCGCCAAAAGAGGGTATATAGGGCAGGCCCTTTCTGACCCTTTCCGGAAAGGCTTCGAGTGGCGGCAATTTTTGTCCATCCAATTGAGCCGAAATAATTTCCTGACCCGGATCGCGACGCAACCCGGTGAGACCCTGTACCGATTCACCAAATAGACCACCCTCTTCAGCCGTGAAACGAATGTGGCGGTCGTACAATTCTGATGCGTGCATGGGCACTTCAAATCTTAAACCGATGCCACTGATAAAATCTTTTTCTTCATCTCCATCATAAATAATGGTGTGCATCAGCCGGATGTTATCGCTACCGGCATAAAAGTAGAGTCGTACGACAAATGGCAGGAGGGTTTCATTGTTACCGGCTATATGTGTCCCCTCCACCTTAACCACTGCGCGAACCGGTCCGTCCTGTTCCACTTCAATACCACTTATTTGTCCCTTGAAGGCTGTGGTCACCACAGGCGTCTTCGCATCTGTCTCCGGGGTGTTTTGCCGCAATACCACTAAGTGTCCGTTATTGGCTGTCTTAACACCATTTTTCAGTATCGATTGAATGATGTTGTTTCCCTGTTTGTTTAACACAGCTTCTATAGAACCAGTGTTTATGGTGATGGCATGGTCATCCTCACTCAAGGCAATGGTTTTGGGGCGATCCGCTTGTGTGCCAGCGGCCAGCCTGAGGTTGGCCGACAGGTCTTCACCGGGAGCCAGCGCAACTGCTGTCCATTTAACAGAGCCGTCCGGCCAAAAGGCCAGAGGCCAGGTCTGTATCGGTAACGCACCATCGTTGTCGCTCAACAAGTTAAAGCTTTGATGGGGCTGAACAGTGCCTTTGGCCCAGGGTACGCCAAAAGTAGTGCCCGAAAAGCGCTCCGGCATTTGCTTATCCAGCCAATTAACAGCCGTTTCCTGGGCGTTTAATGACGGGCTGGTCATCAGGTGGGTTAAAAGGATCACTAAAAAAGCACTGGTTGCACGCATAGCAAAGGGATTTAAATAATGGACTAATCTAGGGCATAAATATTTATGTAATCGATGTGGTGTCGTGACCAGGTAGAGCGAAAACCAAAATATCCACTGCTTAAGGGTTGAGGGTCTTCATACTCAAAGAACAACACATCATCCATCCAGTAGGATATGTGGCCATTGTCAACCTCAATTTTTACCAGATAGGTTTTGTTGGGTTTTAGCAAAAAGTCCGGTTCGTTTTTTTCCTCAATGATAATCCTTTCACCTTCTCCGTCATATTTTCTGAATCGGGTGGTGCTGTTATAGTTCCCGCCAACACCCACATAGTATTGAGAGATATCGTCGTATTCTTCAAATTTCCCACTGCGGGTAAATAGATTTTCTTGTTTTGGGTCGGAGGCCATCCAGAATTGGTTTAAATCAGATAAGCGGTCGTTGGCTCCCTCCTCAACCATTACTGTTCGTTGATATTCAATGATATAGTTGCCTTCTAATTCCTGATTGAGCCAAACCGTGACACCACCTTCAGTATCGGTAATGAGTTGCCCGTCTTCAACGTAGACACTGGAGTTTGGGGTGGAATCCATTTCGACCACCCAGACTTCAGGATCTAAGCCCTTTGAAAAATCTTCGCTGAAAATCAACCTGGGTGTTTCTTCATCGTTTGAACGTTTACCAAAAGAACAACTAAAGCTCACCAGGAGGATGATTAAGCTCAGGATGGGGGTTGTGTTTTTCATAGATTTTTTATTTATCTGGTTTTTACCAATTTAACTATCTTTGCGGGATTAATGGCAGAGGATTTATTCATAAGAGGTGTAAATATAAACAAAACGAATGAGATTTTTTAAGCTTGTTTACACAAGAAGTGCTTTTAGAAGCTTTTTAATTTATTGAGCCACTGCCCCAAGTTTTTGTCTTTGTTTTATTGACTGTTTGGGTTTCAGTGCCTTGAAAAAACACTCATCATCATCGTGTTGGGCAGCCCCATTCATTTATTCATATGTTGATTCATGAGTTGTACCATATTATCATCTCCATTACAGGGGTTTACAGATTACAGGTTTAGAAATGCCCATGAAAAATGGATGGGCGGGGTGGATACTTACTATGCGCCTTATATTAGGTTGCAGGGGCATTTAGACATAAAAAAATCCTATATGAGGGATCTGCTGCCCGTCAACAACAGCGTCCGACAGCTAATCCCCCAGGTGATGACCAATAGTGCCGAGGAATTTCTTTTTGTGGCCGCTTTTGTTCAGGGGTTAGGATATCAGGAACTTAACTGGAATTTGGGATGTCCCTATCCCATGGTTACCAGACGAGGTCTTGGTTCCGGACTCTTAAAGCACACGGGCAAAATAGATGACTTATTAAGAAGGGTCTCAGACGAATCAGAGATTACGGTATCTCTTAAATTACGTTTGGGTTATGACGATAGCCACGAAATTTTGAATTTACTGCCTGTTTTGGAAAAGCATAAAATCAAAAATCTAATTATTCATCCAGATTGGGAAAGCAACTTTATAAAGGAGAAGTCGATCTGGATACATTTCAACAATGTATTGAAAATACCAGTCATTCTATCACCTATAATGGCGACATCCACTCAGTAGCCAAATTCAGGGAGCTTAACCTGCGCTTTCCAGGTATAAATAGTTGGGCGCTTGGGAGAGGGATCATTTCTAACCCTTTTTTAGCGGAGATGATAAAAACGGACAATGAACAATGGCCCGACCATTGGATAGAATTATTTGGTCATTTTCATGATACGCTTTTCCAACATTATGATGAGGCGCTGTCAGGGACCAAACACATTGTGCTGAAAATGCAAAGTTTCTGGGAGTACTTTTCGCGCTTATTTTCCAATCCCCATAAGGCCCATAAAATCATTAAAAAGGCCAGGAGTATTTCTGCTTACCATGAAGCGGTCCGTACTATTTTGGCTGGGGAACGGGTTTGAATTCCAACCAAACAATTGTGCCGGAACAAACCGTTCCGGCACAATGTAAGGACTTAAATTTTAATTAATTACTAGTTGGTAACGCTTTTGATTTCCATGAACAGATTTTCGTTGTCCTTAATTTTCTGGTCATTTCCATAGACACATATGACATCCTGAGCCAATACGTCGGCCATCATCTCTTCATAACTTCTGATGTCCTCCACTGAAGTGGTGAGCACGGCATGGCGCTCTGCTTCGAGCTTCGCCTTGGTTTGTTTGGTGAAACAGTTATTAATAGCCATAGAGCCTCTTTGAGAGGCGGTAGTGGGCCGATCCATATTCGAAATGGTGCCAATAATAAAGCGGGTCATTTCTGTGGAATCCACGTCAAATGCTTTTAAAAATTCAGGAGCTGCATCGAAGTTTTCCAAAGTTTCCGATAAATTCGGGTCGCGGTAAGAAGCAAAAAGCGCATTGCCTGTGGAAGAAATTTGTGCCCATCCGCCATATGCACCGCCCATCACGCGAATTTTGTTTTGCAAATAGTCGCGCGACAATATCTGATTCAGAACCTGCATTTTGCCATCCCACTCATATCCGAGCTTTTTATAGTCATAGCCTTTAACAACATACTGGACCATTGATGAAGAGGTGAGTCCTTCATTTTTGACCTCAAAGTCGAAAGCCCAGGTGTTGGACTGGACTTTTTCATTGGGCAGTGTCCCTATGAATTTTTTCAATTCTTGCTGGTAGATTACATAGTTCTCTTCAGAACAGGTGATACCGGCTATGAGGTTTTGTTTGTTAAAAAGCAGGCTCGCTGTTTGTTGAAGCTTTTCAACAATTTCAGCACCATTCTTGTCGAAATTGTCGGTTAAGTCGGTAATGAAGTTGTAATAGGACAGCCCATCGGTTAATTCATTGAACATGCCCCGGTTGGTGTAATAGGAGGTTGTCCGGGTCATGGCATACTTAATACCATTGTTCTTTACTTCCGATTCAACCTGAGATTGATGACGGGTGATGACCTCTTTCAGACGTTCCACATCTTCCAACTTTGAATGATTGAGAATTTCTGAGGCAATGTCGAACAGCTGGCCGGTTTTGTCCTCTGTGGCCTTGGCCGTTACAACAAATTTGGAAAGAAGTTGGTCATCCGAATTGTTTTCAAGATAGGAGCTTAAATAGGTATAGAATCCGCCGGTATGGATATTCAGGGCATTGTCCAGCTCCCCAAATGTATAGTTCTCCGTATTTAGCTTTCCGATAAGTTCTGTCATTAACCTTCCGTATGGAATCAGCTCCTTTGGCAGGGCATGCATGTCGAAAAACAGGTTGGCATACACTATATTGTTGGTAAAATCATTGTAATGCAATACAGGAACCTCAGAAACGCTTTTTTCTACTGTTTCATACCATTGTACATCCTCACTCACATCGGAGAGCGCCAACATAGGTATGGTGGCCAATGCTTCCGGAGAATCCTCTTTTTGCTGAGCTTCTTTAAGTGCTTTGGTATCCGCAATTAGTTGTTCGAGTTCTTCCTGGTTCAGGCTGGACTTGTATTCAGCCAGTTCTTGTGTTGTTTTTTCTGCCAACTCATTTTCCAGTCCCGGTTGTGGTTCTAATACCATAAGCAGCGCGTGTGGATTGTCAATAAGGTGCTTCTGAACAATCGATTCCAGTAAACCATTTTTTATCCCCTCCTTAACAGCGGCCAGAGGTTTTTCAAATTCCAATCCGGCAAAAGGGTTTTCGTCAAAAAGCAGACTGTTTTTCAGGGCAAATAAATACATTAAACCTTTTTGCGGTGTATTGCCTTCTCGTAATCGAAACTCCATACGGTTAACGATTCCCTCCACCGTTTCGGTGTCAAATCCACTGTCCACTACATGTTTTAAAGTGTTGAAGAACAGGTCGTCAAATTGTTCCTGATCCTCCAGATTGGCATTCTGAACGGTTACTTGAAAAACATTTTGCATGGTGTTGTCCACCCATGCGTAAATATCTTTGCCTATTCCGGCCTCTTGAATGGCCAGGCGCAATGGGGCCGATTCATGGTTAACCAGTGCTTCACTCAGAATGTCCAAAGCCATAACCAGTTCCTCATCGGTATTCAGTCCGGCCACAAAATTGTAGCTTAAAAAGGTCTGGTCCTCCGTTTCGGATTCCAAAGGAACACTGTAAGGTTTTACAGCGGTCTTTTTGGCATCAAAAGGTGCTTGCAAAGGAATCTCAATGACTTTGTCGGAGGTTTCATACGCGTTGAAATAATTTTGATCCAAAAAGCTCAGTTCCTGATCCAGGTCAGCGTCCCCATACAAAAGCACAAAACTGTTGGAGGGGTGGTAGTAGGTGTTGTGGAACTCTTTAAAATACGCCTGGGTCAGTTTGGGAATGGCTGAAGGGTATCCACCTGAGGAAACGCCGTAGGTATTGTCAGGAAACAATAGTTTGTATATCTGATAATCCAATTCCCGCTCAGGGCTTGAATAGGCACCTTTCATTTCATTATAGACAACGCCTTTATAAACGATATCGCCATCCAGACTATCCAGTTCATAGTGCCAGCCTTCCTGTTTCAGAATGTTGGGATCGGAATGCAACAAGGGATTGAATACTGCATCCATGTATACATGCATCAGGTTGAAATAATCTTTTTCGTTCATGCTGGCCACCGGATAGGTGGTGAAGTCGGATCCGGTCATCGCATTTAAAAAGGTATTTAAAGAACCTTTCAGAAGTTGGTCGAAGGGACTTTTAACGGGGAAGTTTTTGGAACCGTTTAAAACGGAATGTTCCATGATATGGGGTGTGCCGTAATCATCGGCCGGTGTTGTTTTGAAGGAAACAGAGAATAGTTTGTTGGCGTCATCGGCCGCAATTTTCATGAGTCGTGCCCCACTTTTCTCATGAACGAAATAGAGGCAGTTGGCATTGACTTCTTCCACAAATCTGTTCTCAATTAATTGGAAGCCATGGTAAACTTCTCCTTCCTGGTAAGAAGCACTTTTAGTACAAGCCCCCAAGAGGGCCATGATGACAATAGTCATTAATGGTAAGGCAATGTGTTTCATTTTTTAAGGTTTAAAGTGAAGATTCAGGAGCAAAATCAGCAGGTGTGTGAATATATGACTTCTTTGCTCAATCATTCAATAAATTTACCATAAAAATTGATAGGAGAATTTTTTTTGGTGATTTATTTTTAAGAAAGAGAATTTTTGAAGGATGATAGTCTTTGAAATTACATATTGATATTCAGAAGTTTACGAAAATTGTGTTTTAAAACAGGTTTGAATGATTCGCACTTTTTTACAGATTCTTCTGTTAGGTTTTTTTAACATTTCAAATAAAAGTCGAAATTACTTTTTTGGTTTTAGTCGATTTTATGATGGTTATTCGTCGAAAAAGTGACAATGATAGCGGTCGGTCCTGTTTAAATTTGTAACAATAGTTGTATAAGCGTTAATTGTAAGTAGTGCTTAGATGAATGTGCTTGTTGATTGGTGAAAGTAGACATCTTGAATAGGTGAATAATTATAATGAAAATGAAAAAGCGTTTCTTGTCTTCCTTGTATATCATTTGGTTTGGGTGTTGTCTGTTGACTATTAACGCTCAAATAATACCTGATAGAACCGTTCCTTTTAATGTTTCGGACAGTGGCGAAGCCATGCCGATAATTTGGGGACTTGATTTGGCCTGGTTGAGTGAAGGCAACATTCTTCGTGGGATGGCATTTATGGGGGCCGACCGGGTTGATTTGGTGAGATCTTCGTTTACACCCACTGCGCCATTGGTGGATGGTGAATTACAATCAGTAGAGCTCGGCAGACTGAATGAGCGTTTGGATATCATTGCCTTGCTTAATCCGGAAACCAAAGTTGTCCTCAATTGTGATCATCCTACTGTTGACCCGTGGTTTGACGGCCATGCTGCCAGATGGGCACAATTAATTGATGTAACCACCAGACATCATCAGGAGGCGGGACGGACAGTGGTGACTGTTTCGCCATTTAATGAACCGGATTATGGTTGGGGACAAGGCAGCATGTTGGATTTCTACAATATTGCCGGAGAGTTGCGTGATAACCCTCGTTTTGATAATATCCGCATTTCCGGAGGAAATACGCTAAATAATGACGAAGCGCTCAATTGGTATAATTTTTTGAAGTCGCGGTTGGACGAGGGGAATACCCATCAGTTAGCCGGTAGCTTTGATAATTATGCCCATTTTTATGAAACGGTCAGGGCCAATGGGCACCATGCGACCAATGATGAATTGCACAATGTGATGGAAGCCATGGTGGGCGTGGAGTATGGTATGCAAACCGGTATTTGGTGGGGAACGGCAGAGTTGGCCAGAGGGGAATTTGTAAAGGCCAGTGATGGTGAGCGATTGGCCTATGCCGAGCATCGACCTAACTGGACGGCTGCCTCTGTATACCGGAATCCGGAGGGTAAGGTGCAGGCTTTTGGCGGTACTTCAGAACGCATGGCTGTGACCACCTCTTATCGATTTGTCTCCTTGGAGCGGGATGTTTACTTCGACGGTCATGGACCACAGCGGGAATACACCATGGTGTTACCAGGAGGAACTGGTTACCAGGCGGGACAGACCAATGCCGAAAGAGTGGTAAATATTACATGGGGAGATGATATTCAGCCGGTCATAGACGGTCGATATGTTCTGGTTAACAGGCATAGCGGCCTGGTAATGGAGGTGGCTAACGGAGCCACTAATGCCGGTGCCAATCTGCAACAAGGGATAAATAATGGCGCTATCTATCAACAGTGGAATGTAAGGCCGGTTGATTCAAGGGTTGGGGGTGATTTTAGTTATTTCTCAATGACGGCTGTGCACAGTGGTAAAGCCCCGGATATTTTAAATTGGTCGCTCAACAATGGCGGCAATATCATTGTATGGGATGATGTTAAAGGTGTTAATCAACAATGGTACCTTGATTATGCGGAAGATGGATGGTTCTATATCCGGAGTCGACACAGTGCCAAATGTCTGGAAATTGCCAACTCCAGTTCTTCAGCAGGAGCCAATATCCAACAATGGGATAAGGATGGCGGGGCCAATCAACAATGGCGTTTTCTGCCCATCGATGCGCCCGTGGAATTTGAGGCACCAGATAGTCCGGAGGATTTGAGCGCCACGGCCAACGCTGAATCCATTCAACTGGACTGGTCTGCCAGTCCGGCCTCCGATCTAAAAGGGTATACTGTTTTCCGGGCTGAATCGGCCGGAGGTCCCTACAGCACCATTGCCCGTAATATTTCAGGCACCTCATTTGTGGACCATAGCACTGCTTCGGGCACGGTATATTATTATACGGTCAAAGCCACAGACCACTCCCTGAACACCTCCGCCTCCGCCAATGAAGTATCTGCCATGACCACAGGTGATGATACGATGGTTGCCCAATTTCAATTTGAAGAGAATTTTTTGGATAGTTCTGTCAATCTTAACCATGCAAAAGCCAATGGGGAAGTCGATTTTGTTGAGGGACCAATTGGTGCCTCTGCAATAGGCCTGAATGGCTCCGATTCGTTTTTACAGCTTCCTCCAACCATAGCCAATCAACAAGAGCTTTCCATAGCCACCTGGGTTTACTGGAATGGAGGTGCTTCCTGGCAGCCCATCTTTGGTTTTGGAAATGATCTGACCCAATACATGTACCTGACGCCGCGACTTCGGTTTGCCATTAAGAATGGTGGCACAGAGCAAAGGTTAAACGGATCTGCATTACCTACTGGACAGTGGGCACATGTTGTTGTAACTTTAAGTGAGTCTGGTGCAGAATTATATGTTAATGGAGAGCTGGTGGACACATCTCAGGATATTGTTGTGCGTCCCCTGGATTTTAAACCTGTTTTAAATTATATCGGACGAGGAGAACATACGGCCGCATTGTTTAATGGACGTGTGGATGATTTCCGAATTTACAATTACGCCCTGACACCCGAAGAGGTGGTGGATATTTCCGCATCACCTGTAACGGGTTTGACAGATTCGGAACCTGATCTTTCTGACACATTTTCGGTATGGCCAACGCCGGCGAATGATGTGTTGAACCTGAGTTTTAGCCAACCCTTAAACCAGAATGGGTTGGATATTGAAATCTATAACATGAATGGCCGTATGGTGATGAATCCATTCATCTCCTCCGGTGCTGAAACAACCATTTTAAACATCTCTGGATTGCCCAATGGAATTTACTTGCTTAAGCTGTTCAGTGGTTCCTTTGTCTCTACCAGGAAGATTGTTGTAAGTCGTTGATAATTTGATTGATCCTTATTCCTGATTCCCAATCTTTAGTGTCGATTTTTTGTCCTTTTCGAAAGGCGCAGTTTTACCTTTTTATGAAAATGGTAGAGAAGTACTGTTACTGATTGTTTAATATTTAAGGAGGTTAAATCGTAATAATTAATGATTGTAATCAAAAGAATCAAGTTTAGTGTGTAACAATTATAAGTGTATTAATTAAATCTATGATTATGAAAAGAAAAAATTTACTATTTAAATTTTGGATGATTATGGTGATTATGGGCCTTTCAGGGTCGGTAATAACCATGGCTCAAACTTTAAAGCACTCCTATACCTTTGAAGATGGTACAGCTGCCGATGCAATTGGTGGCGCAGATGGTGTTTTACATGAGGACGCAGTGGTTGAAAATGGCGCGTTGGTGCTTTCGGGAACCGGTTTTGCAACCCTTCCTGCCAAAGTTATCGACATTCCATCCTATGAAAGTGTGACGGTTGAGGCCTTCTTTACCCAGTCGGCCGGCTTAACAGGCAACACAACCCTTTTCAGTTTTGGACGAATGGATACCGAAACGGACTGGAAAGGCCTGGATTATTACTTTTTTCAGCCTACCAGAGGAGATGGCAATTCCAGAACTGCCATTTCAACCGGCAATATAGATAATCCTTGGGCAACCGAAACTGGAGTCAATCGTCCGGCCATTACCGATACCAGAACGCACCATGTGGTAAGTGTATTGACAGCCACAGAAATTCGTCTGTATTTTGATGGAGAATTGATTGGTACAGAACTTCTTACTGGAAGTAATGCCATATCGGCTATTAGTTCCGACACCGCTTTAATTGGTATGCTCGTTTATCAAAACGATCCCAAATGGCAGGGTTCTGTTGAAGAACTGAATATTTTCGAAGGTGTAATGACAGAAGCGGAATTAGATCAGCGATTTAAAGATTTCATGGGCGATGCCTATTTCGATCCAAGGCTGGAAACTTTATCCGTAAATAAAGGCGTTTTGTCGCCCGAATTTAATTCTGAAGAGTTGTTCTATGACCTGTTTGTGCCCTATGGTACAACCTCCGTCGTACTTGAAGCAAGTACCGTAGTTGGTGGAGCCAATATGGCCATATTTGATGGCTTAAATAATGAGATTCCGGAAAGTGGAGAAGTTGTTTTTGGTCTGGATGGCATTGAGGTAAGTATTGAAGTGACCGCCCTGGATGGTTCCACTTCAGCTATTTACTATGTATCCATCTCTCAAGATCCGGCTGAGGAGTCGGCCCGACTTTCGGGTATTGATTTATCAGTGGGCGAGTTGACCATGGCTTTTGATCCTGATTCGACCAATTATACCGTTATTGCTCCGCAGGGTACAACTTCTGTGGATGTCACAGGGGTGCCCATGTGGGAAGGCGCCACCGTTTCAGGTGATGGCACCGTTACCCTCACTGATGGTGTAGGCTCAACGACCATTTCGGTTATTTCGGAGGATGGACTTAATAGTATGGCTTATACAGTTGATATTTATGAAACGGCAGTAACAACTGGTCAGTTCTATTTTATTCAACATGAAGCATCCGGATATGTGGTAGGAGAGAGCGGAGCAGATCCTAATTTAATCCGGATCTATAATCCGTTGAATGATGAGCCTTCACAATTGTTCCAGTTTGAAGAAAGTGGTGTGGAAGGTCAGTTCTACATTAAAAGTCAAAACGACCGCTATTTGACACTGACAAGTGATCCGGTATGGGACATGAAAATGGTGGATGCATTGACAACCGATCTGGATAGCTGCCGCTTCGAATTGAGTGAGTTTGAGCCAGGGCGCTTCAGAGTGATTTCTGTTGCTCGTGCAGAAACTGTTAATAAGTACATGGGTACCAATAATTCATCTGTTGAAGGTGGTGTTTATTCCGATAAGTACATCGACAATACTTTGGCGGTTTGGAACATCAAAGCACCCGCAGATGTGGTGGATCCTTTTGATACTTATCTTTCAGATCTTTCTGTTGCAGGTGAAAATGTAAAGCTATTCCCATCCTTCAACATGTTTGAAACGAATTATTTCATTGTACTACCAATTGGTACGACCTCTCTTGATATCACGGCTATACCCCGCGATGCAACTGCTAGCGTAAGCGGTGCCGGCGTGCAAGCCGTGAGTGGTGAAGGTAGTTTGACCATAACAGTTACAGCTACTGATCCCCAATATTTCAGAGAATATGTGATCAATTATCTGGAAGATTCGCCGCTCACGTTGAACCACTCTTACACTTTTGCAGATGGTACGGCCAAAGATGTGGTGGGTGACGCACATGGTACACTTAACGGAGGTTTAATTGAAGACGGTGTTTATGTGGCCGGAACAGAGGGTGATTACATATCATTCCCGGGCGATAAGATTGCCATCAATACCTATCCATCTGTGACCATGGAAGTCTATTTTGTAGCCGGTGACGGTGTCAATGGTAACAATACCATGATCACCTGGTTGGGTAATACCTCTGCTGATAATTTTGGGGTCGACGGCGTGTTTATGTCCCATAAGAGTCGCGCAGCCATTAGTTGTGGTAGCTATTCTGCTCCATGGGGTGCTGAGGATGGTGTTAATTCAATTCTTTTGGAGGATGGTCTTCCACATCACATGGTAGCCACCTTAAACAATGATTCAATTGCTCTATTTGTGGATGGTACCTTTATTGGTTCTGCCCAATTGAGAGATGCGAATAAGGTCTTCAATTTGAGCAATGAATTGGCTTATCTCTGTAAAGGTGGTTATGCCGGTGACGAAACCTGGAATGGTTCTGTTCTGGAGTATAATATCTATGCCGGAATTATGGATCAAGAAACTGTAGCTCAGCGCTCAACAGCATTCCCGATAGAAGATGGTTCTGAAGACGCTACCTTGTTAGACTTAATGTTGGATGGTGTTTCTTTAGAAGGCTTCTCTTCCAGTGTACTTGATTATACAGTGGAGGTAGCTGATGAAAGCTATGAGCCATTCATCTCTGCTGAAGCCAAGAATGCCGGAGCCAATATTACCATTGTACAAGCTCCTCAAGTTCCTGGTACAGCTACTGTTGAAGTCGTTGCTGCTGATGGTGTTACAAGCTATACCTATACCATCGAGTTTGTGATGACTTCCACCTCTATCGATGAGGCTAAGGAGGAAACGGTTATTGTTTATCCAACCATTACCAACGGAGCCTTTACCATTAAGACCAAAGGACAGGCCGGTATGGTTACTGTTTATGACATGACTGGTCGGGTTGTTGTTAGTCAGCCACTGCAATCCTCAGAGGATACCATCAGCTTGCCAAAAGCAGGTATGTATATTCTGAAGGTGGATACGCAGGATGAAGTTAAAGTCTTTAAAGTGATTAAAAGAGACTAAGTAAGTAGTTATTGGGCTGATTTTTTAGGCCGGATTATAAGTAAAGGGCTGCCCGACGGGCAGCCCTTTTTTCTTTCATTTGGATGGGACATCAGCCCTTATGCGACCGCTTGTTTTTCCTTTGAACCAGCACTTTTGCTATCTTCTTTTTAGATGGTCCGAGATGTTCGAAAGAACCTTTTCGCTTAGTCGGACAAAGGCCTCACGCGTCCTTCCCGAAGATACGCCCATACAATAAACATTGGGGTGTTCCAAAAAATCATCATTTCCCAAAGCACCGTTTGAATCGCAGTACAACCGGTTATCTCCATTGATCCATGTGTTAAATGGCGCGGCATCCCAGGCAGGTGATAAGCCCACATTAAACAATATCTTGTTGTTGCCGAGGTGTTGAAATTGTTCTTTGTGTAAAAGAACCGTGTTTTTATTCAGACAGGAAATGACCACTTCGTTGCTTGTCAGAAGTTCGTTTAACACTTTGAATCGGTAACCTTTGTTGTGGGCTTCCTGTTTTTCGCTGCGCGAAAAATAGCTGATATCAGCTCCCAGAAAATGGAGCGCATCGGCTATCATTCCTCCCAGTTTTCCCAGACCGATAATTCCCACTTTAAGCTCCGTCATTTCACGGGGTTCTCCGGACCAGGCAACTATTTTGCTGCCGTCGGCCTTGTGGCCAAAACCATGTAAGCAACGAACCAGTTCGCTGATGACGTATTCCACCACCCCTTCATCGCCGTAGTCGCGTATGCCGGTTACCGTTATGCCCCGCTTTTTTGCATAGGCAATGTCCACGTTGGCGCTTTCAGGAGAGTACAGGGAACAACACATACCGATATATTTCACATGGGCACATTTTTCCAAAGCTTCAGCGCCTAAGTAGGTGGTGTAACTGAGCAAAACCGCATCGGCATCACCGATGCGTGCCGCAATTTCTTCATTACCGGATGGCAGGTTGTCATGCAGTATTACCTCAGTGGCGAAGTCCTTTAATTGATCTTCAGCCGATGGTACAAGACCTATGGGTTCTATGGCAACTAATTTTTTAAACATCAATTTTTTTTGCAATAATAGTGAATTAGTCCTGCAAAAAAACTAAAAATGGCTATATTTCCAACATAATAATTTTCCCGCTAACCAGTATGGCCCATGACTGGGATGAAAAAACCGAATAATTGAGCGTATGAGTAAGGCATTGGATTCGGAAAAGATTAAAACTCAATTTGAAAATTATCTGAGAAGGGTTTTCTTAGATAACCTCGCCCTCATTTTAACAATGGGGGCTGTTTTCCTCTCCTACTATATATACTCCGACTGGAGCGTAAGAAACAACTACAATGCCGTGTTGATACGGGCTGTGCCGATGGCTATAATTGTTGTGTTACTCATGCTGCATTTTGTGGCCAGGCATCGGTTCTATCACATAAAAAAAATATTATATATCGCCGTTTATCTGGCGGTTCAGCTGATGATGTATGCCAAATGCCTGCTTCATCTACACGACGATGCTTTGGCGCCCAGTGTTACAGGTGCCATACTGGTCATTTTTCTTGTTTCGTTGGACGCCAAGGAGAATAAAGGATGGACGGCTTTCATCTTTGGACTTCCCATCCTTTTATTTACTCTTGTGCTGGTTTTTTTCGGGAAGCCCAGCGATCAGGAGTTTTTAATCATAGCAGACATTTATCCGATATTAATTATTGGGTTTATCATTAACCGGGTACAATATAATCTTCGATTCAAGCTGTTTAAAACCAATAAATTATTGCTCAATGAGCAAAACAAAACGAAGGCCCTCTATTCAGAAAGTTTAACGATCAATCGCCTGCTGGAGCAAAAGGCCATTGAAGCCCGTGTCATAAAGGAAGAAATAGAAGTCAAAAATGAAGAGCTCAAAAAACTGAATGTGGCCAAAGATAAATTTCTTGGGATTATTGCCCATGATTTAAAGAATCCCATAGGAAATATCTGTGGCCTATCCGATTTGTTGTTGGTCGACAAGCGTCTGGAAGAAAAGGAAAAATACAAATTCATTGAATTAATTAATGAAAGCATATTGCATACGCATCGCCTCTTAGAGAATCTGCTGGACTGGGCCAGGGCACAAGGTGATTCCATGACCTTCCTTCCTGAGAACCACAATGCGCATAAGGTAGTTGAGAAAGAGTTGAAGGCTCTGCGACCCATGGCCGGTAAAAAGGGCATTTCTGTTGAAAACAATATTCCGGCCGACTTTCAGCTATTTACCGATCGCAATATGTTTGAGACCATTATTCGCAATCTGGTGGCCAATGCCATCAAGTTTACGCCCCTGGATGGAAAAATTGGCATTGATGCGCAATTCATTCAACGTGAGGGGAGGCATATGGTTGAAATATCGGTAGCTGATAATGGTGTAGGGATGGAAGCAAATCTCGTGTCGAAGCTCTTTGAAATTTCAGAACAAACCTCCACCAAAGGAACCAATAATGAGGAAGGTACCGGATTAGGGCTGCTTTTGTGCAAGGAGTTTATGGACATACATAACGGAGTGATTGATGTAGAAAGTAAACCCGGCAAGGGCAGCGTTTTCAAGTGTTTGTTTCCGCTTAATTGATGCTTTAATGACTATTATCTGAAATTTAAATGACGAGATTGCGATGCATTGCACTGCAATAGTGCATTTTTATTAAGTTTGTATAGTAAATGATCTCAATATGGAAAAGCTTCTCGAGGTTTCGGCCAAACTCATAAAAGGAACGGACATCAGTTTCTTTAGATATATATATGCCGATATTAACTGGAACAATCGAATGATTGGACTTACTGGCCCAAGAGGAGTCGGAAAAACCACTCTCATTTTGCAACATATCAAAAATGCCCTGAATCCGTCAGAGACCTTATATGTTACTGCTGAGGACTTTTACTTTGCAGATAACAGGCTACTTCATTTAGCAGACGCTTTTGTAAAGCGAGGAGGAAAGAACTTGTTTATTGATGAAATTCATAAGTACCATGATTGGTCAAAAGAACTAAAATTGATTTATGACTATTATCCTGATTTAAAAGTGGTTTTTACCGGGTCTTCGGTTCTGGATTTGGAAAAGGGATCTTCCGATCTGAGCCGCAGGGCTGTTATGTACCATATGCAAGGGCTTTCATTTCGAGAGTATCTTGAGCTTTTTCATCAGTTTTCGGTTACTCCCTATTCCTTAGATGAAATTCTGGACCATAAAATTGAGTTACCGGAAATAGAACATCCTTTACCTTTGTTTCAGGATTATCTGAAAAGAGGCTATTACCCTTTTGCCCTGGAAGAAGATTTTGAAACGCGCTTGCAGCAGGTGGTCAATCAAACATTGGAAACAGATATTCCTTTGTTTGCCGGGATGAATATGGCTACCGGGCGGAAACTGAAACAACTTTTGTCGATAATAGCGCAAAGTGTGCCTTTTAAACCCAATATGACAAAAATAGCTACAACGCTTTCTGTCAGCCGGAATAATATGGCTGATTATTGCTTTTTTATAGAAGAAGCAGGAATGATTGCACAATTAAGGAATGCTACCGGTGGTATTAAAGGACTGGGGAAAGTTGATAAAATATATCTGGATAATACCAATCTGATATACAACTTAGCCAGTGAAAACGCCAATGTCGGTAATATCAGAGAAACCTTTTTCTTTAACCAGCTTAGGGCAAAGCATGAGATCATTGTTTCCCCGGTGGCAGATTTTTTGGTCGGCGAACTTACTTTTGAGGTAGGAGGTAAAAACAAAGGAAACCAACAAATTCAGAAGGTTGAGAAGTCTTTTGTGGTTAAAGATGATATTGAGCAGGGCTTTTTAAATACAATTCCATTGTGGCAGTTTGGTTTTTTGTATTGAGGTTTAATTGAATTTCATTAAATTTCTGAGGAGTTATATAAACCGGTTAAAAAATACTTATGATTGAGACAATTAATAGGGACGCATTAATTCTGTTCCCAAAACAGCCGTTATACGATTGGGTAAATTATATTTCTACCGATACTAAGATGAAATGTCCTAAACCCATGGCGCATGACGAAGGAGAGGTTTATCTTATTCCAGAATTTGATCATCCTGATGATGCTATTGATTTTTTGAAAGATTATTATGTTGAAATATTTGAACATCAGTTATTTAGTTGGATAACCGATGATAACCTTTGGCCTGATAATTTATCCTGGGAACTTTTTAATAGTTGGTTTCATTACAGTATTCAGTCGATGGTTATGGATACCCTTGGTGAAGAAATTGAAAAGGATGAATTTTAGGATTGGGGTTCGGTTTTACCATGTTCTCTTTATATGAGTATTAATACATCTTACTTCCCGATACAAAATGTAATCACCTGCTAATAATCAATCAATTAGGCGATTAGGGCAACAAATAGGAAACTTTTTTCATCAAAAAAGTGCTATCAGGGGGTAAAAAATGGAAAAATTCTACCACTACAATTTAGCCAGAATTTTTATCAATGCTGCAAATTTTTGTGCCACCTCTTTCTCGTTTGGTATTTCAGAATACGCTAACATTGATAACTCATTTTTATAGGTTGTTTTCAATTTCTCCCAAATTGAATCGAAATCTTTTATTAAAGGAGAATCCTTCATCGTTTTCTTGTTCCATCCTGTCGGTTCATCAAATTGCCGTTGGTCGTGTGCCAGCACTTTGCGAAACTGCGTCTTGAATTCATCGGAGTTTACATATTTATTACAAGCTTCATCTTGCAGTAAGTAATAAAGGTCGTAAAAGTGCCTTATTTTACCCGAAATACTTTCGATTGGCTTCTCATCGAATGAGAATCGAATTAGTGATACCAATTTTTCAATTAAAGTCTGCTCTTTATCCAGAACATTAACTTCAAATTCTTCTAAGTCATAATTTCTAAGCAACTCATCTTGACCTTGGCTTTGTATGTATTCGCCTATCATGCTTTGAATACCAACCTTGTGGTATGGAAATGGATTTGCAAATGAGTTAATTTCAACGATAATTGATTCCGGAACTGCTGATTTTTGTTTTTGTGTCAGTGTTACCGGGAATTCATATACAGCTTTTCTAAAGCGTGAACCTTTACTGGTTACACCATCTACTTCTTTTTCTGTTAAGTCTGTAGCTATTTCCTTTTCAACTGTTCTGATTAAGGTTTTGATTTTATTTCCGCATGTGCCAGGCGTAAGAATTACAGCTACGTCAACATCCTCCGAAAAGCGGTTAATCAGTTTATGTCCCTTGGATAGAGATGTACCACCTTTAAATACAACTGAATCAACATACTTGCTTTCAGACAGCCGTTTTAATACCAGGCTAATCCAATAGTCTTTTTCGATAAAATCCGGTGCTATATTATTATTGTCACTTGTTACCAATATGGCATTGTTAAAAGCTTCTTTGTTAGTATGTAAGTTCATCGTATTCTCCATTTATCTTTTGTCGGTAGTGTTTGTGTTGAAATTGAAAAGCTGTAGGCAGTAGCCGGATTAAGCGATTCATATATAATTTGTGTTCCATTATCAGCCTCAACCATATCAATAAGAGCGCCTGTTAAAGCCCTCGTTGAAGCATTGTATTTTAAAACCAGTTTTTTAAGTTGATTAAGCCTTTCAGGTGCAAGTTTCTTTAAAATGGCAATAAAGCGATTGCAGGATTGGTTTTGGTTTGTGTCAGGTATATCTTTAATAAACCTAATACTATCTAATATCTGTAATAATGGAATATTGTCTTCTGTAATCCTGTTGGCTTGCTTAATAAACCTTATTTTATACATACCACGAGAAATAGCCTTTTTTTCATTATTACAACCAATTTGTATTGTATTGGAAAGCTGAGTGGTTAGGAATAATGAATTAAATACTGAAAATCCGGTTAGATAGCCTATTACTTTTTTATCTTTTTGAAGTAAGTCTTTTACTACTTGAAAGGTATCAGGTTTTAATTCCCCAAACTCTGTCATTTGGGGTTTATAGTATCTACCTTTTGAAATTTTACGAAGCTTGCCTTCTTTTACCAATCTGTTTAAAGCAATAATTACAGCATTCGTTTTTTCCGGTTCAAAGCCTAATTTATCATAGGTAAAGACATAACCATCTTTAAATTTGCTTATTACATTCAATATTTCTGCTGTAGTTCTCATACGGTACAAATATAAGATAAAAAGTTAAGTGAAATGTTAATACGGGCAAAAACATTTCAAATGCATGAGGTATATGTCACGTTTTTCCCGGTATAAACGTGACAAATACTTCCTTATAGCTTTTTAAATAAGTTCACATTAGGGTAGTGATACTACCTTAATCATAAAATAAATAAAACTACAAGCCAACTTCAACTAAAACCTCCTGCTCCAGACACTTTTTATATTTATGAAACAGTGAGATTAAATTTTCTATATCGCTATTTAAGTTCAAGGCTACAGAAGCATTTGATTTATATTGAGAGTCATACAATCCTTTGTTGCCATACTTAATTATTAATTCCTCTATATTTTGAGGAATAAAGAAAGATGCTTTGTTTTTAAGGTGTTGCAAATACTCATCTCTGAAAATACGAATGCCTTCAAAGTCAAAATCGCCAAAATGCAGGTATTTGTTAGGTATGCTTTGTAGCCAGGTTACTAAATCTTTGGATTGAGGATAACGACTAACAAACAAAATAGATTCTGCTTCGAATAGATGAGCTTGTTTACCAATAAACCTAAAGTTCTCAGGATTCTCTATACCAACAATAAGTGTTTCCGCCGGGATATTAAAATCCTCAAAATTATGAATGTAGGTGTATGTTCCTTCTAGTGGTTCAATTACAAATTTGAGTCCCTTAATCCTTGCTTGAACTGGGTAAAAACAATTGACAAGAAACCCTTTAAAAGTCCTTCTTGTTGATGACTTTGAATTAGAAGAAGCAATTATATTTTCAGCTCTTGTAAGACCACTTTCCTCATTGTTGATGTAAGTTTTAAGGTCATTTATGCCTAAGTGACTACTCATGAAATTGATAACAGCTTCCGGTTTTGCTGTAAATATGGTTTTCCGACTTCTGCCCTGTAATTTTATATTCAAGATTCCATCTTCTATCATCTGATTAATCACTTTACTTTTCAATTGTCCATAAGGTATGCTCTCACCTTGAATGAGCAATTGAATTTTTCTCGCTATGTTAATGGATATTTTATCCATAATTATTCAACTAATACTGGGTTTGAGATAATTCGCTTTATCTTAGATTGTTTGCTGTCATCCTTACTAATTTTATAGATATGTCGATAGTTCAGCGGAGTACTTTCGGTAGGTGAACCATTAATCAATAATATGTTTCTATCATTAGCAAAATTCAGGATTCCTTTCACATTATTAGGGTGCAATTTTCCAATTTCATCCATCATACAATGAAGCTTAAAATCCTTGAATTTCCTTGAAGCTCCCTCTTTAAATACATTCAGGAGCATAATGTTAATCATGGCTTTAACTAAGACATCAGTGCCTTCTGAACCAACATTTGATAATTTTTCAACCCATCCGGTGTCGTTCCCATTTTCTTCAACTCTAAATGATAATTCAAAAGAATCCGTTAATTGAATTACAGAATCCTTTGCCTGATTTATTTCCCGAACCAGTTGTTTTAAAAGTTCAACTGCCTTCTCATTGTTTTTATCCTGATCAACACCTGAAAAAAGGTTGGCAGCCCCAAGGCTTAAGGAATTGTCATCATTAAATTCCTTTATCTTCTTTAGTAACATTACAGCGGTATTCTTGCTGTCTGTAATATCTAATTCAATGTTGTTAATTGCTGTAACAAAGTTTTTTTGTCTGAAATCAGCATTGATTTTATTAATAATTTTCTTAATCTCACCTGTTTTGGAAATTAACATAGTAGTTTCTTTTCCAACAGAACTTATGATGTAAGCAAAACGCTCATTCGTTCTTTTTTCAAACTGGTTTATTTTACCCTCCTCAATAAAATCGCTTAACTCTTCCGCCCAATTTATAAATTCTTCTATTTCAATTAACTTAGATGGAAAATTGAAAATATTTCCTTCCGAGAAGTGAGACAGGAACTTGTCGATACTTTCCCTGAGTTCCTGATGTTTATTTGTTACTTTACTATTGTTATCGATAATATCATCAATAATATCGACAGCCGTTTTACTATTGCTTATTGGCTGTATTGTACTTTTAGTGCTTTCAAAAAATTCGAGAGCAGATGAGCCTGTTTGTTTGGCATATTTTTCCTCATCGTTTTGGAAACAAATTATTTTTGCTTCTATTTCAGTTATACTTTCCTGAATATCTGTAACTTTTTTGGAGAAGGTTTTATTCAAAGTGGAGAACTCATTTTGCGAATGTGTTAACTTTTCTTCAAGAACCTTTATTTCATTTTTAAATTCCTTTTCTTTATCGAACAGCTCCCTTTTATCTTTATAATAATCGCTTACTGTATTTCGTTTTTTTTCAATGAAAGCTAATTCATTCTCAACAGTAATAATTTGCTTTTCAATTTCTGAAAGAAGTCCGGTATCGGCTCCTTTGTTATCCAATTCATTGTTTCTTTCGGTTTTAAGGATAACAATCTTTTCAGCAATTAGCGTTTGCCTTTCTATTATTTGTTGTTGTAACTCCTGAATTTTAGCATTGTTCTCTGCTTTTAATTCATTGATTCTTCTTGTCTTTTCCTTCTGCTTTATTTCTTTGTTCTTTCTCAGTTTAGTCTTACAGGTTTCATAATCTTTATACGCTTCCTGTTTAATAACTATCGCTTTATCTATTTCAACTTGAATTTTCTCTATCTCATCAAGTTTTTCATTTAAAGCTTTATTTGTGAAACTGTTCTTATCCAATTCAAATTTTTCTATTTGCTTTGTCAATTGCTCACACAAATATTCAGCCTGTCTCGCTTTTTCTTTAAGTCCTTTTATTTTTGGCAGATTTCTACGTTGTATATTATCCAAATCCTTTTCTAATACAACTGTAATATATTGTATATCTTTTTGATAATGTTCAATACTATCGTTTAACTTGTTCAACTCAAACCGAAAATCATCTATGTTTTTAATTTTTAAATCAATCTCATTCAGGTTGATTTCGATGCCATAAATTGAAGAAGAATCATTATGTAGTTTTGGCGATAATCCATCCTGGAATAAGAGTTTTTCATCGATAATTTTTCCAATTGTATTTTCCCAACCAGGCTTATTTTGATTTAACCACCCATAGAGCGAATCTTTGCTTTTGTTGATTCTATCTTCTATTTCATCCTTATGTAGTCGTATTGTATCTAGTTCTTCTTGTAATTTCTCCTTCTTTCGTTCACTGTTTTTTTCTATTTCCGACTTTTCGTAATTCCATTTAGTTTGCAGTGTCTCAACTTGTTGTTTGTAACTAATAATATTGTTAGACTCTTCTTTGTAAGCTAGTTTCGCTTCGTTAATTGATTGAATAGCCTGCTCGATTTCTTTCTCATAAAACTTGGTATGCTTTATGGTAACTTTTTGCTTTTCAAGATTATGAACATCTTCTTTTTTTCTATCAAGCTCAGTTTCCTTGTCTTTTATTTCAGTTTCATGTTCACTTTCTAAGGCATTAAAAAGCTTTTCATACTCGCTATTTAAGTCAGAAATGAATTTGACTACTTCTTTTTCTATTTCAACTTTTTGAATATCCTTTTGGTTTACAAAAGCATTTAGCTGATTCTCCTGCTCTTTAATGAGGGCTTCATATTTATTATTGATATCACTAAACTTATTTGTAAGCAGGGTGCGTTCGTTTTTTAAAGACTCGAATTCCAACTTCTTTTCTTCATTAGCAGATACTCGTTTGATAAGCTCTGAAATATTAATGCTCTCGTAAAATTTCTTCTGATTAGCGGCATCTTTTAACTTACCATTTAACTGGCTTACACTCTCATTAATCTTAACTTTACGCTTTTCAAATAATTCCTTTTCGTAGTTGAGTTTTTGCTTCTCTGCATTGAGTAACTTTTTTTTATCTTCTTTTTGTAGGTGAAGTACTGGCTTTTCGGATTCAATTATTTCTAATCTGTATTTAAGAAATCCGGCTAACGAGCTTTGCTCCCTTTTTAAATGCCTGATTGCAGATAGTGTTTGAATAGAATTTTCGGCTTGCTTTTGAACTGAAGGGAAACGAAATCGCTTAATATCATTTAATTCTGTTTCAAATCCTTTAAGGTGATGATTATACTGGTCTAAATCAATAGTTATGTGTTCATCTTCCATTGAAGAGATAATGGTTTGTTTTATCTCATTGGCATCCAGTTTTGTATTTAAGAAAACGTTTTGTATCGTTCGATAGATATTTTTATATTGTTTTGCTTCGAGTAAAGCATATTTTTTAAATTCATTTTTGCCAATAAAATTACCGTATAAAATATCGCGGTATTGGTCGTAACTATTCACCATTGACGATACATTGATTCTATTGGCATCCAGTTTTTCTCTTATTGTATCCCAATTGTTGTATACTTCTCCAGTTTCTTTTATAAAATATTCAGCATAATATGGTGTATCAATAAAACGGTAGCATACTCTGTTTTGCGATTTAAATGCAACCACGCAATAGGCACCAGTTTCTCTTGCCACTTCATAAATAATGTACGAATTTGCATAGCTTAAATACCAATCGGCAAAGCTTTTAACAGTAGGACCATTTGGAATGCCTAATTTTCGGGAATCGGCATTATAAAAATAAAGAATGGCACGAAGAATAGTACTTTTACCTACGCCTTGTGTGCCAATGAAATGAATGTTACCATCCAGTTGAATTTCGGAATAAGGAATAGTGGCACTATTGATAAAGACAATTTTATTCAGGTATCTCATCTTGTACTTCTTCTGACAGGTTAATACTTAATATTAATGTTTCCAGATAACTAAACGAGGCTAATACTTTATAGGAATCAGATATCTCATTTTCAAGTTCCACAAAGCCATCGCTCTTTAATTTTTCTACCAGCTTCTTTATTCCATCCAGTTCGTTATCGGTTTGGGTATATTTTTTTAAAGCCTTTAGTTTGCTTTTTAGATTGGCATTTACTTTCAATTCTACAGCAATTGATTGAGGTTCGAACCGAAATCCTGAGCTAAAAGAAGAGTCGTAGGTTTTAAAAAAATCAACCATGTCAATCCATCGGAATGCTTGTTCCAGTTTGCGGGTAATATCTGCTTTTTGTTCGGGACGGGTAAAGTGATAATATTCAATACCCTGAGTTAATATGTAATTGATTTCTAAAAAGTAGTCCTCTAAAGCATCAAAGTTTTCATCAATAAAGCTGAACAATTTTTGGTCTTGTGACCTTGAACTGTTTGAACAAATAAAACCACCTTTACTAAGTTGTTCGAATACGTCTTTCTTTAAGTTATTTATAGCCATATCTTCTTATTTAGGGTAAATGACTGAAAACTCTGTTCCTTTATAAATCACATATTTATCTGTAAACCGAAAGTCATTTTCATAGAGAGAAATGAGTTGGCAATAGCATGTTACTATTTCTTCAAAGCTTACTTCTTTTGGATAATCATATTGGTTTACAAAATCGAGTAAATGATAGCCAGATGCAGTAAAACTACTTTTCATTTTCTCCAAATCGATAAAAATATCAGTTTCTACCGTATCATTAAAAAATGTTTCATCAATAGCTTTTGCCAGTGGTACTTTTAATTTAACGGTACTTTTAATTTTTTTGCTTAGCGCTTTAATTATTTCATAAGTATCGTCATCCTGTAAAATATCTAACGAAAGTTTTACCGGAAAAGCAGGCCTGTTTTCGAACGCCACCGGATTCATTTTGTTAAGTAGCTTAACAATATCCGATTTGCTTTCTAGTTCAAATTGGTCTTTTAAATACTTAACTTGACGAATTTTCTCGATAAGTTTACTTTGGTGTTTTACCTGGTTCAGAAAATCGATGATTTGTTTCTCTGTTTCAATCAGGTTATGGCGTGCTTCTTGCAGCTGCAACCTTAATTCTGTGGTAACGTGGTTTAATTCATCATCTTTGGCTGTTGCAAAAAAAGTAAGTTCGTCTTCCGTTAAAAATTGTTCCGTAACTGCTATAAGCTTCTTGATGTCAATTCTGCGTTGGTCGTAATTTTCAAGCTTCTTTATTTTAACCTTATAGTTGGGTTCTGTTTTAAAGGTATTATCGATATTCCGGTTAAGGTCAACAATATTACGTAAACAAATAAACCCCATCTTACGCAGAGAGCCCTTTACTGATTTGAGATATTTATATTTTCGGTGCTCACTATCTTCTGCCAAATAGTAATCAATATTCTCCTTTAACAAGGTGATATGCTCAGTAATAAGAGAGATGTTAATTTCCTCGTTAACATCAAGTATTTGCTCAAAAAATGAAAGCAACTGGTCTTCGATTTCCAGATAACGGCCATTTCGAATAATAATCCCTTTCTCAATTAAGGAATCTACCTTGCTTTCTTCCATCAACTCAATAGCCTGGTCGTAACGGTAATCAAACGATTTTCGTTTGCCAAACATTTCCCCGAGCAAATCTTTTCCTAGAACTAGAGCATTGAGTAACTCTTTTATGGAATGGAAGGTGTACATATTTAGCTTAAGGTTGAAATAAACATATCATTCCTATGCAGAATTCAAGCCACTAATGCAACTTTTGTCTTGTTTAACAATTGGGTTTTTACAAAAATTGGATTTTTATAGTTAAACCGCTTTCTGGGTCTGCTATTGATCCTTTGCGCCACTTGCTTAATGTACTCATCATCTATGTTTTTAAAATCTGTTTTCTTCGGAATATACTGTCTAATCAGGCCATTCAGGTTCTCGTTTGCTCCCCTTTCCCAGGAGTGGTAGGGTCTGGCAAAATAAAAATCAACAAGAAGGCTCTGAGCAATCTCAGAATGGTCAGCAAACTCAGCAAACTCTTTTCCATTATCGCTCGTTATGGTTTTCAACAACTCCTTATGATCCTTAAGCAGCTCTACAGTTGCTATATACACCTCATTGCTGGTTCGTCGTTCTACTTTCTTCATCCATAGAAAGCCGCTCGCCCTATCGTTTATAGTGACTATTGCTCCCTTATGATTCTGCCCTATTATGGTGTCTATTTCCAAATCACCAAAACGCTTCTTGTCCTCAACCTCTTTGGGACGTTGGTCTATTCCCACCCTATTCTTTATAATACCTCTTGTATCCTTTTTGCTGCCCCGCTTGCGATAGCGCCGACCTTTTCTGCGAAGATGGGTGTGAAGGGATCCCCCAGTCTTCTTATCGGACCACACATACTGGTATATCCGTTCAGGGGAAACAAACTCTTCTCCAACATCCTTACAGTAGCCCACAATCTGTTCGGGGCTATAATCCTCTTTAAGTAGTTGGTCAACGCAGGCTTGAACTGAGGTTGTAAATTTCTTTCGTTTTGGTATGCACACCTTACGTTGCTCATATTTTCGCTGCGCCAAAACAGCTCTATACTGTCCGCTACGCTTATCGCAGTTGCGGCTAATTTCCCTATGATTTCTGCAATAAATACTTGCGATGCATCTCTTGATAATAATACCTCAATAGTGTATCTTTGCTCTCTGGTTATATGGCTCATATTAAAACTTTTTCAACGGAGACGCAATATAAAGACATATATCCATTCAGCAGGAAAGGGAGGAATTATTTTTCTCTCTTTCTTCTGAAAAAATATTTTTATCAATTACTTCTCCTCTAAAAGTTGCATTTACTACTTGAATTTAGGTAATAATAGTTCGTCTGCCAATTTTAGAAGCAAATATCTTTTCCTGTTTAATAAGGCGTTGTATTGTCCATCTGCTAACACCTAATAATATGGATGCTTCAATTACACTAAGGAAGTCTTTGTCTCTGAGATTAACATGGTTTCCTATTTGCAAGGGGAGTGTTGAAGATTTAGCTTTTGAGCTACTCCCTTTTTGTTTGTTAATTTCATTCGTGAGAGCATTTAATACCATGCTTTCTCGTTTGCGTTGTTTATATGCTCTACTCGCGCATGCATGACTGCAATATTGAGTTCGCACTTGCTTTGCTATAAAAGAAGCACCGCAGTATTCGCAGAATTTTGGTAAACTAATATTACTACTCATATTTTCCAATTTTGTGTACTAAGTAGCATTATGGTGCTAAATAGTGCTATATGGTGCAATTTTTCGCCACTTCTAAAATATTTGGTGCCAGGGCAACAAATCTTCATTCTGGGCAACAGATTGGCAACAATAATAATTAAAAAACATGAAATTATGAAATGTCAAATAACAGGAATAAGTCTTTTAAGTAGTTGGTATAGTGTAAGAAAAGAAATAAAGTGAAAACATAAAACACCAAACCTATTTTCCGATACAGAAATGCTTGAATATATTGCCTAGAATTTCGTCGGTATTGATTTGGCCGGTGATGCTGCCGAGGTAGTGGAGGACTTCGCGGATGTCCTGAGCCAGAAAGTCGCCGGAGATGTTGCTATGCAGGCCATCTTTTACCCTAAGGAGCTTTGAAGGGCCTGAGTGAGGGCTTCGTGGTGGCGGGCGTTGGTGACGATCACTTCATCGTTGTTGACGGCTTGCAGGTCGATGGTGCGGAGCAGCTCGGTGGTGAGTTGGTCCAGGTTGGTCCGGAATTTGGCGGCGATGGGAACCACGCTGTGGTGACCGCTTAGTTCTGAAAAGGCTTTCTGTGAAAATTTTTCCTGAATGGTGGAGGGGTCGGATAAATCAATTTTGTTGACGATGACGATTAATTGTTGCCGCTCTCGATCTATTTTTTCCATTATGTCTGATACCGCTTCGTGAATTTTGTCTTCCGGGTCGGTGACATCGACCAATAGCAAAACGATGGAGGCTTGTTTGACTTTGCTGTAGGTTAGTTGAATGCCCAGACTTTCGATTTTGTCGGCGGTGGTCCGGATACCCGCAGTATCGATGAAACGAAAAGCGATACCACCGATATTGATGCTGTCTTCAATGGCATCGCGGGTGGTACCATGGATGTCGGAGACGATGGCGCGCTCCTCGTTGAGAAGCGCGTTGAGCAAGGTGCTTTTGCCGGCATTGGTATGCCCAACAATGGCTACGGGGATGCCATTTTTGATAACATTACCCAATGAAAAGGAGGTCACCAGTCGGGCGATGTGTGCTTCAATTTCATTCACCAGAGCAATTAACTCCTCCCGGTTGGCGAATTCGACATCTTCTTCGCTGAAGTCGAGTTCCAGCTCAATGAGGGATATGAACCACAACAGACGCTCACGAAGTTTGATCAGCTCGGAGGAGAAACCACCGCGCATTTGTTGCAGGGCAACCCGGCGGACTGCCTCATTGCTGGAGGCGATCAGGTCGGCCACTGCTTCGGCCTGACTCAGGTCCATTTTTCCGTTGAGGAAGGCACGTTGGGTAAACTCGCCGGGCAGGGCCAGCCGGGCTCCGTTTTTAACCAGTAGTTGTAATAGTTGTTGCTGTATGTAGGGAGCGCCGTGACAGGCAATTTCTACGATATGGTCGCCGGTGAATGAATGAGGGGCTTTGAATACTGAGACAAGGACTTCATCCAGATCCTTTTCTCCGTCAGTTATTTTTCCAAAGTGAATGGAATTGGCAGGCTGCTGCGAAAGAACTTTCCCACTTTTTGCGGGAATAAAAACTTTTTCACAAATGGAAAAGGCTTGCTCACCTGCTAAGCGTATCACGGCAATGGCACCCATGCCCGGGGCGGTGGATATGGCACAAATCGTATCGTCGGTTGTCATGTTTCAAATATTTTCGAATACAAAGTTACTCATTTTTGCGAGCTGATTAAAGCCACAGCCTGCTATAAGCAGCAATAGTAGTGGTAATAAAATGAACCTTTGCCCTTGCATCCTGTTATAAGAAAGACTATTTTTAATGTAAAACATACCATCTAAATATTCTTTATATATGAGCGTATTAATTGATCAGCATTCGAAAGTAATAGTTCAGGGTTTTACCGGTAGTGAAGGGACCTTTCATGCCGGACAAATGTTGGAATATGGTACAGATGTCGTAGGGGGTGTAACGCCCGGAAAAGGCGGGTCGGTGCATTTGGGCTTACCTGTTTTTGATACCGTAATGACGGCGGTTGAAGCAACTGGTGCAGATACATCGGTCATTTTTGTGCCTCCGGCCTTTGCGGCCGATGCCATAATGGAGGCAGCAGAAGCTGGCATTTCCGTTATTGTAGCCATTACGGAAGGTATTCCTGTAGCAGATATGGTTAAAGTAAGGTCGTTTACCGATATGAAAAATGTGACATTGATTGGTCCCAATTGTCCGGGAGTTATTTCACCCGGAAAAGCCAAGGTGGGCATTATGCCGGGCTTTATTCACCAACAAGGGAGCATTGGTGTCATAAGTCGATCGGGTACCCTGACCTACGAAGCGGTGGATCAGCTGACCAAGCTGGGGCTGGGTCAGAGTACGTGTATTGGTATTGGCGGTGATCCTGTCATTGGGACTTCCACGCTCGATGCGGTTAAGTTATTGATGGATGATCCGGATACGGAAGGCATTGTTATGATTGGAGAGATTGGTGGCAGTATGGAGACCGATGCTGCTCGCTGGATTAAGGAGCATGGCACCAAACCGGTTGTGGGCTTTATTGCGGGACAAACAGCGCCTGCCGGACGTCGTATGGGACATGCCGGTGCCATTGTAGGAGGAAAGGATGATACGGCAGCTGCCAAAATGAAGGTGATGAAACAGTGTGGAATCCACGTGGTTGATTCGCCTGCCGCCATTGGAGAAACCATGCAAAATGCTTTGAAGCAAAAAAAAGCAGTGTAAGGAAAAGAAAATAAGATAGCGTGGCCGCCATTTGCAGATATCTCAAATGGCGGCTTTTTTGATGGGTAAATTATCTTAAATATCGATCGCCAGTCTTTGAATCTCCTTCAAAATGCTTATATTTAAAGAGTTTGATTCTGTTTGGATCAGCAACGGGACTTTTAAAAAATGGAATAACAGCGTGTATGGATGAACAAACTTTACGTGATGTAGCGGAAATCATCAGAGATTCTAAATATTGTATGGCGTTTACCGGAGCAGGTGTTTCGGTAGAGAGTGGCATTCCGCCATTTAGGGGTGAGAACAGTATCTGGACCAAATACGATCCCGTTATTTTGGATTTGACGTATTTTGAAAACTACCCCGAAGCTTCATGGCCGGTTATAAAAGAAATTTTTTATGATTTTTTTGGAAAAGCCAGGCCCAATAAGGCACATGAAATATTGGCACGCCTGGAGGAGGAGGGGATTGTAAAATGCATCGTGACTCAGAATATTGATAACCTGCACCAGGAAGCTGGTTCTAAGGAGGTTTATGAGTTTCACGGGAACTCACATCATCTTGTTTGTTTGGCATGTGGTAATTCGCAAACGGCCGATGAAGTTGATCTGACCCTGCCCTTAAAATGTTCCAGATGTGAAGGGCTGGTTAAGCCTGATTTTATATTTTTTGGGGAAAGAATACCTGAAACGGCTTATCAGAATAGTCTGGAAGCTGCCCGGAAAGCGGATGTCTGTCTTATTATCGGCAGCACCGGCGAAGTGATGCCTGCTGCAATGATTCCGCGGGAGGCGAGACGAAACGGTGCCGTGATTATCGAAATAAATCCCGAGGATTCCCTGTTTACCAGAGAGGTAACGCACATTCATTTGCAAGGTACGGCTGGTGCTGTATTTTCAGAATTGGAAAAACATTTATTTTAATTGATTATGACGCTACCTGAAATTGACAATGACATATTGAAGGTCATTCTGATATCGATTCTGATTCTTATTGGCGGTTTTGTAGCCTCTATTTGGCTGTTTCGAATCCTAAAAAAGATATTGAAAAAATACAAAAATCCCGCATTTAAGCGAATTGCCTCCATTATTCAATATCCTTTTAAAGTATTGGTGCTGTTAGTAGCGCTCAACTTTGTGCGGGTGCATCTGCAGAGTTCCATTCTTATTGAAGGTAGTAACTTTGGGCAGCTCTTCTATATCTTGTTTTTAACGGTAATTACCTGGTTAGCCATCTCTGTTGTTAAGGCGGTAAAGGCCGTGATCATTGCCAATTACGATGTGGGTATTGAGGATAATTTAAAAGCACGAAAAATTCATACCCAAATAAAGGTGTTTGAGCGGATTGCTGTGGTCTTGATTGTTTTTTTTACCATTGCCATGGCTTTGCTTAGCTTTGAGGCCATACGTCAGGTGGGGGTGAGCTTGCTGGCTTCGGCCGGTATCGCAGGTATTATCATTGGTTTTGCTGCCCAAAAAAGCATTTCCATGCTTCTGGCAGGTTTTCAGTTGGCCATTACACAGCCGATAAGGCTGGATGATGTGGTGATTGTGGAAGGAGAATGGGGTAAGGTAGAGGAGATTACGCTGACTTTTGTGGTGGTGGCCATATGGGATAAGCGGCGGCTCGTGTTACCTGTGACCTATTTTATTGATACGCCTTTTCAGAACTGGACACGCCAGACATCTGAAATTCTGGGAACTGTTTTTATTTATGTGGATTATGGTTTTCCAGTGGAACGTTTGAGGGAGTTTATGACGCAATCATTGTCGGAGAACCCCTATTGGGATGGGAAAGTGAATGTGCTGCAGGTGACTGATTGTACGGAGAAGTCGATGGAATTAAGGGCCCTGGCCAGTGCCAAAGATTCGGGTACGGCATGGGATTTAAGGGTTAAGCTCCGCGAAGATTTGATTGAATTTATCCGAATCAATTATCCCGATTATCTGCCTCAGAATCGCCTGAAAATGGAAGAGCCTAAATCTTAGATTGCTGAAATGACAAAAAATTCTAACTTTGCTCTGTTTTTTGTCCTGTTTGAGGTATAAATACACGATGAATGTTGCATGAGTAAGCGGGCAGTTGGTCCGTATAACTACTTATGTGACGTTTGTAATTTCAATTAACACAACTTAATTGTATAGAGATGAAATTATTAGAAGGAAAAACAGCAATTATTACTGGCGCTGCCCGGGGTATTGGTAAAGCCATAGCCTTGCGTTTTGCTGCTGAAGGATGTAATGTGGCTTTCACCGACCTGGCCATTAATGAGGCAGCTCAGGAAACGGAAAAAGAAATTGCAGCGCTTGGGGTTAAAGTAAAAGGCTTCGCTTCAAATGCAGCTAATTTTGAAGAAACCCAGAAAGTGGTTGAAGAAATTGTTAAGGAGTTTGGCCGTGTGGATATCCTGGTTAACAATGCCGGAATTACTAAAGATACGCTTTTGATGCGCATGACGGAAGATCAGTGGGATGCTGTCATCAATGTGAACCTTAAATCTTGTTTCAACTTTACCAAAGCGGTTCAGAGTACTATGTTGAAACAGCGGTCCGGTTCCATTATCAATATGAGTTCTGTGGTTGGCGTTAGTGGTAACGCTGGTCAGTCGAACTACTCTGCTTCTAAGGCAGGCATGATCGGTTTCACCAAATCCATTGCCAAAGAACTGGGATCGCGTGGTATTCGTAGCAACGCCATTGCACCTGGTTTTATTATTACTGAGATGACTGGTGCCTTACCCGATGATGTAAAGAAGGCCTGGGAAGGACAAATCCCATTACGCCGTGGCGGAACACCTGAAGATGTAGCCAATACCTGCGTATATTTGGGTTCTGATTTGTCGTCCTATGTATCGGGACAGGTCATTCATGTTTGTGGTGGAATGAATATGTAATACCGCTTTTTACCGGATGGTTTAGCCCTCTGTTAAAAAGATTTGAAACTAAAAAAACGGGGATTGAATGAAAATTCAGTCCCCGTTTTTTGGGTAATTACTGAATCGGATGGTTGTCATTAAATAGCTGTTTAGTGGACTTAATAAAAACTTAAATACCCTTATGCGGTGGTTTCATTTCAAAATCTTTTGTACTTTTATTAATTATCAAAACGAAAATTGAATTGGTCACAAAAGCTGCGAAATATGAGAAATTTTAATTACGATATCCCTACAAAAATTTTGTTTGGAAAGAACAAGGTAGAGGAGATGATGCCTGAAATAAAGACGTTCGGCAGCCGCCTTTTGCTGGCTTATGGCGGAGGATCCATTAAGAAGAACGGGCTCTATGATACTTTAGTGACCTTGTTTAAAAAGAACGATATTTTTGTTGTCGAATTGAGCGGCATTCAGCCCAACCCACGCATTAGTTCTGTCAGAGAAGGTGTGAGGTTGTGCCGGGCGCATAAGATCGACTTGATTTTGGCCGTTGGTGGGGGCAGCGTTATAGATGCCTGTAAAGCCATTGCTGCGGGCGTGAATTATAAAGGAGATGCCTGGGATTTTATGATTGGTAAGGCCCAGGTTGAAAATCCGTTACCCATTGGTACGATATTGACTTTGGCGGCCACCGGATCAGAAATGAATGGCGGTGCAGTGATCAGTAACGATGAGACGCTGGATAAAAGGCCGATGGGACACCCTTCCTTGCGGCCTAAGTTCTCTGTCCTGGATCCGACCTATACATTTTCGGTCAATAAATGGCAAACGGGTGCTGGTGTAACGGACATAATGAGTCATATTTTTGAACTATATTATACAACCGATAAAGGCGTATTTGTGCCTGATGCTATGGCTGAAGCATTGATGAAAACCTGCCTGCAGTATGGCTTGGTGGCCATTGATGAGCCGGAAAACTACGAGGCCAGAGCCAATCTGATGTGGGCGGGCACTTTGGCCCTGAATGGCATGCTCAGTTTTGGTAAATTGCCGGGTGATTGGGCCACGCACATGATTGAACATGAGATCAGTGCCATCTACGACGTGACGCACGGTGCCGGATTGGCCATTATATTCCCGGTATGGATGGAGTATGTGCTGGACGCGGACAATGCCTGGCGTTTTGCGCAAATGGCGAGAAATGTGTGGGGGGTAAGTGAGAAGGATGACCTGACGGCTGCCCGGCAGGGTATTGAAGCCGTACGCGACTTTTTTAGTCGTTTGGGCATGCCTTCCCGACTAAGTGATTTGAACATAGATGGCACGCATATTGCTGTAATGGCTAAAAAAGCATGTGTTTACGGTGATTTGGGCAACATTAAAAAGCTTAAGATTGATGATGTTAGGTCGATTTTAGAGGGTGCCTTGTAAGGGAAGGAATTTTCAAAGCCATAGATTAATGAGAATAGTAAAAAAAATGAAATTCGGGTTTTTATTTACCCTGTCAACTATGTTTTTCGTATCGTGTGCATCCGTTTCCACCATTCCGATTGAGGTGATGCGCCCGGCCGATTATTCCGTTCCTCCGGATGTTTTGTCTGTAGTGGTGGTTGATTTTTCCTTTCCATATAGGGGAGACAGTACCCATGTACTCAGTCTGTCGCCACAAAAAACCACCGTTGTAGATACCATTTGGATAGATGATTTTGGGTTGAGAGTTGCAGAGTCGATGGCCGTTGAATTGGATAATCGGGCCTTCTTTGATTCCGTTTTTCTGCATCCTGTATCACTCAACAGGCCTCCGGCCGGGAGGCCGAATTTGCCCTTGTCGCCCTACCAGGTAGGAAGAATTCTGGAGGACTATAATGTTCAGGCTGTTATAGCCCTTGAATCTGTCGAATACCGCAGTCGCTTTAAAGTGGAAACCCTGGAAGGTTTTTATTATGCCAGCCTGGACGCTAACAGCAGACTCCTATGGAAGATATACGATGCCCAGGGCCAAACAATGGATGCTTATATACAGCAGGATTCTATATTTTGGGATAACAGTGATGCGATGTATTCAGGGGACTATTCCTCTATTCCGGGTATCAGATATGCCATGGAGTCTTTGGCTGATTTTATGGGAAAATATTATCCCGACAGAATCGCCCCTTACTGGGAATCTCAGAATAGATTTTATTATTCTACCGGACATCACCTGTTTTCGCGGGCCAAAGACCTTTTAAGAGCCAATAATTGGGACCATGCCGCCCGGGTGTGGTATTATGTCTTTGATGAGGGTAATAAGAAACAAAAGGCCATGGCTGCTTTTAACATTGCTTTGTCCTTTGAGGTCAGAGGTGATTTTAAAGAGGCTGTGGCCTGGGCTGAGATCAGCAAAAAACTTTTTGAAGAGATGAGTCCTGTCAGGGTTTCAACTCCGGATAAAGTCCGGACAACATTGTACACGGAAGAACTCAATGAACGAATCAGAGAAACACAAAAGTTGGAAGAGCAGGTCGGTGCCGGGTTATAGTGGTATTATAACCCAGCTCCTTATTTTTGTTCTGTATTTTAATGCTTCCCTGTTGGCTCAAACCATTAACGGAGGGGATGGTAGCCGTTATTCAGTGCAGGTTGAATCCCTAATCTCAGGAGAAATCATTGACAGAAAAAATGCCGATCTGTTAATGACTCCGGCCAGTACTTTGAAAGTGGCCAGCACGGCTTTGGCACTGGAGGTTTTAGGTGGCGATTATACCTTCACTACAGGTTTTTATATAGATGGCGTCATTGAAAATGGCACCTTAAAAGGTGATTTGCTAATTAAGGGAGGCGGAGATGGCACCTTAGGCTCCGCTCATTTTTCTTCAGGCTCCGCCAAACAAGTCATCGCTCACCTTCAGCAAAAGCTACATGGCGCCGGTATCATCCATATGGAAGGTTCCATTTGGATCGATTCATCTCTTTTCCCCGACCATCACTATCCTGCCGGGCGATTATGGAGGATATGGCGAATTACTATGGCGCTCCGCCGGCCGCTGTTACCTGGCGTGACAATACTTTTGAGTTGTTCTTGAAATCACCTGATCAAATAGGGTCTGTCTGTGAAGTTGTCCGAACGGATCCGGTTTTTTCCGATATTCGCTTCCAGAGTTCAGTAAAAGCAGCTGCCAGTCGAAAGGACAGTGCCTATATTTTTGGATATCCCGGAAGTACTGAATGGGAAGTTCGGGGAAGTATTCCTGCCAGTCAGTCATCCTTTCGAATAAAAGGTGCATTGCCCTTTCCTGGAATTCGCCTGGGAGAAGAAGTAGCCGCCCTGTTGTCTCCCGGAGGAAAAATAGATGTGAAGATTTCCAGTCGTCCATTCAATTATGACCGTCTGATAAAACTAACGGAAATAGAATCGCCACCTGTCAGAGAAATTATTCAGGTAGTTAATCAGAAAAGTCACAATTTGCTGGCCGATCATCTGTTTTTGGCTGCAGGCCGGACAGAAAATACTGCCTATTACTGGGATGTGTCCCGCCACCATTTTGAAAAGTTTTGGGAGGAGCGCCTTTCTTTGACGCCTGTTCGAATACTCGACGGCTCAGGTTTATCCCCTAAAAATCTTGTTTCTGCTGATTTTATGGTAGGCGTGTTGAAATTTATGTATCAATCGTCTAACTTTGATTTGTTCAGGTCATCTCTGGCTGTCGGTGGACAATCAGGAACACTTGTCCATATGTGGAAAGCGCCGGCACTGCAGGGGAAAGTTATGGCCAAGAGTGGTTATATGGAAGGTACACTGGGGTATTGTGGTTACATATACACCCAAAAGGGTGATTTTTTGGCCTTTTCAGTAATGGTCAACCAAATGACCAATGATCTGCCCATCGTTCGCCAGTCGATAGAATCCTATATTTCAGACTTAATTATACGCTATTAATTAAAGAAGAAAATCAATGCTTGACGAATTAAAACTTTCATTGGTACAGTTTGATATTGCCTGGGAAGACATGGAAGTGAATTTTCACAAGGTTTCAGAAATGCTTGAAAATGATCACTTTAATTCAGGCTTGATAATACTCCCCGAAATGTTTAATTCTGGTTTTACGATGCGTCCTGAGCGGATTGCTTCTGATGAGACCAATAGGAGAGTCATTAACTGGATGAAGGAGATGGCTCATAAGCATGAAGCTACCATCCTCGGAAGTATGGCCTATCATGAGGAAGGACGCTATTACAACCGTTTTTTAGCCGTTGAGCCGAACGGACACCTTACCTCATATAATAAGCGTCACTTGTTTCGGATGACGGGGGAACAAAATGTTTATGAAAAAGGGGAGGATCGCGTCATTATTCAGGTTGGAAAATGGCGGGTTGCGTTGTTTGTGTGTTATGACCTGAGATTTCCTGTTTGGTCGCGCAATCTCAAGGAATATGATATGGCTGTTTATGTGGCCAACTGGCCACATAAAAGAAGAGAGGTGTGGCAAACACTTTTGAAGGCCAGAGCCATTGAAAATCAATGTTACGTGGTGGGAGTTAATCGGGTAGGAAAGTCCCCCTCGGAGTACTATTCCGGCCAAACCATGTTGATCGACTACCAAGGAGCGGTTCTTAATGAAGCTGCTGATAATATAGAAGTTGTTGTGACAGGTATGGTCAACCTTAATGACCTCGAAGCGTTCAGAACCACCTTTCCTGCTTGGATGGATGCGGACCAGTTCAATTTTTTGCCCTAAGCCCTTGGATTACCTTCCAAAATGATAACATAATACGTGTTTAAAAGAAGGATGATTATGTAATATTCTGATTGTCTTTGCTTATAATACATCCATAAATATGACCTGTTTATCCCCCGAAACCCTGCGAATGTCAAAAAATAGGTTCAAACTGATTTATTTCAGACTAAGTGAAACTTATTGTTTATATATTTAAATGTAATATTTAAACAGAGTATAAATTGAGAAGTTGAATGGTAGGGTAGTTATTATATCTAACAGGTTGATTTTGTTAAAATAAACATTAGATATTACCTGTGAGCGTTTAAATTAAGCAAGGTATGTGACATAAGTCATTCATTGAATTCAAGAATTGTTTTGTTAATATTGCCCACGTAGTTATAGGTATCATTAATTATTATGAGAGGTATGAAGAATTACAGAGTTAGAGTAAGAGATGAGAAAGCGGTTTTTTTTGAAGAACTGATGCGGTATTTGGACTTTTGTGATTACGAGGGGGTAGAAGGATTTGCTGAACCACGTATTTATCCGGGGTTTGATTTTAAGGCAAAAGATACTGAGATCAAGGGTAATTCAAAAGGTAAATCTAAGGACAAGAAGCATATGGATACGGAGGGTAACCTTTCTAATTTACGGGAGGTTATGTCGCGTATTGATGCCTTAAGAGACAAAAACAGGAAGTAGCAGCTCCCATTCCGGAGAGAGAGTTTCTGATGAGACCAATGCACAACTTTTGAAAAGGATTTAGAAGAGAAAATACGGTTAATCACGGTGTTTTCTCTTCTTTTTTATTATAACCATGTTTTGTAAACCAGATTGGTATAAATATTGCTGAATTAGTTTTTGAAAGCACCCATAACTCTCGAAACAAACTTAATCTGGAACGTCATGAAAAAGCAAAGAGCAATTTTGTCTAAAGCAGGTAGACTTGGATTTTTTATCTTCGGTCTTCTGATAATTCTTCCTTTTACAAGCAAAGCTTCTGGTACAACGGATTCGGTATATACGGTGGTCGATCGGGCCCCGAAATTTAAAGGGCAGCCTTCACGGCTTCTGAAATTTGTTGAACAACATATGGTGTATCCGGATGAAGCCTGGCGAAAAGGAATTGAGGGCGTTGTCAATGTTTCTTACACAATTACAAAGGACGGGCAATTGATAGATGCCAAAGTGGAAAATGGGTAGATCCGTTATTAGACATGGAGGCATTAAGAGTCGTAGATTTAATGACGGAATGGAAACCTGCCCGTAAAAACGGAGAAGCCGTGCATTCAAGAGGTTCTGTTCCGGTTGTCTTTAGTTTAAGTGAGGAAGAAAAGGACTTTATTTCAACCATGCAACGAATGGGACTGGATGAAAAGCCTCCCTTATATATAATCGACAATAAAAAAGTGAGATCAAGGGTGCATTTACCCTCTTACAATATCAAATCTTTGAGGGTGCTCAAGGGGCAATCAGCCATTGACCAGTATGGGGAGGAAGGAAAAAATGGCGTGGTGGTTGTTACAACCAAGCGCGGAACCGCACCAGTCCGGTAGGGATTTTTATGATTATTTTGTTATTTTTCGGTTTTTAACGTAATATGCCGGTTTTCAAGCACCGGCATATCTTTTTATATGCCGGTGCTTTTAACGATAAGTTTTGGGAAATCAGAAATATGTATCTTTGTCTCAATTGATCTATGTGATCCTGTTTACCCCATTTTATGAAAGAAATAAATTGGGGCGTTTATTCCGGTTTTTTTAGCATTAAGCTGTCTATTTTGTTTAATTTTGCAAGCGTATTAACATCTGATATACTTGGTTTATCCATAATGGTAAATCATAATCAACCAGAAATAATAACCTGCCAAATAACAGGTTAAATTTGACTTTTGTGAACTACCTTTATTGAAAGTTATTATGTATATTTAAAATATATATGTTATCAAAGGTGTTTGTGCAAACGATTGTATTAAACATGGATTGAGATTTTTAGATTATTTGTATAATAGATAGATATTTATCATGGAGTTTATTGAAAAATTGAAGGAAAAGGCCAATCAAAGCAAACAAAGAATTGTTTTACCCGAAGGTCTGGAAGAGCGAACGCTGCAGGCTGCTGATGTCATCCTGGAAGAGGGTTTCGCAGAAATTATTCTCATTGGTAATGCCATAGCCATTCACGATGAAGCAGTGCGGCTAAAATTGCGACACATTGATAAGGCCGCCATCGTTGATCCGCTCAACCATGATAAAATCGACACTTATATTAATTTGCTGGTTGAACTGCGCAAGAACAAAGGATTAACAAAGGTACAAGCTGCTGAATTGGTTAAAGATCCTTTGTATTTGTCTGTGTTAATGATAAAAAACGGCGATGCCGATGGTGAGGTGGCAGGAGCGGATAACGCGACCGGCGATGTTTTACGCCCGGCCTTTCAAATAGTTAAAACCATCCCTGGTATCAGCGTGGTTTCCGGTGCTTTTATTATGGTGCTTAAAGATAAAGAGTTTGGTGAGGACGGCATTCTTGTTTTTGCTGATTGTGCGGTACACCCTGATCCGGATGCCGGCCAATTGGCTGATATTGCTATTGCCTCCTCAATGACGGCCCGTTCTATAGCCGGTATTGAACCACGGATAGCCATGCTTAGTTTTTCCACAAAAGGAAGTGCCAAACATGCCATGGTTGACAAAGTGGTGGAAGCAACCGAAAAAGCCAGGAGTTTGCAACCTGATATTCAAATTGACGGGGAATTGCAGGTGGATGCTGCACTGATTGCTGCTATTGGACAAAAGAAAGCGCCTGGCAGTAAAATCGCGGGAAATGCCAATGTTTTGGTCTTTCCGGATTTGCAGTCGGGAAACATTGCCTACAAGCTGGTCCAGCGTTTGGCGCATGCCGAAGCCATTGGTCCGGTTCTGCAAGGCATGGCTGCCCCAATAAATGATTTATCCAGAGGCTGTTCGGTGAGCGATATTGTTAATTTAGTGGCTATTACTGCCAATCAGGCGGCCGGCAAATCGAAATAATAAAGTGTTTTAGAACTGTAATTATCATAACATCATATAAAAAGTAATGGCTGAAATTGTTGTTGAACCTATTGAAAAATACGCACTTAAAAAGAAAAAGCGTGTCAAAACACTTTTTTCCCGAATAGGTGTCGTCGGATGTGGAAAAGAAGGGCAGAGTATTGCCCGAATTGCTGCCTGGCATGGAATTGAGGTGGTGTTTATTGAGTTAAGCCTCGATAAAATTGAAACCGCCATGTACGGTATTGGTCGAGAACTGGATCACCGCATCGAAAACTGGGGCTTAACCCTCAGTGAGAAAAAAGCCATATTGGGTCGCATTAAGGGGTCTTTAGATTATAAGGACCTGGCCGATTGTGATTTTGTAATAGAGGCCATTCGCTCCGACGAAAAAACCGGAGAACGAAGTATTGACATCAGAAAAGAGGTATTCCGGAGTATTGAAGCGGTGGTTGATCGTGATACAATTATTGCCACCAATGCCACCACCATTGTTATTTCTGAGTTGGCATCTGAACTGGTCTACCGCGATCGTTGTGTTAGCCTGCACTTCTTTGTCACTTCTGCGGAAGCAAGAATTATAGAGGTTGTCAAGGGCCTCTACACCACAGAGGACGTATATTCAAAGGTTTGCACCTTTGTAAAGCTCATTAACCGGGATGTAATTCCCGTAGAAGAATCCGCCGGTCTAGTAAGTGTTCGCTTGTACGTCTCATTGTTGAATGAGGCATGTGAAGCCCTCATGGAAGGAATTGCCACCATGGAAGATATTGATAAGACCATGGTGGTTGGATTGGGAATGCGTTTTGGGCCTTTTCATACAGCGGATATAATTGGTCTCAATAAGGTCGTCAAATGGATGGACAACCTTTTTGATGAATTTGGTGAAGCTAAGTACAAGCCATCTCCTTTGATTAAGCGAATGGTAAGAGCTAAACGTCTTGGAGTACCAACCGGTGAAGGATTCTTTAAATACGATGCGGATGGCCGTAAGATTAGCTGAATGGAAAAAACAGGCGTGCAATTAATACAACTGAAAGACAAATAATAATCAAATGAAGATATTAGTACTGAACTGCGGAAGTTCATCCATTAAATACCAGCTTTTCAAAATGGATGTGGATGGTTGGGATGTAATGGCAAAAGGCGGGGTTGAAAAAATCGGCCTCAAAGGATCTTTTCTGAAACACGAGAAGGAAAATGGTGAAAAGGTATTGCTGGAAGGTGAAATTCTTGACCACGAAACAGGTATCGATTATATTCTTGGCATAATGACCAGTGATCGTCATGGTTGCATAAAAGAAATGGAAGAGATAGATGCAGTGGGGCACCGGGTGGTGCATGGTGGTGAAACATTTAATTCAAGCGTGTTCATTACCGATAAGGTCATCAGTAAAATGGAAGATTGTATTGATCTGGCTCCATTACATAATCCGCCCAATTTGAAAGGAATAAAAGCGATGTCATCGCTTTTACCTCATGTTCCACAGGTGGGTGTTTTTGATACTGCCTATCACCAAACCATGCCTAAGCATGCGTATATGTATGCCATACCCAATTCTTTATATAAAAAGTATGGTGTTCGTCGCTACGGTTTTCATGGAACCAGTCACCGGTACGTCAGTAAGCGGGCTTGTGAAATTCTTGGGGTCGATTATAAAACGCAGCGTATTATTTCCTGTCACCTGGGTAACGGTGCATCTATTGCTGCCATTAAAAATGGAGAATCTGTCGATACCTCCATGGGATTTACTCCTTTGGAAGGATTAATGATGGGGACACGGGCCGGTGATTTGGATGTTGGTGCTGTTACCTACATTATGGAAAAGGAATTGATTGGTACGCAATCGGCCAGTATTCTTTTTAACAAGCACAGCGGTATGTTGGGAGTTACCGGGATTTCTTCGGACATGCGTGAAATTGAAGACGCCATGAACAATGGAGATGACAATGCCAGGTTGGGTATGGAAATGTATAGCTACCGCATTAAAAAATACATTGGTGGTTATGTCGCAGCTATGGGGGGTGTCGATACGGTTATTTTTACCGGTGGTATTGGAGAAAACGGTGATTTAACGCGTGAAGGTGCATGTGAAGGACTGGAATTCATGGGTATTGAATTGGATAAAGCCAAAAATGCCGGACTTCGAAGTAAGGAAATGGACATTAGTGTGGAGGGGTCAAAGGTGCGTATTATGGTGGTTCCTACCAATGAGGAATTGGTCATTGCACAGGATACCAAAGAAATTGTTGAGGACCTCGTTCGTAAATAACGGATCATTGAACACCAATCGTTATGACCATGGCAACCAAGTCGGATCACCCCGGGTATAAAAGGTTAAAAGAACTACAGGCGCTGATTGATCCTAAAAGACCAAGAAAGCGCCTGGCCTTGGCTGTGTCGCAAGATGTATTCTCACTGGATGCTGTTTTTAAGGCCTATAAGGAGGGTGTTATTGACCCGATTTTAATAGGGTCGGAACAACAGACTATGGCGATAGCCAAAGAGCAAGGGTATAATTTTTATGGGGTAAGTATTATTGATGAGCCCAATCCGGAAAAATGTGTTGAAATAGCAGTTCGCATGGTTCATGAGGGACGGGCAGATATCCTTATGAAAGGAAAAGTATCCACCCCTGTTTTGTTGAAGGGGGTTCTGAACCGTGATTGGGGATTACGCACAGGACGGCTTTTGTCGCATTTTTCCTTTTTTGAGGTGGAGACTTATCATAAACTCATTGGGGTTACGGATGTGGCCATGAATATAGCCCCCAACCTGACCGATAAAATTGCCATTGTCAACAATTCGGTGCAGTATTTGAACAAATTGGGCATTGCCCGGCCAAAAATTGCTGTTTTGGGCGCCATTGAAATGGTGAATGAAAACATGCAGGCCACCCTGGATGCTGCGCTTTTAAGTAAAATGAATCAGCGGGATCAAATAAAAAATTGTTTGATTGACGGACCCTTGGCTTTTGATAACGCCATTAGCTATGAGAGCGCTCAACACAAGGGTATTATAAGTGAAGTCGCTGGTGATACCGACATCTTGCTCATGCCCGATATCGAAGTGGGCAATGTTTTGTATAAGAGTCTGGTATGGTTTGCCAAAGCCAAAGTCGCTTCCCTTGTTCTGGGTGCATCTGCACCTATTGTGCTCACTTCCCGTTCTGATTCTGAAGAAAGTAAGTTTGATAGCATTCTTTTAGCAGCACTTGGTTAGTGCTGCTTTTTTTTTTCTTGTATTATCCTTTTTATTATGCATAAAATTCTGGTTATCAATCCGGGTTCTACCTCCACAAAAATTGCTGTTTTTGAGGAAGAAAAATCGATTCTGCTTAAAACCCTGAGACATTCTGCCGAGAAGATGTCCGGCTTTTCTGACATTGCTTCTCAATATGCTTTTCGAAAGCAAGTCATCTTAAATGAACTTGAAATATCCGACATTGATGTTTCAGAACTTTCAGCGGTGGTTGGACGAGGTGGACTGGTTCATCCCATTGAGTCGGGTGTTTATGAGGTTAATGAAGCATTAAAGCACGATTTGAGGGTTGGGGTGATGGGGCAACATGCCAGCAATTTAGGTGGATTAATTGCCGATGATATTGCGGGTGGCCTTCCTGACTGCAGGGCATTTATTGCCGACCCTGTGGTCGTGGATGAACTTGAGGATGTCGCCCGAATTACCGGACATCCCCTGATGCCCCGCCAGTCGAAATTCCATGCCCTTAACCAGAAAGCGGTAGGAAGAAAATTTGCCCATCATGCAGAGAAAAGATATGAGGATATCAATCTGATAGTGGCCCATTTAGGCGGAGGTATTTCCGTAGGGGCACATCTTAAAGGACGAATTGTTGATGTCAATAATGCGCTCGACGGATTTGGCCCCTTTTCGCCTGAGCGGGCCGGTACGGTTCCTGCCGGAAGATTAATCGATATATGTTTTAGCGGAAAATATACGCAGGAAGAGATACGCGCCATGATCACGGGTAAAGGCGGTTTGATGGCTCATTTAGGCACCAATCAGGCGCATGTAGCCGCCCAATGGGCCAATGAGGGCAATGAGCATGCCCAACTCATTTTGCATGCCATGGCGTATCAGGTAGGAAAAGCCATTGGTGGTGCTCACGTTGTGTTGAAAGGCAAGGTGGATGGCATTATCCTGACAGGGGGCATGGCCCACAATAAAGTAGTTGTTGGTTATATTCGTCAATACATCGACTTTCTGGGGAAAATAACCATTTATCCCGGTGAAGATGAAATGGAAGCCTTGGCCATGAATGCGCTGATGGTTTTGAGGGGGG
>NZ_BAZW01000020.1 GCF_000974365.1 Geofilum rubicundum JCM 15548
GTTGTAGGGAGGGAGATTCTTTCTTATATTACCTTAATGACAATAAGAATCATCCTACTTTGAAGTTCAAAAAGTCTCAGATGGTCTAATTTATAAGAACAGTCATTGTGTATTAATAGATTCCATTAGTACGAAGAAGACGAAAGACTATAATGTTTATGTTTATTATTATGATGTTAAAGATGTTGACGACGAAGAAGAATATTTGTTTTATAGAGATGATGTTGGGCTTTTAGCCATCTATAGTTTTAATTGGGATTTCTATTTTTTAATAAGCCAGAAAAATAAGCCAAGACTTTTCGACAATGAAATAATAGACTATATTAATAAAATGAATGAGGTCCCCATCCCGTAAAATAGTTTTTCATTCAGAAAAAAGTAATAAGTGCAAAACTGTCTAACTGTTTTTCTTTGATAAAAGTCCGGGCTTTTATGGAATCAGTTTAATAAGCTCCATGACTTCTTTATCGGTAAGATTTTCGATATCTGATTTGTCGTAAATAGATAACAGGTAAACGGTATCATCCTTAATAACCACGTGTGTTATAATTCGGGCGCCACCGGATTTGCCTTTTCCTTTGCTGGCAATGGCAAGACGTATTTTATAGCAATTGTGGCCAATAGAAGTGCCGTTTTGGGGTTCTTCCTTTAGGTTATTGATAAGTCCTTGGATTTCCTTTTTGAGAGAAGGGAATTTTTTAATCAGACGTTTGGCCTGTCGTTCAAAAACGGATATGGTTTTAATCCTAAAGCTCATTGAGGAAATCTTCAGCGTTACGGGCTTGTATTTTACCTTCCTTAATCAGCTTCATTTCTTCAACAGCTTCGGCTAACTCGGTCATGAACTGTTTTTTATTCCTTAAACGCTCCAGTTCCCCAAGGTCCTTTTGAATCTGTTCCCAATCTTTCAAGGGAAGTTGTACGGCACTTTTATGACCTTTTGTGTCCGTAATATAATGCAAGTTCATCGTGTAAGTTTTTATTCGGTTGCGTATGCCTGTCAATGCAACAAGTATTTACCTCAAAAATATCAAAAACAAGCACTATTAGCAAGTAGTTAAGTCCTCAATCGATTTTCGTAATGTGCTCATTGCGTTCGTCACGTTCGATTTCGCCATCGCGCAGGCGCAGGATGCGGTGGGCGTGCTGGGCGATGTCTTCTTCGTGGGTCACCAAGATGATGGTGTTGCCGCCGGCATGTATTTCATTGAAGAGGCGCATGATGTCGACGGAGGTTTTGGAGTCGAGGTTACCGGTAGGTTCATCTGCCAGAATGATGGAGGGGTTGTTGATCAGGGCGCGGGCGACAGCCACGCGTTGGCGTTGACCCCCAGAGAGTTCATTGGGTTTGTGGGTCATGCGGTCGGTCAATCCCACCTTGTCCAGAGCCATTTTTCCCCGTTCGTAGCGCTCTGCTTTTTGAACGCCGCCATAAACCAGCGGTAATACCACATTCTCTAAGGCTGAATACTGATGCAACAGGTTGAATGTCTGGAATACAAAACCAATTTCTTTGTTTCGGATTTCTGCCAGACGGTCGTCTGTCAGTCGGCTGACATCGGTGCCGTTGAGCACATAGGTACCGGCGGATGGTGTGTCCAGGGCGCCAATGATATTCATGAGGGTGGACTTTCCGGAACCTGAGGGTCCCATGATGGCCACGTAATCGCCTCGTATAATATTAGTCGTTACACCCCGCAGTGCTCTTACTACTTGGTTTCCTACCTGGTAATTTTTCTCTATGCGCTCAATTTCTATGACGTTTTTCGACATGCTTTTTTGTATTCAGATGAATCAATTGTTGGGTTAGACAGGCAAGGGGTGTTTTGGTTTAATATTTTATCACAAAATGTTCTTTTGGACTCTCTTTTCTGAAAAATACGATTCCCAGTCGCAACAAATCCACTGATACGGTGACTTGCGGATGCTGGATGATGGCCTTCCAGGCACGCTCCATACCGGGTGACCAGTGAATGTCGTCCAGCACAAACAGCGTGTCGTTGTGGATGTAGGGCAGGCATTGATGAAAATAGGCCAGCGTGCTTTCTTCCCGGTGATCGCCGTCGAAATAGACCAGATCGACCGATGGCAAGCGTTTCAGGGCTTCAGGCAAGTGATCCTGAAAGGAGCCTTGCAGCAATTCGATATGCCGGGCATTGAGCTGGTCAAAAGTGGCCTGGGCCACTTTGGCTGACTCGGGACAGCCTTCAATGGTGATGGTTGTTCCTTTTTTATGGGGCAGGGCCAAATATAGGGTGCTGATGCCCGTCGAGGTGCCCAACTCCAAAATGTTTTTCGCCTTGAAGCGCGTGACCAGTCTGTAAAGCAATTGGCCATATTTGCGGGGTAAGGCGCCGCTTCTGACAAGGTCGGCAATTTTGCGCTTTCGGGCCGGTGTTTTCACGGAGCCGGCTCCCAGGTCGGTCAGCTCAATGACCTGCCGACTGCGAAGCAGGGCCTGACGCCAGCCTTCAATGCGCTCAAAGTCGTAATAGGCATGCTTTTCCCGCATGAGGTGGCCTGCCAAATCAAAAACAAAGGGGGATTGTATGCCAAAGCCCTTCCAGTGGTTGGGGCGGGTGTAGTATTGAATGTAGCGTTTTGCCAGAAACCAGTTCACAGATTGTTGTTTTGCCAACAAATATAGTAATTATTGGCACTTGCTTCATCCAATCCTTTCTGCTATTTTTGGCCTTCAATCATGTCAGAGTTATCTACCTTAAATATTATGTATCTGCCGGGAGTCGGCCCCAAGCGGGCTGAGATTCTGAAGCAGGAACTTCGTGTGGTCTCCTACGAAGATTTGATTTACTATTTTCCCTATCGGTATGTGGACCGCAGCCGCATTTATACCATTAGTGAGATGCAGCCCGATATGCAGCACATTCAACTCAAGGGACACATTGCTTCTTTGCGCACGGTGGGAGAGGGCAGGGGGAAGCGTATGAGTGCTGTTTTTACCGATGGCACCGGCCAGGTAGAGTTGGTATGGTTCAAAGGGCTAAAGTTCGTTAAAGGAAGCATTCAGGCCAATGCCACCTATCTTGTTTTTGGTAAGCCTTCTGTTTTTAACGGCGCCATTAATATGGTACATCCGGAGCTGGAACTCTACGATGAGAACAAATCCCGTATCCAGTCGGGCCTGCAACCTCAATACAATACATCTGAGAAAATGAAAAGTCATTTTCTCAATTCCAAAGCCATTCAAAAGCTGGTTTTTAATCTTTTTCAAAGTTATCAGGGAAAGATTCCGGAGTCGCTGCCGGCCTGGATCATTGAGAAATACCGTTTGACGATATTGAATGATGCTTTGCGCACCATTCATTTCCCAAAGGATACCCAGTTATTGGAAAAAGCCCGGTTCAGGTTAAAACTGGAGGAGCTGTTTTATATTCAACTGAATATTTTGCGGCTAAAAAATCAGCGAACCTTCCATATCAAAGGGCATATTTTTAATACCGTTGGGTCTTACCTGAATCTCTTTTACAAGGAGCACATTCCCTTTGAACTGACCAATGCGCAAAAGCGGGTGATTCGTGAAATGCGACAGGATATGGGGAGTGGTCGACAAATGAATCGGCTTCTGCAGGGGGATGTGGGAAGCGGAAAAACCTTGGTGGCGCTGATGGTGATGCTGATTGCGCTGGACAATAGCTACCAGACTTGTCTGATGGCACCTACGGAGATTCTGGCGGGCCAGCATTTTGAAACCATTGCCGAACAGGTGGCTTCATTGGGCATTCAGGTGGCGCTGTTGACGGGGTCGACCAAAAAAGCGGAGCGTGAGCGCATCCATGCTGCCTTGCGCAATGGGGAGATGCAAATCCTGATTGGCACACACGCACTGATTGAAGATACGGTGGTGTTTAAGAATCTGGGACTGGTGGTTATTGACGAGCAGCACCGCTTTGGGGTTCAGCAGCGGGCGCGACTGTGGAAGAAAAATCTGAATCCGCCCCACGTATTGGTGATGACGGCCACGCCCATTCCACGTACCTTGGCCATGACGGTTTACGGCGATTTGGAGGTGTCGGTGATAGATGAGTTGCCCCCGGGGCGCAAGCCCATTCAGACGATGCATTACTTTCACAACCGCCGCAACCAACTCAACCGCTTTTTGCAGGAGGAGATGGATAAGGGGCGGCAGATCTATGTGGTCTATCCATTGATTGATGAGTCGGAGAAGCTGGATTTTAAAAACCTGACCGAAGGGTATGAATATATGCAAAAGTCCTTTCCCCACGCTCAGGTGGTCATGGTGCACGGCCGCATGAAGTCGGCCGAGAAAGAAGCCGCCATGCACATCTTTGCCTCGGGCCAGGCGCAAATAATGGTGGCCACGACGGTTATTGAAGTCGGCGTCAATGTACCCAACGCCTCGGTGATGGTCATTGAAAGCGCCGAGCGCTTTGGTTTGTCGCAGTTGCACCAGTTGCGCGGCAGAGTTGGACGGGGTGCTGAGCAAAGCCATTGTGTATTGATGACCTCCTTTAAACTGGCCGAAGAAACCCGCAAGCGCATGGAAATCATGACCCGCACCAACGATGGCTTTGAAATTGCTGAGGCGGATATGAAAATGCGTGGTCCGGGTGACTTGGAAGGTACGCAGCAGTCGGGCCTGCCCTTCGACCTTAAAATTGCGAATCTCACGCGCGACAGTCAGATACTGCAATTGGGGCGTGACATCGCGATGAACGTACTGGAGCAGGATCCCCTTTTGGAACAAGCCCCTAATCAAATACTGGTACGCCAGCTCAGGAAGCTGGCCCGGGCCAAAATCAATTGGGGCATGATTAGTTAAAAGCTAGCTATGAAAATTTATGTATATCGAACACAGTGACTTTTGCCTGAGAAGCATTACCAGCAATGATGCGGAGGCCTATTACCAAATATACAGTCACCCGGAAGTGGCCAGGTACGATGATTTTAAGCCCATTTCACGGGAAGACTTAGCAGTTGATATGGCGCGCATTGCGCTTTATACGACTGCCAGTGCCTACCGTGAACTGGCAGTGGCCACCACGGCCGATAATAAGATGATAGGTGTTCTTACCATTGATAAGAAAAAGCACTATGTCTATTTAGGTTATCACTTTCACCCCGATTATCAGCGAAAAGGCTATGCTTTTCGCTCCGTCAGTGCACTCCTGGAATGTTTTAGTCCACAGGAGCGCCATGTTTTGAGACTGGTTTCACATCCCGACAATCGGGCATCTATAGCCCTGGCCAGGAAGTTGGGTTTTGTCTTTGTGGCCCGCCGATACCAGAAGGGTGTCCGGGAGGAGGTGTTTCGTTTTGACGCGGAACAGTGGGCGTCCCGAGAGGCTCAATAATATGTCAGTTTTTATTTTGCCCAAAAATGCTTTTGGGGCATGTTTCGCAAAGTCTCTATTCGCTGATCCAGATTTTTTCAGCGACAAATACCTTGTTTTTCCACAGTTTTAAGATGTAATAGCCTGACGGTAGGGATGATGTGCTGATACTGTTGGTGTTTTCAACTGCTTGCAGCAACTGTCCCTGCATATTATACAACTGCATGCCATCGAATAGCTCACTGGTTCGAAGTTGCTTTTTATCCGTGTCCAGCCAGGCGTGCGACTGGTCTGAATGGACATCGACGATGGGTGTGGAGGCGGCTTTTAGATAAAAGGCATTCCTTTTAATCAGGGTTTTGTCGGTGATTAAAGTGGCATCAAAGGTGTCATTGATAATGGACAGAATATAATCGCCTGTCGGGTGGCCGTAGGATATGGTGAAATTGGCCATAAGAACTGTTTCTGATTGGGCTTCTGACGAATTCATCAGAATGGTGGTATCGTCCTGGGTTAATTTTACCAGGTTCGTTCCCTGGGAAAAGTCAATGTTTTCTCCGGTTATTTCCACATCGAGGGTGGCCCCCAGCATCAGAATATTGGGTGAAACAGAGCTTATATTTGGAATATTTTCTCCTTCTTCTACAGTAAATGCATCAGATAGCCAATTGGTGCCATCATAGGCATTGTAAAGATAGAGCGTGTAAAGACCCTTTGGATGGCCGTAGTCCAGATCAAATAAAGCAGAAATGGTGGTGTTGTCAACAACATCGGTTTGTATAGGGGTAATGGTTGTTCCATCCCTGAACAAATAGATTTTATTTTTTACGTCGTTTTTATTGAAATGGGTATTGACTCCATATATGGTGATTGAAACCTGTTCGCCCCGCTTTCCATGGACGGGTGTGCTTGACGCCAGAGATGGCGTGCTGGCTCCTGCTTCCAGAGTCAGGGCTCCTGAGCGGCTTAGTTCAATTCCCGTTTCATGTCTGAAAAGCAAGTCATATACCCCCGTAGGATAGTCGATGTTGAAGGAAAAGTTGGCATTAACCGTGTTAGGGTCAACGACGGTGTAGGAATTGCTTTCAATGATTGAATTTTCATGGGCCAGCCAAATGAGGTTGGTTCCCTGATACAAATCAATGCTATTGGTGGTGATTTCAATATCAATGGTTTCTCCCTGGCTTACGGTGGCGGGACTTGCCGAAACAATTTCCGGAGGGGTGTCTCCCGCCAGCAGGGTGAAAGCATCCGGTAAATATATCCAGCCATCGATCGCATTGAATAGCTTCAATGTGTATAAACCCGTTTCGTGGGCATAGTTAAACCTGAATTGCGCCACCAGTTCCTCATTTGTGTTGGTGGTGACCTGATGGGCGGATATGGTTTTGCCGGAATGATTACTGACGAGGGATACCATGGAGGATCCACTCATGAATTGGGTGTTGCTGCCGGTAATGGTCATGCTTACGTCCCCTCCCTGAGAAGCTTCTTCTATTGAAACCCCTGAGAGTTGAGGGCTGTTTTCCCTGGTTGTAATGGTAATGGCATCGTAACTCCAAAGTTCGGATGCATGGGCATCCATGGTCAATACAAGATCATAAGCACCGGTTGGGGCGGAGGCCGCTATATTAAAATTGGCTATGAGGGTATTCGTGCTGAACGAATGGGTTTGGTAACTGTAAATTTGGGTTGAACCCTGGCTGAGCCGGACCATATTGGTTCCCTGCGAAAAGTCAACATCGCTTGCGGTAATGGTGATGTCCAGATTTTTCCCCTGTTCTACGGTGCAGGTGAAACAGAGTTGATTTGCTGCGCTGCCAGCTCAAAAGACATGAGTGAAAGGACCAGAAGGCATAAATGAAACGTTTTCATAAGTTACGGTTAAAGGTTGTTATTAATCAGGCCATCCAGAAAAGTACCGGTATCGGCCTTGTGGTGCTGAAACTTTAATATCAGTGTTTTGTAAAAATAGGGATTTTCTTTGTTCTTTTGAAATTGCCGGCTGAAATTGTTGTCAGGAGAGACCTTGTTGTCAGACAGATACTGTTGGATGAATTGAGCAGCGACTATTTGCAAGGTTTGTTGGTATCTGTCCGACTCTTCATCTGGCTCTGTGTTGGCCATGATTTCAAAGGCCTTTGTGAGCCTGTTTTGGTTAAAATAAAGGGCGCAAAGATTGAGTCTGGAATCCAGATGCCCGGGGGCCAGCGCAATTACTTCCAGATATTTTTGAATGGCCTCATTGGTTTGGCCATTTTTAAATAGACTCCCGGCATAATCATTGGTCACAAATAGATGATAAGGGTTTAAACGGTAGGCCTTTTCGAAATGCCTCTCTGCTTTTTTGTGGTCTTTGAGCTGAAACCAGGCAGCGCCGGCATACCAGTCTATCGGTGTTGAAGTGGCATCTACATTGTAGAATGCTGATTGGGCCTTGTTAATGTGTCGGATGCAATCATGGGGTTGGTTGGTCTTCCGGTATTTCAGGGCCTTTTTGGTGTGGATTTCTCCATAAAGCCTGAAACTTCCGGAGATAAGCGCTACCGCCAAAAGGGTTAAAACCAGAAAATGGGCGGGTTTCACTTGTGCGGGATGGTTTGATGAAGGTTGGATGTTCCTATTTATTAACGCTCCGGTCATTGAAAAAAGCAGGATGTTGTGAAAAATAATTTCCTTTGGAAAACTTAGCATCGAAAAACAAGCATACAGCACCATGGTTGCGCCAACTACCAGAGCCAGATACCGGTCCTCCTTATTGGATGATCTGATATAGGTGACAAAAGCCAATACAAGCAGAGAGAGGAAGAAAAGAAGGTACAAACTGCCACCTATAATTCCTTGTTCAGCCAGGACCCACAGAAAATCGTTGTGCGGTCTTTGATAAAATACTTCGCCCTTTACAGCCTCATAATCTTTTGATCCGAATTTCAGCATTTCAATTTTCCATGTGTCCAGTCCATGCCCGAAAATTGGTTTTTCCGCGATTAGTTTCACACTTCTGTCCCACAACTTAAGCCGGTCTTTGGTGGATCCTTCCCCGGGATTGAACGAGGTGCTTATGTGGTGAATTAAAGAAGTTTTATCCGCGAAATAATAGGCCGTGGCACTGCCTGCAGCGACAGATATCAGGAGAACCATGGAGAGTTGTTTAAAACCTTTGGTTTTAAACAGGAAACGACGCTTGATGGCCATTAATGACACAATGGTCAGGGCTGCAGCGATAACAGCCAGCCAGGATGTTCGGTTCGAAAGGAGAATCAGCAAGATAAAAGTCAGGGAGAGGTTGATGGTGGTACCTGCTTTTAGCCATGATTTTTGCGTGGTGAAAAATTGATAAACCAGAAATGGCAGGGAAAAAGCGAGCGTTTCTGCCAACAGGTTTCTATGGGCAAAAATGGCCGTCAGATGGTAGGTGGAGTGAGGGATGGAAAGTTGTCCGTTTTTCAATAACGTGAGAACCTGAATGTAGCCTGTCACTAAAATGACAGATGATAGCAGATACCATACGATTGATATGTTTTTTAAAGTGTTGGGTCCTTTAATGCGCCAGGCAAAGGTGAGCAAAAGCACGAAATAGAGGCCTGTTTTAATGAAGACATAAAAGGCATCTGCGAGGTTGCCGGCCATAGCCACCGATACCATGGAATAGAGGAGGTAGCCTGAGAGACTAAGCAGCAGAATTTTGCTTACACGGTTGTTGAATGAGAAGCGAAGTTGTGGTTTGTTGAAAATCAGCCAATAGACAAAGAGGCCGGCACTTAAAAAGGTGAACTGCAAGTGTTGGGATGGGTCAAAGGTCAGTTTTGTTTGAAGGAGAGGTATTACCCCAAAAAGAAAGGCTGCCAAAAGCATCTCCTTAAGTGAGGCCAGTCGGTTCAAAACGGATTTTTGGGGTGCAGGTCTTTTCACAACAAAATGGTTCCAATGATACTTAGTTGCAATGGCGCGTTCTTTCTTACTGTTTAAATAGAAAAAAAATCAGAAATGGCAAATTGCAAAAAAGACAGCATCCAGTCAAGTAGAATCTATCTAAATAACCGGATGCTGTTGTTCTGGAATGCTTTTGTACGGACTATTGGACCACTATTTTTTGTGTGAAGGTGTTGGTGGCGGAGGCTACCTGTAAAAGGTACAGGCCGGGTGTCAGTTGGGTGTTGATTTCATTTTCGCCGGAAGAAATGGCTGCCTCAAAGACTTTTTGCCCCTGAAAGTTGAAGATATTTGCCGTGGCCTGGTTTTCATCAGAATGAATGGTAAAGGATCCATGCGAGGGATTGGGATACACCATCGTTTCGGAGGCCGTTTGGGTCTCCAGTCCGGTAGCCGAAAAATCAACCAGTCGGAAGGTTTGTTGCGGCGCAGTTTCAAAGCAGCCCCATTGCAGAATGTTGGTGCCATCGGCATTGGAGGCGTTGGCGACATCCAGACAGCGGTTGCTGTTTCTGTTGATGAGCGATAGCCTCCGCCTGGCGCTACCATAAATGAGAATTGCTGGGCATTGCCCCAATACTCCCAGAGGTTGATGTTGGCGCCATTTTCGGTTGATACTTCAAATACATCAAAGGAGAGGTTGGTGTTATTGGCAGGTTTGATCGAATGCCAGATGCCCTCTTCATTGGTGATGATGAATTTTTGCGTTTCGTCGCCCACATAGGTGTTCTGCATGATGTTGGTGCCATTCACTGGTGGGGTTGCGGCCATGGTGACGGCCTTGTCGCTATGAGAAGCAATGAGGGCATACTGGCCGTTGATCTCCGCCATTTCAACCCCCGTTGGTCCGGCCACCGGCCAGCCATCGACAAATTCAAGGGTGGTGGTGAATAATCTGGGATAGCCGTTGCTGAAACCATCGTAGTAGTGGTAGGACATCACCCCTTCGCCATAGCCAATGTGTCCCGGTCCCACAATATTACCTGTCTGAACCGGCAAAAATTCACGAACGCCGGAATAGGGACCAGTGATGCTGGTCGAACGGGATACTTCTACATAATAGGTGCTGTTCAACAGTTGACAGCAGCGTCCCCGATTGATAAAGAGGTAGTAGTAGCTGCCGTTTTTAAGGATGAAGGGTGCTTCGTAATCGCGGTGACTGCCACCGGCAATTTTGGTCAGGCTGCCCAGTGTTTTACCTGTGGAAGGGTCGATCTCTATGACGCCGATACCTCCAAAGTAAGAACCATACGACATCCATATTTTGCCATCCGTGTCGCGCATCAAGGCAGGGTCAATGGCATTGATGGCCGTGTTGCTGCCATTGGAAGAGACCACCAGTCCCTGATCCTCCCAGGTGGGGTTGGCCAAAGAGGGGGTTCGGGTAACCCCGATAACCGATCGGGAGGTCCCAAAACTGGAGGCGGAGTAGTAGAGGTAGTAATACCCTTCCATATAAATGAGGTCAGGCGCCCAAAAGTTTCCGCCAAAATCCGTTACATAGCTATCAATCCATGTGGGATGATTGTTGGGGTCAAGTGGTGTGGGCTCTTCCTGATGGTTGGTGAATTGCGGGTTGGACGACGAAAGGCCATAAATGCCATCCCCTGTGGAAAACACGTAATAGCGGTCATCATCCCCTTTTACGATGGTGGATGGATCGTGAACCGGTCCCTGAGCTGCCAGCTTCATAAAAACTGCTGCCAGAAAAAACAGACACAACAGGCCTGCTTTTAATAAACGACTGGTACTTTTTATACTTTTTCCGGTAGAGCTTGCTTGCATATCTTTCATGTTTTAGATGGATGATGATTTTTACCCTGCAAAGATGTCAATTACAAGCAACTATCGGGTGGACAGATGTTGATACTTGGTGGACAAAAAACACACCTCGCTTAACTGAACTCAGGCTCCTGAGATAAAAACTGACCCGTATAGCTCTTTTTGATTTTGGTGATTTGTTCCGGCGTGCCACAACCTACCAGTTCGCCACCGAGGCTGCCGCCTTCTGGCCCAATATCAATGATATAGTCTGCGGCTTTAACCACGTCCAGATTGTGCTCAATTACAATGACGGTGTTGCCTCTGTCCACCAGTTTGTTGAGCACCTCGAGTAAAACCCGTATGTCCTCGAAATGCAGACCTGTGGTGGGTTCATCCAGAATGTAAATGGTTTTGCCGGTATCTTTTTTAGCCAGTTCAGACGATAGTTTAACGCGTTGTGACTCACCCCCTGATAAGGTGGTGGAGGATTGTCCCAATTTGATATAGCCCAGACCTACCTGCTGCAGCATTTTAATTTTATGTTGCAGGTTGGGGATGTTTTCAAAAAATTCAACCGCCTGATTGATGGTCATATCCAACACATCGCTGATCGATTTGCCTTTGAAGCGAACCTCCAGCGTCTCACGGTTATAGCGCTTGCCACTACAATCGGGACATTCGACCATGACATCTGGTAGGAAGTTCATTTCAATGACTTGGACACCGCCTCCTTTGCATGTTTCACAACGACCGCCCACTACGTTGAAGGAGAAGCGACCGGGCTTGTAGGCACGAATTTTGGCTTCGGGCAGATCTGCGTATAGCTTGCGAATTTCGTCGAACATTTTGGTGTAGGTGGCGGGGTTCGATCGGGGCGTGCGACCCAGTGGCGATTGGTCCACATCAACAACCTTATCTACATGTTCGAGGCCCTTTACTTTTTTGTAGGGAAGGGGTTCTTTGACCCCTTTGTAAACGTGCTGATTCAATATGGGGTAGAGGGTCTCATTGACGAGGGTGGATTTACCACTGCCGGAAACCCCTGTCACGCAAATCAGTTTTCCCAAGGGAAATTTGACGGATATGTTTTTCAGGTTGTTGCCTGTGGCCCCAACCACTTCCACAATGTTTCCATTGCCTTCACGCCGCTTGGCCGGCATGGGAATGGATTTTTTGCCGGTCAGGTAGTCGGCCGTCAGCGACTGTGAATTCAATATCTGCTTTGGGGTTCCCTGGTTCACTACCTGGCCGCCAAAACGGCCGGCCAACGGCCCCATGTCAATCACATGGTCGGCAGCCATCATCATGTCCCGGTCGTGCTCCACCACCAGCACGGAGTTACCCGTATCACGCAGTTGCTTGAGCGATTCTATCAATCGGTGATTGTCGCGTTGGTGCAGGCCAATGGAGGGTTCATCTAATATGTAGAGCACATTGACCAATTGCGAGCCAATTTGAGTGGCCAGTCGGATGCGCTGACTCTCCCCGCCAGAGAGGGTCATGGCGCCCCGGTCCAGCGCCAGATAATTCAGCCCTACATCCACCATAAAGCCGAGCCGCGAACGGATTTCTTTCAATATTTCGGCCGCAATCAGGTTTTGCTTATCGCTCAATCGCTCCTCCAGATTAACGAACCACTGGCGCAGAACGGTCAGGTCCATTTGCGAAAGCTCAGCAATGTTTTTTCCATCCAATTTAAAGTGAAGCGCTTCTTTGTTGAGGCGCTGGCCGTTACATTCGGGGCACTTGGTGTCGGTTATGTATTGGTTGGCCCAACGGTTGGCTTTGGCCCCTGCTTCACTGTGCTGCTGGTCAATAATGTATTTTATCACACCATTAAAGCTCAAAAAGTAGTTGGAGTTGGTCCCCAGTGGTGTGTTTTTGAGGGTTAACGGCTCACTGGTCCCGTGAAGAATGGCTTCGAGGCCCTCTTCGGGAATGTTTTCAATACTGGTTTTAAGGGTAAAACCGAATTTTTCTGCCAGAGATTCCAGCTGCCAGAATATGAGTATGTTTCGGTATTTGCCCAAAGGGGCAATGCCGCCTCTGTAGATGCTGAGCTTGGGATCAGGAATGATTTTTTCCATATCCACCTCATCCATATTGCCCAGTCCCTTGCATTTGGGACAGGCCCCTGCGGGGAATTGAAGGAGAAGGAGTGAGGGGCCGGCTCGTTGTAGGATATGCCGGTGGTGGGACACATCAGCAGGCGGCTGAAATAGCGGGGTTCCTCTTCCTTGCCTTTTTCAATGATCATGATGGTATTATGGCCCTGTTTCATGGCTACTTTGACCGATTCTTCCAGGCGCTTCCGGTCCTTAGCTTCCACTTTAAGCTTGTCTACCACCACCTCTATGAAGTGGTTTTTGTAACGGTCGACCTTCATGTTGTGGCGAATTTCTTTGATTTCGCCATCAACCTTACATGGATGAAGCCTTTTTTTCTAATCTGCTCGAATAATTCTTTGTAATGGCCTTTACGGCCTTTGATCATGGGGGATAAAATGTAAACACTCTTGCCTTCAAATTTGGACAGTATCAAATCCAATATTTGGGCGTCGGTGTATTTGACCATTTTCTCACCCGACAGGTAGGAATAGGCATCAGCGGCACGGGCGTAAAGCAGGCGCAGAAAATCGTATATTTCGGTGATGGTGCCAACAGTGGAACGGGGATTTTTTCCGGTGGTTTTTTGCTCGATGGAAATCACCGGGCTCAGACCGGTGATTTTGTCCACATCCGGCCGCTCCATGCCACCTAAAAACTGGCGGGCATAGGCCGAAAAAGTCTCGATGTACCGACGTTGTCCTTCCGCATAAATGGTGTCGAAGGCCAAAGAGGATTTGCCGCTGCCGCTTAAGCCGGTAATCACTACTAGTTGGTTCCGGGGGATGGTGACGTCTATATTTTGAAGATTGTGAACCCGGGCACCCAGTACCTCTATTTGTGCCGTTTCGTTAATGTCTGATGGTATGTTGGATGTGACCTTCTCTTGCATAGTGCTCTTTCCGTAAAAATGTAATTCGCAAAGATAAAAAAAGAATATGAGTATAGTTTGTAATGGGATAATCAATTCGTTGAGAACAAGGTTGGATTAAAACGCTTAACTTTGTGGGATGCTTACAGAGATAACCATACAGGAATATTATCAAACAAAGGAATCGTGGCCGCTGATTGATGTCCGTTCGCCCGGAGAATTTGAAAAGGGACACATTCCTGGTGCCATAAATATTCCATTGTTTTCCAATGAGGAACGGGCCCATGTGGGCACGGTGTACAAACAACGCTCCAAAGAAAAAGCCCTTGAGCTGGGATATGTCTATGTGACGCCTAAGTTGCAATGGTTTTTGGATGAAGCGCGGAAGCATGCACCGGATGGACAAGCCATTGTTCACTGCTGGCGGGGTGGTATGCGCAGCCAGTCGTTCGCTCAGCATTTGCGCGACAACGGATTTCAACAGGTTTTAACCATTGTTGGTGGCTATAAATCCTATCGGCGTTTTTTGCTTGGTGCCATGTCGCAATCCTGCCAACTGCAAATCATTGGGGGTTATACCGGAAGCGGAAAAACCCATGTGATTGAACAGTTGATGGCTGGCGGACATCAGGCCATTGATCTGGAAGGCCTGGCCAACCACAAAGGCTCGGCCTTTGGGGCCATTGGACAAAAACAACAACCCACCTCCGAACAGTTTGAAAACAATTTATTTGAGCAGTGGCGACGCTTTGATCGGGACCAACCCATTTGGCTGGAAGATGAGAGTTGCAACATTGGCAAAGTGAATCTGCCCCTGGCTTTGTTTCAGAAAATGCGTCAATCAACGGTTTTTTTTCTGAATATTCCGCGTGAAAAGCGGGCCGAATTGTTGGCCCGTGAATATGCCTTTGAGGATGTTGGCCCCCTGCAAATGGCCGTTCAACGCATTTCAAAAAGATTGGGCGGATTGGTCACCCAGCAGTGTCTGGATTTTTTGGAACAGCGTCAGTTTTATGAAGTCGCCTTGCTGACCTTGCACTACTATGACAAGACTTATTTAAAAGGCCTGAGTTTTAGAGATCAGGAAAAAGTCCGTATCATTGAGGGCAGCGATACAGATGCTGAGCACAACACCCTTTTGCTGCTTAACGCCGCAAAAGAGTGTTTAATTCCATAGGGTTTTCTTTCCACCTCAAGGAAACGATCGTTCTTTGATACCTTAAAAGGAAAATAATGAAATCAAAAATTTTCGTTTAAAAAATCAAGTTGATTATCGTTAAAAAATCCGGGCTGTTTGAGTGTAGCGAGTTCCCGGAAGATTTGTTCTGTTTTTTTAAAATAACAAAAAATTATGACACCTATACAATTAACCAAATACAGCCATGGAGCAGGCTGTGGATGCAAAATATCTCCCAAAGTATTATCCACTATTCTGCAAAGCAGCATTCAGCCCATGGTTGATCCGCTCTTATTGGTCGGTAATGACAGTCGCGATGATGCCGCTGTTTATGACATGGGCAATGGGGAGGCGATTATCAGCACGACCGATTTTTTTATGCCCATTGTGGATGATCCCTTTACTTTTGGGCGCATTGCGGCGGTCAATGCCATCAGTGATGTTTATGCCATGGGGGGAAGCCCTTTTCTGGCCATCGCTATTTTGGGTTGGCCGCTCGATAAACTGGCTCCGGAAGTGGCACAACAGGTATTGGAGGGGGGGCGTCAGGCCTGCAAAGAGGCAGGTATTCTGTTGGCCGGTGGCCACAGTATTGACAACCCGGAACCCATTTTTGGTCTGGCCGTTACCGGTCGCGTACCCATTGAAAAACTGAAGCGCAACGATACCGCCACGGAGGGTTGTCGGCTCTATTTAACCAAGCCCCTGGGGGTTGGTGTGTTGAGTACGGCCCAAAAACAGGGGAAATTGAAGCCCGAACATGCGCATATAGCATCCGATTCGATGTCGCAGCTCAATAAAATAGGGGAAGATATGGCTGCTGTGACAGGGGTCAGAGCCATGACGGATGTGACCGGGTTCGGATTGCTGGGGCATTTGACGGAGATGTGCGATGGCAGTCGCTTGTCGGCACAAGTGTACCGCGATAAACTGCCCAAGTTTCCTGAAGTGGATGAATATATTGCGCTTGACTGCATTCCGGGTGGCACCCATCGCAACTGGGACAGCTACGGGGAACATATTGACCTGAAATCTGAAAGCGACAAACTCTTGTTGTGTGACCCGCAGACCAGCGGGGGCCTGCTTATTGCCGTGGATGCCTCAGGTATTGATGAGGTAGAGCGCCTTCTGGCGAGCCATGGTTTTTCCACCGAACCCATTGGCGTTCTTGTTGCGCAAAAGGATCGCCTGATTCAGGTGGTTTGATTATTTAACTTCAAAAGCGCCTGGCTTTGGTATTTTGATGGTATAGGTTTTTTGGGATGGATTCAATAAGAAGGTTTCCCGCAGCCAGGGGTTTAAGTCTTTTAGCTCGCGGTAAGTGGTGCCGTGCTCCAGAGCGAAGTCTGCAAAGTCGGCTATTGCACCGGTAACCACCAAATCATTGGTGGGGATAACCGGATACAGGTCGTCTTCGCCCAAATGAAAACCAAATTTTTGCGGATCCGCCATGATAGATTTAATGGCCAATATGCGGAATACATACCTGCCGGTTTCTTCGTTTAAAAGCAGATCATAGTAGGAGGTGATTTTCTGGCGGTCAACCTGGCGCTCCATTCCTCTGGGGCCTGCGTTGTAAGCAGCAGCGGCCATGGTCCATGAGCCAAAGCGCTCATAGGCTTTTTTGAGATAGCGACAGGCGGCAACGGTGCTTTTTTCGATGTGGTAGCGCTCATCTACTTCCTTGTTAACTTCCAGGTTGTAATCCTTGGCAGCACCTTCCAGAAACTGCCAGACTCCTGCGGCACCTGCAGGTGATACTACGCGTTCCTGAAAACCGCTTTCAATAAGGGGTAAAAACTTAAAATCCGATGGGACGCCTTCTGCTTCCAGTATGGGTTCAATTATCGGGAAATAACGATTGGCCCGTTTGATCAACAACAGGGTTTGTGATTGCCAGTAGGTGTTGACCAGCAATTCGCGGTCGTAGCTCTCACGTACATAAGTTTTGTTCATGGGTACCGCTTCACCGGCAAAGTTCAGCTCAGACGGCATGGGTAAGGCATGAATGCTGTAGTTTTGCTGAAACAGGCTGAGTTCAGCCGGGTCCTCTTCTGGCGTCGGTTCAGGGACAGAGGAATGGACAAACAAATTAAATACCAAAACAATGGCTATAATGGACGTGGCTACGGAAAGGATCTTTACAACGGGAAATGAATGATTGTGCTTCATAAGTTATTGGAGATGAAAAGGGGGTGAATGATTTTTTAGGTTGTTTAGGTCAATAGGTCATTAGGTTATTAGGTCAATAGGTCATTAGGTTATTGGGTTGATGGGGTTGATGGGGTTGATGGGGTATTAGGTTAAGAGGTTATTGGGTTGATAGGGGTATTGGGTGTTTGTTATGGTGGTACGTTGAATGTCCGGGGATGTTACAAAAAACCATGGCTTCTCAGAAATGTTTCAGGGGATAATGCGTAGATTTGTAAACAAATGTAAGGAAGATTCTACGATTAATAAAGGTTTAAATGGAGAAAGAAGAATTCGTTCGGATAAATAAATATTTGAGTGAGGCCGGCTTTTGTTCACGCGAAAGGCCGATGAGTTGATTGAGGCGGGGAAGGTGACCATTAATGGAAAATTTCCTGAAAAGGGAACCAAAATTACGGCCAGTGATGAGGTGCGGGTCAATGGGCGCTTAATTAAGGAGCCAAAGGAGCAACCGGTTTATCTGGCCTTTAACAAACCCATTGGCATTGTTTGTACAACGGATACCAAACGAGAGAAGGATAACATCATCGATTATATAAAATATCCCAGACGCATTTTTCCCATCGGTCGACTGGACAAGCCCAGTGAAGGTCTGATTTTGCTGACGAGCGATGGGGATATTGTCAATAAAGTGCTGAGAGCACGTAATAACCATGAAAAGGAATATATTGTAACGGTGAACAAGCCCATTACCAGGGAGTTTATCCGAAGAATGGGCGATGGCGTTCCCGTTTTGGACACCGTTTCACGCAAATGTCTGGTAGAGCAAATGGACCGGGCTACTTTTCGAATTATTTTGACCCAGGGACTGAACCGTCAGATTCGCCGGATGTGCGAATACCTGGGCTATGAAGTGGTGGCGCTTAAGCGCATCCGTATCATGAATATTCTTCTGGATATTCCGGTAGGCAAATGGCGTCACCTGACCGATGCTGAATTGTCTGAGCTAAATAAACTGGTCGCTTCTTCTGCCAAAACGTATGACGCTTAAGTGGGGGTTGGAATATTAAGCAGGGGTTGGAATATCAATTGTTTTGCCTGCTTTTGATACGGGCGGTGCGCAGCTTTCTGATGATGACAAACAGAAACAGCAATTTAAGAGAGGCGCCGACAACGGTCGCGGTCATGGCCAATACCATTGGCACATCGTTGTTGCGTAACTGGGCGCCCAGTATAATAAAGCCCAGTCCAAACAGTAAAAACAGCATTTCATAACCGGGCCGGACTTTGGCCTGGCGTAAAGTCAGGGTCAGAAAAATGATTTTTGTAACACCGCCTATGGATATGAGAATGCCCGGCAAGGGAGAGTCCAGGGATAAAGCCTGGGCCAGTATTCCTGAAAAAATGAAGGCCAATCCTGTATATAGTAACCAGATGTATTTGCGCATGGGGTGATGATTTTTAATAAGGTAAATATATACTTATTATTTATTTCTGCGGTCAAATGCTCGGCTTGTTTTTTTTTAATGAAAACTCCCCTGACATCAGATTTGTCAGAGGAGCTTAGTTATTTGTTCTTCAGTTCCTGAAAATGACCGGATGTTTTAACGCATTAATCGAATAAAATAGACGCCTCCGGCAATGGAGTTGTCGTGGGCTTTGAAGGTGAGCTTCATTTTTCCGTTCTGATTCAATGCTTTGATGTTTTCCGGTATGGTATAGTCCACCTCATAAAAGGTGTTGCCTTTGGAGCCATCCAGCTGTACAGCAGCTAAAACCTCATCGTTTAAAAGGATGTCGAAACTTCTGTTGGCATCTCCTCCGAAATACGTGATACGCAATTTGGCCGCTTCTGCCTGCGGGTCGTTTAAATCGTAAGAGAACCATCCGCTTGCATGGCGCCAGTGGCGGTTTTGGTGAATGCCTGCTTCCGACTTTTCACTTTGGAAATTATGATCCGATTCCGGCTGTTGTTGCCCGGTATCAATCCGGTCAATGGTCTCGGCTTCCAACGCCATGGCCGCTTCTTCCTGTTCCTTTAATAGCTGTTGTTGCAGGGCAAGCTCTTCGGTTGAGGTGGTGTTCCAATAGAGGATGTACCGCTGATCATGGATCTTGTAAAAGGGAATAAGTTTTAAATCCCGGGCTGATTCGGGATAAAGCAAATCTCCGGTCGAAAAGGTTAAAGCCTCACCATCTATGGCTAGAACCTGGTCGGACCAGTTCTGGTCATCCGTTATGAGTACCGGTGCTTCTTTCCGTGAAATGAGCTTTCCGTGAGCGATGTGTCCCATGCGACTGTCATCGGCAATGAGGCCATCGGTGTCTTCATTTCCAACAGGGGCAGCCAATACCAATGGTCCGTGCATTAAAGCCAGGTAAGGCGACTCGTCGGGCAGGTACTCCCCATAAGTATAGGTGTCCAGCGTCACTTCAACCTGATCATTGTTTTGCCACTCACGGTTAAGGGCCAGATAAGTGCCGGGCTCGCTTTTAGCTTTTACTGTTTCGCCGTTGATTGTCACCGAGAGCGCTTTGTGGTCGTTCCATTTCGGGTGACGAATAAATAGCGTCATTTGAGTTGGCGCGGTTGTATTTACGGTGAATAAAGTTTGGTTGTTTTCTGGAAAGAGGGTCGACTGGGTAAGCGTCAAGCCTTTTTCTTCCCATCTGACTTCAGAAGGAATGAAGAGATTGACATAAAGGTTATTCGCATCGTGGGCATAAATCAGTTCACCATATTTGGCATGGTTTTCAATGCCCGAACCAACGCAGCACCAGAAAGTCTCCTCGGGATTGGAATAAACGCGGTAGTGCTGGGGGCGCATGGGGGTAAAATAGACCAGTCCGCCATGTGTCGGGTGCTGAGACGACAAAATGTGGTTGTACATGGCCCGCTCATAGTAGTCGATGTATTGTAGGTCATTGCTGTTGTGGTACAGCTGCTTGGATAGTTTCATCATGTTGTAGGTGTTACAGGTCTCGGGACCTTCCCTGGTTTCAATCATGGATGAAAAATCATCGGCCGGATGAAAGTACTCATGGGTGGAATTACCACCAATGGCTACACTGCGGTTTTTAACCACGGTCTCCCAGAAAAATTGAGCGGCACTGTGCCAGGCGCTGTCGCCAGTCAATTCCGCAATGCGCATAAAACCAATAACCTTCGGTATTTGGGTGTTGGCATGCATGCCCGTTAGCTGGTCTTTGTGTTCCAATAAGGGATTCAGCAGGGTATGGTGTGACATTCTTCTTGCCAATTCAAGATGTTTGGGATTGTTGGTGACCGCGTAAACATTGGCCAATGCATCGTTCATGCCACCATGTTCCGAAATGAGCATTTGCTGCATTTGCTCATCTGTCAGTTGACTGCAGACTTCCACAAAATAATCACTCAGGTCGGTAAGGATATCCAGTGCCTGTTGATGACCGGTATAAAACCAGGCGTCATACAGCCCGGCAAATAACTTATGAATATTGTAGAGGGGTACCCATTTACCATTCAAGGAGAAGCCGCCGGCATTGATTTGGCCTTTGGCAATTTCTTCCCACATGGCTTTGCCACCCGGTATTCCGCCAACATAGCCGTTGCCATTGGCTGCCTGACAAAGGGCCAGTTCTTCTATCATATAGTCGAGACGCTCACGGGCTTCCTCGTGGTCTTCCGAGGCCACCATCAGCGCGAGCGAGGTGAGGTAATGGCCGGCCGTATGGCCATCCAGTCCGGTATTCTCCCAGTTGCCATAACGCGGTGCTTTGGGCTCCAGTCCGGCATCAATTAAAAAGGGAGCCAGCAAACGGTCGGGGTCGTGCGCCATGACATATTCTGAGTTGACTTTGCTGGCGTGTAAAAAGGGACTGTCGAGCAATTTCACGGCTGACAAGGGAAAGGCCTGGGGAGAACTGGAAGTCTCGGTGGTTTTATCGTTGCATCCTGCCAGAGACTGCAGGAGTATGGAAAAAACGATTGGTGTAAAAAAGGATTTTTTCATAGGTTTTGTTTTGACTGAATTGACTGTTTTAGAGCTGCTAAAATAATCAATAATATGCGTTGGCTTGAGGATTTTTGTGGAAAAATGGCAGACAAACCGTGATGTTCTTTGAAACAAATACGCAACCGCTACCCAAGGTAACGATTGCGCCATTCTATTATCGTGTGGAAGACCATCAACTTTATCAATCAAAGGAAGATTAAACCTACTCCAGCCAGATCTCCTGAAGATAATATTCCAAAGGTTCCGGTTGATAGTCATCGGTAGCCGGTACTAAACTGATTTGGAGCGTTTCAATAGCTTCCGTTTCCAGTGAATCACTTGGCCAATAAGGGGCCAGCCACGACATGAAGCCAGGATAGGGTCGGGGAACAATGGCAAATTGAGTCGGTGATAACTGGTCGATAGGGATTTTGTATATGCCATTTTCCTGATGGAGGGTTATACGGTGGCCATAGGACATCCCTCTGCTATCTATTAATGCCACCTCAAGGGTTGGTTTGGCACTATTGAGACTTTGACCTTTAATCACCAACTTCGATTTCTCGCCCAAATTTTCTTTTCTTCCCTTTATTTTATCTCTGAAGCTGTACTTAAAGGTGTAAATACGAATGCTTTTTTCGCCCATCTCATTTAAGGGGATTTCATCTAAATGGTGAAGTAGTTGACTTTGACCCGCTTCATAAGTCGGTTTTAGCTGAATGCCAGGCAGCCATGGCCGCATCGTATTTTTCCAATCAGATGCTGCATTCCATAGCACAATAGGCGCTTCGGCCGGCAATAGGTTGAGCGCGTATGTGCTTCGGTCGTAATAATCCCATTGTCCCGGACGCCCATCGAGACCTGCCGGGAATGTTTTTTGGCCATCCTCCATTCAGGGATGATGTTGTACTCTATGGTGCCGTGTGCGCTCAACTCCTCAGGTATTATTAGTTCGTACCTATCCTGGCCCACATATTCGGCTTTCAGGGTTTGATGTTTTCCTGGCAGTAACAGGCGTACTTCAACTTGCCGGGGCAATTGCGGGGCAATGAGCTCAAAGGCGATTTTGTTGTTTTTACCGGCCGATTGGATGAGCGCTGTTTCGTTTTTGACCAGGGTGATATTGAGGTTTTGTTGGGGGGCCACAAACTCATTGATGCGTATGTTTTTGTATTCGGTATCGGTTGAAATCTGCCGCTTACTTCCTGCTTTTTGCAGTAGGTAAACGCCCGGTTCAATCTCAAAACTCCCATTTTTGGCCAATGCTGAATGCTTGTTTTGGTCATTGATGCCCAAAATGGAAAAGTCCATGCCCAAAACCGGCAGGTCAATTTGCATGTCTCTTTTGTTATAACTGACGGCAGCCACTTGTCTTTTGGGACTGATGGGGGCGTAGGGGTCCGACAGCCAATGGGCATCTGGCATGACCTCCAGTCGCCAGGTGTTTTCGTCCAGCTTGTCGAGAAAGTAAGCACCCTTGCCGTCGTACCTGACGATGGGGGAGTTGCCATATCCGGCAATTTCCTGTAATTTATCCGCTGCCGGAGGATGGGTTAAGGTGTGGTTTGAATAGAAAAAGCGGGTGTTGGTCACCATTTCTGTCAGGTCATTGCTATAGTCTATTCTGAAGTTTTCAAAGCTGTTGTTTTCCGGATAGGAGCCATAGCTTTTATGCAAGGGCACCTGATGAAAAACAGCCGAGGCTATTTTCAGACTCAGCGCCTTTTGCGGCGCATAGGGCAGACTCATGTAATGGGTGCCGTAATTGCTGTTGTAGGGTGCCAGAAACATGGCGTCGTAGTCGAATTGCGTAGCTACCTGCATGCCTGCCGTTCTGAAGCTTCTGGCCATGGCCGGATACATGTAATTGCCTTCCACATCGGCGGCATCAAACTCATACACCAATTTGGCTTTTTTCTTGAATCGGGCATCCTCTGCAAAGGGTATCTCATATTCATTGACATGGGGAAGGAAGTTGCCGTTGATTTGTTGGTTGGCCACCAGATTGGTGGGGTACCATTGAAAGGTGCCACCTTGCACATCGGCGTCGAGGTAGGCATCCATGAGGTGGATGCTGTGACTCATGTTATAAAAAACGGGCTTCTTGGTACCGGTGCCCCGCATGGCTGCTACCATACGGTTGATAAAGGTTTTAACCTCGTCATAAGTCCCGCCGTGATGGGGCTCATTGCTTATTTCAAAGGCAATGATGTCGGGGTCGTCTTTATAGGCAATGCCCGTATGGGGATTTACATGATGGAGGAACTGCGCCAGATAGTTTTCCTGAGCTTTGATGGCCTCCGAATGGGTTAAGCAAGCGCCTTTACCATATTTGGTAGCGAATCCGGGTGTGTCGAAATCCCTTTCGGGCCAGCCATTGCCCCAATAGGCAATGGGGGTAATGACGAACTTCATGCCGCGTTTTTTCATTTCGTTCACGGCGTAGTCAAACAGTCTGAGGTGGTCGTTTTGTAATAAATTTCCCACCGAATCAGAAATTTCCGTATCCCAAACATGCACCCGATAGAGGTCAAAATCGAGTCGGGCAAAATGATAAATGTCCTGTTGAATGGCCTCCTCATGAGAAATGCCCAAACGTTGGGCCATGCGGTAAGCATGGGCAAAGGGAACAGAGTAGTTAACCCCGAAGCCCTGCACTTCAGACTGGTCTTTATGCCATCTGATGATCCCATCTTTATCTACGTAGGTTCCTTCTGCTTTTGGTGCCTGCGCGAAGGCTGCCATTGAAGACAGCCAAAAGGCTAAGCCTATAATCCCTCCAAATATCTGTCTCATAATTCTTGTTTCTTATTTATATCCAGTCGATAAACAGCCCGGTTTTTTTGTTAAAACAAATGTCGTCAAGGTATTGATGGCCGGATAATGGTCAAAGAAAATGCCGGGGCAGGGTTTTATACCTACCCCGGCATTTTTGTCTTAATTATTCAGCAAGCTCAAAAGAGCAGGTGTTGGTGATAAAGTTAATGGTAACATTGTAAGTGCCTGCCGCCAGACTTTGATCGTCGGTCAGGTTGTTTCCCAAATAGTCCAGTGATTCAAACGAGCCACCATAGTATCTGTTCCACGATTGATCCAGTTGAATTCTGAACCCGTCGGGCGAAGCAGTAGAAACGGTGGCCGTGCCGGTGTAAATACCTGTTTCTGCTTTGGTGAGCACTACACTGGTATAGTCCCATACGTTATTCAGCCCTGTAATATACACTTCATTTCCCAAAAAGACATAGGATGATTGGGTTAAGTTGGCAATCAAGTCATAGGTGCCGGCAGCTACACTGGCATCATCGGTGATGCCTTCAGCAGAATAAGCCAGAGTGCCTTCACTTCCACCGAAAAACAGATCCCAGTTATTGTTCAGGTATATTTTAATGCCCCACTCTGACGGCTGTTCGATGCTTACTGAAGCTGCAAAAGTACCCACAGAACTGGTTTCCGTCATTGGCATTAAATCCCATTGATCATTTAGTCCGCTATAGTGCACTTCGCTGACTGCTGTGTGACTGTAGGTCAGATTTTTAAGGTCGGCCTGCATCAGATAGAGTCCCGGATCAGGGGCCGTGATGTTGTTGGCACCTTTAAACTCAAGCGTTCCTTCTGTAGCCCCCATTTTATAAACCTCCGTCCACTCATTTAACTCAAGCGACATGTTGTACCCCCATTTAGAGTCTATATTCACAACTCCGGCAAAGGTAGAGTCCATGTCGCTCACCAGGCGCAGGTAATTGTTGAAGGTCCAGTCGTCACCATTGTCAATACCCGGCAGATAAAGGTATTCGCTGATGGGGTCCTCAATAACGACAGCGCCGGAGGTGATGGTATAATTGAGGTTGGTGGGATTCGCCAAAAATATTTCCAGCGTGTATTCCCCGGCTGTGGGTACAGTGAATGCAGTGGCTTCATCGCTAAAACTATAATCGATAGAATTTTCGTCACCCGGAATTATCGCGAAATCTTTGTCGATGGCTGCCGCGTCAACTGTTCCGGTAGTCCGGTCGTAAAATTTTGCAGGACCGCTCACTGTAAATTGGGCATGGTCGGCTGTGGTCGTAAAGGAAATCAGCCACGAGACCTCCGTTCTGTTAAAGGTCATTTCGCCTGTCACATCCCCTTCTACGGTAAGGGTTGGGATGTAAGTCGCTGTCCATTCTCCGTTGTTGGTACTCAGGGTGGTATAATAGGCACCCCCCAGGCCTGGAAACCACATATTCCAATGGTTTTCTTCATCGTTGAACAAAACAAACTCATTGCCATCCACATTCAGATTTCCCCAGGTAGTGGCATCTCCTTCGCGAAGGTACCAGCCCATCCATCCGGTGGCGTTCATAAAGCCATGGTATTCTCCGTCGCTCTCGGGTGAATAAAGGAAATGGCCCGTTTCTTCTTTGTCGCCATTCAGGATGAAGCCTTTCGACATGTCAATGGCAAAGGGTGTCACATCAACCGATATTACCTCGCTGTATTTGGGTGCTGTGTTTTGACCCAGTGCGGCCTTGGACCGGAAGTAGATAGGGGCACTTTCCCAGGGAGCCATGTTCATGTTTTTGGCCAGCGTGTTCAAGGTCAGGCCCGTCATGATGTGTGGATTGGCCGACGGATTGATGCTAATAATGTTTTCGAAATCAGCACTTGTTGAGGCTTCGATTATCACTGAGGGAATGGAGGCGGGCGCTTCATGGTGCCATCACTCAGACTCAGCGTGCTTTCTGTCCATGAAAAGGCCAGGACCGGCGTCTCCTGATTGTCGGCCGTTAGAATAATGTCTGTAACGTCGCTGGATAGCTGTGAGGTCTCAAAACCTGACACAACTATCAGGCCTCCTTCTTTTTCGCACGACCACATGGCCAGCAAAATCAGGAGAGCACCTATATAGGATTGAATTGTTCTCATAGTATTACATAATTAAATGGTGTCAAAAAACTGGTGTCAAAAAACAGCATATTTTTCAGTCTTTGTAAGAAAGCGTCAAAGACTAATTAATAGTTGTCATTCCATAGATTTGGATTGGCCGAAAGTTCGGTAGCAGGAATCGGGTAAAGGTTGTACTTATTGTCAACCGCCTTACCATCCTGTACACCACCTTTCCACTGCCAGACATACTTGTCGGTGGTGAAACTGTCGAAACGTACCAGATCGGTGCGACGCACCGCTTCCCAGTAGAGTTCACGAGCCCGTTCATCCAGGAAGAATTTGTATGGAATGGCCCCCACCGTGGCTGTCAGGTCCTCCTGAGCCACCTGAGCCGCATTTCTATGGTTGCGCAGTTCATTCACATAGCTTAGGGCTTCCGTTAAGTTGGTGTTGGTTCGTGCTGCTGCTTCAGCGTACATCAGGTAGGCATCGGCTAAACGAAAGAGGGGGAAGTCTATATCCACACCATCATTTTCGGTGTTGGAGGCTACAGAACCATCGTCGGTCAGGTTGCTCCACTTGGTAACAAAATAGCCACCGGTGCGGTCGCTGACTCCGCCATCCATGTACTGATCCTGACCATCGGTATAGAACATGGCCCTGTCATCGTTGTCCATATCGAACAAAGCAGGCACTTCACCTCTGATGCGGAACATGCTCCAGGCATTGGCAATGCCTGTTGTTGCGGCAGCCGGACCGTAGTCGGTATCTACCTGTCCACATGCCAGATAGGTCGTGGCGCCCCAGGATACAACGTTGCGACTGTCCACCACCAGGGGGAAGATGATTTCCTGGCCTTTTCCTACCCGCTGGTGATTGTCGGCGTTGAATAATTTGGCATATTCCGGCTCCAGCATATAGCTTCATCCATTACCTTTTGCGAATAGGTCATACATTCGCTGTAGTGATCACCGGCATTGTAGGTTGCTGCGTTCAAATACATGCGGGCCAGCAGCATCCAGGCCGCTGCCCTGGGGGCACGTCCGTAGTCCGTATGATCGGCATCGGTCATTTCGGCACTGCATTCAATGAGTTCTGTCTCAATGAATTCAAATATCTCAGCAGCCTCCCATCTTTCAGGAAGCGCAGCACTGCCAATCAGATTTTCATCGGCAAAGGGTACGCTACCAAATAAATCCATGGCATGGAAATAGGCCAGAGCTCTTAAAAAGCGCGCTTCTGCCCGAAAGGTTCTGATGGCCGTTTGTTGCGCTTCTGTAAAGCCGGCAATTTTGCTGTCGGTGCTGTTTTTAAGAAATTCGTTACACAAGGAAATGGAATAGTAAGAACGGTAGTACATATCGGCCACCCAAGGATCCTGTGCATCCCAGGTCAGGAAGGTAAGGTTACCGATATTGTCACCTTCGATCCAGGTAGAGCCGATTTCGTCGGTGCCGGCCTCCTGCATGTTAAAGTAGCAGCGCATATAATCGTAGCCGTTGTTACTGCTCAGATCCGGGTCTTCACCCCCTTTCCCCTGTCCGGCCGTTACAAAAGAAGCGTAACATTTGGCCAGGGCGGATATGTAATTGTCGGGATTGGCGTAAACGGATTCCGAAGTCTCTTCGATGTTCGGATATTGATTCAGGTCGTCCGTGCAAGCTGAAAAGCTGGCCATCCCTACCACCAATAATGTATATAGTATCTTTTTCATCTTTACATGATTTTTTGGTAAGTTGTTTGTTTAGAATTCCATTCCCAGACTCAGTGAAAAAATTCTTGGGCGGGGATAAAATGAGGCGTCCATTCCATTGGGAACTTCCGGATCAACACCTGTATAGTTGGTGATGGTGAAAATGTTTTGCACCATGGCCGTGGCATTCAGGCTCATAAAATGGGTGATTTGCCCGAAATTGTAATTCAATGTCAGGTTATCCATTTTCAGAAAAGAAGCGTTTTCTACATAGTAGTCCGACAGATACTGACGGCTTTTAAAGCCTGTCTCCAGATAGCTTTTGTTCAGATTGTTCAACTGGTAGGAGTTGTAGGACATGGTGCCGAGGGCACCTGTGTTCATCGACATGCCGTTGTAGACATAGTTGCCGATGTTGGCACGCAGACTGGTGCCCATTGTCCACTCTTTATACCGCACAGATGTGCTGAATCCCAAAATGTAATCCGGAGCAGGGGAGTTGTAGCGGTACAAATCATCTGAATTAATGAGTCCGTTGCCATCCACATCAGCGTAAGCGCCTTCAATTGGTTGGCCGCTCTCATCGTAGAGTTGATGGTAGACATAAAACATGTTGGGCGCATAACCTTCGGTCAATACCTGGAAGTAGTAACTGTCGATGGTGGGTCCAGCCGATGAGTTGGTAATTTCGGTACCCTCAATAATGGACAGGTTTTTAATGGTTTGGGTTAGCCAGGAGGCGTTTAAACTAAGGTCCCAGGTCCAGTTGTTGTTGGCAACTGGCGTGGCATTCAATTCAAATTCAATCCCTTCGCTGTCCACGTTGCCGACATTGGTCAGGATGGTTTTGTCGAAGTTGGTTCCGGCAGGTGAGGGAACTGTGGCCAATAAATCTTCCGTCTGGCGGGTGTAGTATTCAATGGCTCCCGACAAGCGGTTATTGAATAAGCCGAAATCCAATCCGTAATTATAGGATTTTGTGGTCTCCCATTTGAGGTTGGATACGTAGGCTTCTGGTCGGTAGGTGTTGATGGGCGTGTTGCCAAAAATGTACTGGGCGCCGGTCTGGCTAATCGTATAAACCGGCAGGTAGCCATAGTTGCCGATGCCTTCTTGCTGACCGGTAATTCCGTAACTGGCACGTAGCTTTAAGTTGCTTAATACATCGAGACCTTTTAAAAAGGACTCCTCAGACAGTCGCCATGCCAGGGCCAGCGACGGAAAGGTTCCCCATCGGTTGCCTTCGTTAAAACGTGAGGTGCCATCCTTCCGGACGGTGGCTGTCACCATGTAACGGGAAGCCAGGGCGTAATTGATTCGACCGTAGTAAGATAACAATGTGTGGCGCTGGTCTTGAGCAGCCACCGGGTTTTGAACCTGACCATCGACATTGAGCACTTCATAATAGGCCGAGGTGCTTTTCCACGATTGAAAATCATAACCAGCTGTGATGTCCAGTGTGCTGTTGAGCTTGTCTAGTTGGTTGTTGTAATTGAAATAAGTTGTCAGCAATTGATTGTCCTTTTTCTGAGGTCCGTATTGGTAATCCCGGCCCCCCGAAACAAAGAACTGGGCGGCAGAGGCTGGCACAAAAACCGCTCCTTTTCCCTCGGCGTAATCATATCCTAAAGTGGTATGAAATCTGAGCTCGGGTAAAAAGTGAAATTTATAATCGAGGTCGAAGTTGGAAATTACCCTGTTCACGTCACTGGAAGAATGGTATTGCTTGAGTAATCCCACGGGATTAATGACCGCTGAGGTCACCGGAGTACCATCCGATGCAATGGCTTCTGTGTAGCCGCCAAAGTCGGGGGAGCCAGAAGATACAGGTATGGTTGGGTTGAAAGTGGCACCACCCCAAATGGCTCCAGCGGCAAATTGGTTTCTGTTCAACGAGCCTTTAATACCCATATTCAATTTCAGGTGTTCATCAAAAAAGGTAGGTGAAACGGAAAGATTTCCGGTAAAACGTTCGGCATTGTCCGTTTTAAGAATGCCATCCTGAGAATAATAGCCCAATGATAGGCGGTATGGCAAGTTTTGGACTTGTCCCGATAGACTCAGGTTGTTGTCTGTACCAAAGGCCACCTGGAAAATTTCGTCGTTCCAGTTGGTATTGGATGAACCCAGAAGATCGCGTTGAGCGGGAGTCCCTTCATTGTTCACCACATTTCTGAATTCTTGGGTAGAAAGCATGTCGGCCAGTTTTGTTTTAACCTGCAAAGAGTTGGTGGAGCTAAAACTGACCCTTGTTCTGGCAGAGCTTCCCTTTTTAGTAGTGATGATGATGACACCATTAGAGGCCCGTGAACCATAGATGGCCGTTGACGAAGCATCTTTTAGAACCGTCATGCTTTCGATGTCGTTGGGATTAATCAAACTTAGGAAGTTGTTATTGTTTCCACTAATCCCGCCCTGTTCCAAGGGGACGCCGTCCAGCACAATGAGTGGATCGTTACTGGCGTTAAGAGAGGCGCCACCACGAATACGAATGGACGAACCTGCCGTGGGCGAGCCGCTGTTGGACATGATTTGTACACCTGAAACTTTTCCGTTGATGAGTTGTTCGGGTGAGCTGATGATACCTTTGTTGAAATCTTTGCTGTTCACATTGGAAATGGCGCCCGTCAGGTCGCCCTTTCTTTGCATACCGTAGCCAATGACCACCACTTCATCGAAACTGATAATTTCTGATTCTAAGCGAATGAGGAAGGAACTTTGTCCGCTTACCGGTATTCTTAAGGTTTTATATCCCAAATAAGAAATGACCAGGGTTTCATTATCCGAAACCGGGATGGAGAAATCACCATTGATATCGGAAATAACTCCCCGTTGCGTACCTTCTATTATGATGGTGGCACCCGGAATGGATTCCCCGCTGGAGGCTTCAATAATTTTTCCGCTCACCTCTTTTTGTTGGGCCGATAACAGCAGGGCTATGCTCCACATCAAAAGAAGCATTCCCAACCGTCTGCCATTACTTGTTATTTTTTTCATAGGACTTGAATTGAGTTTGTTTTTATTTAAGGTTGATGCTTAATGAGTTTTCAGAAAGGTTAGGGCTTGAAGCGCTAACTGTCAGGGTGCTGTCTTTCCCGGATTTTAACAGAACGGTGGCAATCCCGGCTTCGGCAGAAATTGGATTGGTACCGATTATTTGGGCGTCACCTGTCACTTTGAAGCGTATCATTTGGTCCGCATCCGGTAGAATGGTGCCCGCCTGATCGATAATGGCCGCATAGAGAAAAACCATATCGCCATTACTCTCCAGAGGGCGTCCGCTTTCATCGATCCAAAGTTTTAAAGAAGCAGCTTCTTTAGGCGTTTTTTGGGTAGAAGAAGTGACTTCCTTTCCATTCACAAATCCTTTGGCGGTGATTTCGCCAGCAGCAAATTCTTCCAGCCGGAAAGTGAAAGGCGGCTGAACCAAATGGGTGCTGTTGACGTCTGTATCGGGCTTTTGTCTCCCAACACTGGCGCCGTTTACCAGTAACTCGACTTCCTCGCAGTTGCTGTAAATTTTTACATCCAGAAATGTCGGGTCGTTATAGAAGTTGGCCAGGTGGACAAAAGGCTGGTTGAAAGCCTCCTGGGCAAATTCGCCTATACGTGCCTGACTCTTATAGAAGTAAAAGGCAAATTTGGGCAGTCTGAAAATATCCATGATGCCTGATGCTTCCAGATCGGGCGCATAGCCCCGGTTGTAATCAAACATGAGCCAATTGGCATCTCCGGCAGGGCTTCCCTTTCGGTTGCTGTTGTGGGCTTCCTGGTAGTTGAGGGCTTGCTGTGCCAATCGTTTCTGCCCATATCCCCTTAACTGACGGGAGTTTCTTTCGTCGGAGGTCAGGTCTTCAAAGGCCGTCTGGTTAAAACCGGCATTTTGTGCATAGTATTCCCAGTCGCCATACTCAGCAATGAAAATGGGTTTTTTGTCGTAATGGTTCCAGTAATGAGGGGGTTGGCCATGCTGACGGGCAGGAATAAACACATCGTAGGTGGCTTCTATCCAGCCGCAGGTATAGACGTCCTGACTGGGATACTCTTCTTTAACTGCCTGGTGGGCTCCCTCGATGAAGGATTTTGGCATGCGGGTTTCGTTGAGCGCCGCTTCCCAAAGAATAATGGAGGCATGGTTTCTGTCGCGACGCATCATTTTACGCACATCTGATAGGGCGTTAGCTCGAAAACATCATCGCCAAAGAATTGCCAGCCTGGTATGGCGTCCATGACCAATAGTCCCAATTCGTCACAGGCCTCTAAAAAAGATTTGGAGTGGGGGTAATGAGATAGTCGGACGAAGTTAAAGCCAGCTTTACGAATTTTATAGGCATCCCGGTAGTTGGCATTATCGGATAAGGCATAACCAATGTAGGGGTATTCCTGGTGACGATTGGTGCCTCTTAAGAAGAGCGGCTCTCCATTCAACTCAAAGCCACTGTTGTGAAATCCAAAGGTTTTTATGCCAATACGTTCTGTTGTGCGATCCACCAGTGAATCGCCCCTGTAAACCGCTACCTCCATGGTATATAAATAGGGGGAGGAGGGCGACCACAATCGGGGCTTTTCAATGGAAAAGTCCAGTTTGAAAAGTCGATGGTCGTTTTGGTTAATTTCCGTAACGGGTGTTTGTTGAGTGGCGATGGTTTTTCCGTCCCGGTCTTTCAGCAATGCTTTTACAACGGCCCTGGCCGGCGAAGCCGACGTGTTTTCAAGGTCTGCCTGTACCTGAATATTGGCGCTGGCTTCCGAAACCTCGGAATAAGTAATCATGATCCCCCTGCCGCCACTCTGTCGGCCCCAATGGGATCCGAGATATGTAAGGGGTCCTTGACCACCAGCCATACATTCCGGTAGATGCCACTGAATAGGTTGAAATCCAGTTGATCGATGGGTTTTCCGGGTGGCACCTGGGGGTTGTCTTCGTTGTTGAGGTGTACCAGAATGGTATTTTCCTGGTCCATTAGGATATGAGGGGTTATGTTCACATAAAATGGGAGGTAGCCCCCGTAGTTGGTGGCTATTTTTTGGCCATTGATAAAGACTTCAGCCACTTGCATGGCGCCCTCAAAATGTAAGGCGATGTGCTTGTTATTAAGTTCAGGCGCCGGGGTAAAAGTTTTTCGGTAAAGCGCATTTCCTTGCCACTGTTGGTCTTCGATGACCAAAGGTTCAAGGTGCGCAGTGTGGGGAAGATCAACCGTTTCCCATGTCAGGTGGGTGCTGTCAGAAATCATTTCCGGCGTAGCGTCTTTCACAAATTCCCACGAATCATTAAAGAGGGTTTCTCTCGTATGTTTGAGGGTTTCTGGTTTCTTTTCAGAACAAGCCGATAGAATTAAAGCCATGAATACAAGTAGTGTGCTATTTCTCATTTATCGTGTTTTTTATTTGGTTGATAAAGCAAGACCTTGGTAGGTCGCCGTCGTTTAATTATAGCAGTCAAAGATAGATGCCTATTAAAAAATGTTATTTTCCGTATCATGCAATAGTTTGTCTAAATCTTACATTTTTGTAAGGCGGTTTTTTGTTTATTTGATATATTGCAGTCGATTAGGGTTTTAAGTTGTTGTTGTTTTCTGTCCTCGAATGAACATGATGAAAATGGTCTTGGATTTAGTGTTAAAAAAAGTTTTGGTTTTTGCCTGTTGTTGCCTGTCAGTTAAACGACTGAATGTGCTATGGGTGATTTGGATTTTATCGTGGAACTTCCAAGTGACAGCTTCAACGGTCCAGCCCTTTTTCTTTTTCAATTTAACGGTGAAGGATGGGCTGAGTTCCAATATGACCAACTCTATTGTGCAGGATCAATATGGCTTTATGTGGATAGGCACTCAGGAAGGTTTGTGCCGGCATGATGGTTATAAAATGTTGTATTTCCAAAGTGGTGCCGATCCCAACAGCCTTTCATCTAATAATATGAGTGCTCTGTTGTTAGATGGCGATCAGTTATGGATTGGAACCTGGGATGGCTTAAATGTGATGGATGTGCAGTCGTTTGAGAATAAGCGGCTGGACACAGGTAAAGCAAGAGTTATACGGACCATCTATAAAGATGATGCAGGCCATATTTGGGTGGGAACCTCCGAGGGCATTCTGATTTTTGAAAAAGGGACCTCTTCCTATCATCAAATCACCACAGCCAACAGTGGTTTAAGTCATAATATGATTCGATCGTTTCACCAGACCCCGGATGGCGATATATGGATTGGTACCTATGACGGACTCAACAGGTACCGAAAAGGAGTGATAACTTCCTATGATTTAAAAGGTGACTATAAGCCTTTGTTGCAAAATAATTTGATTTGTACAATAGTTCCTTCTTTTGGCGATCAGGATAGTGTGTTGTGGGTGGGCACGGAGACAGGCTTGGTTCGTTTTAATGTGAATAGTTTGGATTACAGTCTTTACAATTCTACCAATACCAGTTTTAGTAATGAAGTCATCAAAACCATTTACACCCCAAACGATTCGCTGTTGATACTGGGAACCGATTTTGGATTAAATATTTACAATAGGACCACGGGCTCTAATGATATTTACTACCACGATCCGCTCATTGATAATACCATTGTCAGTAACGTGATTTGGGAGATTTTTGAAGACCGGCAAAATCGACTTTGGTTAATTACCTCCAATGGTGTGAGTATTGTGGACCATTCAGTGCCTTTGTATCAATTTCACGAAGCGTATTTTTTCAATGATCATCCAAGGATAGGCAATCAGGTTCGGGACATTCTAATCGCTTCTGACCAGACGGTTTGGCTGGCAACCATTCATGGTGTGGTTCACCACGACCGGGAAAGTGGCACAACACGAATGTTCTCTTCCACATCCAAACCCCGGCACAGGATTTTGCTGGATAATGTTTATTCCCTGCAGGAAGACCATTTGGGGAGAATATGGATGGGTACCGCCGGGGGGATGAATGTATGGGATGAGAAGCGTCAGAAGATGTATGCCATTACTGCCCATCCACAAAATGGATTAACCAGTAATTATATCAGCCATTTTTATTTGGAAGAGGATGGGACGGTTTGGCTCACTGCCTGGAAGGTGGCCTTTTTAAGGGTGGTAGTGACTCAAATGATCCCATGGATCTCAAATTTGTACGTGTAGATGAAGATGGCAATGGACGGATGATCATGGCTGATTCTGTTATTTATTATGGAAGCAGCAATGAATTGTGGCGGTTTAATACGTCATCGTTAGAAAAGAAAAGGGTGGGTTTGGTTAATGAAGCCATTGGCAGTCATTCTATTTCGGGGCTGACATTGGGTGAAAGCGGGGCATTGTGGATTGGAATTGAAAATCGCTTAATTCAGTATTTTCCCGATAAGGATAGTTTAGCCAGCATCATTATTGATACCGGGAGTCCACAAAAACTGATGAACTTACAAGTGGATGCGAGGGGGGATATCTGGGCCACCACGCAACAATCCATTATTAGGGCCAGGGCCCGGACGAATACGTACACCACCATTCCCTTATATAATAATTTGCCCATGAAGAGCTTTTATGGCTACGCTTCAGCTCGGTTGCCAACTGGTCATTTGTTGTTTGGCGGGGACAACGGATATATTGAAATGGATCCCGAGCAAATTAAATTTTCAGATGAACGTCCGGAAATATTTATAACAGGATTGAGTATCAATAACGAGGTAGCCCTGCCTGCTGATTCAGTGGGGGTGTTGGAAATAGATATGGCTTTTAATGAGCGTTTAAAACTCAAATACAACCAAAACTCGGTTTCCTTTGAGTTTTCCACCCTCGATTATTTATTTCCAAATGTCAGCCAATATTCCTATCGCTTACGACCTGTCCAGGAAAATTGGTTGAATACGTCGGGCGATAAAAATTTTGCCGTTTTTGCCAATCTCAAGCCCGGAACCTATTCCTTTGAATTGCGGGGCACCAATCATCTGGGTGTCTGGAGCGAAGTGAAGCAGGTGGATATACAAATTTCGCCTTCCATATGGTTGAGCAAAGGGTTCTTAACCTTTTATATTCTGTTGATTGTTTTAATGACTTATGGTGTGTTCCGCATTTATTCTTACCGCCAGCGATTAAGGGGTGAACTACAGCTGGTCCGCTTGGAGCAGCAGCACAGTGAGGCCATGTATCAATCAAAAATACAGTTTTTTACCAATATATCACATGAGTTTCGGACACCCTTAAGCCTGATTATTCCGCCCATTCAGGAATTGTTGAACCACCATACCCTTAGTCAAAGTCAGTCGAGGATGTTGAACATGGCCCACCGAAATGCACAGCGGCTTTTCAAACTGGTTAACCAATTGCTTGATTTCAGGAAAATTGAGTCTTCGGGATTGGAATTGCTGAAGGTAAAAGTTGAATTGATGGTCTTTCTTAAAAGGGTTTTTCATTCCTTTGACGATATGGCCTCCCGCCATGAAGTTGATTACCGGCTAGAATTGCCTGAAGAGCCGGTGATTGTGGATGTGGACGATGAAAAATTAGAAACCATTGTGTTTAATTTATTGTCCAATGCCTTTAAATACACCCCTTTTGGAGGGCAAATTATATTGCGACTGGGCATAGAGGGACAACAAGTGAAAATCGTTGTAAAGGACAATGGTCCGGGTATTCCACTTGAGGATCAGGCCCATATTTTTGACCGGTTTTATCAGTCCGGCACCGGTAAGTCACAGAAAGTCGGATCAGGCATAGGCTTAACGCTTTCAAAAGAATATGCCCGACTGCTCGGGGGGACTGTGAGTGTTGATAGTGCGCCTGAAAAGGGCTGTGAATTTGTATTGTGGTTTCCTCATCATAATCAACCCCATGTTGAGTGGCTCGAGAATCCCGAAAGAATAGTTCCACAGGTAAGCATTGGTGCTGAAAAATTACCTGTGGAAGATATGGGGACAAAGGATGCGCAACGCATTGTTTTGATCGATGATAACGAAGATATCCTTGATTTTATGGAATTGAATCTCAGGGGAAGATACCAGGTGCATTGTGCCGGTAACGGACAGCAAGGACTGGATTTGGTGGCCAAAGTACATCCGCATTTAATCATCAGTGATGTGATGATGCCGGTGATGGATGGTTTCGTGTTTTGTTCATTGGTGAAGCAAAACAAAGCCACTGCGCACATTCCCGTTATTCTGTTAACAGCCAAAAGTCTGGACCTCTATAAAACGGAAGGCATGGAAAAAGGGGCAGACATGTATATTACCAAACCCTTTGACATGGATTATTTAAAATCCTGCATCGCCAGTGTTTTTCGGCGCGATAAGCAGTTGGAGGATTTTTTTACGCGCAGTTTGGTATTGAATCCTTCCACGGATGGGGAGCGAACGGGTGGAGAGGAGGAATTGTTTTTAAAAAAGGTGATGGCCGTTATTCAAAACAATATTTCAAATCCCGACTTATCGGTTGAAATGATCAGTCGTGAAATAGGCCTGAGTGCCACCCATCTATATAGAAAATTAAAGCAGTTCACGGGGTATTCGACCAAGGAAATCATCACCAACTACCGCATGCAAAAGGCCGCAGATATGCTGCAAAACAAGCATGGCAATGTTACGGAGATCATGTATGCAGTTGGCTTTTCAAGTCTGGCCAGTTTTTCACGAAATTTTAAAGGCCGGTTTGGGGTGGCTCCCTCGGCTTATGTCGCCGGAGAGCAACCCGATACGCTTATACCATCCCCGCAAAACCCATAAAGGCCAGTGCCAAAATGCCGGCAACCACCAAGGCGATGGGAGCACCCTGCATGCCTTTTGGAATTTTCATCAAATCCAATTGTTCCCGAATACCGGCAAAGGTTATTAAGGCCAGTCCAAAGCCAACGGCAGATGCCGTGGAGAAAACCACCGCTTCCAGAATGTTGAATTCTTTACTGACCGTCATGATGGCCACACCCAATATGGCACAGTTGGTGGTGATCAATGGCAAAAATACGCCCAGGGCCTGATAGAGTGGGGGGCTTACCTTCTTCAGAACGATTTCAACGAGCTGAACCAGAGAGGCAATGATCAGAATAAAGGAGATGGTTTGTAAATACGTGATGCCAAAGGGGATGAGGATGAGATCCTGAACCAGCCAAGTGACTATGGTGGCTATGACCATCACAAAGGTGACAGCGCCGGTCATTCCGATACCCGTAGAAATGCGTTTGGATACACCCAGGAAGGGACAAATTCCCAGAAATTGGGCCAATACAATGTTGTTGACAAAGATGGCCGATATGATAATCAGAAAATAGCTCATAATATAAACTCCTTATGCTTTTTTGAAACGGTTGATGATAGCTATGAGATATCCCAGTGCGATAAAGGCACCCGGCGCCAAAACAAATACCAGCATGCCGTAATCTTCCGGATAAATGGCCCATCCAAAGAAGTGACCACTGCCCAATAGTTCACGCACACCACCCAGCATGGTTAAGGCCATGGCGAAACCAAGTCCCATTCCGGCACCATCTATCACAGATGAGCCAACGGTGTTTTTAGAGGCAAATGCCTCGGCTCTTCCCAGAACAAGGCAGTTGACCACAATCAGGGGAATAAAGAGCCCCAGTGATTCAAACAATGAAGGCATGTAGGCTTGCATGACCATTTCCACAACGGTTACAAAGGCGGCAATGATCACAATGAACGCCGGAATACGCACTTTGTCGGGAATGAAATTTTTTACCATGGAAACCACGATGTTGGCCATTACCAATACAAAGGTCGTAGCCAATCCCATTCCCAGTCCGTTAATGGCCGATGAGGTTACCCCCAGTGCGGGACACATACCCAATAGCAGGGTAAATACGGCATTCTCTTTAAAGAAACCTTTTGAAAAGTTTTTCCATTGATTCATTCTGCGCCTCCTTCCTCTTGTTTGGTTGCTGAACTGGCGGCATCCGCCTTTTCGGTAAATGTTTTGTAGGCCACTTCAACCGCGTGTAAAAATGCCCGTGAGGTGATGGTTGCCGCAGTGATGGCATCCACTTCACCACCATCCTGTCTGACTGTTAGCCGGCTGGTTCCCGGATTTTTCCCGATGATGCTTTTGGTGTCTTCGCCACCCTCGGCTTTGGCTTTAATTCCATAAAACGCATCGAAAAAAGCACTGCGGCTTTTTTCTTCTGCTCCGGCTTCAGCAGGCTTAAACCAATCGTCCATTTGTGTTCCCAGACCCGGTGTTTCTTTGTGCTCTAAAATCTGGTAGTTGACGATGTCACCATTGGGTTTCATGCCAACCATTATTCTTATTTCTCCGCTGAATCCTTTGTTGGTCACACTCTCAATGGCAGCACCAATAAATTCACCCTCTTTTTTTGCCGGGAATACTTTAAGGACGAAGCCTTCGTCTGATTGAATTTCATACATTTCAGCTGCCGGATCGTTGTCAAACCCGGGCATTACCAACTCAATAGCTTCTTGCTGCTTGGCCGTAGCTGCCGCTTCAATGGGAGCCTTGGTCAACTGGTAGATAAATCCCAAAGAACTGCCTGCTATCGCTGTTACAATAAGCAATGTCAGTACCATATTTGGGAGTGTAGATGCGCTTTTACCCATTTTATTGATGTTTTTATGTTTTATGCTTTTTGAGTGGCTACTTTTTCGCCAAAGCGTTTGGGTTTCATGTATTTGTCGATGAGCGGCGTAAAGGCGTTCATGATCAGTATGGCAAATGCGATGCCTTCCGGATAGGCACCGTAAATACGGATGGATACGGTAATGACACCAATGCCAACGCCATATAGCAACATGCCGTTGACAGACATAGGCGAACTGGAATAATCAGTGGCCATGAAGAAGGCCCCTAACAGTAATCCTCCGTATAGTACATGAAACATTGGGGTGGCATTTGTTGTGGGGTCAATTAAATACAATATGCCGGTAAAAATGGCCACAGATCCGACAACTGCTACAGGAATGTGCCAGGTGATAATTTTTTTGACCAGCATATAAACCAAGCCAATGAAAAAGGCGAAACCTGTTATTTCTCCTACCGATGCTTCCATAAATCCCCGAAAGAGATCCAGATAGGAAGGTATTTCTGTTATCAATTCTGAAAAGGGTTTACCTGAGCCCAGTCCCTCTTTAATAATCGAGAGCGGCGTGGCACCTGTGGTGGCATCCAGATAACTGGTGCGGGAAACGACTGGAACCGGCCAGCTGGTCATTTGCACCGGAAAGGAAATCAATAAAAAGACCCTTCCACCAATGCCGGATTGAAGGGGTTTTGCCCCAGGCCGCCAAAGGACATTTTTCCTATGCCAATGGCTACAGCAGCGCCAATTATAATGAGTCCGATGGGAATGTTGGTGGGCAGGTTGAAGGCCAATAACAAACCTGTAACGGCCGCTGAGCCGTCCATGATGGTGCTGGGCTGTTTTAACAGATATTTTTGAATCAAATGCTCAAACAGCACGCAGGCCAGAATGGATGTCACTGTGACTATTAAAGCCCCTATCCCGAAAAACCACAGCGAGGCTGCCAACGCCGGCAGCAAGGCGATGATGACCCCGTACATGTTTTTTTTCACTGAGTCTCCACTGTGAACATGGGGGGATGGTGATACAATTAATCTCTCCATAATATTTTTTATCAAATATCAGATCTTGTGCTTACTCTATTTATTTTATTCGGCTTCGCATGATTTGTCCCACCTTGCCTTTTCCCAAGCGGATGTAATCCAGCAGAGGACGTGAGGACGGGCAGGTGAAACTGCATGAACCGCATTCGATGCAATCCATTATTTTTTCTTCCTCGGCGCGATCCCAGATGGCTTTTTCGGCCAGGGTCATCAGCAGGTAAGGCGACAGTCCCATGGGGCAAACCGACACGCACTTGGAGCAGCGTATGCAATTTTCGACCGGTTTTCGGCCGGCTATCTCTTGCGGCATGATGAGGATGCCTGAGGAGCCTTTGGTAATAGGAATGTCTGTGGAAGTCAGGGCTTTTCCCATCATGGGGCCACCACCGATGATTTTGCCGGTATCTTCCGGTAAGCCGCCGGCTGCTTCAATTAAGTCGGCAACAGGGGTACCTATTCTTGCCAGATAGTTGCCTGGTTTTTTAACCGACAGTCCGGTAACCGTCACTATGCGCTCAATCAGGGGCTTATTCTTTTGCACGGCTTCGTATACCGCATAAGCTGTACCTACATTTTGCACCACCGCACCTACCTCAATGGGAAGTTTTCCGGAGGGGATCTGGCGACCGATACACGCGTCGATGAGTTGCTTTTCACCGCCCTGTGGGTATTGCACTTTTAATGGTTGTACGCTTATGCCCGGGGTGGCTTCGCAGAGTTGAGACAGATGCTTGATGGCATCTGGCTTATTGTTTTCAATGCCAATGATGGCTTTATCTACCTTGAGGGCGCGCATTAGGAGTTGAACCCCAATGAGCATCTCTTCACCTTTTTCCAACATCAGACGATGATCGCTGGTCAGGTAAGGTTCACACTCGACGCCATTGATGATTAAAATGTCGCAGGTTTTTCCAGGAGGGGGGGACAGCTTGACATGCGCCGGGAAAGTGGCTCCTCCTAAACCAACAATGCCGGCTGCTCCAATGCGTTGAAGAATTTCTTGAGCAGTGGCACTTATCTCTTTTTTGATGTCGGGAGAGCGGTCGATGCCTTCTTCCCATTCATCGCCCTCGGTTTTTATGATGATGGCCGTGCGCCTGTAGCCTGAAGCATCTATTACATTATCGACCTTATCTACTTTGCCGGATACTGGCGAGTGAATGTTGGCCGATACAAAACCGGATGATTGGGCGATGATCTGTCCCACCTTCACTTCATCGCCTTTTTTGACGATAGGGCTGGCAGGGGCGCCGATATGTTGTGCAATAGGTATGGTGACCACCGGAGGTGCCGGCAATATTTCAACGGGACGGTCGGCAGAGCGTTTATTCTCTGCCGGATGTATGCCCCCAAGTGAAAAAGTTTTTAACACGTTTTGTCCTCCTATATTTTGTTGCAATTAGTTGGCTTGTTTATGTCTGATGAGCTGAGTCTCTCTATTCAGCCGGCGCCTGTTCGGGCGTTTCTTTCTCCACCTTTGGTTTTCTGGGTGGAAAATTGAGTTCGTGAATGGAGTTGGTGGGACACACTTCAACACATTTACGGCACAACTTACATTTTTCGTAATCGATGTAAGCCAGGTTGTTATCCATGGTGATGGCGTCGTAGGGACAAACTTTCTGGCACTTGCTGCAACCGATACAGGCAACGGCGCAAGCTTTTTTAGCCACAGCGCCCTTGTCGTGGTTGACGCAGCTGACAAATATCCTTCGGCTCTTGGGTCCCTTGTTGCGCAGTTCAATGATGTCTTTGGGACAAGCCTCAACGCAAGCGCCACAGGCTACACAGCTGTCCTCAATGATGACTGGCAGGCCGGTTGCCTCGTCCATGTACATGGCGTCAAATTGGCAGGATTGCACACAGTCGCCACAACCATAACAGCCATAGGAACACCCCGTTTCTCCACCGTATAAGGCGGCAGCCACGGCGCAGGAAGTGGCTCCCTGATAGTCGGTTAATTTGGGTCGGTGCTCACAAGAGCCGTTACACCTGAGTACGGCTACCTGTGGTTTGGCTGAACCTGCTTCCTTTCCCAGAATGGCGGCTACATCCGACATGGTGTCGGCTCCGCCCACGGGGCAGTTCATGGAAGATATGTCGTCGGCTTTAACCAAAGCTTCCGCAAAAGCCCTGCAACCCGGAAAACCACAGCCACCGCAATTGGTAGCGGGAAGGGCCTCTTCAACCTGATCAATCCTTGGGTCTTCAAATACCTGAAATTTCTTCGATGCCAGGTAAAGTATCACCGCAGCAATTGCCCCTAATCCGGCAAGCGTAACTATTGTAATCAGAACTACGCTCATAATGGTTATTCGTTTATTGATTTAATGGTAAATTGGAATCTTCTTTTCATGGCCTTGTCGGCACTCCTTATAATAAGATAGTAGGGAAGCAGTATCAGTAAGGACATTAAACCGGCCAGGCTTTCATTGTTGGTCAGTTCAAAGGTGACAAACAGAGCAGCCATAATGAGGACTACCGGCAATATATATGCCCACCATGCGGCCTGTAAGCTTGAGCACTGGAGCCAACAACCATCACCTGGTCGCCCGGTTGAAAGTTACCCGAAGGTGCCACATTCACTTCCTTCTCTTCCATGTCTGAAACGGAACAGGCTCCCTTGGCGTGACAAGAGGCACAAGCGGAGAGACTGATGATCTTCACTTTTATGCCTTTGTCTGTCACTTCATCGACAATCCCCTGATGTTCTATTTTTTGCATCTGTCTTTATGTTTTCTAAGGCTTTTGCGACCTTTCAATCTGATTAAATGATAGAGCAGGGTGAAGCAAAAGTATGTAATCTGTACGTAATCCTGAATGTAAAGATATCAGTTATAGGTAGTTTCTATTTAGAATAAATAAAAATAACAAGATGTTAAATTGTGTTTCTTGCTGACAACAAGCAGATTGTATTGCAATCTTGACATTGCAAAATAGGTTTAATAATGTCAGTTAAAGTGACCGTTTTATTTAACGGGGAAAGGGTCAGGTCTATTTTAGATGATGGAATTCAATTCTTCAGAATTTCCGACATTATGATTATATTGCAAGATGAATTACTGGTGGCTGGCCCGTGGGGCCTTTTTTACTGAACCCTTTTGAAAGAAACTATACAAGATAACCGATATGCCTAAACTGATTAAAATTAAATGTTTAAACACCAATAAAGTGATTGAGGCCCCCCGGGGCATAAATTTGATGGAAGTCGCCGAACGTTGTGAGGTTCAATTGCCCAACCCCATTTTGGGAGCCATGGTCAATAATCGGGTTCGTGAAAGCTCCTATGAATTTTTCCATCCCAAAACCGTCCGCTTTTTTGATATTACCCAGGTCGATGGCATGCGAATGTATATTCGCAGTCTGTCATTTGTTCTGTATGCCGCTGTAGAGGCTTTGTTTCCGGGGGCAAAATTGAGAATTGAACATTCGGTGAGCAAGGGGTTTTATTGTGAGTTGGATAATCTGAGGGGGGAACTGACCGTACAGGACACCATTAACCTGGCAGAGAAAATGCGAGAGCTGGTGGCACAGGATCTGCCCTTTATTCAGGAAAAGGAGGAAACGGAAGCTGTTATCAGGATGTTTGAAGAAAGAGGGCTCACTGATAAGTCGGATTTGATCCGGCACCGGGGGCAATATTATACCACTTATTATCGCATGGGTAATGATGTGGGTATGTTTTATGGTTTTTTGGTGCCATCCACCGGCTACCTGCAAGTATTTGATGTCAATAAATACTACAATGGTATGTTGCTTCGGGTTCCACGGTATAGTGATCCTTCCATGGTGGAAGATTTGGTCATTCAAAATCAGCTTTTTGAGATTTTTAGGGAGTTTAGCCAGTGGAGCAAGATTTTGAATGTGACCAAGATCAGTGATTTGAACAAGTCGGCCGGTAATGGAAAGGCCGACACCCTGATCAAGGTAACCGAAGCGCTGCATGAAAAGAAGATCGCCAATATTGCGGACCGGATTGCTGCCCGAAAAGATAAGATAAAAGTGGTGCTGATTAGCGGACCTTCGTCCAGCGGAAAAACCACCTTTGGGAAACGATTGGCCATTCAGTTGCTGGTAGCCGGCATGAAGCCACTGAATTTGTCGCTCGACAATTACTTTATCGATCGGGAGCACACGCCCAGGGATGAAAGTGGTGAGTATGATTTCGAGGCCCTGGAAGCCATTGACCTGAAATTATTCAATCAGCATCTGGTCCAACTGCTGGAGGGACAGGAGGTGGCCATTCCCAAGTTTTCGTTTGAAACCGGGGAACGTTTTTACGACGGGGAAACCATGAAAATGGGACCACAGAACATTCTGATAATAGAAGGTATACATGGTCTGAACCCCGGATTAACGCCATCCGTGCCCGATGCCGCTAAGTATAAAGTATATGTGTCCGCCTTGACTTCGATAAATATCGATGACCACACCCGAATTGCCACCACTGATAACCGACTGATCAGGCGCATTATTCGGGATTACAAATACCGAAAGTACTCTGCGCAGGAAACCATCGGCCGCTGGGCCAGCGTTCGCAGGGGGGAGGAGAAGCATATTTTTCCCTATCAGGAGGAAGCAGACGTCATGTTTAATACCGCGCTGTTGTATGAATTTTCCGTTCTAAAACCTTTGCCGAGCCCATTTTGCTGGAAGTCCAGCCCAATCAGCCTGAATTTGCCGAAGCCAACCGCTTGTTGAAGTTTTTCAACTATTTTAAACCCATGCTGCCACGCGAAATTCCACCGACTTCTATTCTGCGGGAGTTTTTAGGGGGCAGCAGTTTTAATTATTGAGGAACAAGTTACACTGAGGTTCACGGAGAATTTATGGAGAAGCACAGAGGAAATGTTTTTTGTATAAGCGCTTATGCCGTTCAAGTTAATAAATCGATTGTAAATGTCATTTTGAGAAGAATGAGGGTTTGTTAATGTAATTAGTAGAAAAAGAAAAAGCGACAAAAAATACATTTTTACTTGACAGTATTGATTTTTTATGATAATTTGGTGACTCATTATGAATCCTTAATTATAAACCCAAAAATCATTAACCTTATGTTTAAATTGATTTTGTCAGGCGTGTTAGGAAATGACGCCGAAGTAAAAGATGTAGGAAACAGTAAAGTAATTAATTTCAATGTCGCCATCTCTATGGATTACAAAGACAAAGAGGGCAACAAAGTGGAAAAGACCGAATGGGTGAGAGCCAATATGTGGCGGGACCAGAATTCAAAAGTCGCTGATTATCTAAAAAAAGGAAAGCGGGTTTTGATTGAAGGGGTACCTGAAGCGGAAGGCTATAAGAGCAAACATGGGGAGATTCGCTCCTCATTGAGTGTCAAAGTGAGAGAGTTAGAGTTTGTCAATTAGTTTATTTTCGTTTTCTTAAAAAAATGCCCCGTCTTGCGGGGCATTTTTTTTGTGCCAATCTGTTATTTGAAGCAATCGTTTGTCTATTTTTGGTCTCAGGGGCTTTTAATAGGTTTTAACTGGAAGCATTGGATACAATTTACCACGAAATATTACGGAAGTACTGGGGGTACGAAGATTTTCGTCCCATGCAACTCGACATTATTCAATCGGTTGGGGAGGGGCGGGATACGCTTGGCCTGCTGCCAACCGGTGGCGGAAAGTCGCTGACTTTTCAGGTTCCGGCTTTGGCCCAGTCTGGTATTTGTCTGGTGGTGACACCGCTCATTGCTTTGATGAAAGATCAGGTGGAGCATCTCAACCGCAAGGGAATCAAGGCATACGCCATTCATAGTGGCTTAAATTATGGAGAGATAGAACGGGCTTATGATAATTGTATTTTTGGGGATTACAAATTCATGTACTTATCGCCCGAACGATTGTCGACCCGCTTATTCCTTGAAAAACTGGCCCATTTAAAAGTGAGCCTGCTGGCCATTGATGAGGCCCATTGTATTTCGCAGTGGGGGTATGATTTCAGACCCAGCTATCTGAAGATTGCCGATGTGCGGGAGCACCTGCCGGTGTGCCGGTGCTGGCATTAACCGCCACGGCTACACCTGAGGTGGTTGAAGATATCCAAACCCAGTTGAAGTTTCCCAAACGCAATGTTTTTCAAAAGAGTTTTGAGCGCAGCAACCTGGCTTATGTGGTGCGTCGTTCTGAGGATAAGGAAAAACAGCTGTTGAAGATTTTAGATGGGGTGCCAGGTTCGGCCGTTGTGTATGTACGTAATCGAAAAAAAACCAAAGAATATGCGGAGCTGATTCAGAATCATGGAATCAGTGCCGATTTTTTTCATGCAGGCCTGCCGCAGAAAGTGAAAGATGCCCGACAAGCCAGGTGGATGCTGGGGGATTGCCGGGTGATTGTTTCTACCAACGCTTTTGGTATGGGTATCGACAAGGCGGATGTGCGGATGGTGGTTCACATGGACTCTCCCAATTCGCTGGAAGCCTATTTCCAGGAGGCCGGCCGGGCCGGTCGGGATGAGAAAAAAGCCTTTGCGGTTTTGCTCTGGTCGCCTCAGGACAAGGCTCAGCTGACCCGCAGTATCTCGACGACCTTTCCCGAGGTCGATGTCATTCGGCGGGTGTATGATGCATTGGGCAATTTTTTTCAGTTGGCAGTAGGCTTTGGAGAGCATCAGGTACTGGATTTTAACATCGGGCGATTTTGTGCCGCCTTTGGTTTTAATGTGCTTACACTGGTCAGCAGTCTTAAAATTCTTCAGCGGGCCGGGTATCTTTATTTTACTGAGATGGCAGACATTCCCTCTACGGTCAAGATGCTCATGAACGATTATGAATTGTATAAGTTTCAGGTGGCCAATGCCCGCTTAGATCCTTTTTTAAAAGTGCTGTTGCGCAGTTACACGGGTTTGTTTACCGATTATGCCAGCATTGATGAAGACTTGCTGGCCAAAAGGCTTAATGTCTCCCGAGATGAGGTTTACCAGGCGTTTCTGTTGCTGAGTCGCCTAAAAGTTTTACATTATAATCCGCAGCGCAGAACGCCTTTAATCACTTATCTTCAACACCGTTTTGAACCCCGTCACCTGAAATTTCCAGCCGAAGTCTACCAAGACCGTCTGGTGCAATACAAGGATCGGGTCGAATCTGTGATTGATTATGCTACTTCGGTGCATATATGCCGTAGTCGCTTATTACTGCGTTATTTTGGTGAGACATCTTCGGCCAATTGCGGGCATTGCGACGTATGCCTGGAACGGAAGAAATCCCAATTGTCGGACGAGGAATTTGAATCCATTGAAGTCGCCATTCAAAAAGAATTGCTTAAATCACCCCAATCGGCCGAAGATTTGGTAAGCAGCCTGACTTTTAATGCCGATAAAGTCTGGAAAGTGCTCCGCTGGCTCGAGGAGGCGGATGTGGTGACCGAAAATGAAGCGGGTTTGCTGGAATGGCTGGTAAAGACCTGATTGGCTGTCGAAACTCTCTGAGATTGAGCCCGTGATACTTGCATGGATTTTACGTGGTTTTTGTTACCTTTGCCTTCCTATTAGTTGTGATTATGGAAGAAAGCTTTGAACACCCTGTATATGCGCCCAACGTCATTGAGTTTGTAACGGTTGGTAATGAATTTTGTAAATGGTTGGAAGATGTGGAGGCCCAATCGCGGGCCGATTTTATATCCACAGCCCTTAAAATATTGCCCTTATTGTATTTGAAAGCCACCATGCTGCCCAAAACGGATACCATGCTTGAAGATTTTCTGGAAAAGCATGTCATGGAGGAAGATTATGAGTTTATTCGCTTTCAGGTCCAAAGCAAGACCGGGCGGTTTGATGACTATCTGGAGGTGTTTACGGCCGATATGCAGCGCAGTGATTTACCTTTAACATCAACTGTATCTGAGAATATGGCCGATATCTACCAGGATGTCAAGGATTTTTTGATGGGCTATCGAACGGCCGTTACAGAAATCATGAATGATGCTTTAGTTGAGTTGGTTACGCAATTTGAATCCTATTGGGGTCAGCGTTTGGTCAATGTGTTGAGAGCGCTGCACATGGTTTACTATGGAGGTGAAAGTCTGGAAGATGAGGAGGAAGAAGCTTTGCCGGAAGACGATTTGGAAGAAAAAAACACCGATCATTGGATCATTTCGCGTCGGCAGCGTGACTTTCAGGATGGCACGCCCGATTAAAGTAAAGCATTGAACGAACAATTATTTTTAGATGGATAGTAGTATAAGTAAAGAAGCCATAGGAGAATTACCCTTGTGTCAATTTGAGGGAGTGATTACTGTGGTTGAAGACCCTGATGTCGTTCAGGAAATTGTTGATAAACTTTCTCAGGAGAAAGTTTTGGGTTTTGATACAGAGACAAAACCGGCCTTTAAGAAGGGCACTTCCAATCAAGTATCTCTTTTACAACTTTCAACCAATAAAGAAGCCTATTTGTTCAGATTGAATAAGGTCGGGCTCTGTGCACCATTGATTCAATTGTTTGAAAATCCTAAAGTCTATAAAGTAGGTGTGGGTATCCGGGATGATCTTCGGGGTTTGAACCAACTGGCGACTTTTAAGCCTGCCAAATTTGTGGAACTTCAGGAGATGGTAAAGGATTTTGGTATTGACGTCTTCAGTCTCAAAGCTTTGGCAGGTTTGGTGTTGAACGTGCGTGTTTCAAAACGTCAACGCCTTAGTAACTGGGAAACGGAGGTGTTAACTCCTGGCCAGATTGACTATGCAGCCATTGATGCCTGGATAGGCCTGCGCATATTTGAAGAATTGATGTTGATTCAACCTGATTTTAAAGTTAAAAGTGTCATCTATCGTAACCAAAACTCATAATGATGCAATTACCCATTATTTACCTTAAACCTGGTAAAGAACAAAGTTTAAAGCGCTTCCATCCCTGGATTTTTTCAGGGGCGATTAAAAATGTGGGTGGAGATATTGAAGAGGGGGATTTGGTGCGCATACATGATGCCCATGATAATTTTCTGGCCATTGGTCATTATCAGATTGGCTCCATCGCTGTTCGGGTGCTGACTTTTGAAGATGAGGTGGTTGACCACGCCTTCTGGGTCAGGAAGATTTCTGTAGCCTGGGAGTTGCGTAAAACCCTGGGACTGGCAGCTTCAGAAACGACCAATGCCTATCGCCTGATTCATGGTGAAGGGGATGGGATGCCCGGTTTGATTGTGGATATGTATGATACAACGGCCGTCATGCAAATGCATACCGTGGCCATGTATCTGATGCGGGACAGCCTTGTGAAAGCCTTTCAGGAGGTGTTGGGGGCTCACCTGGAAGCCATTTATGAGAAATCGGAAGGGACCCTTCCTTTTAAGGCGGATGTGGAACCCGAAAATGGCTATGTTATGGGACGCAGTAAAACGCATGTGGCTCAAGAGAATGGATTACGTTTTAATGTAGATTGGGAAAAGGGTCAGAAAACAGGCTTCTTTGTCGACCAGCGCGATAACCGTGCCTTGCTGGAAAAATACAGTGCCGGCCGCAAAGTTTTAAACACTTTCTGTTATACCGGCGGTTTCTCCTTTTATGCCTGCGCGGGGGGCCACTTTGGTGCACTCGGTGGACAGTTCTGAACGGGCCATTGTGCTGACCAATGAAAACGTGGCCCTTAATTTTCCGGATGAGTCGCGACATGAAGCCTTTGCCATGGATACCTTTAAGTTCATGGAAGCGGCTCAGCAAAAATATGATTTAATTGTGTTGGATCCTCCTGCCTTTGCCAAACATATGAAGGTAGTGAACAATGCCCTTCAAGGCTATAAGCGACTGAATACGAAAGCCATCGAGCAAATAGCACCGGGTGGAATTTTGTTTACCTTTTCGTGTTCGCAGGTAATTTCCCGGGACGCTTTTCGTACCATGATTTTTTCGGCGGCTGCGCGCAGTGGGCGGAATGTTCGCATACTTCACCAGCTGGAGCAACCCGCAGACCATCCCGTAAGCATCTATCATCCTGAAGGTGAGTATCTGAAAGGTTTGGTGCTTTATGTGGAATAGACAGAAGATTATAAACTTATTTAGAAGAAGATATTTTGAAGTTTAAAGAATTTGGATTCGAAGCAGAAATCCTGGAAGGATTAGATGCTATGCGATTTGAAGAAGCAACACCTGTACAGCAGGATACCATTCCCATTATAATGACCGGTAAGGATTTGATCGCTTGTGCACAAACCGGAACCGGAAAAACAGCCGCTTATCTGCTGCCTGTTTTGAATGAATTGGTGCAACGCAAGGATGAAAATACCACCACGCTTGTTTTGGTGCCTACCAGAGAGCTGGCCATTCAAATAGATCAACAGTTGCAGGGTTTTTCTTACTTTTTGCCGGTGACCTCTATTGCGGTTTACGGAGGTAATGACGCCGGTCTGTGGGAGCAACAAAAGCGGGCTCTTATCAGTGGTGCCAATGTTATTGTAGCTACTCCGGGCCGATTGATTCAGCACCTCACCATGGATTACTTTAAGTTTACCACGCTGAAGCATTTGATACTGGATGAGGCCGATCGGATGTTGGATATGGGCTTTCATGATGACATCATGCAGATTGTTAAGACCTTGCCCTCAGAGCGACAAACGCTCTTGTTTTCGGCCACCATGCCCTCAAAAATCCGCACCTTATCGAAAAAGTTGCTGAATCATCCGGAGGAGATCAACATTGCCATGTCCAAACCTGCGGAGGGAATTTTGCAGGCGGCCTATCTGGTGTATGATAATCAGAAAATCCCGCTGATTACTTCCTTATTGAAGAATAAGGAGTTGACCAGCATTGTGATTTTTTCATCCACAAAAATTAAAGTAAAAGAGATTCACAGAGCCCTTCGTCAGGCCGGCTTTCCGGCCGAAGCCATTCACTCGGATCTGGAGCAGGCCGAACGTGAATCGGTCATGCTGGGTTTTCGCAACCGGAAGACGCAGATTCTTGTGGCCACCGACATCATTGCCAGAGGCATTGATGTGGATGGTATTGATCTGGTCATCAACTATGATGTGCCGGGTGATGCGGAAGATTACGTCCACCGGGTGGGGCGTACAGCCAGGGCTAAATCTACGGGCGTGGCGTTGACTTTTATCAATGAAAATGAGATGGATAAGTTTGGCATGATCGAGAAGCTGATTGATACCACCATCTTTAAATCACCCTTGCCCGATGGTTTTGAGCCAGGACCGGTCTATGACCAATGCGCCAAAGGCCAAGCGTTTTTTTAAGAAACCAGGTGGTGGCAGCAAGGGCGGCTTTAAGGGAAAGGGCAAGCGGGATTATAAAAAGAAGGCCTAGTGATTGTCTGACTGCTGAATTCTCATCCTCTAACATTTAAGCAATGTACGTTCAGTTAATATCTTCAGAAACCAATATAGCTCAAAAACAGGTAGCCAATACCATTGCCCTTCTCGATGAGGGAGCCACGATTCCTTTTATCAGTCGTTACCGCAAAGAACTCACCGGCAGTCTGGATGAAGTCGAAGTCGGCACCATCAAAGAGCGCTACGAGAAACTGCAGGAAATACAAAAAAGAAGGGAAAGCATTCTCAAGACCATTGATGAACATGGGCTTTTGACGGATGAGTTAAAGCAGCAAATCTCCGCTACCTGGAATGCCACAGAACTGGAAGACCTGTATCTGCCCTATAAACCCAAACGCAAAACCCGTGCTGTAAAGGCTAAGGAGTTGGGACTGGAACCTTTGGCCAATATACTGATGCTTCAGCAGGAACGCGATGTGGAAGGAAGGGCCACCGCTTTTTTATCGGATGATGTACTCGATACGGATGCCGCCCTGCAGGCGCGCGCGATATCATTGCCGAACGGATCAATGAGGACATGAAGGCCCGGGAGGTGATTCGGAATTTGTTCGACCGGGAGGCCGTTATTGTCTCCAAGCTGGTCAAGGGTAAGGAGGAAGCGGCTGCCAAGTACCGCGATTATTTTGAATTCTCAGAACCTCTAAAGCGCTGCCCGTCTCATCGGGTATTGGCCATGCGGCGCGCTGAAAAAGAGGGCTTTTTAAAAATATCTGTTGCGCCCGAGAGTGAGCATGCCCTGGAGTGTCTGAATCGTCTTTTTTTAAGGGGCAGGAATGCGGCAGCCGAGCAGGTAGAGAAGGCCGTGGAGGATGCCTATAAGCGTTTGCTGGCGCCGTCCATTGAAAATGAGTTTGCTGCCTTATCGCGCGAAAAGGCAGAACTGGGAGCGATCCAGGTTTTTGCTTCCAATCTGCGCCAGTTATTGCTTTCTTCCCCTTTGGGTCAGAAGCGCGTTTTGGCCATTGATCCCGGCTACCGTTCCGGTTGCAAGGTGGTTTGTCTGGATGCGCAGGGCAATCTTTTGCACAATGAGACCATTTACCCGCATGCCCCGCAAAATGAAACCAAACAGGCGTATAAAAAAATTGATACACTGGTCGAGGCTTATAAAATCGATGCCATAGCCATAGGCAACGGCACCGCTTCGCGTGAGACCGAATCCTTTATCCGCAACATGCGATTTAATAAGGATATTCTCGTGTTTGTGGTCAGTGAGGACGGCGCTTCGGTATACAGTGCCAGCAAAACAGCCCGGGAAGAGTTTCCCGAGTACGATGTCACCGTAAGGGGAGCTGTGTCCATTGGCCGGCGACTGATGGATCCGCTGGCAGAGCTGGTTAAAATTGATCCCAAATCGATTGGTGTGGGACAATATCAGCACGATGTGGATCAAGGCAGGTTGCGCTCATCGTTGGATCAGGTGGTGGAGTCGTGTGTGAACATGGTGGGTGTGGAGCTGAATACCGCCAGTCACCATTTACTGACTTACGTATCAGGATTAGGCCCGCAGTTGGCAAAGAACATTGTGGAGTACCGTTCTGAAATAGGCGCTTTTAGTTCGCGCAAAGAACTTAAAAAAGTCCCCCGTTTGGGAGCCAGAGCCTTTGAACAGAGTGCCGGATTTTTGCGGATCAGCGGCGGCAAGCATCCCCTGGATAATTCAGCGGTTCATCCGGAAGCCTATGGCATCGTAGAGAAAATGGCGGCCGACCTGAATTGCCGTGTGGATGATTTGATTAAGGAAAAGGATTTGCGTCAACAAATCGACCTGAAACGCTATGTGACCGATAAGGTTGGGATGCCCACGCTGACCGACATTATGGCTGAACTGGAAAAGCCCGGTCGCGACCCCCGTAGCGTGATAAAAGTGTTTGAGTTTTCGCCAGATGTACGTTCCATAGAAGATTTGCGCCCCGGCATGAAACTGCCGGGCATTGTGACCAATATTACCAACTTTGGTGCCTTCGTGGATGTCGGGGTTAAGCAGGATGGCTTGGTTCATATCAGTCAGTTGGCCAATCGGTTTGTGTCTGATCCCAATGACGTTGTGGCCTTACACCAGCATGTAGAAGTGACGGTTGTGGAAGTGGACGCCGCCCGAAAAAGGATTCAATTGAGCATGAAGGAATAAAGGAATATCAGATGCCGGATGCGTCGTTTACAAATGAGGGGCTGAAACGAAAAATAGGTGCCTGGGGGCTCAGTGCCAACCTGGTGAATATTGTGGTGGGTGCCGGCATTTTTGTTTTACCGGCTATTGTGGCAGAAGGTTTGGGTCCTGCCAGTATCTTGGCTTATTTACTCTGCGGTGTTTTACTTTTCCTTATTATGCTTTGTTTTGCGGAAGCGGGGAGTAAAGTGACTTCTTCAGGAGGTGCCTATGCATACATTGAAGCGGCCTTTGGCAAATACCCCGGGTTTATTACTTCCGTTCTTTTCCTGTTATCATGTATGACCGCTGATGCAGCTGTGGCCAATGCCTGATGGGGGTTTTGGGAACGGTGCATCCTTTGTTTCAGAACCCGATTTATGAGCTTTTGTTTTTTGTGCTTCTCTTTGGGGGCTTGGCTCTTGTCAATATTATTGGCGTTCAGCAAGGTATTGGCCTCGTAAAAATCCTGACAGTTGTTAAGCTGCTGCCACTTGTCTTGCTGGTGTCCGTGGGTTGGAAGGAGGTGGAATGGACCTACTTTATATGGACCGATACGCCGGATGCCCATAGTCTGGGTCAGATGGCCCTGGTGCTGTTTTTTGCCTTTCAGGGTGCCGAGTCCGGACTCGCTGTAAGCGGAGAAGTGTCTAACCCTCGAAAGAATGTACCCAAAGGTATTTTTATGGGTTTGTCGGCCGTACTGGTACTTTATGTCTTCATTCAGTATGTTTCCTTAGGTGTGCTGGGGACTTCCTTGATGGATTATAAAGAAGCGCCGCTGGCAGAGGTCGCGCACCGGGTTTTCGGTCGATGGGGATTGTTTATTATGACCGCCGTGGCTGCTTTTTCGATGTTTGGCAATTTGAGTGGTGAAGTGCTGAGCATGCCCCGCGTTTTATTTGGAGCTGCGCATGACCGGGTCATTCCTGTTCGACTTTTGGCAAGGGTTCACCCGCGGTTTTCAACGCCGTATGTAGCTATCATGGTTTACGCCTTGCTGGGTCTTGGTTTGGCTGTTTTTGGCGGTTTTCGGCAATTGGCTGTTATTTCCGGTGCCTCTATTTTACTCGTTTATCTGGGGGTAGCCCTGACGGTGCTACGCTTGCGAAAATCACACCCGTCCACGGTCAAGGCCTTCAGAATTCTGGGAGGCGCTTTGATTCCCCTGGCATCTGTTGCTATTATATTCTGGTTTCTGACCAATCTGGAAAAACAGGAAACCCTTGGACTTATGGGGTTCATCCTGCTACTTTCTTTTCTGTATTTGTGGATACGCCGGTTTAGAAAGTGATTATTATTCTACTCAAATAAATCAAATTCCGGGAAAGGCCTGTGGAGGGAATGGGCAGAACGCTTTCCCACCCTATGGCGTCCAAATTTCAGAAAACAATGAAGGAAAAATTGAAGTCGGATTTGTGTTTGGGCATTTCCGGATAAAGCGGCTTATGTTTGAGCGGTAAATTGCTATATTGGTTCAGGAAGGTCGTGGAATCGAAATCCATCGCCTGCTGATGGTTCTTCAGAAGGGGGGAAGGCCGGTATGAAATGATATTCTCATAATCCGCCTCATTGGGCAATTGGGGCTTACTTCCGCTGGTAATTTTGGCAATGGCCAAAATTATTATCAGGTATATGGATATTCTTAACAATTTCATTCGATAATATTTATGTTACAATATGCTTCTTCTCTTTCTTCTTTTCCTTCTGCTAAAGAATATTGTTTTCCTTTAAGCCGGGTTTACCCTTAAGACGTTAAGATCTTGTAATAGTTGCGTTTTTTGGGTAAATAAAATTGTAAAAACCTTAAAAAGTGGGTTGATGCTGCGCTCAGTCCTCCATACAGGTTAAATATTTGGCAGGCAATGTAATCATAGGCACATGAAGAAATGGTGAAGAAAAGATTTTTCAAAAGTATACCCGTTTTTTTTAAGAAGTTAATGGAATGGCCAATGGCATCGGATAACCTTTCGTGGCTATTCCGTATCTTCGCGTTATTGTAAACAGAAAATCAAAATAATGGATATTCTTTTTGTTATTGGGTTCTTTTTGGTGGGGATTTTTTTGGGTCGCTTGTTCCATACCAGACATCGCGTTAAGCTGGCCAGTGAGAAGGGAATGATGTGGGCCGTCTATTTGCTTCTGTTTCTTTTAGGTGTTTCTGTTGGCAATAATCCGCAGATTGTTGAGAATTTTCACACTTTGGGCTGGCAGGCATTTCTTTTGTCTCTCGGATCCCTGGGCGGTAGCCTGGTCCTGGGTAAGTTGTTAATGGTCCTTTATGGAACAAGGATGGATTTAAAAAAGCGAACCCATGAAAAGTAGTTTAATTATTCTATCCTTTTTTGCAGCTGGCATCTTTTTCTCCATGGCTGATTTTTTACCTGCATGGCTCCTCGATGAAAAGCTCTCTTCGTATGCCCTTTATCTTTTAATGTTCATTGTTGGGGTAGGAGTGGGGAGCGACAAAGCCATTGTGGGCATTTGGCGCCAGCTAAATTTTCGGATCATTCTGATTCCGCTGGTGGTGATTCTCGGTAGTTTGGGAGGCGCAGGACTTCTGTCCTATTTTATTCACCAGATTAACCTGCAGGAGGCCATGGCTGTGGGGGCCGGTTTTGGCTACTATTCTTTATCGGCGGTTATCATTGCCGGAATAAAAGGTCAGGAATTAGGCGTAGTGGCTCTTTTGGCCAACATTATAAGGGAGGTCATCACCCTGGTTATGGCTCCCCTTTTGGTTCGTTTTTTTGGCAAATTGGCCGTAATTGTGTCAGGCGGCGCAACGGCCATGGACACCACGCTTCCTGTGGTGGTGAAATTTTCAGGCAAAGAGATGGCGGTGGTAGCTATTTTTTCAGGTATCGTGCTTTCGTTGTTGGTCCCCTTGCTGGTCCCCTTTATTTTGTCTTTTTCTTAAAACCAGTCAACGCTACTGCCGTGTGGCTTAAATGGTAGATAATGCCTGTTCAATATCCGCTTTAATGTCGGATAGGTCTTCCAGTCCCACCGATAGGCGCAACATGCCCTCGCTGATGCACATTTTTTGTTTGTCTTCCCGACTAAAATCCCAATAGATGGTAGAGGCCGGATGAATAATCATGGATTTATTGTCGCAAAAATTGGTGCCGCGACGAATCATCTCCAGTGCATTCATGAATTGGAAGCACGCTGTTTTATCTTTTAACGCCATATTAATAAGACAGCCGGCTTTGCCTTGGCTCAATTGTTTGGTTAAGTTATAGCCCGGATCGTTTTCCAATGCCCCATAACGGACCGTTTCTACCTTCGGCTGGTCTTGAAGGAAACGGGCGATTTCAAGGGTGTTGTCCATGATCCGGTCGATGCGCAGGGTTAGGGTCTCAAGACCCAATAGTTGCAGATAGGCATTGTTGGGTGATAAACAGGCCCCGATATTTCTGTAAATTTCTTTAAACAGCCGTTTGTAAAAAGCGTCCCGGCCAAATTTTTGGCAGTCGGCCTCTAGTTTTGGGTTGTTGGCCCATTTGTCCGATGGGTACACCAATATGGTACCACCTATGGAGGTTGCCCCGCCCGAAACAAATTTGGTGTTTGAGAATATTTCAATGTCCACGTTGTGCTGGTCGCAGGGGAACAGATAAGGGGTTAACACGGTGTTGTCTACAATAAGTGGTATGTTTTTCTCCCTGGCTATTTGCGAAATAGCCGGTACATCAAAAACAATGAGCTGCGGATTGGTGGGAAGTTCCAGAAAAATAGCCCGTGTATTATCATCTATGTTTTCGATGATGGATGAAGGTTGCTCAAGATTGGAGAAACGTGCTTCAATTCCAAATGAACGCAGGGTTTTTGAGAAAAAGGACAGCGTATTGCCAAAGAGGTATTGAGACGTAATAATATTGTCTCCACTGCTGCACAAAGTAAGGAATACGTTGGAAATGGCTGCCATTCCGGATGCCACACATAAACAATGTTCCGCATTGCTGAACACTTTCAATCTGTTCTGAAGTTCTGTTACGGTGGGATTAGAGATACGTGAATACGCAAAAGCCTCCGAGGCTCCCGTGAACGCATTTTCGGCCTCTTCTGCTGTTGCAAAGTCGAAGGATGCTGATTCGAATATCGGCGTTTTCAAACTTCGGTTGAAAGTGGCATCCTTCTGTGGTGTCTGACCGTGGATCAGTCGGGAAGAGATATGTTGCATAATGATGTGTTCCGGTTTTTAAAGGATATTTGGAAAGGATAAAATTATCCTATTTGTATGAAACTTCAGAATAAAATGGACATAAAGATGCGGAAGCAGGTGATTTTAATCACGATTTGTTTGGTAGGCTATATTTGTAATAAGGGTATACCCCACTGATTATGAGTGTTGAGAAGAGAAATTTCCATTTTGTTACGAAATTGGTTTGTTTAACGTTTTGTTAACCTTGTTATTTAGAATGAACAAAGGGTTTGTTTGTAAAATAATGAAAATCAATATATAAATAAAATTTTTATTTAGACAGGCTCTAAATTGCTCAAAAAAATAGTTGCAAATCTTTTGTCAGTGTTTATGATTGGCGTATATTTGTTATACAAAAATGTAACAAAAAAACATTCAGCCATGACAACAATGCAATTTAATGACCGGTTGCTTGGACTTCAGGACAAGCTCCTTTATTTCGCTTTGAGCCTGACGGCCAATGATGAAGATGCAAGAGACTTATTGCAGGAAACCATTTTGAAGGCTTTAACCTACAGAAAGCAGTTTACGGCCAATACCAATTTTAAAGCGTGGGTGTTTACCATCATGAAAAACACTTTCATTAATAATTATCGCCGTAATCAGAAGACCAGAAATACCTTTGATGGTAACGAGGATGCTGCGGGTGGCCTATAAAAGAAACTACGCTTCTGAAACGCCGGAGATGGTTCATAGTGTAACTGAAATGAACAGGTATATTGAGCGTCTGGACGATGATTTTCGTATTCCCTTCAAGATGCATACCGATGGATATAAATACAAAGAAATTGCAGAACAGCTTGAATTGCCTATTGGAACGGTCAAGAGTCGCATCTTTTTTACCCGTAAAAAATTACAGGAGATGTTGCGTGACAGCGAAGGTAGCTACGCCAACTGATAAAAAATTTCGTTTTAATTAGGTAAATGAGTGCTTAATTGATTAAAATACCATAGTTTTGGGTTTAGGTTTAGTAGATGAGTGTGCGGCCGGCTCGGTTTTAAAAAACCGGGCCGGCTGTTTTTTTACTCGGGCGCTTAGATTGTTTTCCTGTTCTTGGTTTTAAATTGTATATTGTATTTCATAATAGGTCGTTAGATTATTAGGTCGTTAGGTATGAGTAAGTTCTAAATTATAAGTCAATTACGCACACATTCAGCAGAATCATAACTGCATGTCAATTAGGTAAATAAAAAAGTTTAACGAACTATTGATTTCAGGAAAAAATCTTTTCCTTTTTGTTTCCTGATAGCCTTGTTATATGTATTTTTAGGCTGTTAGCTAACTTTAATAATTATCGGGTCCGGCCATTCACGGGCTGGCCTTTTCTTAAATGATGACCAAGCATATGCATACAAAAAAGTCGGGCAGATACAACCGCCTGTATGAGCAGATAAAGGATTTGGTGAAGGCCACTGAAAACCCTGTTACCCGAATGGCCACTATTGCGGCTTTGTTACACCATAAAATGAATGGGTATTTTTGGACCGGGTTTTATTTTCTGGAAAAGGGAGAATTGATTGTGGGGCCCTATCAGGGACCTATTGCCTGTTTGAAATTGAAAAAGGATACCGGTGTCTGTTGGGCAGGTATCAATAGAAAGGAAAGTGTGGTTGTAGGGGATGTACACCAGTTTCCCGGACATATAGCCTGTTCTTCACAAAGCAACTCAGAGATTGTTGTTCCTGTTAAAGATGAGGCCGGAAGAGTAGTAGCGGTTTTGGATGTGGACAGCAGAGACCTGAATTGTTTTGATGAGGAGGATCGTGTGGGATTGGAGAAAATCGTTGAATTGGTTTATAACCATTGATTTATTGTATTAATATACGTGTATGCCAACAGTTCTAATTACAGGTGCAGCCAAAAGGGTAGGGAAGGCGCTCACAGAGCTTTTTGCTGCCAGAGGCTGGGAGGTGATCATTCATTACCATACTAGTGAGCGCGCTGCCCGGGATCTGTCCCTGAGCTTACAAAAAAAATATGATAGCAGGCATTTCCCTGTTGTTCAAGCCGATTTATCAAATCCGGTCCAATCGGTGGAAATGTTGTTGAAACAATTGCCACAGCCGCTTGCAGGACTGGATGCGCTCATCAATAATGCCTCTGTTTTTGATGCTTCCACATTGGCAGAAACGGATTATGATTTATGGCGTCGGCAGATGCTGGTCAATTTTGAAACACCCTTCATGTTGATGCAGGCGTTTTATAAAATGTTTGGTAAGGGGGCTGTTGTGAATGTTTTGGATACCAGGATTGTCAACAATGATTCGTCTCATGCGGCTTATTCCCTATCTAAAAAAGCCCTGACGCAATTGACACAAATGGCCGCTCTGGAGTGGGCGCCCGATGTCCGGGTAAATGGGGTAGCACCCGGACCTGTTTTGCCTCCTCCGGGAAGAGATTCGGTGTATTTTGAAAAAGTGGCTGCAGACACCCCGTTAAAAAGGGTGGTTGGTTTGGACAGTCTGGCAGAAAGCGTTTGGTTTTTAGTTGCAAACAGTGCCATAACGGGGCAAGTGATCTATTGCGACTCTGGTGCACATTTAAATGGATAGTCAAATGGCAGTGATAAAAATTAAGGATTTATTGTTACGTACCGTTGTGGGGTTCAATCCTCATGAACTGGGAAAAAAGCAGGATTTGTTGTTGAATATTGCCGTCACATATGAGTTGCAGGGCGAAGAGAGCAGTGATGAACCTGAACAGGCGCTGGATTATCGTCAATTGTGCAAAGAAATTATAGCGCATGTAGAAAATGCTCAGTACAATTTGTTAGAGCATGTGGCCAAAGAGGTGGTTGATCTCATTTTGACCAACGTTCGCGTGCAACAGGTCGCTGTTGAAGTTGACAAGCCACATGCTTTGCGGTTTGCCGAGAGTGTTTCGTTTTCAATGACTGGTAAAAGGGTCCGGGATGTCTGATAATAAAGTGGTAATAGGTTTGGGATCCAATTTGGATGCTGTTGTTAATATGGGCAGAGCTCTATATTTGTTGGGACTGCGTGTGACAGTCAGGACCGTATCGTCTTTTGAATCGACTCCGCCCATCGGCATTACCGATCAGCCCGATTTTTTAAATGGGGCCGTTTTGATCGAGACATCCATGACCCGGGAACAGTTGGCATCTGAGCTTAAGTTGGTGGAAGATGAAATGGGACGTGACCGGTCCTTGCCCAAATATGGTCCCCGCGTCATTGATTTGGATATTATTGTATGGAACGGAGAGGTGGTGGATGATGATTTTTATGAGCGGGACTTTTTACGCCGATCGGTTGAAGAAATTATCGGCAGCTTTTGAACTAACAATTTAACCGCCCAATTATGGAATACGAAAACTTAAGTCGCGAAGAGTTAATCCAGGAGCTCAAACACGCCAATGCTTTGCTCATGCAGTTTTTTAATGAAAAGGATGACAATGTTCAATTGGCCTGGACGGGTAATCTGGGGCATTGGTATTGGGATGTGAAGAAGAATGTGGTCAGGTTTAATTGGCTTAAGGTGAAGGCATTGGGATATAGCGAAGCGGAGGTGCCGGAGAATGTTGGCTATGAATTTTTTACGGAAAAAATTCATCCCGATGATTATACCTATGTCATGGAAAACATGGCGGAACACCTTAAGGGGGCGACAGATCTATATGAAGTTGAATATCGGATACAGGCTAAAGACGGTTCCTGGAAATGGTATTATGACCGAGGGGCGGTCACCCTCCACGATGATGATGGTCAGCCTGTGTTATTAATGGGGATGGTGTTTGACACCACCGAGAAAAAAAATAAAGAAGAAGCCCTATTCGAAAATGAGAAACAACTAAAGGCAGCACTGGCTTCACGCGATAAATTTATGTCCATTATTTCGCATGACTTAAAAAGCCCTTTTAACAGTCTCATGGGCTTTAGCTCGTTGTTGATGGATGGATCTAAAAAAAGAAATGAGGAAACCATTGAAAAATATGCCCGCTTAATTTATGAAACTTCTCAAAACACCTTTAACCTGTTGTTGAATTTATTGGAATGGTCCAGGTTTCAGACGGGCAACATGACTTATAAACCTGAGATGGTGGATGTTCAGAAGTTGGTCCTTGATGCTTTATCTGTTCTTGAAAGTCAGGCCGTGGCCAAGGAAATAAAAATCTCCACACGAATGGATGAAGGTTTGTCGATCTTAGTTGACCCTCAAATGATTACCACAGTTCTCAGGAATTTGATCTCCAATGCCATAAAATTCACCCATAAGGGCGGATTTGTGCATGTGGATGTGGAGCAGATGGATAAGGATGTAAGGTTGGCTGTTTCTGATAACGGCGTTGGTATTAAGGCAGATGATCTCATGAAATTATTTCGTGTGGACAGTGATTTTTCTTTGGTGGGCACCAGCAATGAAAAGGGCACAGGCATAGGCCTGGGCTTGTGCAAAGAATTTGTGGAGCTTCACAAGGGACACATTTGGGTCGAAAGTGAATGGGGCAAGGGAAGTACTTTTATTTTTGTTCTTCCGCAATAAATCTTTGAATGAGCTTTTTTTAAAAAAACACTGGTTAATCTTCGTCAAAAAAGAGGTTTACCTGATGTACCCCTTCCACGGCTCTAAGTTGAGAAACCAGCTGACTTCCTTTTTCCTGGTCCTTAAGATTGATGTAGAAGGAATACTCCATTATTTGTTCGTACTCGTCGCCCATGGTTTTTACATTCACCAGTTTGTGTTTTTTGCAAAAACTTTTAAAAATGGCGCCAAAGGGATTGTCAGGCATCCCTTCTGCTTCAGTGGTGATGTGGATTAAAAATTCACGTTTGCCCGACAGGGAAAAACTGAATTGTCTCACCAGAATATAAGCTCCTCCTACCATAAAGGTGCCCAGAAAAGCAATGGAGTATAGCTTGACCCCTGCAGCCAGACCGATCGAAAGGGCAAAGAAAATAAACATGATGTCCGAAGCGTCCTTGACCGCCGTCCGGAAGCGAATGATGGACATGGCGCCCACCATGCCAAAGGCCCGGGCCAGATTGTTACCAATAACCATGATGACAATCGCCGTGATCATGGTCAACATGATGATGGAGATGGTGAAGGAAGAAGAATAATTCAATCCCTGATAGGTGTGTTTGTACAGCAAGGCAATAAGGAAGCCACATATCATGGCCACAAAAACATTGGCGAATACGTCGGCGGCGGTTATGCTAAAAGTAAATACACTCTGAATTTCTTCCATTTCTTTATCGGATTGGTGAGGCCATTTTAATAGGTTAACTTCTGGTTGAATTTGCTTACATCATAGCCTATTGTATATTTTGAGATGGCGTCGTTTCTCAATTTGAATTCCTGCACCAGTGATTTGGCCCAGAGAGGCATATTATTGGTGAAATACTTTATCTCAAGGACAAAATGATTGTAAAACAGGCGTTTTAGATTTCGGTCATCGTAGAGGGTTTCAATCTTTGGGGATATTCGGCTTCGAATATCCTTGTCGAAAGTAATCCGCACGCCCTGATCCATCTTTCCGTGATAGGCCTCTCGTTCGTACACCACCAGATTGCTCGGTCGGTATTGTTTCTTTTTAAGGTGAAAGAAGAATCGACGGGCATCGTCCAGAGCTTCTTTTCCCGGTTGAGTAATAATGACATCTTCCAGCTTTGCATTGCGCAGCATATCGTCCAGGTCATTAAAATATAAGGAGGCACGGTGTTTTTTTATCCGGCTGCCAATTTTTCGCTTGATCTCGAGTACGACCTTGCTGTCATTATCCAGTTGATTGTATCCCCTGATCCGAAGTTTTCTTCTTAGTTGAATGCCACTTTCTTTTTGATTGTAGCATTCCATATCCAAAGAATCGAGATAGATGCTGCGTACGGTGTATTGATGGATGCCCTGCTCGTTTTTTAAGGCGTAACTATCCGGTTGGACAAAGGCCATTAGTCTTTGACGCAATTGGTCCATTTTTTCATTGGGAACCAGATATTTTCGCTCGTATCTAAGCATGTTTTTAATTGCGATAAATGGTGGAAACCAGGCGCATTATATATTGAAAAAGAGAGATTTCTCCTGTGTCAATTTTAACCTTGGTTTTCATATTAGGCTTCAGTGTGTTTTCACTGTTGGGGATTAGTGAGGATACGAATACCACCTGTTTTTGGTTCAGAAGTTCTGCTTTGTTACTGATGAGCTTGATTTCACCAACCAGTATTTCTTCACGAAGTCCGTTATCGAGGAGGATTTTCATCCCTTCTCCAAAGTATCTCAATTGGCTCATTTCTACGGGCATGATAACGGCCATTTCCCCGGTGCCATAAATATGCGCCAATAATTCGTTTTCCTGAACCCGATTCAGGTCGACCAAAGATTGTCCGTCAATGGGCGATAAAATGGTGAAGGCTTCCAGCCGCTCCTTAATGTTATCAATCTGGCCATGAAGTGCACTAATCCGGGCATCAATCAAGGCGACTTCTTCCTGCTTTGAGCCTTCAATCAGGGATTGGTAATTGGCTCTGGTAATATTTACCTGTTGCTTTTTGATGTTGTATTCATTCCTGGCCAAATCATATTCCAAATCGGCCACCACACCCATCTCGTGTAAAGACTCTGTACGTTCCATGAGTTTTTGCTGGGTTTCAAATTCTGATACCGCCAGCAACATTTCCTGGTAGGCCGCATTTACAAGGGCTGGTTTGTCACCGCTTAGCAGGACTATTTTTTGTTGCTTATTGTCCAGCAACTCCCGCTCTAGTTCCAGTAATTTGAAATTTTCGAGGTGTGAATAAATGGTGGCGATGGTGTCTCCCTTTTTAATGAGCTGTTGCGCATTATTTGCCGGATGTAATTCGAAAGACATGTGATCGCCGCGTTGGAATTCAGTGGTGGAAAAGTGTGGGAGAGTGTTGTTGGTGTTATTGCGAAGCGTGTTTATAATGAGGCCGTCAGGTGTTTTTTCAAGCTTCCATTCCATGGCAGGTTTAACAAGGCCATTACTTTCAATGTAATAAGGTATTTTTATTATAATAACTGCAACAATGACAAAAACAGCAATCAATGCACCTGTCACGCCCAGGCGTATATTTGAATTCATTCTACTTGTATTTATAAATTGTCCCTGCAGAAGTCACTTCACTTATCTAACAAATGTTTTCCTGTCTGGCGTCTGCGGGATCACCCGTTCAATGTTACAAAGATAGAAAACTCAAAGCGTTAAACAAATTTTAGGGTTTTGACAGTC
>NZ_BAZW01000019.1 GCF_000974365.1 Geofilum rubicundum JCM 15548
GGAATTTAAAGGATATTGTTTTGAAGTATTGCTCGAAATGTGTAATTTCGGTCCGTATAAATTTACAACAAACTTGTGGTTTGTTTTCATTCAACCTCATGATCTAATACATGGCAGATTATTTAGGCAGAATACAAAAGGGAGACATGTACGGCGGACTGGTGGCTGCCATCGTCAGTATTCCCATTGCACTGACTTTCGGGGTGGCTTCCGGGGCAGGTCCGGAGGCCGGACTTTACGGTGCTGTAATCATTGGACTTGTTGCCACGCTTTTCGGGGGAAGTAAAACACTTATTTCGGAACCCACAGGCCCGATGACGGTTTTTATGACCGCCGTTTTTGCTTCCAATATTGCCGAATATGGTTTGCATTCCGGGATAACTTATTCGTTTACCATTGTCTTTTTTGCCGGAGCCATTCAAATCTTGCTGGGATACTTTAAGTTGGGCCGTTATTTCCGGTTGATGCCTTACTCGGTAATAAGCGGGTTTATGTCGGGTATCGCCCTGATCCTTATAGTTATGCAGTTGCCGGCATTTTTAGGACACGACGCTGTTAAAGGAGGTATTATCGGTCTGATTAAAAAACTTCCTGAACTTTTGAGCTATGTCAATTATTGGGAACTGGTCATTGGTCTCAGCGCTCTTCTGGTGTTCCTTTTTTATCCCAAATCGTGGCAAAGACGGTTTCCGTCACAGTTGGCGGTGCTGATCTTTTTTAGCTTTTTGGTTTATCTTTTGCCGGGAAATGCCGGCATCCGTCTTATTGGCGCCATTGATCTGGGGTGGCCCAATTTTAATTTACCGGTTATTCCCCTCGATCATAACTGGAGTTCGGTTTTTCTGGATGCTTTTTTACTGGCTCTGCTGGGAAGTATCGATACCATACTGACTGCCCTGATTGCGGATTCTCTGACCCGTGAGGAGCACAACAGCAATCGCGAACTGATGGGGCAGGGGCTGGCCAACCTGACGGCCGGACTTTTGGGGACCTTGCCCGGAGCCGGGGCGACAATGGTACGGTGGTCAATATACGTACCGGTGCGCGAAGCCGTTGGTCGGGGATTATGCGATCGGTCTTTTTGGTTGTTTTGATTTTTGGAGCGGCACCTTTGATTCAGTTTATCCCGCTTGCACTGCTTGCTGCCATCGCTTTCAAGGTTGGACTCGACATTCTTGATTGGTCGTTCATCAAGCGGGCACATAAAATTAGTCAAAAGGCCCTTTACATTATGTACGGCGTGTTGCTGGTTACCGTATTTGTGGATCTGGTCATTGCTGTCGGACTGGGCATCTTTTTGGCCAATATGCTGACCATAGAGAAGTTGAGCCATCTTCAAAGTTTTAACCTTCGGATGGTTTCTGATAGGACTGTTGATACGGCTCCTTTGGAGGATAACGAAAAGGAAATATTCGATAAAATTAGAGAGCAGGTCTATCTTTTTTATCTGAGTGGCCCAATGATCTTCGGTGTAGCCAGAGCCATACAACGTGAACGAAAAAACATTGCTCCCTGCCAGCATTTAATTCTGGACCTTCAGGATGTAACGCATTTGGATACAACTGTTTTACTGGCCATTGAGAATATGGTGGATGAAGCGCTTGAATTAGGGAAAAGCGTTTACCTGGTTCCGGGAAGAAAAAACGTTGAGAAACGCCTTCAGAAATTAGAACTTCAGCAGAAAATAGGTGAAGAAAATATTTTCAGGGATCGTTTGAGTGCCCTGCGTCATGTGGAAGCGTTAACCCATTGATGGCTTCTGTAACCGTTTTCTGTGAATGCAACCTGTCCATGTCAGTCATCCACGGCAGCTTTGCCATGTGATGGTAGGATGACTATTTCTTTGTGATTTTCTGACACCCTTGGCGATTTCCATGGTAGTGGTTGGCTCTGTAAAGGCTGATTTTCGAAAAAGTGAAATCATTTGTCGAATAGGTACAAGCAGATGTTGCCTTGTTTTTTGTTTAATGACTGCTTAAGTGATATTTTTACACCAATCGTTAATTTTTGTATTATACTTTAAACCAACTCAAAATGAAACAAGTTTTTTTGCTTTTGCTGGTGGCTGGCATGCTGGCTCCTGCGCTTCGATGCGGACTCCTTCCAGTCAAACGAACAATGAAGATTGGCGTCAGCCCTTACTCGGTGAGTGGCGACTGGTTGAGGACAGTCCGTCGGACAGCCTCCAATACCGCACCTTTGTCTTCCATGAAGATGGAACATTTATTTCTGAAGTGGTCAGAGGCGTCAGGCGGAACTACTACAATTCCGGCAATTATTGGATGATCAATGATTCTACGCTGGTAACGGTGCATGATGACGGCAACAAAAACTACTCAAATGCGGGCAATGTGTACACGGTAAATGTCGATGACCAGCGCTTTAGGTTGCGGGGATTTTTCAGATATCCCATTTCAAGGGCAGGCATGGCTTCATCGGTATGGATTGATGAGTACTGGAGGCGATAAATGATCAATTAAATGTTTAAATATGAATAACAGATGGATGGTTTTAGTGGTGCTTTTGAGCACCACTTTTTTAGTGTTGAGGGGGCAGACGGTGAACGACTGGGAGAATCCTCAGGTTTTTGGCGTGAATAAGGAAGCAGGCAGGGCCAGCTTTTATAGTTATCCCACCCTGGAGGATGCGCTGGGTTTTGAGAGGAGCGAGTCGCCTTATTTTCAAATGCTGAATGGCCAGTGGAAATTTCACTGGGTGGATAAGCCGGCCGACCGTCCGGAAGATTTTTATAAAGAAGACTATGATGTCTCGGAGTGGGATGATTTCTCTGTTCCGGGCAATTGGGAAATAAATGGGTACGGGGTACCCATTTATGTAAGTGCGGGTTTTGGTTTTACCAGTGATCCGCAGCCCCCAAGCATTCCCAACGACAATAATCCGGTGGGGTCGTACCGCCGGGATTTTGAGGTTCCTGATAGTTGGGAAGGCCGACAAATATTTGTGCATTTTGGGGCGGTTAACTCGGCCATGTATGTGTGGGTTAACGGACAAAAAGTGGGGTATTCACAGGATGCGAAGTTGCCTGCTGAGTTTGATATTACCCCTTACGTTCGGCCGGGTAAGAATACTTTGGCTGTGGAGGTCTATCGCTGGAGCGACGGGTCTTTTCTTGAGGATCAGGATTTCTGGCGCTTGTCGGGCATAGAACGCGATGTCTATCTGACTGCCACGCCCCGCTTGCGCTTGCGGGATTTTTTCTTTAAACAGGAGTTGGATGCTGTCATGACCGCTGCTGATTTTCAGGTGGAGTTGGATGTCCGCAACCACCACGAAAGCCTTACAAATGGCAGTGTGGAAATGCAGTTGCTGTACAATGGAGAGCTGGTGAGTGAGCAGGTTCAGCAGCTAAGCATACAGGGTGCTTCAGATGAAAAATTGGTTTTGAAGGGCCGGGTAGAGCAGGTGAAGCTCTGGAATGCCGAGGACCCGAAGCTTTACACGCTGGCACTGGTGCTGAAGGATGCCGGTGGTAAGGAGCTGGAGGCAACAGCCGTAAAGGTGGGATTCCGTTCGGTAAAAATAGAGGGTGGACAATTATTGGTCAACGGTAAGGCTGTCTTGTTGAAGGGCGTTAACCGCCACGAGCACGACCCTTTTACCGGTCACGTGATTTCTGAGGCATCCATGTTGGAGGACATTCGTCTGATGAAGGCCAACAACATCAATGCCGTCCGCAACAGTCACTATCCTACCGACCCCCGCTTTTATGAGCTTTGCGATGCATACGGACTCTATGTGGTGGATGAGGCCAACATCGAATCGCATGGCCTGGGATACGGAGACCGGAGTCTGGCCAAAGACTCCCTTTGGATGGAGGCCCATGTGGATCGGATTCGGCGCATGGTGGAACGGGATAAGAATTATGCATCGGTTATTATCTGGTCGCTGGGCAATGAGGCGGGCAACGGTATTAATTTTGAGGCGGGCTACGACTGGATAAAAACCCGTGATTTAAGTCGCCCGGTACAATACGAACAGGCCGCTACCGGTAGAAATACCGATATTGTAGCGCCCATGTATGCCCGCATTGACCGCTTGGTAGGGCATGCCCTGTCGTGGGACAAGCGTCCCCTTATTTTGTGTGAGTATGCGCATGCCATGGGTAACAGTGTTGGCAATTTGCGTGATTACTGGGAGGTGATTGAAAAGTATCCCAATTTGCAGGGCGGTTTTATTTGGGACTGGGTGGACCAGGGCTTGGCCAAGTACAGTGAGGAGGGTGTCTTGTACTGGGCTTATGGGGGCGATTTTGGTCCGGAAGGCACGCCTTCGAGTCAGAATTTTTGTATGAACGGATTGGTGCGTCCCGACCGCAGTCCCAACCCTTCTTTGCATGAGGTGAAGCAGGTGTATCAATATGTGAAGGCGGAACCGATGGATTTTGCTGGCGGTCACATCCAACTGAGTAATCATTACGATTTTATATCGCTCGATCGCTTTGATTTCTCCTGGGAATTGCGTTCTGAGGGCAAAGTATTGGCCAGCGGAGCATTTAAGGCTCCAGGTGTTGAGCCTGGTGCATCTGCTTATTTTGAATTGTGGAAGGAAGCGCCCGAATTTGAAAGCGGACGCGCGTACTTCCTTAATCTTTCAATGAGGACCCGCGAGAAGTGGGGGATATTGGAGGCCGGAGCGGAGTTGGCCCGTTTTCAAATGGCGCTTCCTTTTTTAGGCGAAACAAGTACGGTGGATGCTTTGGCATTGACGGATGTGGCTTCCTTAAAAAGTAAGCGGGATGAATATATGTTTACGGGAAAAGGGTTCAGCATTGCTTTCTCCAAACAAAGCGGACACATTACTTCCTGGCAAATGGCTGGTGAAGAAATGCTGCTGGATGGGCCTGAACCGGCCTTTTGGCGGGCGCCCAACGACAATGATTATGGGTATGATATGCTCAAGGAACTGGGCGTGTGGCGTTTTGCGGGCGATAGTGCCATTGTGCAAAAGGTAGAGTTGTTGAAGCAGGGCCAGCAACCTACGGGACTTAAGGTGGAATATGTGTTGCCACACGATTTGGGGCGCAGCTCGGTGGCTTATTTAATTAGTGGCGACGGAACGGTGGAGGTAACGCACCGTTATGAGCCTGGAAAGGAAGGATTACCTCCCATGCCGCGTATGGGTCTGCAATTAACCTTGCCCAAAAGATATGAGCAGGTGAAATGGTACGGGCGTGGTCCCTGGGAAAATTATCCCGATCGTAAAACCGCGGCTTTTATAGATGTTTATGAAAGTACGGTGGACGCGTTGCTGGAGCGCTATCCGGCACCTCAGGAAAACGGATACCGCAGTGATGTGCGTTGGATTCAGATACTGGATGCCAGAGGAAAGGGCTTCTTCATTGAAGGGGCAGCTTTTTCAGGCTTTTCGGCGCTGAATTATAGCGCAGAAGATTTTACCCCGGCCAGTCGGGGACTCTTGCACACGGTGGATCTGAAACCCCGGGAGGCTGTTTATCTTCACCTGGATCATCAGATGATGGGTGTCGGAGGGGATACTTCATGGGGAGCCCGTCCGCATGCGGCCTATACGGTGTTTCCACGTCCTTATGAATACAGCTTTCGTATTAAAGCGGTTCAGCTTCCTGTGAAATAGAAAAGGGGCAGGTCATTAACTTTTAAAGCCGGTTCTTCTTCATCAGGTCTTAATCCTGAGGATGGGGGAACTGGCTGTTTTTTTCAACATGCTTGCTGGGTAAATGTCCAAATAAGGCTTTGAATTGCCGGCTGAAGTACCTGGCGTCGGAGAAACCGACTTTGATGGCGGCTTCTGAAACATTGTAGCCCTGGGTGAGCAAATGTGCGGCAATCTTGAGCTTGAGCTGGCGCACGAATTCAACCGGACTTAAGCCGGTGAGGCCTTTCACTTTGTTGTAAAAGACGGTGCGACTCACACAGAGCGTGTCGGCCAGCTCTTCAATGGTGAACTCTTCGGAGTGGTTTTCTTCCACGTAGCTGACCAGCTTTTGCAGAAACTCCTCGTCTTTGGAATTGACTTTAAGTGTGCTGGGGTCAATGGTTTTATTGTCTCTGAACTTGGCAATGACATGCCGGCGTTGCTCAATCAGATTGTTGGTGACGGCTTTTAGGTAGGATGAGTTAAAGGGTTTTATAATATAGGCATCTGCCCCTTGTTCAACACCGGCAATCTGGTCCTCCATCCCTGATTTGGCAGTCAGCAGTATAATGGGAATGTGGCTGGTTGAAAAGTTTTCCTTGATGCAGCGGGTCATTTCCATGCCATCCATTACCGGCATCATTACATCTGAAATAATCAGGTCGGGGTTTTGGGTGTTGAGCATGTTGATGGCTTCTTCACCGTTGGCGGCCAGACAAGAGGCGTATTCGGGACTTAAGGATTGACAAATGTATTCTCCGATTTCCTGGTTGTCTTCCACAACCATAACCATCGGGCGTTTTTCCAGAGGGTCTATATACTTAATGGGCGCTTTTTGGTTCGACAGGTCGTCAACGGCGTGCTCAATGGTTGGCAGAATGGTAGCGTCCTCGTTGTTCCAGATAATTTTCTGATCGCCCTCAAAATGTGCTTTGCCTGTTTTCAGTCGAAGGGTAAAGGTGCTGCCTTTTTGTTCTTCTGATGAAACAACAATTTCTCCATGGTGCAGACGGGCCAGTTCATTGGAAAGGGACAGGCCTATGCCTGTGCCGGCCAGCTCTTCTCCGCTTAGTATGGTGAAGCGCTCGAACAGGTGGGGCAGGTTCTCTTCTGAGATACCACGTCCCTCATCCCGCACGGTGATCTCTAAATATTGACCGGATGGATCTTGATGAATGACGACCTCTACTGTTTTTTCTGCCTCGGTAAATTTAAGGGCATTGGAAAGCAGGTTGTAAATAATGGTATCCAGTTTGGATGGGTCGGCACAAATATGAAAAGTCTCCAGTGAAGTTGAAAATTGATAATTGATGTTTTTATGATTGGCCAGGGGAACAAAGCTTTCGTAAATCGATCGTGTGAAATCGATGATGTTCAATTCCTTGACTTTGAGCGTCATTTTGTTGTTTTGGATTTTTCTAAAATCCAAAAGCTGGTTGGTCAATTGAAGCATGCGTTTACCGTTCTTGCGAATGATCTCAAGCTTGGGCTTGTCATTATTATTTAAATCCTTTCTCAACATGTCTTCAATGGGACCAATAATGAGGGTGAGCGGTGTTCTTATTTCGTGCGATATATTGGTAAAAAAGCGCAATTTCATTTCGTTTACCCGGCGTTCAATCTGCAGGTCGTTTCGGTATTGATTGATTTTAGATATGGTGGAGGCCACCACATAAACCAAAAGCACGATGAGCACCGAATAGAGCAAAAATGCCCATTTGGTTTTGTACCAGGGCGGAAGAATGATGATTTGAATGGAGCGCTCATTGTTAACCCACTCGCCGCTTCGCCCAGTTGCCCTTACCCTAAAGGTGTATTCTCCCGGCGAAAGGTTGGTGTAAATGGCTTTCCTTTGGTTGGAAACAATGTTCCAATCCTGATCAAAATTCTCTAGTTTGTAGGCGTATTGACTTTTGTCGGGATCAAGGTAGTCCATCGATGAAAACTCGAGACTGAAGCTGGACTGGTAATATTTGAGGGTGATTTTGTTGGTATAGGAAATGCTCTTTTTCAGGGGTTGATTGGGCCCAATGGGCACTTCCTTGTTAAAAAGCTGAAAATCGGTTAATTCTAATTGATGGTCCCATTTAGGGATGGTGATTTTTTCAGGATTTATCACCTCTATGCCCATAAAGCCGCCAAAATACAAGGCCCCGTCTCTGCCTCTGAGGCAGGTGTTTTCGGAAAAACTGTCGAAATTAAGGCCGTTGTTGGTATTAAAAACCTCAAAAGTCTTCATTTTTAGATTAAAACGGCTCAGGCCGTTTTCTGTGCTAAACCATAGGTAATCTCCTGTGGCATCATCTACAATGCTATATACCACATTGTTGCTTAATCCGCTGATTTGATCATACTTTTGGAAGTTACTCTCTTCATTATTTGCCGAATCGAGAGCATTGATTCCTCCGCCGTAGGTGGCCAGCCAAATTCGTCCGCTTTTGTCTTCGTGCAGATGAATGATGTCGTTCAAACTGATGGTGTTCGAATCACTGCCTGCATAGAAGTTTCGTATTTCCAGAGGCTGGTCATCGAGCGTTGGGTTTTCAATGAGGTTTAAGCCGTAGCCGGTGGCCACCCAAATTCGGCCTTTCGAATCGGCCAGAATGTTTCGAACCAGGTTGCTTGATAAATTGGAATTTTCGGTGGAAATATGCCTGAACTTATAGGTTTCATTGTTTTGTTTTTGGGCAATGTTAATTCCATGACCATAGGTGCCCACCCAAATGTTTCCATCATTATCTTCAATCAGTGTGTATATGTTGTTGTTACTGAGGCTTTCATGGTCGTTATCTATGGTTTGGTAGTTGACAAAGGTGAGGTTGTTGAGATTGTTGTAACTGGCCAGTGGGGAGCGGCTCACCAGAAGGCCTTTCCCTTTTGACCCCAACCATAAATAGCCTGCTTTATCGAGTAATATGGCATATATATTTACGCCTGTTAAGAGTCCGTTAGAGGTTTTGAAATTGTCAAAAACATGAATTCTTCGATGGTCGTCAAAGACATGCAAACGCCCTGCTTTGGTGGCCGCCCAAATTCGTCCTTGGGGATCTTCAAACAGGGCTCTTACGATATTGTCTGAAATATGAGAGCCCTCTGGTTGGGGCAGTAAATGATCAAAGGCCGGATATTTAAGAATTATTTTTTCGAGACCGCCCTGAAATTGCCCTGTGCCCACCCACAATTGACCAGAGTGGTCTTCTGTGATGGCCATCACGATGTTCGATGAAATAGAATTCGGGTTTTTGGGATCATTTTTGAATTGAATGAAATCACTCTTCTGTCGGTCATATAAATTGAGTGCCCCTTCATGGGTACCAATCCAGAGATTGTTCTGACTGTCTTCATAAAATACATGACGTTCTGAATCGGGTAAGGTGGATTGTTGCGGGTCCAGAAATTGATGAAATTCTGAAAGGTTGGTTTCGAGATCGAAACCAGTTATGCCAAACTCCTCGGTGGTAATCCATACTTTGTTGTAGCGGTCCTCATAAATCTGATCCACCTGTTCGCCAATTATGTCTACATGGTTCCACCGGTTGGTTCTGGGAATGAATATTTGCATCCCGTTTTGATAAAAGGAGGCCAGTATGGTGCCGTTCTTGGTGATGTGCAAATTCGAAATTTCGTCGGATTTTAAGCTGGGACTGGCAGCGGAATTGATAAAGGTGTAGAGCTGACTGGATTTTTGAAATTTAAGTATCCCGTCCTCACCGGTGCCAAACCATAATTCAGTAGCTGTTTCAATCATGGCTGTGAAGGTGTGCGAGATGAACAGATGGCTGAAGGTTGGGACATCATTTTTAAGGGTCTCTTTTTCTACCAGTGTGAGCCCCCTGTGGGTGCCAATCCAAATATTTCCGTTTTGATCTGCCCTGATAAAAGAGACCCGTTCATTGGAAATGGCGTGGATGCCCCTTGATGTAAAATACGTTTCCTGGTAACTGTGATCGCGGGAGTTGTAAAGGAGTCGTAAAACGCCTTTATTGCTTAAGCCTATCCATATTTCATCCTTCGAATATTGGAGAAATTCGGAGAACACGGCATGTCCCTCTTCCACATCTGAAAAGAGGTATGAAAGGGAACGGAACGTTTCTGATATGGGATCAAAATAATGGTAATGTCCGTCGTGTGTTTCAAACCAGATAAAACCCTGACGATCTTCCCAGATTTTAACAACCCTGTTGTGCGTGAAATTTTGCTGGCCCTCTTCTTCGTTCATGAAGACACGGAATTTGTTGCCGTCGAATCTGTTGAGCCCATTGTTGGTGCCAATCCATAAAAAACCTTTGGAGTCACAAAGAATGCTGGTGGCTGTGTTTTGTGACAAGCCCCTGGAGGTGTTGTAATGCTCAAATCTTAAAATTTCAGTAGCATTGATTGGCGTTGGAAGGAAAAGAACGCCAGGCAGAAGAAAAAACAGGGTGCGTAAATATCTAATGACTTTCCTATTCATAAAAATCGACTTGGTTTTTAAGGCGTACTGAGGATAAGGAGAAACTAAAAATAAAGATATTAATAAATCGTTTGCAATAACCTAATAATGTCAAATATATTAAAACAATAGGTCGTTAGATTATTAGGTTATTAGGTATTAGGTAAGAGCAAGTTCTTGATTATAAGTCAATTACTCATACAGGTAGCAAAGCCATAACTGCGTGTAAATAAATCAAATAAAAAATTTTAACGAACTATTGTTAAAAATGTTTGGTTTTTTAAAGCATTCGTTGGTTAGTTCTATCTGGATTTTGAAAAAAAAATAATATAAAATGGCTGGTAGGCCTGAGGTAACATATTGTGGTCAATTTTGTGGGGTAAATTGTTCAATTGTTAACAGTTGGTAAAATGGACGGTCTAAATGATGTAAATTTGAAGCTTGTCGATTTCAATTAAAATTTGAAAAAATTATGAAGCATTTTTTACCAATGGTTATAAGTATGTTGTTTATGAGCGGCATCGCTTTAATGGATATGAAGGCAGCCCCGGATGTGGCTGAAGAGGTGATTGAGAATTCGACCCCGGTTGCCTTTCCGGGGGCTGAAGGGTTTGGGCGTTTTGCTACAGGCGGAAGAGGCGGACGTATTATTTATGTGACCAATCTGAATAATTCCGGTGCTGGGTCTTTCCGGCAGGCGGTGGAGGTGGAAACAGGTGCACGGATCGTGGTTTTTAATGTATCCGGAATTATTGAACTGGAATCAAGGATCAACATTAAAAATGGGAGTTTAACCATTGCCGGTCAAACTGCGCCGGGGGATGGTATTACCCTCAAGAATCATGAAGTCTATGTCGGGGCCAATAATGTGATCATTCGGTTTTTGCGTTTCCGTATGGGCGATGAGCGCCAAACGGAAAACGATGCCATGTGGGGAAGAAGACAAAATACCATTATTATTGATCATTGTACGATGAGCTGGGCGACGGATGAGGCCTCCTCTTTTTATGATAACAATGATTTCACCATGCAATGGTGCTTGCTTTCTGAGAGCCTGCGGATTTCTGTGCATGATAAGGGAAAGCATGGTTATTTAGGGATTTGGGGTGGAAAAAAAGCCAGTTTTCATCACAATCTGATGGCCCATCACGATAGCCGTAATCCGCGTTTTTGTGGCAGTCGTTATTCTAATCTGCCCGACCAGGAATTGGTGGATTTTCGCAACAATGTGATTTATAACTGGGGCGCCAATAGTGGTTATGCCGGTGAGGGTGGCAGTTACAACATGGTGAATAATTATTATAAGCCGGGACCTGCCAGTAGCAACCGCTCCAGGATTTTTCAACCCAATCCCGATAATGGCAGTAATGCACAGCCGGCTGGTGTTTGGGGTGTTTTTTATGTGCATGGCAATTATATGAACCAGTCCACTTCAGTGACAACCGATAACTGGGTGGGTATTCATCCCAACCCTTCGAGTAAGAACAAGGAAGAACTGAAGTCTTATACAGAGTTTGATAAAGGACTGGTGACCACCCATTCGGCCCAGGATGCCTTTGATGCGGTTTTGGCCCATGCTGGTGCCAGTTTTAAAAGAGATGCGATAGATGAGCGCATTGCCCGGGAAACAAGTACAGGGACTTACACCTATACAGGTTCAAATGGCAGCACCAATGGTTTGATTGACAGTCAGGCTGATGTTGGTGGCTGGCCCAATTACGAGTCTTTGCCGGCGCGGCTGGATTCGGATGGTGACGGTATGCCGGATGTATGGGAAACCCAGTTTGATCTGGATCCCAATGATGCCACGGATGGTAAAGGCTATGATTTAAATACCATGTTTACCAATGTGGAAGTTTATTTGAACAGTCTGGTTCAGCATATTTTGGATCAGAAAAATGAAGCTGGTGTGGCCAATTATGCCGATACTTATGAGGTTTTGGCTCCGGGTGCCACGCTCAATAGCAGTGGTGAAACCACCCAGGTGATTACCGGAGGGGATGATATTAATACGTTTAGCTTTTCATGGAACCATGCATTGTCTGTTGAGTTTACGGGCTTGCCGGCCGGATTGGAAATAGATATTGATGAGAATCAAAAAACGGGAACCATATCTGGCCGACCGGCCGAATCGGGTGTGTTTGAGTATACTGTCGCTACCATTGGCGCAGTAATTCCTGCCTATGCCTCCGGTTCAATTACGGTAGAAGGAGATGTGCCCAATTCGTTGAATAGCTTGCAGGCCAATCAGGGACTTTCTGTATTTCCCAATCCATTCAATGATCATTTGAGCATAAGCAGTGAGTTCAGTGAAATAAGCGCCATCGATATTTATGCTTATGATGGACGACTGGTTCAACAGGTTGAGGTGAACGCTTTCTCAGTGAACATCAACAGCAGTGATTTGAACAGTGGTTTGTATGTGTTACAGGTTCGTTTTGCGGATGGCAGCAGACATGCGGCCAAACTGATAAAAGAATAATTTAAGCAGCCGGGTAAAACTTTTTTGGCCCTGGTTTTTTTGAAAGATACCATAACGCAACGACCTGTCTGATTTGTCTGGCAGGTCGTTGTTTTAGGTGCTTGTGATTTATTTGTCTGATAGCCAGGTGTCTGATGGTTTGTCTCCTTTCATTTTAAACAATTTAAGGCCCCTTTTCAGATGATTTGTACCCAAGGTTAACATGCTTATGGTTAACTTGCAGTGGTTAAAAAAAGTAATAAACCGATATTTTGTATAGAATGAAATTTACATGGGCTAGCGTTTTTTGTTTGATGATGGGGCTGCATTCTATATGTGGCCAGGGCAGTGCTGTCAGTGGCCATTTTACAGTGGCCAAAGATGGTAGCGGGGATTTTACATCCCTTCAGGATGCCATCATGGCGGTTCCCGATTTCCGGAAAAAGGAGACCGTGATTGTTATTCATCCTGGTGTGTATAAAGAAAAACTGGTATTGCCGGCCTCCAAAACGAAGGTCACTTTTGTGGGAGCTTCGGCAGGAGAAGTGGTCATTACGAATGACGACTATGCCTCTAAACTGAATCGCTTTGGGGAAGAAATGGGCACCACCGGCTCAACAGGCTTTTTTGTGTTTGGCGATGATTTTACGGCACGGAACATAACATTTGAAAATTCTTCGGGTCCGGTCGGGCAGGCCGTTGCCGTTCGTATCAATGGCGACCGGGTGGTGTTTGAGAATTGCCGGTTTTTGGGATTTCAGGACACGCTGTATCCGAATGGAAATGAAAGCCGCCAATTTTATAAGGATTGCTATATTGAAGGCACGGTGGATTTTATTTTCGGTTGGAGCACTGTCTGGTTTGAAGCTTGTAAGATTGTTCCGAAATCTGCCGGGTATATTACAGCTGCATCTACCGAAGCGTCCACGCGCCATGGTTTTGTATTTAATAATTGTCGCATTGAGGGGCAGGCACCCAAACATTCGGTTTACCTGGGACGCCCTTGGCGGGATCATGCACAGACTGTTTTTCTGAACTGCTTCATGGATGAATCTATTCAACCTATGGGTTGGCATAACTGGAATAAGCCACAGGCCGAACAGACGGCTTTTTATGCTGAGTTTGGTAGCTATGGTCCCGGAGCCTCTAAAACAAAGCGCGTCTCCTGGGCCAAAATGCTGACGGAGAAGGAGGCGGCTGAATACACCATTGAAAATGTATTGGGGGGAGCTGATAACTGGAACCCGTTGGAACGAATGGCTGAGGTAAAAGATGAGATCAACTAATATTTTAAGAAATGAGAACAAATAAATTATTTTCCGGATTGGCAGGAATCGTTTTTATCGGCTCCTTGTATGTTTCGTGTGAATCTCCTGAAAAGGCCGCCTATGATAACGCATGGGTTTATGATAACATCGAATTTGATATGCCGGTGGTCACCGAGCCCGGGTTCGCTGCGAATACTGTTAGTTTGCCGGATGTGGGAGGTGTGGCGGATGGCCGGACGCTGAACACAGAGGCCATTGCCAAAGGCATTGAAATGTTGACAGAAAAAGGGGGCGGCAGGTTGATAATTCCTGCTGGTTTATGGATAACCGGCCCCATTGTGCTTAAGAGTAACATCAACCTGCACCTCGAGGATGGTGCTTTGTTGCGCTTCAGTGATGATTTTGATTTGTATCCCATTGTTGAGAGCACTTTTGAAGGTGTCATGACCTGGCGCTGCCAATCGCCCATTAGTGGTCGCGATTTGGTCAATGTGGCCATCACAGGAAAGGGGACCATTGATGGCAACGGACAGGCCTGGCGGCCTGTCAAGCGGTTTAAAATGACGGATAATCAATGGAGAAATCTGTTGAATTCCGGTGGCACGCTGGTGATGATGGTACTTACTGGTTTCCGACTGAAAGTGCCGCTTTGGGTTATATTAAAGCCGATGGCAATAACCTGCCCCGATTCGATACTTTTGAGGAATACGAAGCCATTAAAGACTTTCTTCGTCCCGTAATGATCAGCCTTATTGCCTGTAAAAATGTTTTACTGGATGGCCCTACTTTTCAGAATTCTCCCGCCTGGAATATCCATCCCCTGCTTTGTGAGGATGTGACCATCCGGAACCTGACTGTTCGCAACCCCTGGTATTCTCAGAATGGGGACGGGCTGGATTTGGAATCTTGTAAGAATGTGGTGATATACAATAATAATTTTGATGTGGGGGATGATGCCATTTGTTTTAAGTCGGGCCGCGACCAGGAAGGTCGCGACCGGGGGGTGCCTACCGAGAACGTCATCGTCAAAAACAATGTGGTTTATCACGGACACGGCGGTTTTGTCGTAGGTAGCGAAATGTCCGGTGGCGTGCGTAATGTACATGTGTCTGATTGTACTTTCATGGGTACCAATATTGGTATTCGTTTTAAAAGCACCCGGGGTCGTGGGGGTATCGTGGAAAATATTTATATCTCCGACATCAATATGATTGATATTCCCACCGAGCCCATTCGTTTTAATATGTTTTATGGCGGATTTGCCCCAGTGCTCGATGATGGGAAAAGCAGTACGGATTTGATTGATACGGAGGCGCCTGCAGTTCCTGTGACCGAAGAAACGCCCATTTTCCGAAACATTAAGGTGAGGAACATCGTGGCCAATGGTTTTGGCAATGCTGCGCTTTTTATGGGCTTGCCAGAAATGAAACTGGAAAATGTAACGCTGGAAAATGCTGTTTTGAAAGCTCCTAAAGGGTTTACCATGATTGATGTCAACGGAGTGGAACTAATAAATGTGCAGGTGATTCAGGAGGAGGGACCGGCCTTGACGATCTTTAACAGCAATAATGTGGAATTGTCTGATTTCAAATTTAACAGCGGAATGAATCAGCCAGGGGTAGCTGTTTCCGGCGCGACCAGTGGAAATATCAGGTTGAAACAGGACGATTTTAATCATTTAGAAGAAGAACTGTTGTTGGTCGGCGGTGCCGACGATGCAACGGTCGTTGTTCAATAATTAGGTGTGAAGTGAATTGAGTCGGGTCGCTTTTTAAGCACCCGGCTTTATTTTTTGTAGTAATCATTCATTAATTAGCATGCAGATGGTACGAATAACGAAGTGGGCCCTACTGAGCGCCATGATGATTTTAGCAGTGACTTGTCAACCAAAAGATGATACAATAACGCTGTTTCTGGCCGGTGACTCCACGGTGGCTGATAAACCCTATAAAGAAGGAAACCCGGAAAAAGGTTGGGGACAAGTATTTCCGCTTTATTTTGAGGAGGGGGTGAAGGTGGAGAACCATGCCGTAAATGGGCGCAGTACCAAAAGCTTTAAGGATCAGGGCCGGTGGGACGCTATGCTGGATCGTGTTTCGCCGGGCGATTATGTGTTGGTCGAATTTGGCCATAATGATTCAAAAGCGCATGATACCACCCGGTATGCGCCAGCCTATGGCGCCTATACGGAGCATCTTCGCCAGTTTGTTCTGGATGTGAGGGACAAAAAGGCGACCCCGGTTTTGCTGACGCCTATTGTTCGAAGATTATTCGACGAGCAGGGGAGTTTAGTGGAAACCCATGGGGATTATCCGGATGCTGTGCGACAGGTGGCCCAGGAAATGGAGGTTATTTTAATCGATTTGCATGCCTCCACCCGTTTGATGGTCGATCAATTTGGGCAGGAGCGTTCAAAGAAGCTGTTTCTTCATATCGATACCATGGAATACGCTCATCTGCAGAAGCCCATAGAAGATGATACCCATCTTTCGGCTTATGGTGCATTTAAAGTGGCCGACATGGTGGTGGAGCAGTTAAAGGAGAATACGCCTGAACTGACGCCCTATTTTAAACCCTGAAAGTGGGTGTTTGTCTGATGCTCTTTCTGATCCGGCCAATGTCTCCCTGATTTTTGCATTTGTTGGCTTTAAAAAGGTCTTATTTGCTAAAGTGATGCTTGAATAAGAAATTGGCTTAATTCTGTAAGTTATTGATAATTAAGGTTTAGATAATTAGTGCCACCTGTTTAAAGTCAATTTGTACACCCTTTTTAGACATTTTTTCTTACAATCAGACCAATTAGTCTGTTTAAATTGCCATAAAAATGTTAACAGTCTTTAATGCTGATTTGAATGAAGAACAAAAAATGAGAAGCATGGGAAAACGATTAGAAAGGACTTTCAAGAGGTCTTTGTTAAAAGGTAGTAATGTGTTAACTAGATAATTACTAAGTAATCAATTTAAATTATGAGAAAAAGAGAGATTTTTCGAATGTTATTTATCGTGGGCATATGGCTTTTGGCCTGTTAGCATACGCTCAGGAGAGATTAGTTACCGGAAACGTGGTGGATACCGAAGGTGAGCCGCTGCCCGGGGTTAATATTATTATTAAAGGAACCTCTACTGGTACTGTCACTGATTTTGACGGTAATTTTCAATTGCAGGTGCCGGATGCGCCATCAGCTGTTTTACTGCTTCGCTTCATCGGTTTTGAAGAACGTGAGATTGCGGTGGAAGGACGAACGTCCATTACCGCTGTTTTAACCCCTAGCTCTATCGGACTGGATGAGGTCGTAGCGATTGGTTATGGTACCGTTAAAAAGCGGGACATAACGGGTTCTGTGGCCTCTGTCAGTGGAGATGCCTTACAGGCCATTCCGGTTGCCAGTGCCACCGAAGCCATCACCGGTAAACTGGCCGGTGTGCAGATTTCTGCCACTGAAGGTTCTCCGGATGCGGAAATTAAAATCCGGGTTCGCGGTGGCGGCTCCATTACAGGCGATAACACCCCTCTGCTTATTGTAGATGGTTTTCCGGTGGAGAGTATCAACGACATTGCCCCAAGCGACATTGAATCCATCGATGTTTTGAAAGATGCTTCATCAACGGCCATTTATGGTTCCCGCGGAGCCAATGGCGTTATCATTGTAACCACTAAACGTGGCACTGCCGGGAAAATTACGGTGAACTATAATGCTTATGCTGCCTGGAAGGAATTGGCTAATAAGCTGGATGTTTTGACACCTTATGATTATGCAAAGTTTCAATATGAAAGGGCTATGTTAGCCAACAGACCGGAACATTACACCAATTTCTTTGGAAATTATCAGGATATGGATCTTTACAGAGAGGTGGAGGCCAACGATTGGCAAGATCAGGTTTTTGGCAGAACCGGCTTTACCTTTAATCATAACATCAGCATCAATGGCGGTAGCGATAAAACCAATTATGCCTTTAGCTACAGTCATATTGATGACAAGGCCATTATGCAAATGTCCAGTTTTAAGCGGGACAATTTAATGCTGAAGATGAGTAATAAGGCGCATGAGAAAGTCACGCTTGACTTTTCTATCCGTTATTCAAACACGGAAATTGAAGGAGGCGGGGCGAATGAGCAAAATGAAGTATCTTCTGCCGACTCGCGTTTAAAGTATGCGATGATTTATCCTCCCTTTCCAGTTAATGGGTTGACGGATTCCGGTGAAACGGATCCGGACTTTAACTTGTATCATCCTGTGGAGGCTTTGAAAGACAATGATCGTTTTCAAACACGTGAAAGTTATAACATGAACGCCAGTGCCAACTGGGAAGTGTTAGACAACCTCAATCTGAAAACGGAAGTGGGTATGGACAACTATGCTTATAAGGATGAGCGGTTTTACGGACTATCGACTTATTATGTGGATGACCGGCCTTCTGCTGAATACAGTGGCATGCCTGCCATTATATTCACGAAAAGAAACCGTGATGCATTTCGTAATACCAATACCATCAACTATGATTTCCAAAATCTGATATCCAGTGATCATAGCTTTAATGTTTTGGCCGGACAGGAATATATCGTTAAGGAAGAACAATCGCATACCACTACAGTGCATGGGTTGCCGGATTCATTTACTTTGAAAGAGGCTTCGGCTTTGTCGGCTCAGGGAGCAGCTCATTCCATAGAGAATTATTTTAGTCCGGATGATGTGTTGCTTTCCTATTTTGGACGGGCCAATTATGCCTATGCCGATAAGTATTTGTTGAGTGCGACATTTAGGGCGGATGGATCGTCTAAATTTGCGGACGGTAACAAATGGGGTTATTTCCCATCTGCAGCAGCTGCCTGGCGCCTGACTTCCGAGCCTTTTATGGCTGGCACCAGTAACTGGCTGGATGATTTAAAGCTTCGATTCAGTTATGGTACAGCAGGAAATAACAACATTCCTTCCGGTCAGATGATTCAGACGCTTGAGGTGCGCACAACCAATTATGTGAATGGTTTTGACAGTTACTGGGCCGGATCAAAGACGATGGCCAACCCTGAATTGAAATGGGAAACTACTGTTACCCGAAATATTGGTTTGGATTATACCTTACTTTGGGGACGTTTGAATGGTTCGTTGGAAGCCTATATTAACAATACCAAAGATCTTTTGATTCAGTTTCCAACCCCGGGTACAGGTTATGATAATCAGTACCGAAATATGGGAGAAACCCAGAACAAGGGTCTTGAATTTTCTGTGAATTGGGTGGCCATCGATCAACCTGACTTTGGGTTAACCTTTGGTGGTAACATTGGCTTTAATCAGAACGAGATTATTTCTTTAGGTCTGATGGAAAATTTTACCCAGGATTCAGGATGGGCCTCTACTGAGGTTGGCGCTGACTTCATGGTGGCTGAAGGTGGTTCTGTGGGTACCATGTATGGCTACAGAAATGCTGGAAGATATGAGGTTGATGATTTTCAGGGCTATGTGGATGGCGCCTGGGTGTTGGCAGAGGGTGTGACAGATAGTTCGCCTGTTGTTGGTGCTTTGCGTCCCGGTACCATGAAGTTGATGGATGAAACCGGTGATGACCTGGTGGATGTAGACGACCGGGTTGAAATTGGGGATGCCAATCCTTTGCACACTGGAGGATTGACCATTAATTCTCGTTTTTACGGATTTGATTTATCGGCCTCTTTCAACTGGAGTTATGGTAATGATATTTATAATGCCAACAAGGTTGAATATACCTCAACCAGTAAGTACCATTCGCGCAATATGCTGACCATGATGGAAGATGGCGAGCGCTGGACCAACCTTAAAGAAGATGGAACCATTAGTAATGATCCGGCGGAATTGGCTGCGATGAATACCAACACTTCTATGTGGTCGCCTTACATGCAGCGATTTGTGTTTTCTGACTGGGCGGTTGAAGACGGCTCTTTCTTAAGGTTGAACACTTTGACTTTGGGTTATACCTTACCTAAGAATCTGGTTTCCATGGCCGGCATCAGCAACCTGAGATTATATGCCAGTAGTTATAACGTGTTTACATGGACGAACTATACCGGATTTGATCCGGAGGTATCCACCCGTCGCAAAACGGCTTTAACTCCGGGTGTTGATTATTCGGCTTACCCCAAGAGCAGGTCTATTGTTGTTGGTTTAAATTTGACATTCTAAGCAACGTGAATAGTCAGGACAAAAATCATTAAATTTTATAAGCATGAAAATGAAAAGTTTATTATATAAAACCCTGATAGCATTATTTCTCGGTGGGGTAATAATGTCGTGTGAAGATACGCTCGTGGTAGAATCCCAATCTTCACTGGATGAATCTGTGATTTTTTCAAATCCCAGTCTGGCGGAAGGTGCCGTAGCGGTATTATTCACTCCTTTGGAGAGACCAATTCATACAGGGGGCGGTTCATTCTTTACTATGGAATGAACACCGATACAGAAGTGACCCATTCTTTGAAAGACGTGGATGGTGACAAAGCGCGTTTGTCCAATTACAATACCAACGTCAACAATGGTCAGATGAATTCAGACAATAATGCCTGGGCCAAGTTTTACGAAGGGATTGAAAGGGCCAATGTAGCCATTCGGGGATTACGGGCTTATGGCGATGTGGAAAATGACCCGTTTATGGCCCAATTGCTTGGAGAGGTGTTGACCCTTCGTGCGGTTGTTTATAACGACTTGCTTCGTGCCTGGGGGGATGTGCCTGCACGTTTTGAACCTGTAAGTGCGGAGTCTGTTTATTTACCAAGAGCTGACCGGGATATTATTTATAAGCAACTTCTGGCTGATCTGGAGGAGGCTGCTGACCTGGTGGCCTGGCCCAATGGCTCCCCAACAACTTCTTCTTCCGAACGGATTAATAAGGCTTTTGTCAAAGGTTTGAGAGCCCGACTGGCTTTAGCGGCAGGCGGATATGGGCAAAGGCCGGATGGAATCCGGAAAAGCACAGATCCTGATTTGTCAACAGAAAAGATGTATGCCATTGCCAAGCAGGAGTGCATGGATATTATTGAAAGTGGCAGCGCTGAATTGGAGACTTTCGAAGGGGTTTTTCGCTCTTTCCACCGGGAAACTTTTGAAGCTGGAAAAGAGATCCTATGGGAAATACCTTTTGATGCAGGTCGTGGCCGGGTGATTTTTGATTTGGGTGTTCGACACACCACCACCGATAAATATACCGGACAGAACCGTGGAGGAAATAATGGACCAAATCCGGCTATTTATTATGAATATGAGGAAGGGGATGTGCGTCGTGATGTTTCTGTTGTTCCTTATGAGTGGACCAACGGCGTGCAGGTACCATCCAACCTGAATCGACTCTATTTTGGAAAATACCGTTACGAATGGTTGTTTGAGGAGGCTGGCCGACGGGTTGAGGCGCCAAATGACGATGGCTTGAATTTTATTTATATGCGCTACTCGGATGTCCTTTTGATGGCTGCTGAGGCGATCAATGAATTGGATGGACCTGCTGCTGCGGCCCCTTACCTCAGAGAAGTACGTGAACGTGCCTTCCCCGATCATCCGGAAAAGGTGGAGGCTTTAATGAATGAAGCAACAGCTAGTAAAGCCGCTTTCTTTGATGCCATTGTGGATGAGCGGGCCTTGGAATTTGTTGGCGAAAAGCTAAGAAAAGCAGATCTGATTCGATGGAATTTATTGGGTTCAAAGCTGGCTGAATCTGCTGAAAAGTTGGAGCAATTAGAGCTACGTCAGGGAAAATATGCCGATTTGCCTGCAAAGATTTACTTTAGGACGGCAGAGGATGGTGAAACGGTTGAAATTTATGGTTTGAACTTTGGTGACACAGATGCTGAAGGTGCTGCTTTGGGTTATCCTGAAGAGAAGACCTGGAAGATGGAAGGTGAAGGAGATTTGGTTACTTATTGGAATGCTCTTTATCGGGGAGATCCTGACAATCAACAATACTGGCCCATTTGGCAGGTGTTCCTGGACGCCAGTAACGGTATGTTGTCCAATGATGGATATGGTTACTAAAACTAATGAGACAAAAAAAATATTGACATATGAACAAATTATTTAAGTATTCAGCGTTGTTGTTCGGTCTTGTAGGATTGATTGGATTCAGTGCGTGTTCTGATGATATTGATCCAGAATTAACTGAACTAGAGGTAAGTCGCCTGTTTTCTCCCACGGATTTGGAAGTTCGAATTATTAATCAGACATCTGTCAGGTTGACCTGGGATCCGGTGAGAAAAGCAAGTAGCTACACGGTAGAGTTTTTTGAGAACGGTGTTGAGGACTTTTCAGGAACGCCTGTTAAGTCGGAGACGGGTTTAACCATGGCCGACCTGCCTTATCTGGAGCCTGGCTTCAGAGGAGAAACGGAATATTCTGTCAGGGTAAAGGCAGATGGAGAAGGTATTGCTGAGTCCAAATGGATGAGTACTTCTTTTATGACCGGAACTGAGCAGATTTTTATGCCAGTAGATCCGGATGAGTTAACGCATAACTCTGTGGTTCTTCGCTGGCCGGCAGGACAAACTGCTACCACCATTACTTTGACACCCGGTGATATGGTGCACAATGTGACGGCTGATGAAATTGCCGCTGGTGCCGCCGAAATTACGGGGTTGACCAGTGAAACAGATTATACAGCTGTAATGAAAAATGGTACGGATACCCGCGGTACCATAAGCTTCAGAACGCTTATCGATTTAGATGGAGCTACCCAGGTATTCCCCGAAGATGACCTGTTGGCCTTGATTGAGGCAGCTGAAGAGGGAGCTGGTTTTGCTTTGATGCCCGGAGAATATGTATTTGAAGGAAATGTATCTATTACCAAAACTGTTTCTATCAAAGGCGTTTATCCGACTGACAAGCCCATTTTACGTAATGTGAATTTCCGGATGAGTCAAAATGCCGGTCTGGAATTACGTAATCTTGTCATAGATGGACGAATTGATGAAGTGAGTGTGAATGCGGATCAAACCATCGTCTATGATGAAGCATTAGAAACGGCCTATGGCGATGTGGTTATTGATGGTTGCGAAATCACCAACTATACAAAGGGTGTTTTCTATGCCAGCAATGCCGTATTGATTGAGTCTGTATCTATTACCAATACCATCTATTCAAATATTGAATGTAGTGGTGGTGACTTTATCGATTTTAGAGGTGGCATGACCAAGCGTTTGGATTTCATTAACAATACGGTTTATAACAGTGCGGCCGACAGGGACCTTATCCGTATGGATTCAGGTGGTTCTACCAATTTCCCCGGTAACAGTTGTGTGGTTAATTTTGAGAACAATACACTGCATAATGTTATCAACAAGGAGGGAACTACCAGAAGAATCATGTATGTTCGTCATGGCGATCATATGATTTATGTCAAAAAGAACCTGTTCAGCAATGTGTTGGCCAATTATTCCCGCCAGTCGGAGACCAATATCGTTGAGTATTCTGTTAATAACTACCATAATTCGCCCAATTTAATGGATGCCGGTTTTTCATCTTTTGATAACACGACTTCCTACAGGACGGATGATCCCGGTTTTGTGGACCCTGAAAATGGGGATTTCACGGTTACCAATGAGGATATTAATTTTTACGAAATTGGTGACCCGCGCTGGTTGCAATAATAGTTTAGTGGTTTTTATGGGGCAGCCTCAGGCTGCCCCTATTGATCATTCCCTAACAAATATTTATCCTATGAAATACTTAATTTTTGCTTTTGCCGCCTTGTTTTTGGTGATGACTGCTCCCGGATGTGGCAGCAGTTCTGAGGCAAACAAGAACAATGAAAATGAGGAAAAGTGGTCCATTCGCATGGCCAATTCCGTCATGGCCCGTCACGATAGCCTTTTGGCCATGGATGCTCCCAAGGTTCGTTGGCAGTATGATGTCTCTTTTGTGGGAGAGGCCATTGATAAACTGGGCGGTGTTGATCCGAAGTATTCGGAGTACATGGAGACTTTTATCGATTATTTTGTTCAGGAAGATGGTTCTGTGAAGCATTATAAGCCAACAGATTATAATATTGACCGCATTAAGCCGGCCAAGAATGTCATCACGCTTTATAAGCGTACAGGCGAGCAAAAGTACCGCGACGCCATTGAAATGCATGTGGAGCAAATGCGCCATCATCCCAAGACGGAATCGGGTGGCTTTTGGCATAAAAAAATCTATCCCAATCAAATCTGGTTGGATGGTTTGTACATGGCTTCCCCGTTTCTGGCACAGTATGCCAAAGAGTTTAATGAGCCGGAGTGGTTTGATGAGGTGACCCATGAAATAAAACTGGCCTATGAAGTGACTTTGGATGAAGAAACCGGACTGCTTTATCATGCTTATGATGAGAGTCGTGAGCAGCGATGGTCGGACCCCGAGACAGGTCAATCGCCTCATTTCTGGAGTCGTGCCACAGGTTGGTACATGATGGCCCTGGTGGATGTGTTGGATTTTCTGCCTAAGAATCATCCCGACAGAGACAGTGTTATTACAATTTTGAACAATGTTTCTGAAGCGGTATTGAAGGTGCGTGATCCGGAGACCGGACTTTGGTACCAGGTTTTGGATCATTTGGGAGCCGAGGGTAACTACATTGAGGGTTCTGGCTCTGCCATGTTTGCCTATACTTTTGCCAAAGGGGCTAAAAATGGCTATCTGGATGATACCTATTATGACATGGCCAACGATATTTTTGATGCCATTCTTGAGCATCTTATTGTGGAGGAAGAGAACGGATTAATCACCATGACGGATATCTGTGGTGCTTGTGGCCTGGGCGGAAATCCATACCGCGATGGTTCTTATGAGTATTACATCACTGAAAAGGTCTATGACAATGACCCCAAAGGTGTGGCTCCTTTTATCATTGCTGCTATTGAATTGGATAGATAATCCGTTAAATTTAAATGAGATGAGAAGATTAGTAATGTGGATGTTGGGTGTGTTGATGGTGGCTTGTAACAGTACCGGGCAGCCTGTCAATGGTGAAAAGCCTTTGGCTTTTCCCGGCGCAGAAGGTGCGGGAAAATACACCGTTGGCGGTCGTGGCGGAGAAGTGTATGTAGTGACCAATCTCAAGGATGAGGGAGAAGGCAGTCTGCGTAAAGGCGTTCAAAAACATGGCGCCCGAACCATTGTCTTTGCGGTGAGTGGGACCATTTTGTTGAATCGTCCCATGGATATCAACAATGATAGCATTACTATTGCCGGACAAACCGCTCCCGGAGACGGTATCTGTTTACAGGGTTATGGTTTGAATATTAAAGCCAATGAGGTGATCGTTAGATATCTGCGCATTCGTCCCGGTGATATTTATGAGGTGGAGCAGGATGCGGTTTCTACCATTGGTCGCAAAAACATCATCATTGACCACTGCAGCATGAGTTGGGGTAATGACGAAGTGTTGTCTGCCTATAATATAGAAAACCTGACGGTACAGTGGTGTTTGATCAGTGAGAGTCTCAATGAATCGCATCACCACAAGGGCGAACATGGCTATGGTGGTATTTGGGGAGGCCATAAAGCCACTTTTCACCACAATCTGCTGGCCCATCATACCAGTCGCAACCCCCGTTTTCAGGGAGGTCGCAGCTTGAAGCCCGGTCAGGAAGAGTTGGTGGAAATGGTCAATAATGTCATCTACAACTATGCCGAAAAGGCGGCCTATGCCGGTGAAGCCGGTCAATACAACATGATTGCCAACTATTTTAAGCCGGGACCGGCCACTTCTAAAAGTGAACGCAGGTACATCATTGAGCCTTATGCGCCGCTTGGAAAGTTCTATCTGAATGGAAATGTTGTCGTAGGTGCTCCGGAAGTAACGGAAGATAATAGCCTGGGCATTAATACCAAAAGGGGGTCCTTAGAAGAAATTGTAGCTCAGGTTCCCTTTTCTGTATCAGATTATAAGGTTCGTGGCGCTGAAGAAGCCTATGAAGCTGTATTAACGGGTGTTGGCGCCAGTCACAAGCGCGATGTCATTGACCAGCGGGTAATTGCTGAAGTGCGTGAAGGCACAGCAACTTACGGCAGGAATGGTATTCTGGACAGCCAGGAACAAGTGGGCGGATGGCCGGATTTATTGAGCGCTGAGGTGCCTTTGGATGGCGATGGCGATGGCATGCCCGACACCTGGGAGGAAGCCAATGGTTTGAATTCTAAGGAGTCATATGACCATAGCGCTTATGATTTGTCAAAGCACTATACCAACCTTGAAGTTTATATGAATAGTTTGGTAGATCTTGATTAAATTTTTTTCGATGTTTTTTCTGTTTTTGGTACCTTTCGTGGCTTTTCGTGGCTGCGAAAGGTATTTGTTTATAGAACTAATTTGTATCTCATGAAAAATATTAAATTTTTAGCTCTAGTCGGGCTCCTCTTCCTGCTGGGTTTTACTGCCGAAAAGGAGCGGAACACCGTTACCCTGTTTCTGATTGGTGATAGTACCATGCAGGACTACGCACGTCATTCAGATTATATGGAAAAGCGTTTTCCCATGACGGGTTGGGGACAAGTGTTTCCTGCCTATATGGCACCTGATAGTCTTGCCAAATTGAGCCAATTGGTAGGGATGGATGCGGTGGTGGTGGACAACCGATCCATAGGTGGTCGAAGTACCCGTAGTTTTTTTCAGGAAGGACGCTGGCGGTCGGTCTATGAAGATTTGAAGCCGGGCGATCTGGTGGTGATTCAATTTGGACACAATGACCAGTCGACCAAAGGAGAGCGCTTTGTTTCCGTAGAAGGTTATAAGGAGTTTTTACGCTTGTATGTCACCCAGGCCCGCCAAAAAGGAGCTATGCCCATTTTGCTGACGCCTGTTACCAATAACCATAAATGGGCGGATGGTGCCCTTCAGAATGCCCATGGGGATTATCCCGATGCGGTTAAGGAAGTGGCCGCTGAGTTGCAGGTGGCTTTGATTGACCTTAACCAGTTATCCATGAAAGCCTTTTCGAGATATGGCAAGGAACAATTGGGGGCCCGCTTTTTTATGAATCTTGATGCGGGAAAATATGTGGCTTATCCGGATGGTCTGGATGATAACACCCATTTTCAAACGGAAGGCGCAAAAGCAGTGGCGCAACTGGTTTTTGAAGGCATGCAGTCCCTGAGAAGGGAGCCAGGAATGGTTCATGTTTCGACAACTACAAAACCCCGACCTGCTGCCACGAAATTTGATACCAAGGAGGAGATTTTGGCCCGTATTGTTGCACCGACATTTCCGGATAAAGACTTTTTTATTTCTGAGTATGGTGGTGCCGGGGATGGCACCACCGATAATAAGCCAGCTTTCGACCAAGCCATGCAGGCTTCTGAAGAAGCTGGCGGTGGGCGGATTATCGTCCCTGCCGGAAATTATCTGCTCAAGGGACCCATGCATTTTGTCAGCAACACCGAATTGCATTTAGAAGAGGGGGCACGCCTGTTTTTTAGCAGTGATCCGGCCCACTACCTACCTGTGGTGGCCACCAGTTGGGAAGGTACTTTGTTGTACAATTACAGTCCCTTTATCTACGCCTACCAATGCGAGAATGTGGCCATTACCGGAAAGGGGACCATTGATGGTGAGGCCTCTGAAACGTGGCAGTTGTGGCGCGACAAGCAGAAGGACAGCCAGCTGCTGTCGCGGGAGATGAACAACAACGCCGTGCCGGTGGCGGAACGTATTTTTGGAGAGGGTCATTACCTGCGTCCGCACCTGATTCAGTTCTACGATTGTAAGAATATTCTTGTGGAAGATGTCCTGATTGAAGATTCACCCTTTTGGTGTGTGCATTTGTTAATGAGTCAGAATGTTACGGTGCGTGGGGTTCGTTTTGATGCCCACAATAAAAACAACGATGGCATTGATCCGGAGTATTCTCAGGATGTTTTAATTGAGAATGTGGCATTCAATAACGGGGACGACAATGTGGCCATTAAAGCCGGTCGTGATCTGGAGGGAAGAACCCTGGGCCTGAGCACCAAGAACATTATTGTACGCAATTGCAAGCTTAAAGGACTGCATGGCATTGTCATTGGCAGTGAAATGGCGGCCGGTGTGCACAACGTGTTTGTGGAAGATTGTGAGGCGAGCGGTTATCTGAAAAGGGGACTGTATATTAAATCCAATCCCGACAGGAGGGGAAATTTCACACATTTACTTTAAGAATGTGAAGTTGGATCAGGTGGAGGATGCCTTTTTTATTACTTCGTTTTACCACCAGCAGGGAGAGGGGCATGTGACCCACATTCATGATATTTTTGTGGAGGATATTTACTGCCGTGAAGCTACGGCCGGAGGTATTGTGGTGCATGGTTTTCCGGAGTTAAAGGTGCACGATATTTATTTTAGAAATGTGACCATTGAGAAAGCGGAGGTGGCTTTTGATTTGAGAGATGCCCGGAATATTGTTCTGGAGGATGTGTCCATTGGGGGGCAGGCTGGTCCGCCAAGCTGGGTTCAATAAAAGCGATAATCAACTTGATTTTATTGACGATAATTCATTAGGGTGGGAAGAATTGGTCTCATATGATCCACTTGAAAGAAATAACAAAAGAGAAAATTTATCCCTAACTTTGTAGAAAATCATTTTGTTATGGGAGCAACAGAATTACGACAGTCTTTACATCGAATAATCGACCATGCAGACGAACGGTTTTTGCGAATGATTAACTCTTTGGCAAATGAATATGCCAAGGAGGATAATATTGTGGCATACCGCACTGGCAAACCTATTTCTAAAGCGGGATTATATTATGAGTTAAAGGAGGCTGAAAAAGAGATAGAAGGGGGAGATTATTTAACCATTGAAGATTTTGCAAAAGAGTCTGAGAAATGGGATTAAAGAATACAGAGGTTGTCATTAGCCGCCATGCAAGGACTTCGATAAGGCAAATCTATGAATATATCAAAAACCGAGAAAAATCTGTCAGTATAGCTCATTATGTCCGGGAATCAATTATTAATAAGTGTTTTAGTCTAAGAGATTTTTCTGGTTTCTCAAAAGAACCTTATTTGGAGGAATACCCTGAAGACTACCGCTCTGTAAGGTTATGGAGTTACGTTATCATTTACATTGTTAAGGAGAAACAAGTACGGGTATTAAATGTCGTTCATGGAAAAGAACATCCGGAATCAAGAAAGGAACTGGAATAAAATGCCCGCAAAGAGTTCTGAAACAAGATTGTTTTCATGCAAAAAAAGAACCACGGAGGACCAAGATTGATGATTCAATTTTGTCACCGTGGTTTCTTTCTTTTTATTTGGAATGACCTACAACGCCAATAAACGTTTGAGGTGGCGGTCGTAAATGTTGTCATACACACAGCTGCCTACAATGTCGGCGTGCTTTTCGAGCAGCTATTGTATTGGTCGATTTGTTCGGCTGCCAGCTTATAGCCAACGTGCACCAGCTGACGCAGGTTGGGATTGTATTGCGGGTGACCGGGAATGTGGCGTAAGGCATTGGCAAAGTCTTCATTGCTCCATACTTTGACTTCCTCTGCTGTTGGTAGCTGACTTTCATCAATATCAATGACATCGGCATACGGGGCACACAATTTCTCTACATTTTGCAAAGCTTTGCCATAAATCTCTTTAACAAAATCCAGCGCTTCTCCGCCGGCCAGGGCCAGTCCGATGACTTCTTCCAACCAGGTGGTGCCGGCTGTTTTCAGGTGAAAGCCCTTGTCGTGCTTCTGGGTGAGCTCCCGGATGGGGTCATAAATACTGAACTTGTCCGATCCCGAATGGATGCTGAGTTTGAGCTCTTCGGGCAGTCCGAAGGTTTTAACGGCAAAATCAATCACCATTAAGTTGGCTTCAAATTCCAGGGCAAAGGCCTTGGTGTCGCCACATAGTCTACACCTTTGTTAAACCTTCCGGTAAATTTGGGCGCAATGGTCTGCGCAGGCACCTTGTAGTGCGCCAGCATGGCCAGAATAAAGAACAGTTCCACCGGTGTTTGGGGTTCAGGCACCTCGTCCATTGACACCTCTGTAATGAAGTTGCCTACCCCTTTGGCAGCGGCAATTTTCTTGTAAGTCTCACCCGCCATGCAGGCGGCATATAAATACTGGTTCGCAATTTTATTGACCTGCTCCCTGGTGGGGCTAAAAGGTTTTTCAATGCCAGGGATGGCAAAGGTCCCGATATAGGGAATCATCTTCTCTACAAAGGCTTCGTGTTGAGCGGTATTGCCCTGCTTGCCTATGTAGGAGGCCACATCAATGGTAAAGAAGTCGGAACTGTCCATAAAGCGATCCACCGTATCCAGATTGATATGGTCGGCATCCACGAAATAGGGCTTGTTCCATCCCATCTCTTTAATGGTAACTTCAACGGCTTTCCGGGCGTCGGTTGGCTCGCTGCCAATAGTGGTGTGCTCGCGGTTGGATTTGTTCCAGACCGGCGAAATGTCGAAGCCCTTTTTGGTGGCTTCAACAACGGCCTTTAATTGGTAGGAGGCTTGATGGGCAAAGCGGTCGCCCATTCCGATGGAGTATTTTGATAATTTTTTCATTTTGAAATTTTGATTATGTTATTTAAAATATCAGTTCGTTGCTGTTTTGTAAATAGCCGTTTTCCAGCGAACTGTGCTTGCTGGTAGCAGAAATATAACTTGCTGGATGTTATGAGTTTTATTTTGCCTATCCACCTCATGATCCCGCTTCGCGGGACTACGCTTCGCTTGTCTCCAACCCAACGATCTATTGCTAAAAGAGATCGACATTTTCTACATTGATGATTTCCACCGGTTGAAATTCTTTTTTGGAAATAATTTGTCCGGTCGTCAGGTATTCAAACATACGTTTGACGGCTTTTTCTGCCTGCTTCATCGGTTTTTGACCAATTAAAAACCGAATGATGCCTTTTTTCAGATAGTCCTTATTCTTGCGGGTTAGCTCATAGCCAACCACAATCACATTCTGTAGCTTACGACTTTCAATGTAGCGGGCTATGGCGTGTGTTTTAGCACTGCTCACCAAAATGGCGCAATGTTGGGATTGGATTTGGAATATTTGGTCCATCCGCTCCTCGATGAGCGATCTTTCAGATACGGGTATCTCCACAGTGATTTTCATACCGTGGTTTTTGCCGGCATCTAAGAAATAGCTCATAAAGCCTTGATTGCGCCGGTTGAGGTGTTGGGTATTTTCTAAATCTTTGGCCAGATTAACAATCAGAATGTCCTTTTCAGGGTTTAAGCCATAATCGATCAGACTGGCCGCAACGCGGCCACCCTGATAGGCATCTTCTCCTACAAAGGACAGGCAATTGGCATTCTCAATATAGGTGTCGATGAAAATGTAGGGAATGCTTTTGTCGTCCAGCTGGTTACAAAACTGAATGGCTTCCTTTTTCAGGATGGGGGCAAAAATGACCCCTTCCGGATTGTATTCAATTATTTCCTGGGCCTTTTGATTGAAATCTGCTTCGTTGTGCAATTCAAAGAAGAAGAAACGCACATCCACGAAAAAAGGTCTCAAATCGTTAATGGCCTTTTCGATGCCCTGGGGGTGCATCATCCAAAAAACGTTATCATTACCACCGCGCGGCAGTAAAGCCGCGAGGTGGTATTGTTTTTTGGCTGTCAGGGCCTGAGCTACAATGTTGGGTTGATAATGCATTTCGCGGGCGATGGTAAGCACCTTTTCCTTGGTCTCTGCCGCTACTTCTCCCCGGTTGTGTAATACTCTGTCAACCGTTCCAATGGAGACGCCTGCTTTTTCTGCAATATCTTTTATTCTGACTTGCTTCATCATTTGATGAGTGTATGGTTCTATTGGTTAAAATCCGAATAATCGTGGTACAAACATGGTGATGGCAGGGAAAAAGGTGATGATGACCAATACCACAATCATGGCAATAAAGAAGGGGATCAATGGTCTGACCACATCCTGTATCTTCAGGTTGGCTACACTACAACCAATAAATAACACGGAACCTACCGGTGGGGTACACAGACCAATGTTCAGGTTGAGTATCATGATAATACCAAAGTGAATGGGGTCAATGCCCAACTGGGTGGTTACAATGGGTAAAAATATGGGTGTGAAGATGAGTACCGCTGGTGTCATGTCCATAAAAATACCCACAAACAACAGGATGAGGTTGATCATCAATAGGATGATGAGTGGGTTGGATGAGACAGACAGTAAACCGTCACTGACGGTTTGCGGGATGTTCTCGAAGGACATCACCCAGGATAAGCCAATGGACGTGGCAATCAGCAGCATGACGATACCTGTGGTCTTCACTGTTTTAATGATAATGCCCGGCAGATGTTTGAAGGAGACTTCCCGGTACACAAAGGCCAGTATCAGACAGTACACAACGGCTATGGCTGAGGCTTCGGTCGCTGTGAAATAACCGGCCACAATACCACCAATCACAATGACCAGCATTAACAGACTGGGAATGGCCGCTAAAAATTTCTTCGCACCGGCTTTAAATGGAATGACATCGCCCACGGGATATTTTTTGCGGTAGGCATAATAGCCACCAACAAGCATCAGGCTATCCCGGTTAATATACCCGGAATGTATCCAGCCATAAACAGGGCAGCAATGGAAACTCCACCACTGGCCAGAGAGTAAACGATGAGGATGTTACTCGGCGGAATGGCCAATCCGGTGGTGGCTGAGGTGACGTTGATGGCAGCGGAGAAGTTTTCTTCGTAACCGGCCTTTTTCATCTGTGGCCCCATGATGGAGCCGATGGCTGAAGCCGAGGCGGCTGCTGATCCGGAGATAGCACCAAATAGCATATTGGCCATGACGTTCACAAAGGCCAGTCCACCCGGAAAACGGCCGACCAACACTTTGGCAAATTCAATGAGTCGCATGGCAATTCCGCCTGAGTTCATGAGCTGTCCCGCTAATATGAAAAAGGGGATGGCCAATAATGAGAAACTCTCTAAACCAGTGGCCATTCGTTGGGCCATTGTTGAAAAGGCCGGCAGCGCATCAAAACTCACCAGCATGGTGGTGAGGGCTGATAGTCCGATACTGTAGGCCACGGGAACGCCAATGACCAGAAAGAAAATAAAGGAGGCGACCAGTACTACAATTCCTAATATATCCAAATCCATGGTTATTCTTGTTTAAATGATTTGTGTTGTTTAACTAAGTGGCTGATGTCATCAATGGCATAATAGCACATCAGTAGGCCGCTAATGGGAACAATCATGTATACATATCCCACGGGGACTTGCATGGATGCCGATAACTGACCCAGTACAAACCGGGTGTAAACCAGCCAGGAGCCGCCTACTACCATGATGGTCAGACTGAAAACCACCACCAGGAAATTGATGAACATCATCATCCGGACCACGTTGATGGGCGATAACTTGGTGTGCAATATGTCGATGGCGAGGTGTTCATTTTTGCCTTTTACATAGGCCGCACCGGCCAATCCTACCCAAATAAGCAGGAAGGTTGCCAACTCATCGGTAAAGGAACTGGGGTTGCCAAAAAGGTAGCGACTGGCCACCTGCCAGACTACATCCAGCACTAATGTGCTCATGAGAACCACCAGGAAAAATTCAAGAACTTTATCTACTCTTGCTCTGAATGTCATAGTATTAATATTGTGATACCGGTCATTGACCGGTAACAGGTTTTTATGATGGTTATTTAATCTATCTCTGTGCTGTCAGCAGCGGTTTCTTCAATGCCTGCAGGTAGTTCGGCCTTTTCTAAAGGCACATCGGCTGCCCGGATTTCCTGAATCAAATTATAAACTTGCGGATTGTTTCTGTAGATATCGTAAACCCCTTCCACTGCTTTGATAAATGGTTCTTTATCGGGCACAATGATTTCCACACCTTCTTCCTTAAGGGATCTCAGGGATTCATCTTCCGATTTCTGCCACTCCTCCCGCTGCACAATAACGGATTCTTCTACGGCCTGTTGCAGCCATTTCTTTTCCTGCTCTGTGAGTTTGGTCCAGGCATGTGTGCTCATGATCATGACATCGGGAATCATGGTGTGTTCGTTAAGGGTGTAGTAACCGCTTACTTCGTAGTGGTGCGACAAATAAAAGCTGGGCGGATTGTTTTCGGCACCATCCACCACACCACTCTGCAATGCTGTATATAGTTCACCCCAGGAAATGGGGGTAGGGGAACCACCCATGGCACGGATCATTTCTACGGCGGTAATGCTCTGCATTACCCTTATTTTCAAACCGGCCAGATCTGCCGGGGTGTTAATGGCGCGTGATGCATAAAAGCTACGGGCACCTGCATCATAGAAACAGAGGCCGCGCAGCCAGAACTCATCCCCTTTGGCCAGCATGTTTTTACCGATAGGCCCGTCCAGTACACTGTAGGAATGTTCCTTGCTTTTAAAAATGTAGGGCAGTCCAAATACCTTATACTCCTCTACAAAACCTTCCATGGCGGCAGCAGATACTTTGGTCAGGTCGAGGCTGCCCAATTGAAGCAATTCCAGACTTTCGCGTTCAGAGCCCAATACGCCGCCGGGGTAGACTTCTACCTGAAGTTTTCCCTCAGATATTTCATCTACTCTTTTGGCCATATATTCCATGGCAATATGAACAGAGTGCTTGGTGTCCAGGGTGTGTCCCAGTTTGAGTACCGTAACGTCACTTTTTAACCCGCAGCCCCCAAGGACCAGGATGGTAAAGGTGAGCGTTAGAGCATAAATTTTTTTCATATGGATAAAATTATTTTTTCGAATGACGGATCAAAACCATGGGTAATAAGGGGTTGGTTTTTTATTTGTGGATAGAAAGTCCGTTTGTCACACGGCCATGCCGTGTGACAAACAGACTTTATTTGATTTATACATTGTAGGTTGAGGAGGCGGTTGTTCCACCACGACCGGTCCAGTTGGTATGGAAGAATTCGCCGCGTGGCTTATCCAGGCGCTCATAGGTATGGGCGCCAAAATAGTCGCGCTGAGCCTGAAGCAGGTTGGCCGGCAATCTTTCACTGCGATAGCCATCAAAATAGTTGAGTGCAGTGGCAAATGCCGGTGTGGGTATGCCATTCATAATGGCGGTCGTCACCACATTTCTCCATCCGGCCTGGGCTTTCTCTACCACATCTTTGAAGAAGGGTGTCAGCAAGAGGTTGGTCAAATCAGGTTCTGCATCAAAGGCATCTTTAATCTTGCTGAGGAAGACAGAGCGGATGATACAGCCACCACGCCACATCAGGGCAATGCCGCCATAGTTCAGGTTCCATCCGTATTCTTTGGCAGCAGCTGCCATTAAGGCATAACCCTGCGCATAAGAAACCACTTTAGAGGCATAAAGGGCATCCTGCAAGTCATTAAGAAACTGTTTTTTATCGCCTTTAAAAGTTGGTTTTGGGCCATTTAATACCTTAGAGGCAGCAACACGTTCTTCTTTGATGGCCGACAGGCAACGGGAGAATACGGCCTCCCCAATCAAAGTCAACGGAATGCCTAAATCAAGAGCCGAAACAGCGGTCCATTTACCAGTCCCTTTTTGTCCGGCCGTATCCAGAATCTTATCTACCAACGGCGAACCATCTTCATCTTTAACAGCCAAAATATCACGGGTGATTTCAATGAGGTAAGAATCCAACGGTCCGTTGTTCCACTCCTTGAAAACCTCATGCATTTCATCGGCCGACATGCCCAGCACATCCTTCATAATGTGATAGCTTCATTGATGAGCTGCATATCGCCATACTCAATACCGTTGTGTACCATTTTCACAAAATGACCGGCACCGTTTTCGCCTACCCAGTCGCAACAAGGCGTCCCGTCTTCCACCTTGGCAGAAATGCCCTGGAAAATGGGTTTGATAATGGGCCATGCGTCTGGCGAACCACCCGGCATGATGGAGGGACCTAACAAGGCACCTTCCTCACCACCCGACACGCCGGTGCCGATGTATAACAGGCCTTTGCTCTCTACATAGGCGGTTCTGCGGTCGGTATCCGGAAAGTGGGTGTTACCCCCGTCAATGATGATATCGCCCGGCTCCAATAAGGGAATCAAACTGTCAATGGATGCATCTACGGCGGAACCTGCTTTAATCATCAGCATCACCTTGCGGGGACGCTCCAATGATTGAACCAGCTCTTCCAACGAATGTGTGCCCTTTATGTTTTTTCCTTTGGCTCTTCCGTTCATAAAGTTATCCACCTTTTCGGTTGAACGGTTAAACACCGATACCTGAAAACCTTTGCTTTCCATGTTAAGGACGAGGTTTTCACCCATAACGGCCAACCCAATGAGGCCAATGTTTGATAATGCTTTCATACAATATAATTTTTATAAATTATAAATCTAATAACAATTTAAAGCTACTATTATTTTGCCTTTAATAACGAAGGCGTCAAAGACAAGGCTTTCGAAGTTTTTGAAACTGTTTCAAAAACGAGAATAAGGCAGCATTTGGCGTTTTAGCTCCGCTGATTTTCAATTCTTTATTAAAGACTTAGTCTTTGAAACGGTCCTTGTGGGCCCAAAGCCCCACCGCCGGGTTCGAAATATAGAAAATTTCTTCCCCATCCGGCATGGTATTGAAACCATCCTTCAGTTGGGTCGGATCGTACAGCTTGGTCATCTCTGCCAGATCTGCGTATTTGAAATGCACCGATTCAATTTCTTCTTTGGTGAGGTGGCCCGGACAATAAGTGACGGTAAACCGACCTTCAGAACTGCCATGAATCAAGTGGGCGGCGGCTCCCAGGTTGTTTTTCATGTCTTCATTGTTCTCGACATACTCCAGTGTTTTGGGGGTGCCACAGTAACCGTAACGGCGTATGAGTTTGTCGATGGACTTGTCTTCCCCAAATTCTTTGAGGGCAGGGGCGAGGACGATGAGTTCTGCCCCGTCGGCCAAGGCCATGCGCGTGCGGTAAATACTCTTGTTACCCAGCCAGGTGCTTCTGAATTCTGAGGGATCCAGGTAAACCACTACTTTTTTGAGCGGTTCGGCCACCATTTCAAAGTTGACTTTGATCGACAGGTCGGCTGCCAGATTAAAGACTTCTTCATCATCACCAATGTAAATACCCCGTGTCACCAGTTTGCCGGCTTGGTTGCGACCGATGACGGTCTGCACATAGATGATGGGCATTTCTTTGGCGAAGTGATCGGAGGCGTAGTTCAGAACTTTGCGCACCGGATTGCTGGCGCGTCCCATAATCCGCTCCATGCCATAGGCAGCACCAATAAAATGACTTTTATTGATGCCTTCAGCACCACCCGTTCCGACAAAAATATTTTTGTTGTAATTGGCCATACCAATGACCTCGTGCGGCACCACCTGTCCGATAGAAAGAATCAAATCGTGGCCCCCTTCTATCAAAAGTTTGTTGACCTGGGCCGGCCAGTCATAGTTGATACGGCCATCTGTTATTTCAGAGATGTATTCGCCCGAAACAGTCCCCAGGGTCACCACATCATTGCGCCAGTCGTGCACCCTGAATAAATCGTGCGGCACCCCGGGAAACATGTCGTTGATTTCTTCCCCGGTCATGGCCACATGCGTGCCAAGAGCCGGTAGGATGTCGGTCAGGGCCTCCTTGTAGTATTCCCAGGCATGGGCGGTAATTTCACCGGCCTTGGAATGAAGTCGGGTGTAATCGGGCGGAATGGCCAGAACTTTTTTGCGGGAACCCAGTTTCTCTAAGGCGGTATAGAGCGCCAGTTTGAGGTCTTGTCCCGATAGTTCTTCGCTTTCCGATCCACGTTGATATAGTACCATGGTTTTCTTTTTAGGATAAATTATCTTCTGACTCTGGCATTGCCGCTCCAAACGCTCCAGACCATTTCTTCATCCGCCGGTTGGGCGTAGTCGGTCAGGAAGGTCGTCGCCAATGCGCCCGTGGCCCATCCAAACTGGATCCATTTTTCAGGAGCCCAGCCTTTCAAAATGCCATACAACATACCACCCACAAATCCGTCGCCTCCGCCGATGCGGTCGAGCACTCTGATTTCGCGTGGCTCCACTACATGCCAGTTGTCTTTTTCCAACATAATGCCTCCCCAAAGGTGCTCGTTGGCATTGACCACTTCGCGCAGCGTTGTGGCAAATACAGAAGCATTGGGGAAGGTCTTTTTCACCCGGATAATCATTTCCTTAAAGCTATCGATTTTATCGCCGATGGCCTGACCGCCCGCTTCGGGTCCTTCGATGCCCAGACAAAGCTGGAAGTCTTCTTCGTTGCCAATTAGAATGTCAGATACGGAAGCGATTTCGGTAAAAATGGCGTGTAGCTCTTTTTCGCGATCTTTCCAGAAAGAAGCTCTGTGGTTCAGGTCGAACGAAATACGCGTGCCATGCTTTTTAGCGGCACGGGCCAATTCGAGGCAAAAGTGGCCGGTTTCGGGCGAAAGGGCCGCAATCAGTCCCGAAAGATGTACGATTTGTACGCCTTCTTCACCGAATAGGCGTTCCAGATCAAAGTCCTTCACATTCAGCGTGCGACCCACTTCACCGGCGCGATCGTTTTGAACCCTTGGCCCACGCGCCCCATAGCCACTGTCGGCGATGTTAAACTGGTGGCGAAAGCCCCATGGGTCGCCCTGCTCCACTTCAGCACCTTCATAATCCATGTGGCGGTTTTTCAGGTTGCTTTTGATGAATTGGGCTACGGGACTGTCCTTGACAAAGGTGGTCAGGACTTTTACCGGCAAGCCAGGTAGGAGGCGATGCTCGCCACATTGGTCTCCGCACTGGTGGCCTGCATTTGAAAGGTGTCACTGCTGTGAACCGGTTGACCGTTAACAGGGGTGATGCGCACCCCCATACTGGTGGGGACCACCATCGACCATTTATAGGATTTTTTCAGTTCTATGCTCATGATTCTAAGATTTATTGGCTCTTTTCAATTTTATATGGGTAAACAAAATACATAATTAACTTTTTTGCCCTCTAGCCGGGCAAGGCTTTTACTTTTTGGCTACAGCCCCAAAAAGTAAACAAAAAAGGCCGCCGCTGACGAAAAAAATCTAAAATTGAGGCTATTTGCCTAAACCCCGCGAACTCGCTGCGCTCAAACAGCGCGGGCTTCTATACGGCAACCACCCTCAATTTCTTAACGATTTTTATCGAAGGCGGTTAATTACCAATTTTATGTATTCAATTCATCCATAGTATTCAGAATAGAACCGTTTTATTTTGGTTAATACTGTTTTAAGGGCTTGAAGCTTAAACGCCGCTATAAGCGCTGAAGCCACCATCTACGGGTATCACAATGCCTGTGATGAATTCCGACCAGTCGGACAGCAAATAAAGCAAAGTCCCGGTCAACTCTTCAGGCGTGCCATAGCGCTCCATGGGCGTGCCATTGGTGATTTTTTGTCCCCGAGGCGTAGCTTCACCCGTTTTTTCATCTACCAACAAAAAACGGTTTTGGTTGGTCAGCAAAAATCCCGGAGCAATGGCATTAACGCGCACGCCGGTCTTGGCGAAATGCACCGCCAGCCACTGGGTGAAATTGTTGATGGCCGCTTTAGAGGCCGAATAGGCCGGAATGCGGGTGAGTGGACGGTAGGAATTCATGGAGGAGATATTGACAATGCCTCCGGCTTTTTGATCCACCATGTCTGAGGCAAAAACCAGCGTTGGCAATAAAGTTCCTTTGAAATTCAGGTCGAAGGTTTTATCAAAACCTTCCAGTTGCAAGCCAAAGAAAGTGTCTTCGAGCTTATCTTCGGGGGCCATTTTTTCTACCTTGGATGTTGCCGAGGCCGCATTTCCGCCGGCACCATTTACCAGAAAATCGATTTTACCCAACTGCTGGTTGATGGCTTTTTTGGCTTCCTCCAGGGAGGATCGCTCCAATACGTTGGCTGAGAATCCGATGGATTCAATACCGGTTTCAGATTTAATTTCTTCAGCTACCCTTTGGGCAGCTTCCAGATTGAGGTCCAAAATGGCGGTCTTTACACCATGTTTTGCCAGGGCTTTGGCCATGGTGGAGCAAATAACTCCACCACCACCGGTTACCACTGCCACTTTTCCATTTAGATTTAATTCTTTAACAGGGGCTGTCATAATTGTCTATTTTTTTACTTTTTGAATGGTTTCCATTAACACTTTTACTTTGTCGGTCAGGGCCGCATAGTTGCCACTATCCATGATCTCTTTGGGGAACAAGTTGGAACCCATGCCTACGCAGGTAACGCCCGCATTGAACCAGCCTTTAAGGTTAGCTTCTGAAGTGTCCACCCCTCCGGTGGGCATAATGTTGGTCCATGGCATGGGGCCTTTGACCGCTTTTACGAATGAAGGGCCACCTATTTCTGAGGCTGGGAATAATTTGACGATTTCAGCACCCAGTTCCTGGGCCTTGCTGATTTCAGAAATGGTTCCACAACCGGGGGACCAGGCCACGCCTCTGCGGTTACATGTTTTGGCCATTTCTTCATTCAACAGCGGAGACACAATAAAATTGGCACCGGCCTGAATGTATAAGGCAGTGGTGCCTGCTTCTACCAGCGAACCTGCGCCCAGAATCATGCCGGGCAATTCTTTCAGTGCGTACTTGTTCAATTCACTGAAAATTTCGTGTGCAAAGTCGCCTCTGTTGACAAATTCGAAGACACGGATACCGCCGTCGTAACAGGCTTTAACTACATTTTTGCAGGTGTCCAGATCTGCATGAAAGAATACCGGCACCACGCCGGTTTCCTTCATGCTGCAAATACTTCACTGCGATTATATTTTGCCATTATTTTATTTATTAATGCCGGTTGAATGGACACTCTGGTCCATTCAACCGGATCATGTTAGTACTTCAATGCTTTGTGTTTACCGGTTTTCCTCTATACCAGCAAGAGACCGATAGAAAAACAGGCTTTCTTCAAGCGATGTTGACACTTAGGCCTAAATTATCTTGAAACCCGTCCGGAGGCATCACCGCCCATTAATTTTTCTACTTCTTCAACGGTTACCTGGTTGAAATCACCATTAATGGTATGCTTCAGGCAGGAAGCTGCCGTGGCAAAACGCAAGGCTTTTTCGTCATCGTTGGTGTAAGTCAGTAAGCCATAAATTAAGCCACCCATAAACGAGTCGCCTCCACCTACACGGTCAACAATATGGGTGATTTGGTAGGTAGGCGCCGTGTACAGGTTTTTACCATCGTACAATACACCCGACCATGAATTGTGATTGGCGCTAACAGAACCCCGCAGGGTTGTGATGACTTTTTTGACACGCGGGAAGCGCTTCATGATTTGCTGGGAAACGCTTCTGTAGGCTTCTGCCTCCACATGTCCGCCCGTTACGTCAATGCCTTCCGGCTTGATGCCCAATACCATTTCTGCATCTTCTTCGTTGCCCAGAACCACATCGCAGCCAGCCACCAGTTCAGGCATTACTTCGCTGGCCTTTTTGCCATAATTCCAAAGATTCTTTCGGTAGTTCAGGTCGGTGGACACGGTAATGCCCTTTTTGTTGGCAGCCTGAATGGCTTCCAGACAAGCATCAGCGGCACCCTGAGATACCGCTGGTGTTATACCGGTCCAGTGAAACCATGAAACCCCTTCAAAAATCTGGTCCCAGTCGAACTGACCCTTTTCAACTTGTGAAAAGGCGGAATGCGCACGATCGTAAACCACTTTGCTGGCACGGGCCACCGCTCCGGTTTCCAGAAAATAGATACCCAAACGCTCGCCCCCAAAGGCGATATCTTTGGTGTCAACGCCATATTTTTTTAATTCCATGTGGCAGGCACGGCCCATGTCATTTTTAGGCAAGGCCGTTACAAAGGACGAATCAAGCCATAATTGGCCAGTGATACAGCCACGTTGGCCTCGCCGCCACCATAACAGGCATCAAATGAGGTAGCCTGTGCAAAACGCTGATAGCCGGGCGTTGAAAGCCGCAACATAATTTCTCCAAACGAAACAACTCTAGGTGTCATTATACTTTGATTTAGATAGATGATTATTATTTAATTAATGACTTAAAATTCAAAATACCTCATGGGGTTGTGGTAGCAGATATCTTCCACAACGGTTTTGAGCAGTTCCTGATCATTGGGAATTAAGCCTTTGTCGACTTCAGTGCCCAAATAGTTGCAAAGAATGCGACGGAAGTACTCATGTCTGGGGTAGGAAAGGAAACTTCTTGAATCCGTCACCATACCCACAAAGCGGGCAGTCAATCCCAGCACGGATAAATCCCGGAGGTGTTTTTCCATGCCTACTTTCTGATCCAGAAACCACCAGCCGGCACCATATTGAATTTTCCCCGGTGTTTTACCATCCTGAAAGTTGCCCAGCATGGTGACAAACATTTCATTGTCGGATGGATTCAGGTTGTATAATATGGTCTTGGCCAGTTTGTCCTCAGTGTCCAGTAAATCCAAAAATCGTGATATCTTGTTCGCATCCTGAGGGTTTCCGATGGAGTCGAAGCCCACATCAGCACCCAGACTGTTGAACATGCGGGTGTTGTTGTTACGCATGGCACCCAGATGGAATTGTTGTACCCAGCCACGTTTGTGGTTCATTTTACACAATTCGTACATGACATAGGTGCGGTACCCTTCTGTTTCTTCGGGGTTAAGCGCTTCACCGGCCATCAGTTTTTTAAAGGAAGCATCTGCTCCGGTTTGAAAATCTGCGGTATAATAAAGCCGGTCCAGTCCGTGATCAGAAGCGCGGCAGCCCATTTTGTCGAAGTAGTCATGGCGCTCATCCAGAACCGTGATCATGTCCTCCAATGAATCAATCGACTTACCTGAGGCCGCTTCCAGTCTCTCAATATAAGCGATGAAAGCTGTGGTGTTTTCTGTTTTTAAAACATTATCCGGCCGGAAAGTCGGACGCACCTTAACGGTGAAATCTTTAAGGGCTTTGTGGTGTTCCAGCGAGTCGGCCGGATCATCGGTGGTGCCGACCACCTTCACATTCATTTTCTGAAGCAGGTTTCTGGTGCTGAATTCATCCTGCTGCAGCATTTCAGTGGCCTGATCATATATGCGACCAGCATTGGAAGCAGAGAGTAAATCGTAAATTTCAAAGTGGCGTGCCAGTTCGAGATGTGTCCAGTGATGCAAGGGATTGCCTATGGTGGAAGGAACCGTCTCGGCCCACTTCTGAAATTTTTCACGAAATGATTTATTGCCGGTGCAATACGTCTCATCTACTCCATTGGTGCGCATCGCGCGCCATTTGTAGTGGTCGCCTTCCAGCCAGATTTTTCCCAGATTTTCGAACTGGTGGTTTTCGGCAATTAATTGGGGTGAAAGGTGGCAGTGAAAATCTACAATGGGCAGTTTTTCTGCAAAATCGTGATACAGCTTTTGTGCTGTTTTGCCTTCTAGAGCGAAGTCTTCATGAATAAATTTTCCCATAATTGTTTATTGTCGTTAACGAACACGAAGATACGGTGACTTGTAAATTTTTCCAAATTTATTTGAATTATTCATAGGTGTTATTTTACCCAAATAAGGTGTGTTTTTTGTTAATCATCAGTCAATCAACATAAAATGATGATCTTTCTGAAGCAGATCTTCTCGCGGGATTTTCTTCAAAAGAATGCCTGGTTCAGAATATCTTATTGTCGAGGAAGAAAATTATTGTTCGTAAATTGTGTTTTTTGTGCAATCGTTTGTATTTTTGTATTTGTAAATAAAAAAAGCGGGATGAAGCGTACCACCATAATAGACATTGCCCGATCACTCGGAATAACGCCATCCACTGTTTCCAGAGCATTGGCAGGAAATCTTCGGGTGAGTGAATCCACCCGGAAGCGGGTGCAGGAAAAGGCATTGGAAATGGGTTACCAGCCCAATATTGTGGCATCTTCATTGCGGCGTGGCAAAAGTGACACCATAGGAATGTTGGTCCCGCGTATCAATCGTCATTTTTTTAGCCATGTCATCAGTGCTGTTGAGGAGATTTTAAACCCGGCAGGTTACAATTTGCTGATATGCCAGAGTCATGAAAAATCCGAACTGGAAAACCAGGCCCTTCAGGTCTTGTTAAAAAACAGGGTAGCCGGAATCATCATGTCCCATGCCATGGAGACCGTTGATTTTGAAATGGCCCGCAAGGCTACAGAAGAACGCGTTCCTGTGGTGCAGTTTGACCGGGTTAATAAGGAAGTGCCTGGTCCGCGGATTGTGAATGATAATTTTTCAGGCGCCTACATGGCTGTCAAGCATTTAATAAGGGGCGGTTATTCCCGGATAGCCCACCTGACCGGGTCTTTGGGAGTGAATGTTTACAGTGAGCGGCACAGAGGATATAGGTATGCCATGGAAGAGGCTTCTTTGGATTTTGACGAATTGGTTTTTGAGGGCGCCATTACCCGGGAAACCGGTTATGAAAAAGCCTTGCAATTAGTGAAACAACATCGGGTAGATGCTTTTTTTTGTGCCGGCGACTTTGCTTCAGTAGGAACGATTCAAGCCATCCATGATTGTGGTTTGAGGGTGCCGGAGGATATGGGCGTGGTTGGTTTTGCCAATGAGCCTTTTGCCGGCTTTATAACGCCGCAGTTAACAACTGTTGAGCAAAATGCTTATGACATGGGGCACCGGGCGGCCAATGCACTGATAAGAGTCATCGGTGGTCAGATCATGACCGGGATGGATCAGGAAGAGGTGGTGCCCGTCAGATTGCTTGTCAGAGAGTCGTCTATGCGGGCCACGGTGAACAATAAGTAAGGTCATATTATGGATAAATCATTAATGTATATGAAGACTGGTTTTGGATGGATGCTGCTGATGGTTACTTTGATGGTAACATCATGTAACAGCAGACCAATGATTTCGGAGGTGGGACCCGGCTGGTCCAAAACCTCGGTGAATGCGACTATTTTCAGGAAAAACTCACTGGTGTCGGATGCGACACATCAGTATATCTCCTATTACGATAGTACCGGCCAAATGGTTTTGGGTAAGCGGACCCTTAACAGTGATGAATGGGAGTTACAAGTGACACCCTACAAAGGGAATGTATGGGATGCCCACAATGTTATAAGTATTATGGTGGATGGCAATGGTTATTTACACGTGTCCTGGGACCATCACGGCGGGCCATTGAATTACGCCCGTTCAGTAGCACCGGGTAGTCTGGAATTGGGCCCTAAATTAAATATGGTGGATGGTTTTGAAGATGACGGAGTGACCTATCCCGAGTTTTACACCCTGCCGGATGGAGATCTGTTATTTGTCTACCGCTACGGAGCCTCAGGAGCCGGAAATATTGTTCTGAACCGTTACGACCTCGAAAATCAAACCTGGAGTCGGGTGCATGACAACCTGGTGAGTGGTGAAGGTAAGCGGAATGCTTATTGGCAAATGTCGGTAGATAATGCCGGTGGCATACATCTTTCGTGGGTATGGCGCGACACCTGGGATGTTTCTACCAATCACAATCTGTGCTATGCCTACTCGCCCGATGGCGGCGTATCCTGGGAGACCTCGGAAGGTGAAGCACTGGAAGTACCGGTAACTTACGAGCGTTCTGAAGTCATTTGGGAGATACCACAAAAGAGCAGCCTGATTAATCAAACCTCCATTACTACAGACGGAGCGGGTAATCCGGCCATTGCCACTTACTGGACGGCTCAGGGTGATTCTGTGCCGCAGTATTTTGTGGTCTACCATCAAAATGGATCTTGGCAACGAAGTCAGGCTTCTGAGCGCCAAACGCCCTTTTATCTCGGCGGAGGTGGAACCCGACGTATTCCCATGAGCAGGCCTCAATTGTTGGCAGAGGAAACCTCTACTGGTACACGATTTTATTTGGTTTACCGGGATGAAGAGGCGGACAATCGCATTGTATTGGCTTCCGCTGCCACCGGGGCTGTGATGAGTTGGACCACAAGGGTGGTTGAGGATTTGGAAGTCGGGCAATGGGAACCCTCCTTTGATACGGAATTGTGGCGGAACAGCGGTGAACTCAGTCTGTTTGTCCAGAAGGTAGGCCAGGGCGACGGCGGAGAAAAGGCCGAGGAGATGGCACCTCAGCCGGTGAAAGTTTTTCAACTTGCCAAAAGAGATTTAAAGCGTTATTTTAAGTAATTGAATTTTAAACCATTAAAAATTAGAATTATGATGGATTGGGAATTAAGGTATGCGGCCCATCCGGCCGATGCCAAAAGTTATGATACAGATAGACTTCGCAATGATTTTTTAGTGGAGGATCTATTCAGAAAAGGAAAAGTGAAAATGGTGTACTCCATGTACGACCGTTTAATTGTTGGTGGAGCCATGCCTGGCAAGGAGGGTTCTGCCATTGAGCCCTTTGAGGAATTGAAGGCCGAATTTTTCCTTCAACGCAGGGAAATGGGCATCATTAATGTGGGCGGACCAGCCTCATTAAAGCGGATGGAGAGGAATATAAACTGGGCTACAAAGAGGCCCTTTATTTGGGTAGTGGAAATACGGACGTGGTGCTTTTCTCTGAAGATGAAGCCAAGCCGGCCAAACTTTATATTAATTCGGCCCCGGCCCATAAAAAGTTCCCCAATAAAAAAGTGACCCTGGCCGATGCGGAAGTGGCTGTCCTGGGAAGTCTTGAAACAGCTAACCACCGCCAGATCAATAAGCTTTTGGTGAACAGTGTGGTGGAAACCTGTCAGTTGCAAATGGGAATGACGGAATTGAAGCCAGGCAGCGTCTGGAATACCATGCCCCCTCATACCCACAACCGCAGAATGGAAGCTTATTTCTATTTTGAAGTACCCGATGAGCAGGTGATTTGTCACTTTATGGGACAGCCTGAGGAAACACGGCATATTTGGATGAAGAATGATCAGGCGGTTATTTCTCCTTCCTGGAGTATTCATAGTGCTGCTGGTACAGCCAATTACACCTTTATTTGGGGTATGGCAGGCGAAAACCTGGATTATGGCGACATGGATGGCCGTAAACCATCTGAATTGAGATAACTATGCTGGCAGATTATTTTCAGAAATATGAAGATGCCGCTGTTACTAAAGTAGCTGAGGGGATTGAGCGGCGTATCATTCATACAGATCATCTGATGTTGGTGGTGGTCGATTTTTACGACGGTCCCACCACGTCTGCCGATCCCTTTCATCAACATGTGCATGAGCAGGTTTCGTTCATGGCTGAGGGGGAAGTGCTTTTATGGGCGGGCGATGAAGAACCTGTCCATCTGAAAGCCGGTGATATGTTTGCGATGAAGTCGGATGTGCCACACACCATACAGCGTTTAACCAAGCATGTAAGAATTATTGATTGTTTTACACCTTTACGTGAAGAATTTATTATAATAGACCGTTAGGTCAATAGATTATTAGGAGGATAGGTAAAATTAAATCCGTGATATTCAGCAAGTTATGTCTCTGTAATCAATAAGTGCAAGTCATTTAAAATCAGTGATTTGCAAAACAATAATGAACAATTATATTAACGACTAAATATTATAAAAATGATAAACGAATTATTTGACCTGAAAGGGAAAGTAGCCCTTATTACCGGTGGAACACACGGTATTGGTATGGCCATTGGAAAAGTTCTGGGACAAGCCGGAGCTAAAGTTTGTGTCAACGACCTTTCCAAGGAGCGTCTGGAAACTTGTAAAGCAGAATATGCGAAAGACGGCATAGATGTTTATACGCTTGTTTTTGATGTGACCAAGGAAGAGGAGGTTGATAAGGGGATTTCTCAAATTGAGAAGGAAGTGGGATCTGTCGACATTTTGGTGAATAACGCTGGAATTATTAAGCGTATTCCAATTTTGGACATGCCCATGGATACTTTCCGTCAAGTGATTGATGTGGACCTGGTAGCCCCATTGATTGTTGCCAAACGTGTGGCTCCCAAAATGATTGAAAAGCGCTCAGGAAAAATTATTAATATGTGCTCCATGATGAGTGTGTATGGACGTAACTCTGTTTCTGCCTATGCTGCTGCTAAAGGTGGTCTTAAGTTGCTGACATCCAACATGACTTGTGAGTGGGCCAAGTACAATTTGCAGATCAATGGTATCGGACCCGGTTACATTGCTACCTCGCAGACAGCCGAAATCCGTGAAGGTAACCATCCTTTCAATGATTTGGTGATGACGCGCACACCTGCCGGTCGTTGGGGAGAGCCTGAAGATGTTGGTAACGCTGCCTTGTTTTTGGCCTCTAAAGCCAGTGATTTTGTGAATGGACACGTATTGTACGTGGATGGTGGTATTTTGGCCAACTTCGGCTATGTGAAGGGCGAGAATGATTTATAATTCCAACACTTCTAACAATAGATCGTTAGGTTGAGAGGTAAAATTATACTCATGATATTCAGTAACGAACTATTATTCTAAAATAACCATTATGAAATCGAAAATTTCAATTTTATTTTTAATGGTGGTAGTTATAGCCACCTCTTGCCTGACGCCTGACGGGCCGCTTCTTGAAGTTCAGAATCCGCACAACCAGCCGGTGTTGGGCAAGTCCTTTGTGGTGGAACGATCCACCGTAGATTCCCTGCTAAAGGGTGAATGGACGGACAACTCAGCCATCAAGGTAACAGATCAAAGAGAGCGCTTGCTTATTTCGCAGCTGGACGATGTTGACGGAGATGGCCAGTGGGATGAGTTGGTTTTTCAGGCCAACTTTAACCAGGATGAATTGCTGCAATTGAGTTTTGAAGTAGTGGATGAATCGACTCTGGGAGAAATGACTCATTTGACCAATGTCCGATTTGCCCGCAAGGAGTCGCCTGACCAGGAAGTAAGCGATGAGGCCCGTTTAAAGTCAACGGACAGTCCCACCATTTCGGCCATATATCAAATGGAAGGACCGGCCTGGGAAAACGATGTGGTTGGCTTTCGTAACTATTATGACGCCCGTAATGGCATGGATATCTTTGGAAAGCGCACCAGTGAAATGGTTTTGGATAAGGCGGGTATCAATGATCAGAATTACCATGAACTCGATGAATGGGGCATGGATATTTTGAAAGTGGGTAATTCCTTAGGTGCCGGTGCCATTGCCATTGGGATTGGTGACGAGATTTACCGGGTGGGGCCAGCTGAAGCGGCTGGTTTTCATTTGATCAGTGAGGGGCCCGTTCGTTCGGTTTTTGACCTGACCTTTAATGGCGTGCCTGCCGGCGATCGGACCTATGATGTGGTTCACCGGATTTCCATATATGCCGGTGATCATTTTTACCGCAGTCAGGTATGGGTAGAGGACTTGCAGGGGGATGAGATGCTTTATACCGGAATTGTTGACATGCATGAACTACCTGTCTTTGAAGAGACCTATGAAGGGGTTAAGATTTTTGGTACCTATGGTAATCAGGGTTTTAATGAGGAGATTCTTGGACTTGGCGTTCTTATCCCGGACGATCAGTTTCTGCATTATAAAGCGGCCCCTGAAAGTGGTGAGGGCGTCATTGAAACGCATTTAACGGCCTTGCAGTTAACCGAAAATGCGCCTTCAGAGTATGCTTTTGCAGCAGGTTGGGAATTACAGGATGCAGGTTTTACCAATGATTTCTATTTTAAAGAAGTATTAAAGAAATCTGCTATTAAGTTGAATAACGAAAACTGGTCCATGACCATTCTCTGATTTTTTTTTATTGTTTAAGTGGTTTTGAAACGCCATCGATGAGTTTTATTAACTGATCGGTGGCGTTTTTTTGTCAGAACTCCTTATTTTTGGATATTGCACGGTCGTTTTGTTTTGTCTTAATTTGTAGGGTAAACTTGAAAAAATGGGACATCATCATCATCACTCTAAAGAAAAGCCTGAGGAAGCGGGTAAGGTAAGAATGCGCCTGAAGGTGGCTTTTGCGCTCAACTTCTTTTTTACCATAATCGAATTTGTTGGCGGAGCTCTTACCAATTCTATGGCCATCCTTTCTGATGCAGTCCATGATTTGGGTGATACGGTGGCCATTGGTAGTGCTTTATGGCTTGAAAAGGTGGCTGAAAAGGGCCGGGATAACCGTTATACCTATGGTTACCGACGTTTCTCAACCTTGGGCGCTTTGCTCACCAGTTTGATACTTTTTGCCGGCAGTATTATCATACTCAGGGAAGCCATTCCGCGCTTATTTGAACCAGAAGAGGTGATGGCCAAAGGAATGATGTGGATGGCGCTTTTGGGGATCCTTTTTAACGGCCTGGCGGTTTTGCGATTAAAGGGCGGCAATGCTTCTCTCAATAACAGGGCGGTCATGCTTCACCTGATGGAAGATGTTTTGGGATGGGTAGCTGTGTTGATAGGCAGTATTATCATTCATTACACCGGATGGTTTTGGATCGATCCCCTGTTATCCATTGGAGTGGCCATTTATATCCTTTTCCATGTATTTGGAAATATGCGGAAGATTTTAGGCGTTTTTTTACAAACCACCCCTTCTGATTTTGATAAGTCAGGAATGGAGGAGGAGCTGCTGACCGTGGATGGCATCCATGAAGTGCATGATACGCACATCTGGAGTTTGGATGGCAATTACCATGTGTTAAGTATCCATGTTGTGGTGGATGGTGATGCCTCCGGACTTGCTCAGCAAGGTATTCGTAAAGAAGCGGACCGAATTATTCGGAATTATGGAATTGATCATCCCACCGTGGCCATTGAATTTAAGGGCGAAGTATGCCCTGGTTGTGAATAAAAAAGGGCTGACCGGCAGGTCAGCCCCCTTTTAAGGGATCAAAAAGATTTACTTAAGTCTTTGAAAGAAAACGCTGAAGTTTAAAACTGTAACGTCTTCTTAATAAGAATTATATAGTAAGGTGGCTTTCTTGGAGCACCCATTCCTTCTTTTCGTTTGACAGATTTGGATTAGTATTCCCTTCTGTTACCCCCGTCACGATTAAAGCCGCCGCCGCCACTTCTTCTGTTGCCGTCGCGGCTTCCGCCACCACCAAATCCACCTCTGTTACCGCCTGAACCGCCGGAAGGACGACGTCTGTCACCTTCTTTGCGTTCTTCTGATTTGTTAACAACGATGGCACGTCCATCAATCTCTGAATTGTTCAGTTCATCAATGGCCTTTTGCGCTGCTGCGTCATCTGGCATTTCTACAAAGCCGAAACCCCGGCTTCTGCCTGAGAATTTGTCAGTGATAATCCGTGCGGATGCTACTTCACCATAAGCCTCAAACAGCTCTTTTAATTCAGCTTCTTCCGTTCTAAAGGGTAAGCTGCCAACGAAAATGTTCATTCTAAGGTATTTAAAATATTAATAAGCGAGTTAAAGATAGGCTTTTTTTTATCAAATGGTAAAATAAACGAATATTTTTAACTTCATTTTTTTGTAACCGATGCCTGATTTTTCCGTTAAATAAGGATGTCCCTGCTTTCGGGTATTTAATGAGTCGTATAAACACATATAACTGAACTTCATGAAGCGAATTTTATTGGCCAAAAGCTGGCAATTGTTTTTAGCTGTATTTGTCATTCCCCTTTTGATTTTAATTTCCGGATTGTTTGTTCCTATGTACGTGTTGAATGGCGCTTATTTTTTCTTTGTTATTCCTATTGCCGTAGTCCTTTCGCAAATGGTCATCTACTTCTGGATGTGGTCGGTGGGGCATCAACTCTTCAAACAACTTAATATTTCTTCTTTTTTCTCAAATGGGACTTTTAGGTTTTTCATTGCGGTACCCGTCGCCATAATTCTTCTGGTTTTGATTTTTTGGCTCTGGGGGGCCACCATTTTGGGCATGGGCCAGTTTTCTATGGCCAATGTCTTAACCGGCCTGTTGGTTTTTGTGATTCCGTTGGAAATCCTTTTCATGGTTAGTCAGTTTTATTGTTTTTATTTTGTTGCTAAGGTGATTAAAACGGCAGAATTGAATAAGGTGGTATCTTTTGATAGGTTTACGGCTGAGTTTATATGGCTCATTCTGTTTCCTGTGGGACTGTGGTTTGTTCAGCCAAGAGTGAATAAACTGGCCGAAAAAAGCCAGCCAACTATGAAGGAATAATGAAAAATTACCTTTTTTCTGAATGTATTCATAAAAAAACCAGCTAATTTTGAGCTGGTTTTTTTATTATCCACTTTTATAAAATTCAGTACTATGTTGTTTTTAGCCGATACTGCCAATCTGAAGGAAATTGAAAAGCTCTTTTCCTATTTTCCGCTTGAGGGCGTTACCACCAATCCCACCATTCTTGCTGAACAAGGAAAGCCTTTGTCTAAAATTTTGCCGGAACTGGTTAAGTTGGTGGGCGATAAAATGTTGCACGTTCAGATGCTGAGTACCACTGCCGAAAAAATGGTGGCGGAAGCAGAAGCTTATCGGAAGTTTGTTGGAGAGAATGTGAATTTTTATGCCAAAATCCCGGTGTCTGAGGAAGGTTACAGAGCCATTCCCATGTTAAAGAAGCGTGGCATTAAGGTGACGGCAACCGCTGTTTACACGCATTTGCAGGCCATTGTGGCTGCCAGGGCCGGCGCCAACTACGTGGCGCCGTATGTGAGTCGTTTGGATAATATTTCTTCTCACGGTATTGAGGTGGTCAGAGATATTGTCAAGAGTTTTACAGACTATAAGATGCCGACGAAGGTACTTGGTGCTAGTTTTAAAACGGTTGATCAGGTGCATCGGGTGACATTGACCGGCTGTTATTCTGTAACGGTGAGTTTTGAAATCCTGGAAAGAATGAGGAGTCATCCCTTGACCGATATGAACGTGGAAACTTTTACAAAGGACGGTAAAGATCTTTATGATATCAAGTTTTAATCTGTAAACAAAATTTAAATCGTTTCTAAGGCAATAGTTCGTTAAACTTTTTTATTTGCTTAATTTATAAGTAGTTATGACACTGTCGCCTGTATGCGTCATTGACTTATAATTAAGGACTTGCTCTTACCTAATACCTAACGACCTAATAATCTAGCGACCTATTGTAAGGGGGACAAGTGTTCTATGAAAAATAGTCCAACGGATTTAACGCAAGGTCCTATTTTGAGCCACTTGTTCAGATTGGCTTTGCCAACCATAGGGGCGTCATTTATGCAAATGACTTACAGCTTGACCGATATGATCTGGTTGGGCAGAGTAGGGGAGGATGCGGTGGCAGCTGTTGGTGTAGCCGGTTTTTATGTTTGGTTTGGGTTTTCGCTGTTGTTGATTACCCGTGTGGGAGCTGAAGTGGGTGTCTCTCAGGCACTGGGTCGAAAGGAGCCTTCCACTGCTTTGCGCTTTATCCGGCATGCCCTTTTTTGGGCACTTATCATTTCTCTGGTTTATGCCCTCATCTCTTTTATTTGGGCCCCTCAACTGATCTCCGTTTTTGGCATCGCTTCTTCGGTTGTCAATAGTGATGGTAGCCTTTATTTACGTATCGTTTCACTGGGATTCCTGTTTACTTTTGTTAATCCTACTTTTGCCGGAATATACAATGGGATGGGTAACAGTCGTTCTCCCTTTTTGTACATGACAGCGGGGGTGCTGCTCAATTTGATTCTGGATCCGGTTTTGATTTTTGGTTGGTGGATATTTCCCGAGATGGGTGTTTCAGGCGCAGCTGGGCTACATTTTTGTCTCAGTTACTGGTGTTTTTGATCTTTGTGGTGCGCTTTGTCGGCGTTCAGGAAATGGTGGCGCTTCATTTGGGACAATTCAGGTTCGACAAGGTCATCTCAAAAAGAATTTTTAGTCTGGGGATCCCGGTGGCTTCGGAGAGCGCTCTTTTTGCCTTTTTTGCCATGATTATTGCCCGCATGGTGGCCGAATATGGTGCCATCGCCATTGCTGTACAAAGTATTGGCGGACAAATAGAAGCCATTTCCTGGATGACTTCTACCGGATTTGCTACGGCGCTGGGAAGTTTTACCGGACAAAATTATGGAGCTGGCAATTGGGAACGCATTCGCAAAGGATATCAATACACTTTGCTCATAGGCACCGTATTGGGCCTTGCTGTCACGGCTGTTTTTCTTCTGTTTGGCAAGTCTATATTTTCTGTTTTTTTGAGCGATCCTGATTCTCAACACCTGGGGGCGGTATATTTATACATTTTGGCCATTTCTCAGGTCTTTATGATTTATGAGATTACTACCAGGGGGGCATTTAACGGAATTGGTCAAACCATTCCGCCATCTCTGACAGGTATTGTTTTTACAGGATTGAGGATTCCCTTAGCCTGGTTGTTAATGGCTTTTTCGGCCTATGGCCTTTTTGGTATCTGGGGAGCCATCTCTTTAACGAGCGTGTTCAAGGGCACGCTGTTGCCCTTATGGTTTTGGCTGGTTTTAAAGCAAGGGGGATGGAGCCGACACCCTTCCAAAAAGAGTCGTTGGATTGTATTGTTGCCCTCCCGCTTGCGACAAAATACGGTTATTAGTAAAGAATAAAAGATTATTGAATGTCATTAAAAGTTGATACATGCGTCCTGAATTGAGAATATCAGAAGATGGTAGCTCCACTTTGTACAGAGCTGATCTGGATGAGCACTACCATTCGTTTCATGGTGCCATTCAGGAATCCATGCATGTTTTTATTGAAGCCGGCCTGAAGAATGTCAGGCCTAAGTCGGCCCTGAATATTTTGGAAATAGGTTTTGGCACCGGTTTAAATGCTTTGTTGACATGGATTCATAAACCCGAGGGCATCATTCATTACCATGGACTCGAGAAGTATCCGGTGGACCCTGACTTGACAGCTTTGATTAATTATCCGCAATTGTTGGGCGGAGAAAGGGTGCTTCGTCATTTCTCTGCCATGCATGCAGGCGTCTGGGATCAAGAAATGGTCATTCAAGATGATTTTTTATTGACCAAATTAAAGGTTGATTTGTGTGATTTTGAGTTCAAAACCCGCTATGATTTGGTCTATTTTGATGCTTTTGCACCCGAAAAGCAACCGGAACTATGGACGGATACCATTTTTAGAAACATTTTTAATAAGATGTCGCATGGTGGTGTTTTAACAACCTATTCAGCCAAAGGTGCCGTACGCCGGTCGATGCAGGCGGCCGGTTTTGAGGTGGAGCGCATTCCCGGACCACCCGGAAAAAGAGAAATGCTGCGGGCCACCAAGGAATAATCGAAGGAGTCGGTGGGTCCAAAATTTTATTGTAACTTTCGGCAAATTTTTAAACGAAGAACAGCACATGGATAAAATTAGTTATGCATTAGGTATGAATATTGCCCAAAGTCTGAGTACCTCAGGCTTGGAAAAATTGGAATATGATGATTTTTTGAGAGGTCTCAAATCGATTTTAGAAGAAGAAATTCCTGCCATGGGTATGGATGAAGCCAATCAGTTGTTGCAAAATCATTTTAAAGCCATTCAGGAAAAGATGCAGGAAGCGAGTCGCCAGGAGACCGCTGGCTTTTTCACAAAAAATGGTCAACGAGAAGGCGTTGTGACGCTGGAAAGCGGACTTCAATACGAAGTGCTTAAATCCGGTGATGGGGAAATTCCGGATGCCAATGACAAGGTTCAATGTCATTACCACGGAACACTGATAGATGGTACTGTCTTTGATAGTTCCGTTCAGCGGGGAGAGCCTGCAGTTTTTCCTGTGAATGGGGTTATCCAGGGATGGGTTGAAGCACTGCAGCTGATGCCGGTGGGTTCTAAATGGCGTCTTTACGTACCTTCCGATTTGGCTTATGGAAGTCATGGTGCAGGTGGCGTTATTGGTCCGGATGCCAGTCTTGTTTTTGAAGTCGAATTATTGGCTATTGAGAAATAATTAACAAACAAAATGTAAAATTTATGAAACGTATCGTTTATTCTTTAGTTGTTATAGCTCTTGTTGGGTTTAGTACAGCCTGTAATCAAAAGGTCCCAGGGGCTGGCAAAGTTGAAATGGAAAATGAGCTGGATAGTGTCAGTTACGCTCTGGGTTTTTTGGAGGCGCAACAATTTAAACAAATGATTAACCAAACCGCCTTTGATTCATTGGATGTGGAAGCAGCTGCTCAACTTTTCTCTAATGTGGGTGTTAATGATTCTTATTTTGAGTTTAGAGAAGATCAGTTTGGTGGTTTGAATAAGGACATTTTTAAAGCGGCCTTTATAAATGAGTTGGCCTACGGGATATCTGCTTTTGATGAAATGAGTGCTGATGTCTATCTCCGGGGTGCTTTTGAAAAAGCGCAACAGGAGAAGCAGGCACAGCAATTGTCATCACCTGATGCCGCCAATGCTGACGAATTCCTGGCTGAAAATGCCCAGCGTCCTGAGGTGACCGTTCTTGAAAGTGGTTTGCAATACGAAGTTTTGGTGGAAGGTACCGGCCCACGCCCTTCTGCTACAGATCGTGTTCTGTGTCACTACCATGGCACCCTGACCAATGGGGAGGTGTTTGACAGTTCTGTTGAACGCGGAGAACCTGCTACTTTTGGTATTAACCAAGTGATTGCCGGATGGACCGAAGCTTTACAGTTGATGCCGGTGGGTTCTAAGTGGAAACTGTTTATTCCCTCACACCTTGCTTATGGAGAACAGGGCGCCGGATCAGCTATTGGTCCCAATGAAACGCTTATTTTTGAAGTGGAACTTTTGGGTATTGAGTAGGTGTTTAGGTCGATAGGTCATTAGGTTGATAGGTAATAAAAAAAAGCGATTGTCCACCGGGACAATCGCTTTTTTTATTCGATCATGGGCAGACAGCCAAAATCATCTTCCAGTAACAAGTTGTTGGTATAATCCAAATCAAACTCCTCAGGTTCCCAGTCCTCATCCAGCCAGTCAATCAATGCTTCCCGGTCGGGGTGCCCCGGATGATTCAGGACTTTAAGCATTTCCTGATAGCCCGAAGGGCCTCCGCAATCTTCAGGCGGGCAATTGCGTTCTCCGGCTGTGCATATGGGGTAATAGTGGCTCTTATCAGGGGCATGAATGCCTTCAAGAATGATTTCATGTTGCCAATAGTCACCAAAATCATAGATGTATTGCATGCTGTCGCCCTTTTTCTTCAAGAGGTCCATCAGGCGTATGGACGTATAATCCATAAACCGGTCAGAAAGTTCCGGTTCATCATCGGCTATGCCAAAAATTCGTTCGTTTTTGAGGAATTGATGCAAATGGGCATTTTCCCAACCCATGGATGTTTGTATAACTTTATGCAGGTCATGCAAAAACAGGTCGTTGGGAACTTCCAGCCTTCGCCAGACTGTAGGGGATACAATGGCTAATTCTATTTTGATTTGATATATGTCGGGTGTTTTGATCATTCTCATAAGATTAGTAGTTAGAACAAAGGTAAGAAATATTGGTTTTGTTGGCTTGCTGCATACGTAAAAAGATTTTTTTAAAAGACTTTTGTCCCTCACGGTAATTATCCTTATTTTTAAACTTTTATTGCGTTTGGCAGATGCCTGTTTGATTAATTAAAAGAAATAAAGATGAAGCGTGCAGAAATACATACTCCCAAAGGAGTGATGAAAGTGTCATTTTATCATGATGATGCGCCGGGAACGGTGGCGAATTTTATTAAACTATCGGAAGAAGGATTTTACGATGGATTAAGTTTTCACCGTGTGATACCTGATTTTGTAATTCAGGGGGGATGCCCCTTTTCAAGAGAGCCAGGCAATCCTAAAGTGGGAACAGGTGGACCCGGGTATGAAATTCCTTGCGAATTGGATGGTGAAAATCAATTTCACGACCGAGGCGTTCTGAGTATGGCGCATGCCGGCAGAAACACAGGTGGTTCACAATTTTTTGTTTGTCACAGCCGCAAGAACACGGCCCATTTGGATCGTCAGCATACCTGCTTTGGCAAAGTCGTTGAAGGCCTGGATGTGATTGACCAGATTCGCGCGGGTGATAAAATTGATAAGATTGTAATTGTTGACGCGGAATAAGTCGCTCATGCCAGCTTCATGAGACCATAATTTTAAAAATATTTGAGATGAATTTTGAAATAGAGGGAAACTTAATTGTTAAAGAAGACACGGTTGATATCAATGCCTCTTTTAAGAAGCGTGAATTTGTGATTGAGGTGATTAATGAGCGTAATCCGGACTGGAATGATTTGATCAAATTTCAGGCGATTCAGGATAAGTGCAGCTTGTTGGATCCTTTTCAGTTGGGTGATAAATTAAAAGTATCCTTTAATATTAAAGGGCGAAAATGGGAAAAAGACGGACGCGTCAATTATTTTACCAATTTGGAAGCCTGGCGTGTGGAAGCCAGTGCGGATGGTAATAGCGTGGGAGAGCCGGCTCCTCCGCCTCCATATGTAGAGACGGATATTCCACCTGCCGAGCCACAGGATGATTTGCCCTTTTAAACAGATGACCTAAATAAAAAATCGTTAGTTGCAGAAGTTTTAATTCTTCAACTAACGATTTTTTTATCTGGGTGCCAGATCAAAACTGAAATTAAGTATTCCAAATGCTTTCATTTCATCTGGTGTGATGGTTTTTTCAATGGGTTGCATCATGCGTTTTCGAAAGCGAACGGTATAAGTCTCATCGCTTAACAAATGAATGGAGAAAAAGCCGTCCTCATCGCTTTCAAAAGAGGCGACGGGGATGTCTTCATTTTTGAAAACGGAGATGCTTACATCTTCTTCTGGTTGTCCGGTGGTTTCATTGGTGATGGTGCCTTTTACCTGTGTGAAGGTAAGTGGACTTTGTGCTTTGAAGGCGTAAAGATCATCTTCACCCATTCCTCCTGGTCGGTTGGAGGCAAAATAGCCGCCATCGTTGGCTTCGTTCCAAATTAAGCTGAAATCGTCGTAGGGGCTGTTGATGCCGGGTCCCAGGTTGTGTGGATTCGAAAATCCCTCTGCCATGGCCAGCACTACAAAGATATCTAATCCGCCCAGTCCGGGTAATCCATCCGAAGCAAAGAATAGTCTTCCTTTTGAATCGATAAAGGGAAATACCTCGTTGCCGGGGGTGTTAATATGCGGGCCCAAATTAACAGGCTGGGAAAGAAATCCACCTCTTCTTTCACTATAATACAGGTCCATTCCACCATACCCGCCAGGCATATCTGAGGAAAAATAAAGCCTTTCGTTATCGGGCGAAATAGCAGGATGTGCAATGGAATAACCCTTGATTTTCAAAGGGAGGGAAGAAAGTGTTTTTTGCCATTTCCCCTCTCTTTTTCTAACTACAAAAACATCCATTTCAGATACGCCTTCCGGATTTTCGTCGATATTTCTGGTGATGTACATTTGTTGACCATCTGAGGTAAAGCTGACCGGTCCGTCATTGAGACCTGTTTTAATGCCTGGTAAAAAGGGATGTGGGAAGCTGAGTTGCGTGGCATTCTCCACCTTAGCGCTGTACAAATCAAAAAAGGGCTGGTTGTTTCTGGTATCCAAATGCCTTATATAGGATTTGCCCGGACGGTTGGATGAAAAAACGAGTTCCTTATTGTCCAATAACGCAGGTCCAAACTCGGAGTAGGAACTATTGATGTTGAGGTGACTGACTGAAAAACGACCGGAGTCGGAACGTAAGTGGTATAAATAGTCTTCGGCAGACAATCCTTGTCGCGGCTTATGGGTGCGCATTATGGTGTGAAACCGATCCAGGTAGACATCTGATTCTTCATAGCGTTTCAGGGTTCGCAAGGCCAACCCCAGATGATAATAGGTCTCTGCATCCACATCATGGAAGGCGATGGCTTTCTCATACCATTCAACGGCGTGTGTAGGCATGTTTAACTGGCGGTAACAGTCTGCAATTCTTTTGGTTACATGGTATCTGGAATCGCCTTTGGATGCCACCCTCTGGTACCTTTTAAGGGCTTTGTTATAGTTAAATTCGCTGTAGGCTTCATCGGCCTTTTTTAATAATCTGTTTTGGCCGGTCATATCTGCAGAGGAGACCAGAAGCAGAAGTATTAAAAATACACCTGTCAGGCCCGATCGGTTCCAGCAGGAAGAGGAACGGCTGTTTTTTATATAGATGGCGTGTTTTCTTTGCATTTTAAAAATATCTTGGGTTGAGAATTTTCTCTTTTCTGAAATTGAATTCAAAGCTGAGCATGACTTCGTGCGTATCCCCGAACTGTGAAACCAGGTCTTTTAATCCGGTTTCGTAGGCATATCCTGCACTTAACTGATTGGTGATTTGGTATTTCACAATTCCTCCAATGGATTCATCGGGTCTGAAGAAGCCCCCTATCCATAGTTTTTCTCTTATCAACAGATTCAGGTTGATGTCGAATGACACGGGAGCAGACTCAGTGGCCCGAACGATGAAGGAGGGTTTAAGTTTCAATTCTGCACCCAGTGGAAACACATATCCGGCCATTAATAGATACAAGCGGTTTTCTTTTGAAATAAAAGTGGAAGATGGGTCGCTGTCATCCAGTTCGTTCTCTATCAATCGTGGAGTTGAAAGGCCCACGTAATAGCGGTCCGACCACAAATAGGCACCAAAGCCAAAATTGGGAAGCAATTGTGGCTCCGTTGTTTCTGCATAGGCTTGATCATCGGCACCGACTTCATTCATATATTGACTCAGGTCTTTCTGGAAATAGCTAAATCCCCCCTTTAATCCAAGCGCCAGTTTGGCCTTTCCGTTGAAACGAAGATGGTAGGCATAGTCGAACCAGGCCGAGGTGTTGGTGACCGGACCAATTTGGTCGTGGATCACGGTCAGACCCGTGCCAAAATTCTTTTTGGCAAAGGGCGTGTGAATCGTGAAAGTCTGTGTGGTGGGCGCATCTTCAAAACCCATCCATTGATGCCTGGAGGCTACCATGGCGCTTAACACCCCATTTGTTCCGGCGTAGGCCGGGTTTAATGCCAGGGTGTTAAACATGTACTGTGTTAACAACGGATCTTGTTGTGCCGATAGGTTATTCTGGCACATCCAGGTGAAACAGAGTATTAAAAGGGCTCTTATTTTTAGTCTTTGCATTATTCTTTTTCTTTTTATTGACCGCATCATTTTTTGATATATACACTTCCTTTGTACACTTCTTCATTCATTTTTAAAATATAGAAGTAGGTGCCTTCGGGCAGTTCGTCCGAACCAAAAACACTGGATGAAGCTCTGCCATCCCAACTGTTATCGTAAGGTGATTTTTGATATACGAGGTTTCCCCAGCGATTGAAAATACTCAGTTCATTATCCGGGAAATCTGAAACTCCCTGAATAACCCAGTAATCATTTACGCCATCGCCGTTGGGCGAGAAGGTTGAAGGCACGTTCAGTCTGTCAGCACAATCATCAAAGGGGTCCAGGTAATTGGGAATGCCGTCGTTGTCGCAGTCGCCGGTTCCTTCTTCAGCATCTGGCACACCATCGCCATCTGAATCCGGATCCCGATAATCGGGAATGCCATCTCCGTCGGTGTCTCTAGGCAAATCTTCGCATGGATCGATTATGCCAGATTCAACTTCGTCAGGAATACCGTCACCATCTGAATCCGTACTTAGATAGTCAGGCGTCCCGTCTCCGTCGGTGTCGGGCCAATCAGTCATGGTATGGTGGTCCAGGGGATCGCCATTATAGAGGTTCAGGTCTTTTTCCTGATAATCGGGAATGCCATCTCCGTCTGTATCCAGGGGGCTGATTTCAATGACGATGAAGGATTCCGCACAGGCGTTGTGGGGATCGCATACCTGATAATAGACTGTATCTGTTTGGCAATAACTGCGGGGTAGGCTTCATAGGTAAATTCACCGGCTTCATTCATGAAAAATTCACCGAATGTGGACGGACTCTGCGTTGTTAAAGAGGCAGACATGGCTTCACCTTCCGGTTCCGCATCATTGTTCAGTACCTGGATAGTGACTGTGGTCATATCATAGGTGTTGAAGAAATCAGGTAGCGGTCGAGGTGCATCATTGGCGGGTGTAATGGTAAAGCTGACGGTGGCCTGGTCACAATAAACCGGGTCTCCGGTGTCGCAGATTTCATAAACAAAAGAATCGCTGCCATAAAAATCCGCTGCCGGGGTGTATTGCATACTTCCATCATCACCCATAAATTCCAGTGTCCCGTTTTCGGGGGCCTGAATAATTTGGAGGTGGATGGATCTATATTGTTGTTGGGATCCTGATCATTTCCTATGGGATTAAATAAATAAGGTTCATCTTCGGATAAGGTGTATTCATCATTATTGGCTTGGGGCGGGCCGTTACCGGCAATAACGCTTAAAGATACCTGAGCCTGTGCACAGGCGCCTTCCTCATCGCAAATCTGATAGAGGAAGCTATCATTTCCGAAGAAGTCCTCATTCGGCAAATAATATATCGTTCCATCGGGATTGGGCGTTGCCGTACCATTTTTTGGCGCTTCATAGATCGAAAGGCTGGAAGGATCCAGATTGTCGTCCGGATCGCTATCATTGGCCAGTACATCCAGGGTGGCCCCTGCCAAGGAAATTGGGCCATATTGGTCGTTGGCCGACAAGGGTGTGTCATTGACCCAGGTTATGCTTAGATTGATGGTGGCTTCATCCCACAAGCCATCTGGATCGGTGATGCGGTAAATGATTTGGTCGGTACCAAAATAGTTTTCATTGGGCGTGTACTGAATGCCAATTGGTTCTGAAACCAATTGGGCGGCACCATTTAGAGGTTGGGTTACAATGGTAAGTGTCAGTTCTCCGTTGGCGTTGTCCACATCAAAATCATTGTTTAAAGCACGAATAAGGACAGAGGTGTCTTCGGGGAGAGTGACTTCGTCATCCACAGCTACAGGGGCGTCATTTACGGGATCTATGGTGATGGTCACCCTGGCCTCGTCGCAATAGTCTATATCGTCACAAACCTTGTAGAAAAAGGAATCTTCCCCAAAATAATCCGGATTGGGGGTGTAAGTGACAGTGCCGTCCTCGTTGGGAGATGCGCTGCCGTTTTGCGGTGCCTGGGAAATGGCTACGGAGGCCGTATTTATATCATTTTGTGGATCGGTATCATTGTCTAACACATGAATGATCACCGCTTCGTCTTCGTTGGTGCTGGCCACATCATCCGCGGCCGTTGGCGCCTGATCAGAGACCTGAATGCTTATTGTGGCCACATTGCTGGTCAGGCTGGTTAGGTCGCTCAGTGTAAATTGAAATTCATCGGTGCCGAAAAAGTGGTTGTCGGGTGTATAGCTTACCTCGCCGGTTCCGGGACCAGTGGTGACTTGTCCATTGGCAGGTTGGGCTACAATGGCGATGCTATTCCAGTCGATGTTGTTGTCAGCATCACTCACCCTTTCGCTCATAGGAATGACCACGGGCTGGTTTTCGCGTGTGGAATACAAGCCATCTGTTGCTACAGGGGCATCATCCACCGGGTGAATGGTAATATCTACTCTGGCTTCATTACTGGTCAGATTGGTCCGGTCGGTTACGGTATAAGTGAAAAAGTCGGTGCCATTAAAATCCTGATCAGGCATATATTCGACCATTCCATTACCCAAATAGTTGGCTGTGCCATATTTTGGCTTCACAATTATTTCAACAGTGGTCGGGTCAATATCGGTATCATCATCATTGGATAAAATATCGATTTGAACCGCTTCGTCTTCATCCGTTTCAGCCGTATCATCGTTGGCAATAGGGGAACGGCGGGCAACGGAAAAGAAAATTTTTGCACTTCTGCACAAGGAGCCGGGGTAGCCAAGATCGCAAATTTCATATTCTGCTTCATCGTTGCCATAAAATCCGGTATGGGGCGAATAAATGATTTGGTTGTTTTGCAGTATCGTGAGGGTCCCATTACTGGGCTCTTGGGTTATCTTAAGAGTGTTGCCATCCAGACCGCCCGCTGATCCATCGGCCAGGTCGTTGTCATTGGCCAGAATGCTGTAATTAACAGGCGTGCCTTCTGCTGTATATACATAGTCATCGGTGACAACCGGGGAATCATTCACGGCGTTGACGGTGATGCCCAGGATACCTGTTGAGGTGGTAGTTCCATCTGAAACAGTATAAGAGATTTCGGGGACAGCGCCATTAAAATTTAAAGCCGGTGTATAGGTAAAGCTTCCATTGGGATGGATGGTCAGTTTTCCCTGAGTGAATGTCAGTTCTGTTCCAGCCGGTCTGGTCATGCTGTTGACCCGGAACTGGGTGACGGTTAATGGATCCCCATCTATATCTGTGTCATTGCTCAGAACACCATTGGCTGCATTGACATTTAGGGGGGTATCTTCATCGGTTGTTGCATCATTGGCATTAGCAACCGGTGGTGTGTTTAAAATGTTTGGCGTAAGGGATGCGGAGTTGTCGGACTCAACCGGGTCAAATTGGTCGAAGGCCGCAATGAATGCTGCAACCTGATACTCGTTGGCGGCCTGTTGGGGCGGATCAATGGTGGCTTTGAAGGTCAAAGAAAGACTTGCTCCATTATTCAGATTTTTGTTGCTCCAGCTGATGGTGCCGGAGGACAATACCCCCCCGGAGGAGATGTCTGAAATGTCTGAATAGCCCGCAGGGACCACTGCATTAATGGCCAAACCACTTGCCTCGTCAGGGCCTTCGTTGTCGATGGTTATAGTGAAAACCGGTTGATTGTCAACGTAGTAGTCCGATTGGTCAGCTGTTACTATAATGGATAAATCACTCTGCTGTGGATCAGCCAAAACTTTCGCCTCATTGTTGCTGGTATCAGGATCGTACTGATCACCGGTTATGGAGGCTTTATTAAGGTAATTATTTCCTGTTTCAGGGGCCTTGACCGAGGAGGATATTTGCAGGGTAACGGTTTCATTAACTGCAAGGGCACCTATGGTCCAAATTCCGGAGGAGGCATTGTAGCTACCTTTGGATGGTGTACTTCCAGTATGGGTAAACCCCGATGGAAGTTGGTCAGTGACCAGCACATTGGTAGCGTTATTGGGGCCTTCATTGGTAGCCGAAAGGGTGAAAGTAACGGTCTCTCCAACCAATGGATCAGATTCTGAAGCGCTCATGTTAATGATAAGGTCGCTTTGTTGTGGGGTGATGGAGATTTGGTCGCTGTTGTTCCCGGTCGATAAATCACTTTGATTCCCGGAAATAGAAGCATTGAACAGGTAGTTAGCTGGAGGGTTTACTGTGGCAGTTATTTTGAGTTCCTTGCTTGTCCCGGCTGTGAGATTGCCTACCGTCCATGTGCCGGAAATGTAAGCTATGCCTGATGTGTGTGATACATAGGTGTACCCGGCAGGTAAAGCAGCTGTTACGTTAACCCCTGAGGCATCACTTGGCCCATTGTTGGTGGCAGTCAGGGTAAATACCACATGGCTGCCAACATTGGGGGTCGCATTATCGACCGTCACATCGATTACCAGATCAGTAATATCTGTAGAGTTCGTTGTCGTTGAGGTACTGTTGTTTCCAGTAGTCAGGTCTGTTTGACCGCCTTCAATGGTACCATTAAATGTATAGGAACCTGTTGGATTAACAGTGGCAGTGATTTCCAGCGTCTTATTGGTGCCTGCCGCAAGGTTGCCTACCGTCCATGAACCTGAACTGTAGGTCATTCCTGCCGTATGTGATACGTAGGTGTAGCCGGCCGGTAAAGCGGCCGTTACGGTAACCCCTGTTGCATTACTCGGTCCGTTGTTGGTGGCAGTCAGGGAGAAGGTGACATTACTACCCACATCCGGTGTGGGATTGTCGACAGCCATGTTGAGTGCCAAGTCGGTAATCGGTTGGGGTGTGGTGGTGGTCGAAGCGTCGTTATTGTCAGTAATCAGATCTGTCTGGCTTCCTGCAATGGTCCCATTAAATGCATAGGGGCCCGATGGATTTACAGAAGCAGTGATCTCGAGTGTCTTATTGGTGCTGGCTGCCAAGTCGCCCACTGACCATGCCCCGGTTCCCGGTATGTAATTGGTTCCCCCGGTTTGAGAAATTAGGGTGTATCCGGCTGGTAAAATTGCAGAGACGTTAACACCGGTGGCATTGCTGGGCCCGTTATTGGTGGCGGTGATGGTAAATGTCACATTGCTACCCACGTCGGGTTCTTCCTCATCCACGGCCACTCCCAGTGTCAGATCGGTAATCGGGGTGGGGGTTGTGGTGGTTGAAGTAGTATTGTTGCCGGCTGTCGGATCACTTTGTCCACCCGTGATGCTTCCAGGAAAGGTATAGGTGCCTGTGGGTTTAACCGTGGCTGTTATTTCCAGCGTTTTACTTGTGCTGGCTGTTATAGCCCCCACAGCCCATGGCCCAGTTCCCGGGGTGTAATCTCCACCGCCGTTATCCGATACATAGGTGTAACCATCCGGTAAGCCCCCCGTTACAGAAACGCCGGAGGCACTACTCGGGCCGTTGTTGGTGGCGGTG